>NZ_JBXAQZ010000008.1:0-209310 GCF_058807755.1 Pseudomonas sp. GW821-FHT12A04
CATGGAGCAAAAAGCGGCATAAACACCGTAACCGGTGTCCGGGATTACTTGACCAGTTCAAGCTCGCTCCCACAGGGTGGTGCACCAGGATTTTGCGGTTTTACCGCGATTGCGCCTGCTCCACCAACCACCCCATCAATTCACGCAACTTCGGCGAAGGCCCGGGTTTTTCCGGGAACACCAGGTAATACGCCAGCCCCGTTGTCACCTTCAAATCGAATGGCATGACCAGCCGCCCGGCGTTCAGGTCATCGCCGATCAGCGACCAGTCGCCAATCGCCACACCCGTTCCCTGGGACGCCATCGACATCGCCAGGTCCAGTGTTTCGAAGTGCTGGCCCTTGCCGACATTGGTCAAATGCACATTCGCGGCTTTCAACCAGGCCTTCCAGTCCCGTTCATCGCGGGTCGGATGCAGCAACAGGTGTTGTTGCAGATCGGCCGGATTTTGCAGGGGCATAGGGCCTTCGAGCATCGGTCTGGAACACACCGGCGTGAGTTGTTCGTCGAAGAGTTTTTGCGACATCAATGAATCATCCGGCGGTGCGCCGTACATCACCGCCGCATCGAACTGCTCGCGATGAAAATCCACCCCGTGCTTGACCGTGGTGGTCAGTTCCACCGGCACGTCCGGGCGTTCCCTTTGCCATTGCAACAGACGCGGCAGCAACCAGCGCATCACGCAGGTCGGTGCCTTGAGTTGCAGGGTTTCACGCTTCTCGCCGATCTGTTCAACGGCCTCGTCGATCAGGCCGAAAATCTGCTGGACCCGTGGCAGCCATTCCCGTCCCTCGGCTGTCAGGTCCAGGCCTCGGGCCAGGCGGATGAACAGTTCATAACCCAGATGATCTTCCAGCCCGGCGATCTGCCGACTCACCGCGCCCTGGGTGATGTGCAGCTGTTCGGCGGCCCGGGTGAAATTGCAGCACTGCGCGGTAATCAGAAAAGTGTGCAGCGCCGGCAGGGGAGGCAGTCGTTTCATTGGGATCCAAGGTATGACGTGAGGACATGGCTAGTATGACTTTTTATCCATTGTTGCGGCTACCTGTCGCCCGTTCCAATGAGGCCATTCCCGGGCCTGCGAATCCATCATAAACACAGCGCACGCCCGGCGTCTCAAACGAACAAAAAGGGCAAAGACATGGCGACGTGCGGCGAAGTATTGGTCAAGTTACTCGAAAACTACGGGGTCGAGCAGGTGTTCGGCATTCCAGGGGTGCACACCGTGGAGCTGTATCGCGGGCTGGCCCGTTCGAGCATCAACCACGTCACGCCGCGCCATGAACAGGGCGCCGGCTTCATGGCCGACGGCTACGCCCGCACCAGCGGCAAACCGGGTGTGTGCTTCATCATCACCGGCCCTGGCATGACCAACATCACCACCGCCATGGGCCAGGCCTACGCCGATTCGATCCCGATGCTGGTGATCTCCAGCGTGCAATCGCGCAGCCAGTTGGGCGGCGGTCGCGGCAAGCTGCATGAACTGCCGAACCAGGGCGCACTGTGTGCCGGCGTCGCGGCGTTCTCCCACACCCTGATGTCGGCGTCGGAATTGCCGGGTGTGCTGGCTCGCGCCTTTGCACTGTTCCAGGCTGGCCGTCCGCGTCCGGTACACATTGAAATTCCGCTGGATGTTCTGGTTGAAGAAGCCGACGACTTGCTCGCCAGCCTGCCGGTCAATATCGACCGCGCCGGTGCTTCGCCGAGCGCCGTGTCGCGCATGGCCGAGTTGCTGGCCGGCGCCAAGCGTCCGCTGATTCTCGCCGGTGGCGGCGCCATCGACGCGGCCGTCGAGCTGACCGAGCTGGCTGAACTGCTGGACGCGCCGGTCGCCCTGACCATCAATGCCAAGGGCATGCTCGCTTCCGGCCACCCGCTGCTGATCGGCTCGACCCAGAGCCTGGTCGCCACCCGAGCGCTGGTCGCCGAGGCCGACGTGGTACTGGCCATCGGCACTGAACTGGCCGAGACCGACTACGACGTGACCTTCGCCGGTGGCTTCGAAATTCCTGGCAAGCTGCTGCGCGTCGATATCGACCCGGACCAGACCGTACGCAACTACCCGCCGCACGTGGCGCTGGTGGCCGACTCGCGCAACGCCGCCCAGGCGTTGCTCAGTGCCCTGTCGCACAAATCCCTGGCCGAGCGTCGCAACGATTGGGGACAAGTACGTGCCGCCCGTCTGCGTGAAGACCTGGCCGCAACCTGGGACGCACCGACCCTGGCCCAGACCCGCTTCCTCGAAACCGTGCTGCAGGAACTGCCGGACGCGGTGTTCGTCGGCGATTCGACCCAGCCGGTGTACACCGGCAACCTGACGTTCAACCCGGAGCGTCCGCGTCGCTGGTTCAACTCGTCCACCGGTTACGGCACCCTCGGCTACGCCTTGCCGGCGGCGATTGGCGCCTGGCTGGGGGGCCGCATCGAAGGTGGCGCGCGTCCTCCGGTGGTGTGCCTGATCGGCGACGGTGGCCTGCAGTTCACCTTGCCGGAACTGGCCAGTGCCGTTGAAGCGCGCACCCCGGTCATCGTGCTGCTGTGGAATAACCAGGGCTACGAAGAGATCAAGAAATACATGGTCAACCGCGCCATCGAGCCGGTGGGCGTGGATATCTACACCCCGGACTTCATCGGTGTGGCCAAGGCATTGGGTTGCGCCGCCGAAGCGGTCAGCAGTGTCGAGCAATTGCGCGGCGCATTGCGGGTGGCTACCGATCGCCAGGGCCCGACCCTGATTGAAATCGACCAGACCCAGTGGATGCAGGCGGTGTCGAAATGAGCTTCCCGACGACTCTGGATGGCCTGTACATCAACGGCCAATGGTCGGCCGGCAACGAACACCTGCGGGTGATCAACCCGGCGACCGAAGCCCTGTTGACCACCGTCAATGGCGGCGACGAACGCGCGGTTGATCAAGCCGTGAACGCAGCGACCCAGGCATTCGCCGACTGGTCGAAAACCACGGGCGCCGAACGCGGTGCGATCCTGCGCAAAATCGCCACGGGCGTGCAGGCCAACCGTGAAAAACTGATGCACTTGCAGTCGAGCAACAACGGCAAACCGCAGTTCGAAGCCGCGATCGACGTCGATGACGTGATCGCCACGTTCGAGTATTACGCCGGTCTGGCCGAAGGCCTGGATGCCAAACAAGACAGCGCGGTAGAGCTGCCGACCGACGACTTCAGCGCTCGCCTGCGCCGCGAGCCGTGCGGTGTGGTCGGCCTGATCGTGCCGTGGAATTTTCCGATGGTCACCACCGCATGGAAACTCGCCCCAGCCCTGGCCGCCGGTTGCTGCGTGGTGCTCAAGCCTTCGGAAGTGACGCCGCTGCCGGAACTGGAACTGGCCGCGATCATCGCTCATGCCGGTGTGCCGGCGGGTGTCTTTAACCTTGTGTGCGGCACCGGCCTGGCCGTTGGCGCTCCGCTGTCGGCAGATCCGCGCATCGCCAAGGTGTCGTTCACCGGCAGCAATGCCGTTGGCGTGCAGGTCATGCAACGGGCGGCGGAAACCGTCAAAGGCGTGAGCCTGGAGCTGGGCGGCAAATCTTCGCTGTTGGTGCTGGCCGATGCCGATCTCGAACTGGCGGTGGAAGTGGCCTGTGGCGGTGGTTTCTTCAACGCGGGGCAGATGTGCTCTGCCACCAGCCGCGTGCTGGTCGCCGATGAACTGGCCGATGAATTCCTGAACCGAGTGAAGGCCCGTGCCGAAGCCATCCGCGTGGCCGACCCGTTTGACCCGAACGTGGAAATGGGCGCGCTGGTCAATCAGGCGCAATACCAGCGCGTGCTCGGTCACATCGATCGCGGTTTGAGTGCCGGTGCCAAGCTGGTTTGCGGTGGCAATCGCCCGGCCGACCTGCCGCGCGGATATTTTTTGCAGCCGACGGTGTTCACCGACGTGCCCCTCGACAGTGCGTTGTGGAATGAAGAGATTTTCGGCCCGGTGATCTGCGTGCGCCGTTTCGCCTCCGAGGCCGAAGCGATTGCCCTGGCCAACGACAGCCAGTTTGGCCTGGTCGCCAGTGTGGTGACGCGCAATGCACAGACCGCTGACCGCGTTGCCAATGCTTTGCAGGCGGGGCTTGTGTGGATCAACGCGCCGCAGGTGATCTTCCCGCAGACCGCCTGGGGCGGCTACAAGCAGAGCAGCATCGGCCGCGAATTGGGGCCATGGGGCTTGCAGGCTTTCCAGGAAATCAAACACGTGATCCGGGCCGTCTGACGCCTGGCACTGTGTAGGAGCGAGCTTGCTCGCGATGGACGCATGGACGACACGGGCTGTCTGATGCCCCGCATTATTGTTGACGTCCATCGCGAGCAAGCTCGCTCCCACAAGGAAAAGGAGGCATGCGCTGGCGTCATGGCTTCAATGAGTTTTTATCGATAGTCAGGTGTTTTACGCGACCTCAGGATGAACTTGCCGGCTCAGCCAAGCCCCCGAAAATACGAGGGCTAACGCTGGTCCGGTCGCGCGGATGCAACAGTTTCGACCTGCCTTATACCTACAAAAACAAAGGGAGTCCGTAATGGGCGAGCATGATCTGAACAGACGTCAATTCATCAAGACCGTGGGCGTAGCCTCGGTTGCAGCGGCAGCCATGAGCATGCCGTTCATCAAGGCCAATGCCAGCGACACACGCTTTGCCGGCAAGACCCTTCGTCTGCTGACCTGGTCCGATGACACCGGCCTGGCCGCACTGCGCAACATCGCCGCGACGTTCGAAGACAAGTACGGCTGCAAGGTCATCGCTGACCGCACCGGCAGTACCTCGGAAATGGTCGCCAAACTCAAGGCCGGCGGTGATCGTCCGCAGTACGACATCATCACCCTGGCAGGCGTTGGCGCCGAAGGTCTGGCCGCCGCCAACCTGCTGGAAAAACCCGACCTCAACCGCATTCCCAACCTCGTCGATGTACCGGAGAAATACCGCACCGGCGCCAATGGCCACGGTATCGGTTACCTGCTGTGGTGCAACAGCCTGGTCTACAGCACCCGCACCCAGAAAGAAGCCCCGACCAGCTACGCCTCCCTGTGGGATGCCGACGCGGCGCCGAACATCTTCCTGCCGCCGCCGAACTGGACCGAGGCCATGGACCTGATCATCATCGCCGCCAAACTGGCCGGTGGTGACGAACACAACATCGAGCCTGGCTTCAAGAAGCTCGCCGAGCTGAAGGATCGTGTGGTGACCCTGGGTGAAAACCCGAACCAGATCGCCGAACTGTTCCGCACCGGTTCCCTGGACATGGGCGGCCTGTACGCGCCAGCCTTCTTCCCGAAACAGATCCGCGATCCGAACTACGGCCTGGGCGCCACATTCGGCATGAAGGAAGGTTTCTACACCGACCTGATGCTGTCGGTGATGCCGAAGAACCGTCCGGGCGATACCGACATGGCCTACGCCTTCATCAACCACTCTCTGGACCCGCTGGTGCAGGGCAAGATGGCTGAAGACATCTACAACGGCCCGGTCAACGCCAAGGCGATCATTTCCGCCGAAGCACGCAAGAGCCCGTACATCCTCACGCCGGAGCAGATTGCCGAGAAGGCGATCATGCACGACAACGCCTTCCTGGCCAGCGTGCATGACCAATGGATTCGTCGTTACACGGAAATCTTTTCTTCCTGATCGAGTGACGTACACAGGATCTTCAAACACTGAAGATCCCCTGTGGGAGCGAGCTTGCTCGCGATATCGGAGTGTCAGTCGACATCATTGGCGACTGACAAGCAGTCATCGCGAGCAAGCTCGCTCCCACAAGGGGGCAAAGTGACCTTGAGGCTTGTGTTTGTCAGCTGCTGTCCATTGACGAGACCCTTTGCTATGGAACACCAACCTCTGACTCATCCGCTGAGTGCCGCCCCCGTGCGCGCCGCTCGGGGTGTTTCGCCGACCGCGCGCGCCTGGCTTTTCCTCACGCCGTCGATGCTGTTTCTCGGCGTTTTGATTGCCGCGAGCCTGCTGGTACTGCGCATGAGCGTGGGCACCAAAGGCGCGGAATGGTCCGGGTTCAGCCTGGCCAGTTACGCCCAGTTGCTGGAACCCTATTACCTCAAGTCGCTGATGCTGACCCTGCGCCTGGCGCTGATCAGCGCGGTGATCGCAGTGATTCTGGCGATCCCGGTGGCCTACACCATGTCGCGCCTGACCTCGCCGTTCGTGCGACGGATCTTCCTGGCGGCGGTGTTGCTGCCATTGCTGGTCAACCTGCTGCTGCAAAGCTACGGCTGGCTGGTGATCCTCGGCCCTGGCGGCATGCTCAACCAGGCACTGATGGGCCTGGGCCTGATCAAGCGCCCGATCATGCTGTTGTACAACCAGAACGGCGTGTTGATGGGCTTGGTGCAAACCGCCTTCCCGCTGGCCGTGTTGCCGATTGCCAGCGCCATGCGCGGTGTCGCCCGCAGCTACGAAGAAGCTGCCGCCACCCTGGGCGCCAGTCGCTTCCAGGTGTTCCGCCAGGTGGTATTGCCGATGAGTCTGCCGGGGATCATTACCGGTGCGACCCTGGTGTTCGCCTACAACGCCAGCAGTTTCGTGGTGCCCTTGCTGCTCGGAGGTCGGCGCGTGCCGATGCTGGCGGTGATGGTGCATGACCAGATCGCCCCGCTGATGAACTGGCCCGCCGCATCCGCTGCCGGCGTGGTGCTGATCGTCACCACCCTCGCGATCATGACCTTGTCCGAATACATCACTGGCCGTCGTCGGCGCATGCTGGAGGCTTCCCAATGAGCACCCTGACCAAAAAGCGTTATGGGCTGTTGCCCGGCGAGACCGGCAAGTTTGCCGGCATCCTTTCCGGCTTCATCCTGCTGCTGGCGGTACTGCCGATCCTGACCATGATCGTCATGTCGTTCAGCGGCGCGTCGAACCTCGACTTCCCGCCGAGCAGCTACAGCCTGCAATGGTACAAGGCCGCCTGGCACACCTTCGTGTCGCCGGATGCCAGTGACGTCCTGAGCCTCGGCCAGGCCATGTCTACCAGCCTGCTGGTGTCGTGCCTGACCATGATTTTCGCCACGATCATCGCGGTGCCGGCGGCCTACGCGCTGACCCGTTGCGAGTTCCGCGGCAAGGCGGTGGCGCTGCAACTGATGTCGTTGCCGCTGGTGTTTCCGATGGTGGTGCTGGGCCTGGCGTTGCTGCTGGTGTTCGACAGCCTGCCGTTCCACATGACCACCTCGCGCCTGGTGATTGCCCACGTGATCCTCGCGTTGCCATTCGTGGTGAAGAACTGCACGGCGGCGATGCTCTCCATCGGCAGCGAAGTCGAAGAGGCCGCGCAAATGCTCGGTGCTTCACCGCTGCGGGCGATTGTCGATGTGGTGGTGCCGTTGATGAAGTCGGGGATCCTGGCGGGCATGCTGCTGGCGTTCATCGTCTCGTTCAACGAATTCACCGTGACCTATTTCCTCTACACCATCGACGTCATGACCGTGCCGATCTGGATGTACAGCCGCACCGTGTCTTCGCTCGACCCAACCGTATTTTCGTTTGCCGTGCTGATCGTGCTGATCGACTTCGTCCTCATCTGGGCGCTGGAGAAGCTGGTTGGTGAAGGTGGCGTTTCGTTCTGATTTCTTGAGGTGATTCTTATGTCTGGTCTGATTCTGGAAAACGTCGAGAAACATTACGGCTCGGCCTGCGCGGTAAAGGATGTAAACCTGCATTTGCCCGAGGGCAAACTGGTGTGTTTCCTCGGTCCTTCGGGCTGTGGCAAAACCACCTTGCTGCGCATGATTGCCGGCCTTGAAACCCTGAGCGGTGGCGAGATTCGCCTGGACGGTGAGGACATCGGCCACACCCCGGCGCATCTGCGTAATTTCGGCATGGTGTTCCAGTCGCTGGCGCTGTTCCCGCACATGACGGTGGGGGAGAACATCGCCTATCCGCTGAAACTGCGCGGGGTCAGCAAGGCTGACCAGCAGGCGCGGGTGGTGGAATTGCTGGAACTGATCCAGCTGCAAGCGATGATCAATCGTCCGGTGGCCAAGCTGTCCGGCGGCCAACGCCAGCGCGTGGCGATTGCCCGGGCGATTGCCAATCACCCGAAAATCCTCCTGCTCGACGAACCTCTGTCAGCGCTGGATGCCAAGCTGCGTGAGTCGATGCAGGTGGAAATCCGCCAACTGCAACAACGCCTGAACATCACCACCATCATGGTGACCCACGACCAGCGCGAGGCCATGACCATGGCCGATATCGTGGTCGTATTGGGTGAGCACAAGGTGCAGCAGGTAGGCACGCCGATCGAGATCTATCGCCACCCGGCCAACGAGTTCGTCGCGGACTTCATCGGCTCGGGCAACATCTTCCCGGCCACGGTGCTGGGTAACGGCAAGGTCAGTTTGCCGGGCGGCGATGCGCTGCAAGTACCGATCTGCAGCAGCATCGTGGTCGGTGAAAAGGTGAAGATGCTGATTCGCCCGGAAGACCTGCAACTGTCCGCACCCCAGGCGACCGCGGGCAACCGCTTGCTGGGCAAGGTGACGTTCGTGCGCGATATCGGCGCGACCATCGAGACCACGGTGGAGTGTTCCGGGGTGTCGTTTACCGCGCTGAGCACGCCATGTCAGGGCTTTGGCCTGAGCGTTGGTCATCCGGTGTCGGTGACCTTGCCGGTGGAGGCATGCCGGGTACTGGGCGCCTGATCCGGATTTGATATTGGCCTCGCTGGCCTCATCGCGAGCAAGCTCGCTCCCACACTATCGGTGTACACCGGACCCTGTGGGAGCGAGCTTGCTCGCGATGGGGTCGGCACAACCAACACAAATTCTGGATCAGACTGACAACCGCAACCGCGCCAGATCCCGCAACGGCGGCGCCCCGAACAACCGGCTGTACTCTCGGCTGAACTGCGACGGACTTTCATACCCGACCCGATAGCCCGCCGCCGAAGCCTCCAGCCCTTCGGCGAGCATCAGCCGCCGTGCTTCCTGCAGGCGCAACTGCTTCTGATACTGCAACGGACTCATCGCCGTCATCGCCTTGAAGCGGTGATGCAGCGTCGACACGCTCAGGTTCACTTCCTTGGCCAATTCATCAATGCGCAACGGCTGTTCGAAATTGCCGTTGAGCCATTTGATCGCCTGGCTGATGCGATGGCTCTGACTGTTGGCGATGGCGATTTCGTACAGCCGATGCCCCTGTTTACTGCGCAACAGGCGATAGAGGATCTCCCGGCGAATCAGCGGCGCGAGCATGGCGATGTCTTTTGGCGTGTCCAGTAACCGTGCCAGGCGCAGCACGGCGTCGAGCATCGCGGTGTCGAGTTTTTCGACATACAGCCCGCGCCCGGTCGGCCGGGTGGGCACGCCGAGGGGGCCGGCGTCAGCGATCAGTGCGGTGATTTCCGTCGGGTCGATGTCCAGGCGCAAGGCCAGGATCGGTTCCTCAGGCGAGACATCCACCACTCGTCCACTGAGCGGCATCGAGACCGAGACCACCAGGTAGTTCAGCGGGTCGTAGTTGAAGTATTCGTTGGCCAGCTGAACTTCCTTGCGTCCCTGGGCCATGATGCACAGCGCCGGTTGCGCGAGCACCGGGGCGAACTCGTGGGACTGGCTGTGGCGGGACATGAACAGCGAGCCGATGGCCGTGGCATAACTGCCATCTTCGGCGGTGTTGCGGCGGATGATGGCCGCCAGTTCCGCGCGCTGCTTTTCCATGTCGGTGTCCAGCGGGGCTTGAAAGTGATCGAGCGACGACATGCGAGGCATCCTCGGCAAGGCATGAAGGGAGTGGTGCAGAGCATAAGTTTGTGCAAGCGACAGCGGTAGACACATCCTGCCGGATGCTTGCCTGATTCTGCCTGGGGGCGACCGGCGGTGTAGCCAATAGAGCCTTGTGCCGCAAGAACTTGCTTGAAACTCGTATGGCAGAACCGTGACAGGGTTTTACAGCTTGTTACAGGCTGGCGATGAAGTTTCGCAGGATTGTGCAACGCGCCGGCAGGAATCGACTAACGAGACAGGCATCGCGGCCCTTAACCTTTGATCCTGTCGCAGCCCGTCCCCCGGCTGCCACGCGACTCCCCGGGAGGGTTGAACATGTCCACGCAGATCCCCGTCAGTCATATGGCCTTCGTTCGAGCGCGCGCCGGGCGCTCGGAGGAACTCGGTGTGCGCCTCAGCGCCCTGATCGAACCGTCCCGCGCAGCGCCAGGCTGCCTGAGCTTTGCCTTGCAGCATTCGCAATGCGATCCGGAGCTGTGGCTGGTGTCCGGTTTCTGGAGCAATCAACAGGCCATGACCGCGTACTTCAGCACGCCGGCGATGGAGATTTTTGCCGAGCTGGTGCAGGAGCTGGTGGTCAACAGTCTGGATTTCCACACCTTCAAGGATGTCTCGGCGGCGCAGGCCCTGGGTCAGTCCGCAGTGGCGGTACACAAACTGGCCGGTTGAGGGTTTAATGACGGCATTCTCAACCAGCCAGGATTCGCGACATGGCACGTAAAGCCTTTGAACACTTCGAAGCTGTTTCCGCTGTAGTACCGGGCGAGGGTGGTTACCACGCCGCTATCGCCGTCAAAGCGCTGGGTGGTTCCGGCGCCCCGCGTTTTCACAAAGTGCTGGAAGGGCAGATCTTCAAGACCGCCCATGACGCCGACCTGGCAGCAGCCAAAGAGCTGACCCACCTCAAGGACGTCAAAGAAGACGCCGACCTGCTCTGGTGATCACTTCACCGCCCCCGGGCGGTACATCTTGAACAACGCCTCAGGCCCCAGCTGGAAATAATCCGCCGGCCCGCCGCCGCGCAGAATCGGTTCTGCCGCGGCGGTGTCGTATACCCCGTCCTTCAACAGCCATTTGGCGATATGCACGGCGACCACTTCGCCGAGGATCAGCCAGCTCGGCACCACGTTGCCGTCCGCCCGTTGCAACTGAATGATCTGCGTGACCTTGCACTCGAAGGACACCGGGCTCTCGGCGACCCGTGGCACCTGAATGACCTTCGAGGCAGCGGTCGTCAGTCCGGCCAGTTCGAATTCGTTGACCTCAGGCCCGACCATGGCGCAGCTCTGGTTCATCTGCTCGGCCAGCGGCCGCGTGGCCAGGTTCCAGGCGAACTCGCCGGTCTGTTCGATGTTGTTCAGGCTGTCTTTGCGCCCGACGCTGGAAAACCCAATGATCGGCGGAATGTAGTTGAAGGCGTTGAAGAAGCTGTAGGGCGCCAGGTTCAGGTGGCCCTTGGCATCCTGTGAAGAGATCCAGCCAATGGGGCGCGGGCCGACGATAGCGTTGAACGGATCGTGGGGCAGGCCGTGGCCGTTGGCGGGTTCGTAGAAGTGGATGTCGTCAGGCATAGGAGAGAATTTCCGGAGCGGGCTGGAGGCGCTCATGGTGCAAGCACGCGCCGCAGATTTCCAGCCCGACCTCACCCCCTGTAGGAGCGAGCTTGCTCGCGATGGTCGTTAACGATTACGCGTGTTCCCTGGCTGAACGCGGCGTGCTTGAGTCCATCGCGAGCAAGCTCGCTCCTACAGGTTTTGAAGCCGGATCAGCCGATAGCTTCAGCGCTACCGGTTTTGTCGAAACCGTCGGCAGCGATAGCGTCCGCGCTACCGGTTTTATCGAAGCCGTCAGAAGCATAGGTGCCCGAGTGGCTGCGTTCGATGGCGGCGCTGGCGCCGGAGCCGTAAGAGGCCGAGCCGGTTTTGTCGTAGCCATCGGCGGCGAACGTGTTGGCGGCCAGTACGGAAAGGGCCAGGGCAAGGATCAGTTTGGTCTTCATGGTAGTGACTCCCGTCTCGTTGGCGTTTAGTGGAAAAAAGCCAAGACGCCAGATATATCGATTAATTTTCGCAATTAAATCCTGCTACCTATCGATTAATTGGATGTTAAGGCCGTCAGGCTTTTTCGCTTTCAAGGACTGAGTGAGCGCATCGCAATGAATCGATCAGGCCGTTAAAGGTTGGGCGGCGAGCATTAACGCGTGATTAATCGGCTCTTTTACCTGGGTGACGGATTTTTCATGAAGCCTGTGGAGAACAGGTTCGGCAAGCGCGAGGGGGCGCAGTTGCCCTGATAGACCGAGTTGCGCCTATCGCGAGCAGGCTCGCTCCCACATTGGACCGCATTCCTCCTGGGGTACGCGGTCAACCTGTGGGAGCGAGCCTGCTCGCGAAGGGGCCTTGGCAGTCACCCTTGCGGTAACTGCCTGACGTCTGTCAGTCAGTGACGATCCGCGAATGCTTGCGGGTGTCTTTCATGGTGATGTACACCAGCAACGACACGGCAATACACGCGGTGACATACCAGTAGTAACCCGTCTCCATGCCGATGCTCTTGAACCACAGCGCGATGTATTCGGCGGTGCCGCCGAAGATCGATACGGTCAGTGCGTACGGCAGGCCCACGCCCAGGGCGCGGATCTCGGTCGGGAACAGTTCGGCTTTCACCACGGCGTTGATCGAGGTGTAGCCGCTGACGATGATCAGCGCCGCCATGATCAGGAAGAACGCGCCCCACCAGGTCGTAATGGTGTGCAGGGTGGTCAGGATCGGTACGGTGAACAGCGTACCCAGGATACCGAAGGCAATCAGGATCGGCCGACGACCGATTTTATCCGACAGCCCGCCGATGATCGGTTGCAGGCACATGAACAGGAACAACGTGGCAGCGGAAATGGTGGTGGAGTCGGAAATGCTCATACCGACGGTATTCACCAGGTATTTCTGCATGTAGGTGGTGTAGGTGTAGAACGCCAACGTACCGCCCATGGTCAGGCCGACCACGGTCATCAATTCCTTGGGGTGGCGCATCAAGGTGCGCATCGCGCTTTCCTTGGCTTTTTCTTTCTTGGTGAAGGACTCGGTTTCTTCCATGCCACGACGCAGGTACAGCGCAACCACGGCACACAGCGCGCCGATGGCGAACGGGATGCGCCAGCCCCAGGCGTAGAGCTCCTCGGTGGTCAGGAAGTTCTGCAGGACAATCAGCACCGCCAAAGCGATGAGCTGGCCGGAGATCAGGGTCACGTACTGGAAGCTGGAGTAGAAGCCGCGACGCTCCTTGGTCGCCATCTCGCTGAGGTAAGTGGCGGAGGTGCCGTATTCGCCACCCACCGACAGGCCTTGCAGCAAGCGCGCGAACACCAGCAGGATCGGCGCGCCGATGCCGATGACTTCATAACCCGGGCTCAGGGCAATCAGCAGCGAGCCAAAGCACATCAGGTACACCGAGGCCATCAGGGCCTTTTTGCGCCCGACCTTGTCGGCATACAGACCCATCAGCCAGCCACCGATCGGACGCATCAGGAAGCCCACGGCGAAGATCGCGGCGGTGTTGAGCAGTTGGGCGGTGGTGTCGCCTTTGGGGAAGAAGGTCTTGGCGAAGTACAGGGAGAAGGCGGCGTAGACGTACCAGTCGTACCACTCGACCATGTTGCCAACGGAACCGCTGAAGATCGACTTGATGCGGCTGGAAGTGGTTCTTTCTTTGGCCGGCGCGGCAGCCGACCCAAGCGGCAGGGAGTTGGAGTTATCCATTGAAGGATCCTTCATTTAATTGTTTTTGTGGAGCGCGATGAAACGCAGCCTGCCAGGGCTATAGCAGGAGCTGTGCCAACGGGGAGAGGGCCGGTTTAGAGGGGGTAGAGTGTTTCGGTGAGCGGAAATCCGCTTATTCGCGGCAGGTGATGGGCGGAAAATTGCTTACGGCTTTGTTGGTTGCTTTGCCTGTACAGGCCTCATCGCGAGCAAGCTCGCTCCCACAATGTTTGGCGTATACAGATCCACTGTGGGAGCGAGCTTGCTCGCGATGGGGCCAGGGCAGACACCACAAAAATCAGGCCTCGGGCAAAAACATCTCCCGGCTCAACCCATGCCGCTGCATCTTTTCATTGAAGGTCCGGCGTGGCAGTTGCAGTTCTTCGAGCACCGCTTTCACATCGCCCTTGTGCCGGGTCAATGCCGCACGCAGGCATTGCGCTTCGAACGCCTCCTGCTGAGCCGCCAGTGACTGGCCGGGCTCGATGCCCAAGGGCTCCGGTTCACCGAGCCCCAATACCTGACGCTCGGCGACATTCGCCAATTCGCGCACGTTGCCTGGCCAGTCGTGGCTCAGCAGATGACTCAACTGGGCGCCGCTCAACGGTGGAAATTTGCGTCCCAGGCGTTCGGCGGCGTTTTGGGCAAAGGATTCAAACAGCAGGGGTATGTCTTCACGGCGTTCGCGCAAGGGCGGCAGGCGTAGCTCAGCGACGTTCAAGCGATAGGCCAGGTCTTCGCGAAAGCGTCCGGCCCGCGCTTCGTCGAGCAGGTCCGGCTTGGTCGCGGCAATGATGCGCAAATCCACGCGGATACTCTGGTTCGAGCCCAGCCGTTCAAGCTTTTGCTCCTGCAACACCCGCAGCAGTTTCACCTGCTGGGCCAACGGCATGCTTTCGATTTCATCGAGAAACAGTGTGCCGCCGTCGGCGTATTCGAGCTTGCCGATGCGCTTGCCGGACGCCCCGGTGAACGCGCCGCTTTCGTGACCGAACAGCTCGGCCTCGAACAATTGCTCGGGGATGGCCGCGCAGTTGAGTGCGACAAAGGGCTTGTCGGCCCGCGGCCCGAAGTCGTGCAGGCAACGCGCGACCAGTTCCTTGCCGCTACCGGTTTCGCCGCGAATCAGCACGTTGACCGGCAGTGCTGCCAGGTCCAAAACTTGCCGACGCAGGGTCTGCAGACCCCGGGACACGCCGAGCAGCGTGGCATCCAGTTTGGCGCGGTTGTCCGCCTGTTCGTGCAGCGCGCGGTTTTCCAGCACCAGCCGGCGTTTGTCGAGGGCGCGGCGCAGGCTGCCGAGCAGGGTTTCCGGGCTGAAGGGTTTTTCGAGGAAGTCGTAGGCGCCGTCGCGCATGGCTTCGACGGCCATCGGTACATCGCCGTGACCGGTCAGCAGGATCACCGGCAAATCGGCATCCCGGCGCTGCACCTCGGCCAGCAGTTCGAGGCCGGTCATGCCGGGCATGCGCACATCGCTGAGAATCACCCCGGCAAAATGCCTGGGCAATTGCGCCAGGCATTCATCGGCGCGACTGAACAACTGTACCTCGAAACCCGACAGGCTCAACCATTGCTCGACGGCACTGCGGATGCTGCTTTCGTCGTCGACCACGATCACTGAGTTCAGCATGGTTCATGCACCTCCAGGTCGATGGGCAAGGTCACGGTGAACACGGCACCTTTGTCATGATTGTCGGCACTCAAGCGCCCGCCGGATTCGTGAACGATGGCAAACGATACGGCCAAACCGATCCCCAGGCCATCGCCCACCGGTTTGGTGGTGAAGAACGGATCGAAGACCTTGGACAGGTTCTCTTCGGCGATACCGCCGCCGTTGTCGATCACACTCAGGCGCCATAGTTGTTCGTCGGCTTCGAGGCGGATTTCCAGGCGTTTGCAGGGCTTGTCCTGCATTGCATCGAGGGCATTGCGCAGCAGATTGATCAGCACCTGTTCCAGGCGAATCGCATCGCCACGCACCCAGGCCGGGCGGGTCAGATGCAGCACGGTGCTGACCTGTTCGTCGCGCAGCCGGGTGTCGAGCAGTTGCAGCGACTGATCCACCACCGCCGCCAGGTCCAGGCGTTCGCGCAAACCGCTGGGGCTCTTGCGGGCGAAGGTTTTCAGGTGGCCGGTGAGGGCCGCCATGCGGGTGAGCATTTCATCCACCGGCTTGAGCGCCTTGTAGGCGTCGTCGACGCGGCCGTTGTCGAGCAGCAGGCGCAAGGTCGCCAGCTGCATGCGCTGGGCGGTGAGCGGCTGGTTGATCTCATGGGCCAGGGCGGCGGACATCTGCCCCAGCGCAGCGAGTTTGGCCGACTGCACCAGACCTTCCTGGGCGGTGCGCAGGTCGCGGGTACGCTCTTCTACAAGCTGTTCGAGTTCTTCGCGACTGCGCTGACGCAGTTTGGCCAGGCGCCAGCGCTGGTTGAGAAACAGCAGCAGGAATACCAGGGTCAGCCATAGCCCGGCCGCGGCGAGGGCGGCGTTGCGGCTGTCTTCGAAGGCGACTTGTGGGCGCCGCAGCAGGTGCAGGGTCCAGCCCTCGGTATTCAGCGGCAGGGATTCCCACAGGTAATCCGCCTTGCCGTCGGGGCCGTCGACCCGAGCCAGGTCACTGTTATCGTCGAAGCGCCGCAACGATTGAAATTCAAGCGGCGTCAGCGGCTGCTTGTCGTACTGGCGGGTGGTCTTGAGTTCGGCATGATCGCTGTCGCTCAGCGGCTTGAGCAGGCGATAGCGCCAGCCCGGCTGGTTGGCGATGAAGATTATTCCACGTGCGTCGCTGACCAGCAGTGTGTCGCTGCCCTGGCGCCACTCGCGTTCCAGTTCGGGGAACTCCAGTTTCACCACCATGGCGCCGAGGAACTGGCCATCGTCATCGCTGACCGCGCTGGAGAGGAAGTAGCCGGGAATTCCGCTGGTCACCCCCACGGCGTAAAAGCGCCCGGTGCCCTGGGTGCGGGTCTGGTTGAAATAGGGACGGAAACCGTAGTTGTGGCCGACATAACTGCTGGGCAAACGCCAGTTGCTCGCCGCCACGGCGAGGCCGGTGTGATCGAGCAGTTCCAGGGTCGATGATTGGGCGGCGCCGTTGATTTTTTCCAGTTTGCGGTTCAATGCGTCCTGCTGTTCGGGGCTCACCGCCCCCTTGAGCGCCGAGCGCAGCTCCGGGTCCAGCGCCAGCACCGCGGGCAGGGCGCGGTAACGTTCGATCAGGGTATGCAGGGACGTGGCATACAGCGCCAGTTGCTGATTGGCGCGAGCCGCGTCTTCGACCATTGACTGGCGCACGGTGTGGCGCATAGCCAGGGTGGCCGCGATGGCAGCACCGGCAATGATCAATACGGTATAGAGCGCCAGGCGCAGGGATCGAGATGACTCAAACATGCAGGGCTTACACAAGGAATACGGAGGGGTCGCACGATAACATGAGCGACTTGGCCCTTGTAGGAGCGAGCCTGCTCGCGATGGAAGTCAACGATAACGCGGGGCACCATTCAGCCCGTGTCGTCCATGCGTCCTTCGCGAGCGGGCTCGCTCCTGCAGGGGTATGGCTTGGCAATAAAAAAGGCGACAGGGATAACCCTGTCGCCTTTTCTGGAGCAGTCCAAGCGCTTACTGCACTTCTACCGCCAGGCTTTCACTGATCTTTTTCTGCCAGATGGCAGGACCGGTGATGTGTACCGACTCACCTTTGCTGTCGACGGCAACAGTCACAGGCATGTCTTTCACGTCGAACTCGTAGATCGCTTCCATGCCCAGTTCGGCGAAAGCCACCACGCGGGACTTCTTGATCGCTTGCGCTACAAGGTAAGCCGCGCCGCCGACTGCCATCAGGTAGACAGCCTTGTGGTCCTTGATCGCGTCGATTGCGGTCGGGCCGCGCTCGGATTTGCCGATCATGCCCAGCAGGCCGGTTTGCTCGAGGATCTGACGGGTGAACTTGTCCATCCGCGTGGCGGTGGTAGGACCGGCCGGGCCAACCACTTCGTCACCGACCGGATCGACCGGGCCGACGTAGTAGATGAAGCGACCCTTGAGGTCCACCGGCAGGGTTTCTCCCTTGTTCAGCATCTCGACCATGCGCTTGTGCGCAGCGTCGCGGCCGGTGAGCATCTTGCCGTTGAGCAGAACGGTTTCGCCCGGCTTCCAGCTCTGCACTTCTTCCGGGGTCAGGGTGTCGAGGTTGACACGACGGGCCGACGGACCTGCTTCCCAGACGATTTCCGGGTAGGCGTCCAGCGGTGGCGCTTCCAGCGAAGCAGGGCCGGAACCGTCGAGCACAAAGTGTGCGTGACGGGTGGCGGCGCAGTTCGGGATCATGCACACCGGCAGCGAAGCGGCGTGAGTCGGGTAGTCCATGATCTTCACGTCGAGCACGGTGGTCAGGCCACCCAGGCCCTGGGCGCCGATGCCCAGTTGGTTGACCTTCTCGAACAGCTCCAGGCGCATTTCTTCAATGCGGTTCTGTGGGCCACGGGCCTTCAGCTCGTGAATGTCGATGGATTCCATCAACACTTCCTTGGCCATGACGGCAGCTTTCTCGGCGGTGCCGCCGATGCCGATGCCGAGCATGCCCGGTGGGCACCAGCCGGCGCCCATTTCCGGAACTGTCTTGAGCACCCAGTCGACGATCGAGTCGGACGGGTTGAGCATGGCCATCTTCGACTTGTTCTCGGAGCCGCCGCCCTTGGCTGCCACGTCCACTTCCACGGTGTTACCCGGAACGATGGAGTAGTGGATGACCGCCGGGGTGTTGTCCTTGGTGTTCTTGCGAGCGCCCGCCGGGTCGGCGAGGATCGAAGCACGCAGGACGTTTTCCGGCAGGTTGTAGGCGCGACGTACGCCTTCGTTGATCATGTCGTCCAGGCCCATGGTGGCGCCATCCCAGCGCACGTCCATGCCGACACGCACGAACACGGTGACGATACCGGTGTCCTGGCAGATCGGGCGGTGGCCGGTGGCGCACATGCGCGAGTTGATCAGGATCTGTGCCATCGAGTCGCGGGCCGCTGGCGATTCTTCGCGCAGGTAGGCCTCGTGCATCGCCTGGATGAAATCCACGGGGTGGTAGTAGGAAATGAACTGCAGGGCGTCGGCAACGCTCTGAATCAGGTCGTCTTGCTTGATCACGGTCATGAGTCGCGCTCCTCTAAAAGACGGGAACATTCAATAAGGTGCTTGCAGCTTGGGTGCATCGGTCGGTTGCAAGCACCTTTCAAGGCACGCCGGGCAAGCTGGCGCGACGCTAAAAAGGCGCGGCAGTATACCGCGCCTCGCGGACAGGCACACGCGCCGGCAGTCAATCGTTGGTCGCATAGAAGCAGCTGCAAGCGGCAAGTTTGAAGCTGCAAGAGGAGTGCGTGGCTTTTGTGGCGAGGGGGCTTGCCCCTGTTCGGTTGCGAAGCAGCCGCAATACCGGTGAAAACAATCCGCCTGACACAACGACCTGTCTGTTACCGGGACTGCTCCGCAGTCCAACGGGGCGATGCGGCGGTCCGACAAGCCCCCCTCGCCACAGGGTCGCGCAAGGCTCGACCGTCGATCCCGAAAATTGAATGGTCATTTATCGGCCACGCCACTAAAGTGACATACGGTCTGTAGAGTAGGACGCTCTGTCAGTCTCCTTTCATTTGGTGAATCAACGATTGACCCAAAACGCCATCCAGCGCCTGTTGCTCAAACGTTTCGCCCTCGCGGCCGGCACCTATGCCCTGGCATTACTGTTGCTGTGGCTGGCGTTTTTTACCGGTCACTACAACGCGCCGCTTTCCAGTGTCGCCATCGGCAGCGCACTGGTAGTGATCAGTCAGGCCATCCTGTTCGCGGTGTTCTACAGCGGCTGCAACCTGCGCTTCACCGACCCCAGCCTGACCGAGGCACAAGTGTTGCTGGGGCTGGGTTGGCAAACCTGGCTAATTGCCCATCTGGACGAAGCCCGGGGCGCGTTTCTGGTGTTTTACGTGCTGATCCTGCTGTTCGGCCTGTTCCATCTGTCTCGCCGGTCTTTAGTACGATGCGCGCTGCTGGTGTTTTTGAGTTTCAGTGCGATCACGCTGTGGGAGGGCTACCACTTCCAGCTGCCTGACCCGGCCATGGCGGTGTTGCAGGTCTGTGTGCTGTTCATCGTGCTGGTGTGGCTGGTGCTGTATGCCCGCTATGTCCAGGCCTCGCGACAACGCATGCGCCAGCGGCGTTTTGCCTTGCAGGCGCACCAGGACACGTTGCGCGGGATGATGCGCCAGCTCGAAGACCTGGTGGCCACCGACGAGCTCACGGGCCTGTTCAATCGTCGGCATTTCCTGCGCCTGGCGTCACGCGAGCTGAACGCCATGGACGCCGGTGTCGTGCATGGCCTGGCACTGATCGACCTCGACCATTTCAAACGCATCAACGACCTGCACGGTCATGCTGCCGGCGATCAGGTGCTGCAAGCCTTTGCCGGCGTTGCCAGCGCGTGCCTGCGTGACGGTGACGTACTGGCTCGCTACGGTGGCGAAGAATTCGTGGTGCTGCTGCCCGATTGCGATGCCGACAGTCTGACTTCGTGCTGCGAACGGCTGCGCATAGCGTTCACCGATGTCGAGCTGATTGGTCTGAATGTGCGCAACCTCAGCCTGTCCGCCGGCATGACCCTGCTGGAATTGGGTGACGACCTCGATGATGCGTTGCAGCAGGCCGATCAGGCGCTCTATCGCGCCAAGCGTGACGGCCGCAACCGATGCGCGGCAGCGTGGGAGAACGTCGATGCCTGAGCTGCGGGTCGGCGAGCACCATTGGTCGGTGGCGGCGGGCAGCAATCTGCTCGATGCACTGAATCAGAACGGTGTGCCAGTGCCTTACAGTTGCCGCGCCGGCAGTTGTCATGCGTGCCTGGTGCAGTGTGTGCGGGGACTGCCGAACGACAGCCGCCCCGATGCCTTGAGTGCACAGCAGCGTGAACAAGGCTGGCGGCTGGCGTGCCAGTGCCAGGTGGTCGAGGACTTGCAGGTGCACGCCTTCGACCCGCAAACCGATGGTCATCCGGCCGAAGTCGCGGCGGTCGATTGGCTGACTACCACGGTGCTGCGCTTGCGGGTAATCCCCCAGCGACCGTTGCGTTATAGCGCCGGGCAGCACCTGGTGTTGTGGGCGGGCAGCGTGGCGCGGCCGTATTCCCTCGCCAGCCTGCCGCAGGAAGACCGTTTTCTGGAGTTTCATCTCGATTGCCGCACGCCCGGGGAATTCAGCGATGCCGCCAGGCAAATGCGCATCGGCGATCCGATCCGTCTCGGTGAACTGCGCGGCGGTGCCTTGCATTATGACCCTGACTGGCACGCCCGGCCGTTGTGGTTGATGGCGGCCGGCACCGGATTGGGGCCATTGTTTGGTGTCTTGCGCGAAGCATTGCGCCAGGATCATCAAGGCACCATCCGCGTCATCCACCTGGCCCATGATACCGATGAGCACTACCTGGCCAAACCCCTGCACGCCATGGCAACCAGCCGTCCGAACCTGAGTGTCGAACTGTGGACCCCGGCCGAGTTGCCAGCGGCTTTGGCGCAACTGCGGCTTGTTTCCCGGCAAACCCTGGCCTTACTCTGCGGAGGCCCCGACAGTGTCGACGCCTTTGCCCGGCGCCTGTACCTGGCGGGATTGCCGCGCAATCAACTGCTGGCCGATGTGTTCCTGCCCCGTGGTTGAGCGCTGACTTTTCAGACGCGAGACCTGCCATGACCGATGCCATCCAAGTTGAACGCGAACGCGGCCTGTTGACCCTGCGCCTGAATCGCCCGGACAAGAAAAACGCCCTGACCCGCGCCATGTACAGCCACTTGGCCGAGGCGCTGAAACAGGCCGACAGCGACCCCAATATCAACGCCGTGTTGATCACCGGCTCTGCCGAATGCTTCACCGCCGGCAACGACATCGCCGATTTCATCCAGCAACCGCCGAACAGCCTCGACAGTCCGGTGTTCCATTTCATGCTCAACTTGCTCGAATGCCGCAAACCGGTGATCGCCGCCGTGGCCGGAGCGGCGGTGGGCATTGGTACGACCATGTTGCTGCATTGCGACCTGGTGTACGTCAGCCGCGACGCCCGCCTGCGCATGCCGTTCGTCAACCTTGGTCTTTGCCCGGAGTTCGGTTCCAGCCTGATCCTGCCGCGTCTGCTCGGGCAGGCCAAGGCGGCGGAGTTGTTGCTGCTCGGTGAAGGTTTCAATGGGGAGCAGGCTGCCGCGTGGGGTATTGCGTCCGAAGCCTTGGGCAGTGGCGAAGAAACCTTGGCCAGGGCGCGGGAGATGGCGTTGCGATTCGAGTCGCTGCCGCCGGAAGCAGTGCGTATCAGCAAGCAATTGATGAAAGCGCCGGACCGGGAGCTGTTGCGCAAGGTGATTGAAGAGGAGGGTGCGTTGTTTACCCAGCGGCTGCGGTCGCCGGAGGCGTTGGCGGCGTTGACGGGGTTCATCAAGCGGCATTGAATCTTTCGCTGACTGGGCCGGCCCCATCGCGAGCAAGCTCGCTCCCACAGTAGATTTGTGTACACCAAACCATTGTGGGAGCGAGCTTGCTCGCGATGAGGCCAGCCTGAACAACACAACTATCGGATCAGAATGCAAAAAGCCCCGCCATTCACATGGCGGGGCTTTTGTTTTTCAGCAGCCGGTCACTCAGACCATCGGATCGCCAACGTGCAGGATCTTCATGCCGTTGGTGCCACCGGTAGTGTGGTAGCTGTCGCCTTTGGTCAGGATGACCCAGTCGCCTTTCTGTACCACGCCGCGCTTGACCAGCTCGTCGATAGCCTTCTGGCTGACTTCGTTCGGCGCCAGCGAAGCCGGGTCGAACGGGATGGTGTACACGCCACGGAACATTGCCGCGCGAGCCTGGGCTTCGCGGTGCGGGGTGAACGCGTAGATCGGCACCGAGGAGCGGATGCGCGACATGATCAGCGGGGTGTAGCCACTTTCGGTCAAGGCGATGATCGCCTTCACGCCCGGGAAGTGGTTGGCGGTGTACATGGTCGCCAGCGCGATGCTTTCGTCGCAGCGCTGGAATTCCTTGCCGATGCGGTGGCTGGAGGTCTTGCTGGTCGGGTGCTTTTCGGCACCGACGCAGATACGCGCCATGGCCTGAACGGCTTCCAGCGGGTACAGGCCAGCGGCGCTTTCGGCCGAGAGCATCACGGCATCGGTGTAGTCGAGCACGGCGTTGGCTACGTCGGACACTTCGGCGCGGGTCGGCATCGGGTTCTGGATCATCGACTCCATCATCTGGGTCGCCACGATCACCGCCTTGTTGTGGCGGCGTGCGTGCAGAATGATTTTCTTCTGGATGCCCACCAGCTCGGCATCGCCGATTTCCACACCCAGGTCACCACGGGCAACCATCACCGCGTCGGACGCCTTGATCAGGCCGTCGAGGGTTTCGTCGTCGGCCACGGCTTCGGCGCGTTCGATCTTCGCCACCAGCCAGGCAGTGCCGCCGGCCTCGTCGCGCAGTTGACGGGCGTACTCCATGTCGGCGGCGTCACGCGGGAAGGATACCGCGAGGTAGTCGACTTCCATTTCCGCGGCGAGCTTGATGTCGGCCTTGTCTTTTTCAGTCAGGGCCGGAGCGGTCAGGCCGCCACCGCGACGGTTGATGCCTTTGTGGTCGGACAGCGGGCCGCCGATGGTCACTGTGCAGTTCAGCTCGGTGGCGGTGGCGGTATCGACGCGCATCACCACGCGACCGTCGTCGAGCAGCAGCTCGTCGCCCACACCGCAGTCCTTGACCAGGTCCGGGTAGTCGATGCCGACCACTTGCTGGTTGCCTTCGGTCAGAGGATGGCTGGTGGAGAAGGTGAATTGATCACCGATCTTCAGTTCGATCTTCTTGTTGGCGAATTTGGCGATACGGATTTTCGGGCCTTGCAGGTCACCCAGCAGGGCGACGAAGCGGCCGTGCTTGGCAGCGAGGTCACGCACCAGCTTCGCGCGAGCCTTGTGCTCGTCGGGGGTGCCGTGGGAGAAGTTCAGGCGGGCGACGTCCAGGCCAGCCAGAATCAGCTGTTCGAGAACTTCCGGCGAGTTACTGGCCGGGCCAAGGGTGGCGACGATTTTGGTACGACGGACGGACATGCAAAGACTCCTGAGTTCAAGCGCTGAGTGAGGCTACTATGCTCCGAAGGTGTAGTCATTGTTCGTATGCACTACTTTTCGTGAAGAGCTTGGTTTTTTCGAAGAACCTGGTTATTGCCTTCTTTATAGAACCGCGCAACTTTGCATCCGGCAGCCTGAAGATTTCCGACCATGGGTCGATACAGCGTTCATGACAGGAGATTTTCCCATGCGTTGCGTACTCATTGCCGCCCTTGCCATCAGCGCCCTCAGCGTCACGGGCTGCACCCGTTGGTCGATGAACCATCATTTGAACAATGCCTACAAAGCCTATGACCGGGGCAATTGCGAGCAAGTCATGCTTGAACTGTCCAAGGTCGAGCGCGAAAGCCGGGCGCGACCTTATGTGTGGCCGGAAGCATCGATGATGCGCGGCCTTTGCCTGGAACGGCAGAAGATGTTTGTCGATGCGGCGCAGACGTACCAGTTCATCATCGCCTCGTACCCACAGAGCGAATACGCCTACCGCGCCCGAGCCCGTCTGGAAACCCTGCAAAGCCTGGGTCACTACCCGTTGCGCAGTGCCGCCGCGGCAAAATCCACGCAGTTCTGACGGCCGTAACCCTCTGATCGCTGGCTCCCCGGCGGTGGTGAGCTATAGTCCAGGGAACCGGTTTTAGAGCGTTGTCTCTGATGAACCGGGGCAACACCTGTGACCGGCACAAGCAAGACTCTGCGCTACAAGGACTGGCGCACCGGAATCGGGGAGAGCGGGCAAAGACTTATGCATACCCGTTCCGAAGCAGTAGTGCGGCTCTGCTTAAGAGCCTTGCATAGCGAAATTGCACATGTTCACTGACCGCCGAATCGAGCGGCATCAACTGCCGTACTTCCTGAAAGTGTTCAACGGCATCACCGGCAAACCCATCGGCTACCTGGGCAATGTCTCCGAAGACGGGCTGATGTTGATCAGCCAGCTGCCGATGATGATCGGCGCGGACTTCAGCCTGCGCCTGAAAATTCCCGCCAGCGAAGGTGGTCTGCGAATCATCGACCTGCAGGCCTGTTGCCTGTGGTGCCACGAAGACGCGACCCCCCAACATTTCGACGCCGGGTTCAGCCTGCAACGGGCACCGCCGGAGTATGGGCAACTGGTAGAGGCGTTGAAGCAGTATTTCAGTTTTCTGCCGCTGCCGGCTTCGGCCTGAGATCAATGAGAACCTGGCTGTGAGTGATTGCCCAGGCTCAGAGTCCGGTTCTCTTCCAGCCCAGGTACCGAGTCACCAACTCTGCCCCCAACTCACCGGGCCGCGCATCCATCACCAATACGCCATGAGCGTTCAAGCGCTCATGGAGTTCGGCGCGTGCATTCAGGTAGTCCACGGTCCCGCAATAGGCCAATGCTTCGGGCAAAGTCTGCACCGGTGACTGACGCAGGGTGTCGAGCACGTCTTCGTGCAGGCTCGCTACCAGCACCTGATGCTGCCGGCTCAGGCGGTGGATGGCCGGAAGCAATTCATCGTCGTCCTCTTCGCGCAGGTTGGTCACCAGCACCACCAGTGCCCGGCGTTTTTGCCGTGCCAGCAGTTGCGTGGCCGCGGCTTGATAGTCGGCGCTGCGTTGGGTGCTGTTCAAGTCATAGACGGTGTTGAGCAGGGTGTTGAGATGGCTGGTGCCTTTTACCGGCGCGAGGTAGCGCGGCTGTTCGCTGGCAAAAGTACTCAGGCCCACGGCGTCGCCCTGACGTAGAGCGACGTAGCTGAGCAACAAACAGGCGTTGAGGGCGTGATCGAAGTGCGACAGCTCATCATCCTGGCTGCGCATGTGCCGGCCGCAGTCGAGCATGAAAATGATTTGCTGATCGCGTTCGTCCTGATATTCCCGGGCAATCGGCGTGCGCTGGCGTGCGGTGGCTTTCCAGTCGATCTGGCGCAGGCTGTCGCCCTCGCGAAATTCGCGCAATTGATGGAATTCCAAGCCCAGGCCCCGCCGTTGTTTCTGGCGGACGCCAAGCTGGCTGAGCCAGTTGTCCACCGCCAGTAATTGCCCTTCATAGAGACGGGCGAAGTCGGGGTAGACGCGGGTGGTGTCGGGCAGGTCGAGCAAGCGTTTTTGCGACCAGAGCCCCAAGGGGCTTGGCAGGTTGATTTCGCAGTGTTCGAAGCTGAAGTGGCCGCGCTTGAGCGGGCGCAGGCGATAACCGGCCAGGCTGTGCTGGCCGGGTTGCAGCTCGACCGTCAGCGGCAGGTTTTCGAAACTCAGGCCCGGTGGCACATGGTCGAAGACTTGTACCTTCAGCGGTTGCGCAAAGTCGTGTTCGACCGTCAGTTGCACCTCGCTCCATCGACCCAGCGCCAGGCTGCCGGGTATCTGGCGTTTCAGCCGGGGCGACGGCAGGCGCTTCACGCACACCGCATCCAGCAGTGCCAGGGCCAGCAGCGCCAGGAGCAACCCCCAGTTGATCGCCATGAGATTCGTCGGAACCGAGACCTCCAATGCCACCAAAGTGCCCGACACAATGGTGCAGGCCAGCAGGATCAACAGCCAGACGAGCACCAGGCGCGAGGGTTTCACAGGCGCGGCGCCGGCACTTGGTCGAGCAACTGCTGGAGCACCTGATCGACATCCAGACCCTCGATATCCAGCTCCGGCGCGATGCGCACACGATGGCGCAGCACGGCCAGGGCGCAGCCTTTGATGTCATCCGGAATCACGAACTCACCGCCGCGCAGCAGCGCCCGGGCCCGGGCACATCGCACCAGCGCGATGGATGCGCGTGGGCCGGCGCCGAGGATCAAACCAGGCCAGTTGCGGGTGGAACGGGCCAGGCGCACGGCGTAATCGAGCACCTGGTCGTCCAGTGCCAGGTCGCTGGCGATGCGTTGCAGGGCCAGTACATCCCTGGCCTGCAATAACGTGCGCATCGGTTGGACATCAAGCATGTCGGCCCGGGTCGAGCGGCTGACCTGACGCACCATGTCCAGCTCCTGCTCGGCGTCGGGGTAATCCATGCGGACCTTGAGCATGAAGCGGTCCAGTTCAGCCTCCGGCAGGGGGTAAGTGCCTTCCTGTTCGATCGGGTTCTGCGTGGCAAGCACCATGAACGGTTGCGCAATCGGCAATGGACGGCCTTCGAGGGTGACTTGCCGTTCCTGCATGGCTTCGAGCAGCGCGGCCTGGGTTTTCGCAGGGGCACGGTTGATCTCGTCGGCCAGTAGCAGGTTGGTGAACAATGGCCCTTTGCGCAGTTTGAATTGCTCGGTCTGCAAGTCATATACGGCATGCCCGGTGACATCGCTGGGCATCAGGTCCGGGGTGAACTGGATGCGTGCGAACTCGCCGCCGAAGCAGCGGGCGAGGGCGCGCACCAACAGGGTCTTGCCCAAACCCGGCACGCCTTCGAGCAGCACGTGGCCGCCGGCGATCAGTGCCGTCAGGACGTCGTCGATCACGCTGTCCTGGCCAATCACCGCTTTTTGCAGTTCTTTGCGTACGGCCTGGGCCAGATGGCTGGCACGCTGACGCTGTTGAGCGGCATGGCTCGGTGCGTCGGGCTCGATCGGTTGACTCACGACTTCCGGAGCCTTGTTAACAGTTATATTTGTTTTATCTTCCATAAGTCAGTCACTTATCTAATCTAACTTTTTTCACGTATTTTTTTACGCGTGGAACGAGTGAGTGACTGCCAATCTGCCTCATTGCAAACCCATGGCAACCCTTCATTTGAGCGTTCGTCAGAGGTGGAGGTTAGTCTATGACGGTCAACTGCCGACATTACCTGCCTTGCTTGGGAGAATTTGGTTCGATGAGTGAATCAAACGCTGCTGTCAGGTCTGCACGATAAGGTGCAGCAAAGCCTTGCCGTGTCGCGGCAGTCATTCGGCCATCCCGGAACCAAGGGTGATGCGAGCGAAAAGCATGGCTGGAGCTGCTTGAAACGTATCTGCCGCACCGGTATCAGGCGGCAACGGCGCATGTCGTAGATAGCAGGGACGGGTTCAGCCAGTGACAATTTCACAGCAGAGCAAGCCTGCAACACTCCTTCTGCCTACACAGAATTTAGCTGTGTTGCATCGACCGGTTGAATCCACAGCCGAAAGCTGCCGACCATCAAGGGCTGCTACCGACCTGGAGCAGTCGGCGAACAGAATAATGGCAAATTAGTGGCTATGCTTGGTCTGCTGTCGAAGCTGATCAGGCAGTCCGGCAGGCTGCGCGGAAATGACCCGCAACGTGCTCTGTGTAACCCGACTATTCTGCATGAAGCATCCAGTTCAGGGGCGCAAATGCGCAACGACACTCGGGAGCTTCGCTCACGAAATCCAGCGTGAATCCAGAACAGAGAAAAAATTTGGCTAATGCTACGTGCGGTGTGTTCTCAGGTTCAGGTGGCGGCACAAAAGGTCAATTGGTTTCCGAATACCGCTTCTATTGGTCAATTTAGAAGGATTATGTTTGGAGATTGTGAAATGGATTTTTTCAGGAATAAAACCGCCGCAAAGCAAGCCATACCCACCAGTTCAAATAAGCCGCGCTCGACCAAATGGCACCGCATGTACTTTTTTCTTGCGGGATTCGACGTGCTGGTTGTTGTGCTGAGCGTGCTATTGAATCACCTGATCGTCGATACCTATCACCGCTCCATCAAGGCAAACCAGTCGTGGGTCCAACAGCTGTCGAGCTATTCAACGCTGGGCAGCCTGGCTTCCACAGTCAATGCGCCGGGCAATAATGTGTTCGATACACATAATGTTGAAGCCGAATCGCGGAACATGAATGAAGCCTTGCGCGCCTTCAACGAGCATTTGGCAATGGCCAAAAAACAGTTGGAAGTACGGATCGCCAATGAGGCTGAACACAGTGCAGATATACAGGCCTTTACCCTTGCATTGAAGGATGAGGTGGGTGCAGTTGATGCCGCGATGGTCGAAATGGTGAACGAGGCCTTGCTGATCTTTTCCTACTTCAGGGAGGGGCAGTCGGACAATGCCGGCAAACGCATGGCAACGATGGACAGGAAGTTTGCCCTGTTGCTCGCCTCACTCAGTACCGTGCGGGATCGCGTTGGCCTGATTCAAAGCAAGCTCCTGGAGGAGGAGCTTGAGTCGGTCGAAGAACTGCGCCGGGTCGAATACGCGATCATGGTGTTCGTGCTACTGATGGTCAGTGCGGCCGTTATCTACGGGGGCAAGATCAGGCGCGAAATGGAGTCGCAAGCAGCCGAAAGGGAAGGTTATCTGGCAGTGCTGCGCGAAAGCGAGAAGCAGGCCCGCCAGCAAGCATCGCTGCTGGACAAGGCCCAGGACGCCATTGTCGTTCACGGGATGGATAACCGCATCCTGTACTGGAACAAAAGTGCCGAGCGTCTCTACGGTCTGTCAAAGGAAGAGGCGCTCGGCAAATCGGCACAGGAGTTGATCTACCAGGGTAGCGCCGCTTTCAATGCGGCCACTGACAGCCTGATAGAAACGGGTGACTGGGCGGACGAAGTTACACTTCGACGCCGGGATGGCTGCACCATCACGCTCGAAAGTCATCGAACCTTGGTGCGAGACGATGATGGCCAGCCGCAATCCGTTCTGTCGATCAATACTGACATCACCCACCGTAAGACCGCTGAGCAAGAGGTCCAGCGTTTGGCCTTCTACGATCAGTTGACCGGGCTGGCCAACAGGCGGCTCATGTTGGACCGGTTACAGCATCTGCTGGCGGGCAGCGCCCGTAGCCTGCATACGAACGGGATAATTCTCATTGACCTGGATAACTTCAAGGCACTGAACGACACGCTGGGGCATGACAGAGGCGACATGTTGCTGCAGCAAGTTGCTCTGCGCCTTTGCGGCTGCATACGCGAGAGCGACACCGTGGCTCGCCTGGGCGGAGACGAATTCGTCGTCCTGCTGGATGGCCTTAATGAGAATCCTCCAGAAGCAGCTATCCAGGCCAAGGCTATTGGCGAAAAGATTCTCAACTCTCTGAACATTTCCTACCAGTTGGATGGATATGAGCACCACAGCACCCCCAGCCTCGGCATTGCGCTGTTCCAGGGGCAACTGAGCACAGCGGACGATATTCTGAAGCGCGCTGACCTGGCGATGTATCGCGCCAAGGCGGCGGGCCGCAATACCATGCGCTTCTTCGATCCGGAAATGCAGGCGGTTGCCACGGCACGCGCCAGACTGGAAGTAGACTTGCGCCAAGGCTTGCAGGACAACGAATTCCTTCTTCATTACCAGCCGCAGGTGAATAGTGAGGGCCGTATCATTGGCGCAGAGGCACTGATGAGATGGCGGAATCCTGAGCGCGGAGTCGTGTTTCCAGGCGAGTTCATTCCATTGGCAGAGGAAACGGGGTTGATTCTGCCATTAGGTCGTTGGGCGCTGCAGGCAGCCTGCACTCAGCTGGTTGCCTGGGCAAAGCGTTCGGAAACCGCCCGACTGGGTATGGCTGTGAATGTCAGCGCCCGCCAGTTTCACCATCCGGACTTCGTCGAGGAGGTACTGCAAGTACTGAGATACACGGGGGCCGATCCGAAGAAATTGAAACTGGAACTGACCGAAGGCCTGCTGATAGAGGATATGGAAGGTACTGTCGCCAAAATGATCGAGTTGAAAGAGATCGGCATAGGCCTTTCGCTGGATGATTTCGGAACCGGCTACTCGTCACTGTCATACCTGAAGAGCCTTCCGCTGGATCAACTCAAGATCGATCAGTCCTTCATCAGAGATGTGCTGGTTGATCCCAACGACGCCGCCATCGCCTGCGCGATTGTGAGCCTGAGCCAGATATTGGGGCTTTCGGTGATTGCAGAAGGTGTGGAGACAGAAGCTCAGCGCATCTTTTTGGTCAAGCATGGCTGCCAGACCTACCAGGGCTTCCTGTTTTCCCCGCCACTGCCAGCCGAACAATTTGAGGAATATGTTCACGAAAGATTAATGGCGAGCACTGATTTCCCACGGACCAAGACTAAATCGCCATAACTTCGTAGGTGCCTGGGAAAGTCCACTTTCGGCTATGGATTGAACCCAATGCGGACGATGAGAGGTTGACTCAAATGTGGCTCGCACCCGCAACTGCCGGAGGTAGCCTCGAACAGCTCGTAAGGGGCTGTCTTCTAATCCAATGGGAATCCAACACTTGTCAGGTGCCAGATCATAAGGCGTTCCTCAAGGTTTGCAGGTGGGCGACCTGGCGGCTGAATTCAACGCTGGAAAGCCGTTGTTTCGGCCGCGGGCTCATGGCCTGGCTGATGGCGCGCGTGGGTTGGCCGGTCAGGCGCGCGAGCACCAGCCATTGTTCGGTAACACCGAGCTGTTCAAAACCAGGGTGACGACGCCGTACACGCCGCAGGATGTCTTGCTGCAAGGCTTGCAGCAGGCCGGCCTGACCGTTGCGGCGCAACAGGAAGTCGGCACTGGCGCGCAGGTGCTCCTGCAATTGCCGGCGTGCTTTCGGAGCCGCTTCCAGCAGCGGTCCCTGGCGCACGCCAAAGTGCCAGAAACCCAGGCCGATCAAGGCGAACAACGCGACCAGCGCCTGGGGGAAGTAACGCAGCAGCAACGTCAGCAGGCTGTCGTGATCGGTGTTGAAGATCAGCGTCACGCGTGTGTCGGCGGTCAGGTACCAGAGCAGCCAGGCGTTGTCGTACCGGTCGATGGCCGGGGTTTTCCACAGGTCGGCATCGGTGACCACGATGATCGAACCGAGCCCGTGGTTGAGTTGCATCATGTGCGTGGCCCTGGCGCTGTTGGCCCAGGCCAGGGCGAGGTCTTTCGGGTCTTCGAGATGGAACGCGGTATCGAAACCGGCGTAGGCCGGGGCGTTTTCGTCTTCCAGATAGAGCTTGGTCAGTTGCGGGTACGGATCGTCACCGACATCCGGCGGTGGGTCCTTGAGGTCTTTGCTCAAGGACTGGTGCAGTTGCACCCGGTCGAGCAGCAGGTCATTGCTATGGCCGATTTTTTCATCCCACAGCGACTCGGCGACGAACAGAAGCCGCCCGCCGGCCCGGGTCCAGTTCATCACCTGGTCGATCTGCCGTGGGGTCATGTTGTAGCGTTCCCCGAGCAACAGCAGGCTGTGTTGATGCGGGTCGAGGCTGGGCAGGATATCGAGGCCGTTGGCGTGGCCGACCTTCAGGCCTTGCTTGCGCAGGAACAACTCGGCCGCCAGATAAGGATTGGCATTGGCTTCGGGGGAGGGGCCGTGATCGATTTCGGTCTGGTAGGGAGTCGCCTTGAGGTACAGATAAACACTCAACGCAGCCAGCAACACGGCCATCAACGCACCGGCTATCGAACCCCGGCGCCGACTCAACGGACAGCCTCCGGACCGAACAGAACACGCCAGCCATTACACAGTTCCTGTTGCACTTGAGCGGGCGGCAGGCGATGCCCGTAGGCCATGTTTTGCCAGTGCCCGGTCAGGTTTTGGCTGTAGGCCAGCAAGGCCGGCTGCTGCAGTAGCTCGACACGCCGAAGCACCTGGCCTTCGGTGTCGGCGGCCTTGAGCGCGATATTGAAGTCGTGCAGCAGGCGGCTGAGCAGAGCGCGATAGAGCAAGCCAAGCGCTTCGCGTGGGTGGGCTTGCCAGAGGCTTTCGGCGTGGGCGGCGATGTCGGCGGGTAGGGATTCGGGCTTGAGGTCCAGGCCGAAGGCCTGCTGCGGTAACGGTCGCGTGGCTTTGACATTGAGGGGCGGTCGTCGGCTGACGAACGCCTGCAGCCAGTCGCGATAGCGCCAGATCAACAGGCCGACGGCGCCAATGACGATGCCCCACAGTACGATTTCGATCAGTGTCGCCAATGCCCCGAAGTGTTGCCCCTCGAACAGCTTCAACAGCGCCTTCAACCATTGTGGTGTCTTGCCGTCGTCCAAAGCTTCAGCATTCGGTTGCTCTTCGCCAAAGCGGTAGCGCGTGACCGATTCCCGGTTCTTGAAGGGCGCCTGTTCGAGGATCGCCTTGATGCTGTCCCTGGAGGCCTGACTGGTCAGGGGCTGGCCCAGCAGGCGCGGGCTGTCGGGTGAGAGGGCCGGTTCTGTGGCCCATGCGTTGTGGGTGGTTGGCATCAGCATAATCACGGCCATCAACAGGACAGCGCCTGCACTGACCAGACGTTGGCGCATCCGGCGAAACACCAGTTCGATATCCCAGGCCTCCAGCACGGTGCGCCGGTTCAGGTACAGACTGAAACCGCAGGCGACATAGATCGGTTCCCAGACCACCAGCACCAGTGCATAAAAGGCATTAGTCAGGTGTTCCAGCCAACGCCAGTCCTGGGTGGCCGCCGAGATCAGCGACTGCCAGCTCCAGTCGAGCGCGACCTGTTGTGGCAGCAGCAGGTAGAACAACACCATCAAGCCGACCCACAATGCGCCTTCCAGGTGCGCGCCGATGATCGTCAGCCAGCGTGCGGCGCCGGCGTCTCGCTGCAACAGCACCTGTAGGCGTTGTTGCCGTTGCTGCCCGCCCAGTCCTTCGAGTTGCACCACCGGCATCACGAAACTGCGGGGCAAACTCAGGCGTCGCCAGGTCAGGCTGGCCAGCAATTGCGGCTTGAGCAGACGTGGCCATTGGCGCAGGGCCTGTTTGAGCGTGGGCGTTTCACCGAACATGGCTTTGGACAGGATGTATAGGGGAAGGCGTTCGAACGCCGGCTTCAGCCACCAGAAAATGAACACGGCGAGATCGGGCGAATCCCAGAGCCCCCAACTGAGCAGCGCGAAAACCGGCAAGGTGACCAAGGCCCAACTGGTCATCAACAGGCGTCGGTGGCGTTGGCTCAGCAGCACCCCCAGGTCCATGGCTTCCCAGGTCGAGCGCGGGCGAATCACCACCGTGGCGTCACTCAGGCGCATGGCGCTGACGTCCGGCAAACACGAGATAAACCACCACCAACAGCCAGAGCGCCGCGCCGACCAGATATTTGGTCTGGTGCGAAGGGCCGTTCATTGACGACCAATAGGCTTCGATAAACGCCGCGATCAACAGAAACAGCATGACCCCGCAGATCAGCAGCACGCTCTTGCGCGCAGCCAATCGCAAGGCCTCGGCCCGTGGCAGGCGCCCCGGGGCGACCAAGGCCCAGCCCAGCTTCAGACCGGCGGCACCGGCCAGGGCGATGGCGCTGAGTTCGAAAGCGCCATGGCCGATCACGAATGACCAAAAGGTTTGCCCGTAGCCGACGTAGGTCAGGTGCCCGGCCACCGCACCGATCATCAGGCCGTTGAAAATCAGGAAAAACACGCTGCCCAGACCGAACAGCAAACCACTGGCGAAGGTCTGAAAGGCAATGCCGATGTTGTGCATGATGTAGTAGCCGAACATCGCCCAGTCCTCACTGGCGGCTCGTTCCGCTGTGCGCCCGAGGTGACCGGCGACGGGGTCGTACATGCTTTGCATCTCGCTGACCTGCTCGGCGGGGATCAGGTTGTAGACCAGCTCCGGGTACAGGTACACCAGCAGCGCGAAACCGGCCAGGCTGCCAAAAAACATCAGGCTGGCGGCGAGGACAAAACGCCACTGTTCGCGCACCAGTCGCGGAAAGTCGGCCAGGATGAACGCCAGCACATTGGCCCCCAAATGGCTGCGATGACGGTAAAGCTGTTGGTGTCCGCGCAGCACCTGTTGCTGCAAGGAGTCGATCAGAAAACTGCTGTAGCCACGCTCCCGTGCCAGTGCCAGGTGTTGGCAGAGGCGTCGGTAGTCCTTCGGGAAACTGCCGGCTTCGGTAGCCTTGCCGTCCCGTTCCAACTGCTCGAGCAGATGGGTGAAATGGTCCCATTCGGCCTTGTGCCGGCTTTCAAAAAGGCTTTGCTTCATGTCGGCCCCAACAACCCGCGGGCGATGCCGTTGAGCTCGGTCACTGCCTGCGGCGGTTGGACTTGCAAGGGGTGGGCGAGAATCGAAGCCAGTTCATTGACCCGCGCTTCGGAGAGTTCACCCTGGCGCTCGGCAAACCCGAGGATGGCCCGTTGCTCGGTGAGTGTCAGGACAAAGGCCGGGCGGCGGGGCCGGGCTTCGGGGAGCTGGGGGCGGGTGTGCGGTCGTTCGCGGTAGATCACCAGGGTCCCGGCGGCGATATCGCCGAGGCGCTTGAAGTGGGGATGTTGCAGGCAACTGATGGCCCCGAGGAAGTAACCGAACGGCAGCAGGTCGACAACGCGCAGCAGGTTGCGCAACAGCGACGCCGACCAGCCGACCGGGGTGCCATCGTCGTGCACCACCTGCAGGCCCATCCATTGCTTGCCCGGCGAGCGACCGTGATTCAGCACCTCGAACAGCACCATGTACCACCAGCTCACCACGAACAGCAGGATCGAGCCGAGCCCGGCTCCGAGTTTGCCGAGCATCGCCAGCACAATGAACAGCACGCCCAGGACCAGGCCGCGCAAACCAAGATCAATGGAGAATGCCAGCGCACGGACCATCAACCCGGCCGGGCGCAGTGGCAGGTCGACGCCCTCCGGCGTTTCAACCTGATACCGCGTATCCAGCGGCGGTGACAGCGGCGCATTCCGTGGCTGTGCTGTGGTCTCGAGCATGGGCAACCTGATGATGTGGCCTTATTCGGGATTGTGTATCCATTCGATGCTAGCAGCCTATTCGAGGGGCGGGGGGCGGGGGAAACGACATAACTATGCATTGCATGGTGAGTCGCGCAAGGTGCTTGAATGACAAGACTACTGGCCGGGGCGGGCGGTGAACGCCTAGACTTTGCCGATCTTCAGTTCAGGAATCGCCCGTGACCTCCATTTTCTGGTACGACTACGAAACCACTGGCATCAATCCCCGTAGTGACCGTCCGTTGCAAATGGCCGGCCTGCGCACCGACTTCGATCTCAATGAAATCGACGAGCCGGTCAATCTTTACTGCCAGCCCAGTGACGACATCCTGCCGCATCCTGCCGCCTGCGCGATCACGGGAATCACCCCCGGGCAACTGCAAGAGCACGGCTTGAGCGAAGCCGATTTCATGACCCGGGTGCATGCCCAACTCGCGGCGCCCGGTACCTGTGGTGCGGGGTATAACACCTTGCGTTTCGATGACGAGATGACCCGCTACAGCCTGTACCGAAACTTTTTCGACCCCTATGCGCGGGAGTGGCAGGGCGGCAATAGCCGCTGGGACCTGATTGATGTGGTGCGCGCCGCCTATGCCTTGCGTCCCGATGGCCTGGTCTGGCCGACCGATGACGAGGGGCGGGTCACGCTCAAGCTCGAACGCCTGACCGCTGCCAATGGCATCGATCATGGCAATGCCCACGAAGCACTGTCGGACGTTCGCGCGACGATCGCCCTGGCGCGCCTGATACGGGAAAAACAGCCAAAGCTGTACGACTGGTTATTTCAACTGCGCAGCAAGCAAAAAGTCATGGACCAGATACGCCTGCTGCAACCGCTGGTGCATGTTTCCGGACGTTTTTCGGCCGCGCGCAACTATGTGGGGGTGGTGTTGCCGCTGGCCTGGCACCCGCGCAACAAGAACGCCCTGATTGTCTGTGATCTGCACCTGGATCCCCAGGGCCTGCTCGACCTGGATGCCGAAAGTTTGCGCCAGCGCTTGTATACCCGCCGCGACGAACTGGCCGAAGGCGAGTTGCCGGTGCCGTTGAAGCTGATTCACATCAACAAGTGCCCGGTGGTGGCACCGTTGTCGGTACTTCGCCAGGAAGATCAGCAGCGTCTGGGGCTGGATATGGCGCTGTATCAGCAGAGGGTGTCGCAGCTCAATGACGCCCGGAAAGTTTGGCTGGATAAAATCCTGGCGATTTATGCCCGCGAAGACTTTTCCCAGAGCCAGGATCCGGAGCAACAGTTATACGATGGATTTATCGGTGATCGGGATCGACGATTGTGTGAACAAGTCAGGGCCGTTGACCCGATGCAATTGGCACAAGAGCAGTGGCCCTTCGATGACGAACGTTTGCCTGAATTGCTGTTTCGATATCGCGCACGCAACTTTCCCGACACGTTGAATTCCGAAGAGCAAGAGCGCTGGCGAATATTCTGTCAGAAACGTTTGTCAGACCCTGAATGGGGTGCGCCAAATACCCTTGAAAGTTTTGTAGAAGCCGCGGCCCAATTGAGCGTTAGTGCTACTGCGTTTCAGCAGGGGGTGCTCGGTGAGTGGCAGGATTATGTCCAGGGACTGCGCCAGCGTTTGAGTCTTTGAAATCGAACATGCCAGGGCTTAAACGCCGAGCATAAATAACGCCAGCATTTGCTGGCGTTATTTTTTGTCACGGATCCATCTGCGACAAGCTCTGAGGCTTAGCCCAGCAGGGTAGCCCAGCCTTCCACCACGTCACCGCCCCACTTGGCTTTCCACTCTTTCAGAGTCTTGTGGTTGCCACCTTTGGTTTCGATGACTTCACCGTTGTGCGGGTTTTTGTATTGTTTAACTTTGCGAGCACGCTTGGTGCCGGTAGTTTTCACTGCACCGCCGCGTGGTGCCTTGGTTTTGGATTCTGGATCCAGCAGCGCGATGATGTCACGCAGGGACTTGGAGTATTCACCCATCAGGGTGCGCAGTTTGCCTTCGAATTCCAGCTCGGTTTGCAGTTTGTCGTCTTGGGACAGGTTCTTCAAACGGGCTTGCAGCTCTTTGATAGCTTCTTCGGTGGCGCGATATTCGTTGATCAAGGACATGTGGACTACCTTATGTTGTGCGCTGGATGGCAGGTGACAGTGCGGCAATAATAGTCACGGTGTTTCATCAAGTAAACATTTAAGGCAAGTTTATTCAATTTAATTGCCGGGGTTCTGGCGCGCATTGGTAGTGCGATTATTAGTGTGGTCCCGGTCTGTCAGATATACATAAATTAACAATTGGCCGGCACCGCAAGAGCATCTGTGCAAGCAGGCACTGCTGGTGTCCGCCCTGCCGCACTGACCTTCCGGCAGGGCGAAACGTCAACAATACTGCAGTTTTGTTGCGCAATCGCTAGAATGGCGGCCTTTGCGAAGTTCTGGAGTTCCCCCCTCATGCGCACTTTTCGTCTGGTGATTTCTTGCCCGGACCGTGTTGGCATCGTTGCCAAAGTCAGTAACTTTCTGGCATCACACAACGGCTGGATCACTGAAGCGAGCCATCACTCGGACAATCTCAGTGGCTGGTTCTTCATGCGTCACGAAATCCGTGCCGACTCCCTGCCATTTGGTATAGAAGCGTTTCGTGAAGCCTTTGCCCCGATCGCCGAAGAGTTCTCGATGGACTGGCGCATCACCGATACCGAGCAAAAGAAGCGCGTGGTCCTGATGGCCAGCCGCGAGTCGCACTGCCTGGCCGACTTGCTGCACCGCTGGCACAGCGATGAACTGGACTGCGAAATTTCCTGTGTGATTTCCAACCATGATGACTTGCGCAGCATGGTGGAGTGGCACGGTATTCCGTACTACCACGTCCCGGTCAATCCGCAGGACAAGCAGCCAGCCTTCACCGAGGTTTCGCGCCTGGTCAAGCAACACGATGCCGAAGTGGTGGTACTTGCCCGCTACATGCAGATCCTGCCGCCTGAGTTGTGCAGCGAATACGCGCACAAGGTCATCAACATTCACCACAGCTTCCTGCCGTCGTTCGTCGGTGCCAAGCCGTACCACCAGGCCTCCCTGCGCGGCGTGAAGCTGATTGGCGCGACTTGCCACTATGTGACCGAAGAGCTGGATGCCGGCCCGATCATCGAGCAGGACGTGGTGCGCGTCAACCACAGCGACAGCATCGAAGACATGGTGCGTTTCGGCCGCGATGTCGAGAAAATGGTGCTGGCCCGTGGCTTGCGTTATCACCTGGAAGACCGCGTGCTGGTGCACGGCAACAAGACCGTCGTCTTCTGACAGACGTACGTCACAGTTGAAATTCGAAGGGCCTGGGCGTTCAATCGCTTCAGGCCCTTCGCCGTTTTTGCACCGAGGACATGACCATGGCCGATCCACTGGACAAAGCCACTTCCAAGGCTCCCGCCACGCTGGGCGAGGGTTGCCTGAGCCGCTACGACCCGGATGACATGGGGCCTGAAACCGGTACGGAGTTTCCCGACGCCGCGCAGTTGTGGGAACAGTTGCAGCAAGAGCCCGAGGACAAACCTAAGCCTGCCTGAGTTTCATCAACTTCTTCAGCAGCGGCCGACCCAGCATCAGCAGAAACACCGGCCCACCGACCAGTAAATAGAAGTAATAGGTTACCGCCCGCCAAATCAGAATCGCCGCGGCTGCCGTGGACTTCCCGACCATGGGCGCCAGCAGTGCGGCGGACGTCAACTCGGCCGCCCCGGCTCCGCCCGGCAGCAGGCTGAATTGCCCGGCGCTCAGTGCCAGCATCTGGATCAGAAAACTCCAGGCCCACTGCAAATCCGCGCCGAGCCCACGCAACGCCAGGTACAGCACGCTGTAGCGCAGGCCCCAATGCACACAGGTCAGGGCGAATACCTTGATCAAGGTCTGCACGGGCAACTTCAACGTGTCGGTAAACGCCGCCAGAAACTGCAGGAGTTTGCGCGCCCAGCGCATTCGAGTGGCCGCTTTGACATTGAGTCGGGCGAGCCAACGACCACTCAGGCGAATCAATAATCGGTGATAGCGCGCCACCATGACGCAACTGATCAGGCCGCCGAACAGCGAAACGGCGCTGACCATCAGCATCCATTCCATACGCTGGCTGAGGTGCTGGAACAGGGCGTAAATCAGAATCCCGCTCAGGGCACAGAGAAAAAACAGCAAGTCGCTCAGTTGATCCATGGCAAACACCGCACTGCCCCTGGCCGGACGCACGCCGTGACGCGCCAGCAAAGCCATGATCGTCAGAGGCCCGCCACTGCCGCCGGGCGTGGCGCAGTAGGCGAATTCGGCGGCCATCACCACGCCGAGGCTCCTGAGCCGGCTGACTTTGTTGCATTGATCCCCCAGCAATAGGCGCAAACGCAGGGTGTTCACCCCCCAGCACAACAGGATCATGCCGAACATGATCAGCACCCACGGCAGCGGAAAGGCGGTCAGCCGAGACCAGATTTCGCTGCCGCCCAACAGTAATGGAATCAGCACTGCCGCGAGCAGACCGACGAGCAACAGCAGTGCGCGACTCATGCGGCACGGCCCAGTCGGCCGTTTTGCATCGCCAGCCAGTGGGCCTTGGTCATTGGCATCCGTCCGTTGTCGAGCTGGCGCTCAAGAGTTTTTAGCCAGTATCGGCGCGAGAACTCATGGCGCATGTCCACCGGGTGCAGACCCAGACGAATCACCGGAGCGTGCTGCCAGCGCTGTTCACGCCGGTCGCTGACGAGCTTCGACACACCCCGGCGCCAGGCACTGCGCGCACTCCAGACCAGCCCCGGCGCCTGGAGCGCGGTGAAATCCGGTAGCCGGTATAAATGTTGCGAGTCGCTGGTGTAACTCAGCGGCAATTGGCGCAATGCCTGGCGAGTGCCTTGGCTCATCAGCCAGGCTGGGGCGACGAACCCTTCCAGCGGCCAGTCATGGCGGTGGAACATCTCGATGCCCGAACGCAGGCGGGCGAGGGCGTCTTCCTGCGACAAACGGTAAAACTCGCCTTCGTGGGTGTAGATCCGGCGCATGAACCAGTCGCTGGGATTGATGGTCATCGGCCCGTCGTCGTAATGGAAATAGCCATGCAGTGCCAGTTCGTCGCCTCGGGCGACCCTGGCACTGAGCTGGCGGCAAAATTGCGGATGGGCGTCCAGATTGTTGTGTTTGTGCAAATCCGGCACCACCAGCCAGGTGATCGGTACGCCACCCAAAGCGTCGACGGCTTTGACGAACGGCTGGTAATCGGCCCAGGTGGGCGGCGCCACGTCGTGCAGTACCAGCAGTAAAGCGGGACTGTTCATGGGCTCAACCATTGGCTGTCAGCGGCCATTGGCTGCCGAGCACGGCGTGGTAGTGACGCAGCAAACTGGTGACCACCGTGTCCCAGGCATAATGTCGTTCGACATGTAATCGCGCCTGTTGGCCCAGCGCTACGCTGCCCGAGCCGAACAGTTCTCGAACAGCGGTGGCCATCGCGGCGGGATTGTTCGGCGCACAGAGCAGGCCGCAGTCCTCGGTGACGATTTCTTCGAACGCCCCGGCCGCCACGGCTACCACCGGAATACCGCTGGCCATGGCTTCGAGTATCACCAGGCCGAAGGTTTCCTGATCGCCAGCGTGGAGCAAGGCGTCGGCGCTGGCCATCAGGCGGGCCACCTGCGCCGCCGGGCAGAACTCGTCGATCACCGTCACGTTGGAGGGCACGGCCGTGGGCATCGACGACCCAACCAGCAGCAGGTGATAGCGTCGGCCCAGGCGTTTCATGCAGTCGAGCAGCACCGGCAGGTTTTTTTCCTTGGAACCGCGCCCGGCAAAGATCAAGAGGTGGGTGTTTTCGTCCAGACCCAGTTCGGCCCGCAACCCGGGGTCTCTGGCATCGGGATTGAAGGTTTGCAGGTCAACGCCGAGCGGCTGCACGAAGACATTCCTGACCCCAAGCCCGGTGAGTTTGTCGGCCATGACCCGGCTGGGCGCCAGGACCCGGTCGAAGTTGCCGTAGAGCTTGCTGACATAGGCCTCGACGTTGTTGGTCACCCAGTTGCCCATGCGGTTGCTGACCAGCAGGGGCAGGTCCGAGTGATAAAAACCGATGATCGGCACATCGAGTTGGCGCCGCGCATCCAGCGCTGCCCAAGCGGTGAGGTAGGGGTCGCCGACTTCGATCAGGTCGGGTTGCAAGTCTTGCAGGACATTGCGCCAGGGCGCCAGACGCAGAGGAAAGCGATAGCCCTTGCCGAAGGGCAGGGCAGGGGCGGGAACTGTGAAGATGCCATCCTGCTCTCCAAAGGATGATCCGGGGATCAGCAAACTGTGGCGAATGCCTGGCTTGATGCCCAGGCGACGGTGCTTGGCATCCAGATAAGTGCGCACGCCTCCGCTGGCAGGGGCGTAGAACATGGTGATGTCCGCGATATGCACGATGAACGATCCTCCGGTCCTGTTACTCCTTTGGTTGACCTATATGAAGGATAGATGTTCGGTTGGGGTTTGCGGGAGGGATGTCGGCGGGGGGATGTATCGTTTGGCAGGCCGCTATCGCGAGCAAGCTCGCTCCCACAGGAATCTTTGTCGCACTATAGATCTACTGTGGGAGCGAGCTTGCTCGCGATGAGGCCGGTGAGGTTGCCTTATATCCTGAAGCTACCTACCAACTGCTTCAACCGCGCCGCCTGCTGCTCAAGGTCCGAGCACGCGCGCAATGTCGATTGCAGGTTTTCCACACCTTCCTGGTTCAGCGTGTTGATTTCGGTGATGTCGACGTTGATCGACTCCACTACGGCGGTCTGTTCTTCGGTCGCGGTGGCCACCGACTGGTTCATGCCGTCGATTTCACCGATACGCAGCGTCACGCTGTTCAGGCGCTCACCCGCAAGGTTGGCGATTTCCACGCTGTCCTGGCTGTGGCGCTGACTGTCGCTCATGGTGCTGACCGATTCCCGGGCGCCAACCTGCAGCTCCTCGATCATGGTTTGCACCTGTTGCGCCGATTCCTGCGTGCGATGTGCCAGGTTGCGCACTTCGTCCGCCACCACGGCAAATCCACGACCGGCTTCACCGGCGCGGGCGGCTTCAATGGCGGCGTTGAGCGCCAGCAAGTTGGTTTGCTGGGAAATGCTGGTGATCACTTCGAGAATCTGCCCGATGTTCACCGTTTTACTGTTCAGCGATTCGATGTTGGAACTCGATGCACTGAGCATGCTCGATAGTTGATTCATCGCCACGATACTGCGGTCCACCACTTGCTGGCCGTCTTCGGCCAGGCTGCGGGCATCGCTGGCCTGGCTCGAAGCCTGAGCGGCGTTACGGGCAATTTCCTGGGCGGCGGCGCCGAGCTGGTTGATTGCGGCCGCGACGCTGCTGGTGCGCGAGGCTTGCTGGTCGGAGTTGAACATCGACGAATTGGAAGCCGCCACTACGCGCAATGCCACTTCGTTGACTTGCCCGGTGGCCGAAGACACTTCGCGGATCGAGCCGTGAATGCGCTCGACGAAACGGTTGAACGCGGTGCCCAGAGTGCCGAATTCGTCATTGTTCTGGATGGTCAGGCGCTTGGTCAGGTCGCCTTCGCCGTCGGCGATGTCGGCCATGGCGCGGGTCATGACGTGCAACGGCTGGGTCAGGATGCGAATCAGCATGCCGAGCAGGGCGATGATGATGGCCACGGCAATGATGGTCGCAACCACAGCCGAGGTGCGGAATTCGCTGAGCATCGAGTAGGCTTTTTCCTTATCGACCGACAGACCGATGTACCAGTTGACCGATGACAAGCCTTTGATCGGGGTGAAGGTCACGATGCGGGTTTTGCCGTCGACCAGGATTTCGCTCATGGCGCTGCTGATGGCCGGCGTGTCTTGCGGGTAGACATCCTTGAGCGTCTTCATCGCCAGCGCTTTGTCGGGATGTACCAGGATCTTGCCGTCGGAGCTGACCAGGAACGCATAACCCATGCCGTCGAAATCCAGCTTGCCAAGGCTGTCGGCGATCACCTGCAAACTCAGGTCGCCACCGACCACGCCGATGTTCTGGCCGTCCTTGATAACGCTGTCGACAATGGAAATCACCAGTTGGCCGGAGGCCAGATCAATATAAGGCTCGGTCAATGCCGAACCGCTGCTGCCTTGCGCGCTCTTGTACCAGGGACGTGCACGCGGGTCGTAGCCATCGGGCATCTTGCTGTCCGGGCGAATGATGAAAGAACCATCCTTGCTGCCGAGGTAGGCGCCCATGAAGGTCGAGGTCACGGCTTTTTGTACAAGCAGGCTGGAAACGTTGTCGGCATCGGGGTTGAGCGCGACAGTTTGTGACAGGTTTTCAATCAACAGGCTGCGCCCGTTCAACCAGGTCTGGATATTGTTGGCGGTCACCGCGCCCATTTCCTGCAGATAATTTTCCAGGTCTTGGCGGATGGCATTGCGCTGCAAGTAGTCGTTGTACAGCGTAAAGGAGGCGAAGGCGGCAATCACAATGAGGGCGGCAGCAAGCAGGATTTTATGGCTGAAACGCAGATTTTTGTTCATGGCTTGGGGTTCCGCTAAGGTCTTAATGTCCAGCGCGTGCTTTTATAAAGGGACGCACGACGGGCAAGGTTGAAAGCAAGTGAATTTTCCGACTCTCCTTAGGGAAATTTCCGACCAGATCGTGTCTGACTGCTTTGTCGTTATCTCTATCGGCCGTGTAGGACCAAAGATTAATCATGGGTGACCAAATGCCTGACTCATTGCAACTCGTTATCGGCGCCGATCCAGAAGGGCAGCCGACTGCCCAGGCCATGCGCCTGGCGAACCGCCACGGATTGATCGCGGGCGCGACCGGCACCGGCAAGACCGTCACTTTGCAACGAATGGCCGAAGCTTTCAGCGATGCCGGCGTGGCGGTGTTCGCCGCGGACATCAAGGGTGACCTGTGTGGTCTCGGCGCCGCCGGCAATCCCCAGGGCAAGATCGCCGAGCGGATTGCCGGGATGCCCTGGCTCAACCACAAGCCTCAGGCTTATCCGGTGACGTTGTGGGACATACACGGTCAGTCCGGTCATCCTTTACGCACAACCTTGAGTGAAATGGGGCCACTGCTGCTGGGCAGTCTGCTGGAGTTGACCGACAGCCAGCAGTCAGCGCTGTACGCCGCGTTCAAGGTGGCGGACCGCGAAGGCCTGTTGTTGCTTGATCTCAAGGACCTGAAGGCATTGCTCAATCACCTGCGGGACAACCCCCAGTTGCTGGGCGACGATGCGGCATTGATGACCACCGGCTCCAGCCAGGCATTGCTGCGACGTCTGGCGACCCTGGAGCAACAGGGCGCCGAAGCCTTGTTCGGCGAGCCGGCGCTGCAACTCGAAGACATCCTCCAGCCCACGGCGGACGGGCGCGGTCGCATTCATTTGCTGGATGCCAGCCGCCTGGTGCATGAAGCGCCGAAAGTCTACGCGACGTTCCTGCTGTGGCTGCTGGCAGAGCTGTTCGAACAGTTGCCGGAGCGTGGCGATGCCGACAAGCCGTTGCTGGCGCTGTTTTTCGACGAGGCCCACTTGTTGTTCAACGGTACGCCCCAGGCATTGCGTGATCGTCTGGAGCAAGTCGTGAGGCTGATTCGTTCGAAAGGCGTAGGGGTGTATTTCGTCACCCAGTCGCCGGGAGACCTGCCGGATGATGTGCTGGCGCAGTTGGGCTTGCGCATCCAGCACGGTCTGCGTGCCTTCACCGCCAAGGAACAGAAGTCCCTGCGCGCGGTGGCCGAGGGTTTCCGGCCGAACCCGGCGTTTGATGCGTTGTCGGTGCTGACCGAGCTCGGGATAGGGGAGGCGCTGGTCGGCACCCTGCAGGAAAAAGGCACGCCGGAAATGGTCCGGCGGGTTCTGGTCGCACCGCCGCAATCGCGGATCGGGCCTTTGACCGGTGCAGAACGCACAGCGTTGATTGCCGGTTCGCCGTTGCAGGGGCGTTATGACAAGCCGATTGACCGTGATTCGGCCTATGAGGTGCTGATGGGACGCAAGGGACTGGCACCTGAGCCCGAAGCGGAGCAGGGCAAACAGGAGCCGAGCTTCACCGAACAGGCCGGAGAGTTCCTTGGCACCGCGGCAGGGAAGGCACTGAAATCGGCGATGCAACAGGCGGCGAACCAGATTGGCCGACAGTTGGTGCGCGGGTTGATGGGGTCGTTGCTAGGCAGCAAAAAACGCCGCTAGCTTGAGCGAACACAATCAATGTGGGAGCGGTCTGCTATTCAACGGATATGCCGTCTGACACACCGCCATCGCGAGCAAGCTCGCTCCCACATTGGATTTGTATCAGGTTCTGGTTTTGGCGTGCGCCGCCAGTCGCTCCAGCGCTGCCCGCAAATTCGGGTCGCTGATCCCATCGGCCGTGGCCTGGATGGTCGCTGCCGCGTCGTTGGACAAGTCCATGGTATGCCCGGCCGCACCTTGCTGAACGGTCGGCGGTTGAACTTTGAACAGGATCCGGGTCAGATTGGCGAACTCATCGAACATCTGCAATTGCCGTTGCAGGCGCTTTTGCTGGTAGCGCAGGCGGGTTGCCCAATGACCGTCGGTGACAATCAGCAACAAACTGCCTTCGCGCCAGGAAGCCACGTGGCAATGCTCGCGAGCGGCGGGTTGCAATTGGCTTTCGAGCAAACGTTGCAGATGACCCAGGCGTTGAGCGTGGCCGAGAATGGCCTTCAGCGGCTTGGCTTCGCGTAGTAGAACGGCAGGTACTTTGGCCGTAAGTGGGCGAAATGCCATGATCAGACACCTGAAGTAACAGAGGCGCCATGGTAGCAGAAAGCACCGAGTGCACCCGCCCATTGCTTTTGTGGGTGCTTTACCCATTAAATCAACAACTAACTTCTGCCTTGAACGGCTTGAAGTTGAGCAAAACGCCCTTATTTTAAGTGAGCCCCGTCAAAGCGCTGTGCCAGCATCGTGGAATATCGCCACTTTCCTCTCCATCGTTTCCGGGTAGAATGCTCGTTCGCATGCGGCCATGAGGGCTGCACGGGCGACTCACGGGGCCGCCCTCCATCCCTTTAGTGTGGAAGATCCTGCCGATATGTTTGCGCCTTTGTTAAAGAAACTTTTTGGAAGCAAGAACGAGCGTGAAGTCAAACGCATGCTCAAGACGGTGCAACTCGTCAATGCCTTCGAAGAGCAAATGGTGGCCCTTTCGGACGATCAATTGCGTGCCAAGACAAGCGAGTTCAAGGCCCGTATCGCCAAAGGGGAGTCCCTCGACAAACTGCTGCCAGAAGCCTTTGCGGTCGCCCGCGAAGCCGGCAAGCGTGTCATGGGCATGCGCCACTTCGATGTCCAGCTGATCGGCGGCATGACCTTGCATGAAGGCATGATCGCGGAAATGCGTACCGGTGAAGGCAAGACCCTGGTGGCAACACTGGGCGTTTATCTCAACGCGCTGTCCGGCAACGGCGTGCACGTTGTGACGGTGAACGACTACCTGGCCCGCCGTGACGCCAACTGGATGCGCCCGCTGTATGAATTCCTCGGCCTGACGGTCGGCGTTGTCACGCCGTTCCAGCCGCCGGAAGAAAAGCGCGCTGCCTACGCCGCCGACATCACCTACGGCACCAACAACGAATTCGGTTTCGATTACCTGCGCGACAACATGGCGTTCAGCATGGAAGAAAAATTCCAGCGCGAACTCAATTTTGCCGTGATCGACGAAGTCGACTCCATCCTCATCGACGAAGCCCGTACCCCGCTGATCATCTCCGGTCAGGCCGAAGACAGCTCCAAGCTGTACATCGAGGTCAACAAGCTGATCCCGCAGCTCAAGCTGCACGTTGAAGAAGTCGAAGGCGAAGTGACCCAGGCCGGTCACTTCACCGTCGACGAGAAGACCCGTCAGGTCGAACTCAACGAAGCCGGTCACCAGTACGTCGAAGAAACGCTGACCCGCATCGGCCTGCTGGCTGAAGGCGAGAGCCTGTACTCGGCCCACAACCTGAGCCTGCTGACTCACGTTTACGCCGGCCTGCGCGCGCACAAGCTGTTCCATCGCAACGTCGAATACATCGTGCAGGACGGTCAGGTCGTACTGGTCGACGAGCACACCGGCCGTACCATGCCGGGCCGCCGCTTGTCCGAAGGCCTGCACCAGGCCATCGAAGCCAAGGAAAACCTGAACATCCAGGCCGAAAGCCAGACGCTGGCGTCGACCACTTTCCAGAACTACTTCCGTCTGTACAACAAACTGTCCGGCATGACCGGTACGGCCGACACCGAAGCGTTCGAGTTCCACCAGATCTATGGCCTGCAGGTCATGGTGATTCCACCGAACAAGCCGCTGGCCCGCAAGGACTACAACGACCTGGTGTTCCTGACTGCCGACGAGAAATACGCGGCAATCGTGGCCGACATCAAGGAAAGCATGGCCGCGGGCCGTCCGGTCCTGGTCGGTACCGCCACCATCGAAACCTCCGAGCACATGTCCAGCCTGCTCGTGAAGGAAGGCATCGAACACAAGGTCCTGAACGCCAAGTTCCACGAAAAGGAAGCCGAGATCATTGCCCAGGCCGGTCGTCCGGGCGCGCTGACCATCGCCACCAACATGGCAGGTCGTGGTACCGACATTCTGTTGGGTGGTAACTGGGAAGTGGAAGTGGCTTCCCTGGAAAACCCGACCCCTGAGCAGATTGCCCAGATCAAGGCCGACTGGCAGAAACGTCACCAGCAAGTGCTCGAATCGGGCGGTTTGCAGGTGATTGCCTCCGAGCGCCATGAATCGCGCCGTATCGACAACCAGCTGCGTGGTCGTGCCGGTCGTCAGGGCGACGCCGGTTCCAGCCGTTTCTACCTGTCGCTGGAAGACAGCCTGATGCGCATCTTCGCCTCTGACCGGGTGAAGAACTTCATGAAGGCCCTGGGCATGCAGCCTGGCGAAGCGATCGAGCACCGCATGGTGACCAACGCTATCGAAAAGGCCCAGCGCAAGGTTGAAGGCCGCAACTTCGACATTCGCAAGCAACTGCTCGAGTTCGACGACGTCAACAACGAACAGCGTAAAGTGATCTATCACATGCGTAACACGTTGCTGGCCGCCGACAACATCGGTGAGACCATCGCTGACTTCCGTCAGGACGTGCTCGAGGCCACCGTCAGCGCGCACATTCCTCCACAGTCGCTGCCTGAGCAGTGGGACGTGGCCGGTCTGGAAGCCGCATTGCAGAGCGATTTCGGTGTGGCGCTGCCGATCCAGCAGTGGCTCGACGAAGACGACCACCTGTACGAAGAAACCCTGCGCGAGAAACTGATGCAGGAACTGATCGCGGCGTACAACGAGAAAGAAGACCAGGCGGGCGCCGAAGCGCTGCGCACCTTCGAGAAGCAAATCGTTCTGCGCGTGCTGGACGACCTGTGGAAAGACCACCTGTCGACCATGGATCACCTGCGTCACGGTATCCACTTGCGTGGTTATGCCCAGAAGAACCCGAAGCAGGAATACAAGCGCGAGTCCTTCACCCTGTTCTCCGAATTGCTGGATTCGATCAAGCGCGATTCGATCCGTGTGCTGTCCCACGTTCAGGTTCGTCGCGAAGACCCGATCGAAGAGGAGCAGCGCCTGCGTCAGGAAGCCGAGGCATTGGCCGCTCGCATGCAGTTCCTGCATGAAGAGGCTCCAGGCCTGGAGCAACCGGAAGTGTTGGGCGAAGAGATTGACGTTGCTCTCGCTGCTGCACCGGTTCGCAACGAGCAGAAGCTGGGTCGCAACGAGTTGTGCTACTGCGGTTCGGGCAAGAAGTTCAAGCATTGCCACGGGCAGATTCAGTAAAACCCGTTTCAATCGCTGAAATACCCGCGCCGCGACCGGCTTCTGCCGTCGCGGCGTTTTACCATTCGAACCACCGTTCTGCTGAAACGGTGCTGACATCATTTATAAAGGAGCGCATTCATGGCTGTTGGTCTTGGTCCTTTGCCAACGTTGCACCCGGTTGCCGGTTTTGAACTCGGTATCGCCTCGGCTGGCATCAAGCGCCCGGGGCGCAAGGATGTTGTGGTCATGCGCTGTGTTGAGGGCTCCACGGTTGCCGGCGTGTTCACCTTGAACGCCTTTTGCGCCGCACCGGTGATCCTGGCCAAGCAACGCGTACAAGGCGCTGTGCGTTACCTGTTGACCAACACCGGCAATGCCAACGCTGGCACGGGCGAACCTGGCCTGGCCGCCGCCGAGCGCACTTGCGCGAAACTGGCCGAGTTGACCGGTGTCGATGCCAGCCAGGTGCTGCCGTATTCCACCGGTGTGATCGGCGAGCCGCTGCCGGTCGAGAAAATCGAAGGCGCGCTGCAAGCGGCCCTCGATGACCTGTCGATCCACAACTGGGAAGCTGCCGCCACCGGCATCATGACCACCGACACCCTGCCAAAGGGCGCCAGTCGTCAGTTCCAGCACGACGGTGTGACCATCACCGTTACCGGCATCAGCAAAGGCGCCGGCATGATTCGCCCGAACATGGCGACCATGCTCGGCTACATCGCCACCGACGCCAAAGTCTCCCGCGACGTGCTGCAAAACCTGATGCTCGATGGCGCCAACAAGTCGTTCAACCGCATCACCATCGACGGTGATACCTCGACCAACGACTGCTGCATGCTGATCGCCACCGGTCAGGCTGCGCTGCCGGAAATCACCCGCGCCGAAGGCGAACTGTTTGCCAAGCTCAAGCAAGCGGTGTTCGAAGTGTGCATGGACGTAGCCCAGGCCATCGTTCGCGACGGTGAAGGCGCGACCAAATTCGTCACCGTTGAAGTCAACGGCGGCGGCAATCACCAGGAGTGCCTGGACGTCGGTTACACCGTGGCCCACTCGCCGCTGATCAAGACCGCGCTCTTCGCTTCGGACCCGAACTGGGGCCGCATCCTGGCCGCCGTCGGCCGTGCCGGTGTACCGAACCTGGACGTGAGCAAGATCGACGTGTTCCTCGGCGACGTGTGCATCGCCAGCCGTGGCGCGCGCGCGGCGACCTACACCGAAGCCCAGGGCGCGGCGGTGATGCAGCAGGAAGAAATCACCATCCGTATCGAGTTGGGTCGTGGCGATTGCAGCGAAACCATCTGGACTACCGACCTGTCCCACGAATACGTGAAGATCAACGCGGAGTACCGTACGTAAGATCGAGTCGCCCCTATCGCGAGCAGGCTCGCTCCCACATTGGATTTGTGTACACCTCGAACCACTGTGGGAGCGAGCCTGCTCGCGATGGCGATCTGTCAGTCGCTAGCTAGACTGGCCTGTCTCCCTCATCCCAAAGGTCCCGAACATGAGCCTGCACCTGATCATCGGCGACAAACTGCATTCCTCCTGGTCCCTGCGCGGGGCTCTGGCCCTCGATCTGGCTGGCGCCTCCTACACCGAAGAACTGATCAAACTGAACCAGCCGGACACCCGCGAGTGTCTGCTCAAGCATTCTCCGACCGGCAAGGTCCCGCTGCTGAAAACCGAACACGGTACCATCGCCGACTCCCTGGCGATTGCTGAATACCTGGCAGAACAGTTTCCCGACGCGAACCTGTGGCCCAAAGACACCGCCGCCCGTGCCCAGGCGCGTTCGGCGTGCGCGCAGATGCACAGTGGCTTTTTCGCCATGCGCGGCAACATGCCGTTCGACCTGAGCCATGACGCAGCGCTGTCGCCGGTCCCGGCCGATGTCCAGGCGGACATCGAGCGCATGTCAGCGTTGTGGGCCGAGTGTCGTGTCGCTGCGACCGAGAGCGGTCCGTACTTGTTTGGCCGCATCACGTTGGCCGACGCGTTCTTTGCACCCATCGCCGTGCGCCTGCGCACCTATCGGGTGAAACTGTCCGCGGCTGATGAAGCCTATGTTGAAACCCTCTACCAATGGCCAGCGTTCAAGGCCTGGCAGAAGGCCGGACTGGAGGAAATCGAGCGGTGAAACGAGTTCATGTAGCCGCCGCCGTTATCCGTGATAACAACGGCAAGATCCTTATCGCCCGCCGTGCCGATACCCAGCACCAGGGTGGCCTGTGGGAGTTTCCCGGGGGCAAGGTCGAGGCCGACGAGTCGGTCGAAACCGCACTGGCCCGCGAACTCCATGAGGAACTGGGCATCGTGGTCGGCGCGGCGCGCCCGCTGATCAAGGTCCGGCACGATTACCCGGACAAGCAGGTGTTGCTGGATGTCTGGGAAGTCTCGGCGTTTAGCGGCGAGCCCCACGGTGCCGAGGGACAACCGCTGGCCTGGGTGACACCCCGCGACCTGTCGGATTATGAGTTCCCTGAAGCCAACCGGCCGATCGTCGCGGCCGCACGGTTACCCGAGCAGTACTTGATCACCCCGGAAGACCTGGAAACCCCCGCGTTGCTGCGTGGTATTCAGAAGGCCATTGCCGGCGGCGTCAAGCTGATCCAGTTGCGTGCACCGAACGGCTACGACCCGAAATACCGCGACCTGGCAGTGGATGCTGTGGGGTTGTGTGCCGGCAAGGCGCAATTGATGATCAAGGGGCCGTTCGAATGGCTGGGCGACTTCCCGTCCGCCGGTTGGCACATTACCGCGGCGCAACTGCGCAAATACGCAGCGGCTGGCCGACCGCTACCGGCATCGCGCTGGCTGGCGGCGTCTTGCCATAACGCTGAAGAGTTGGCGCTGGCCGAACAGATGGGGGTGGATTTCGTGACCCTGTCGCCGGTTCAACCGACCCTGACTCACCCTGGTGCCGAGCCGTTGGGTTGGGAGCAGGCATCGAGCCTGATCGAGGGCTTCAGCAAGCCGGTGTTCCTGCTTGGCGGGGTCGGTCCGGCTGAAGTCGAGAAAGCCTGGGCGACGGGTGCGCAGGGTGTGGCGGGGATTCGGGCGTTTTGGCCTGAGGCCTGATTCTGTGCTGTAGCTTCTGACGCCATCGCGAGCAAGCTCGCTCCCACAGGTTTTGTGAACGCCACAAGTCCACTGTGGGAGCGAGCTTGCTCGCGATGAGGGCCTGGCAGGCGCCGATTAAACCTCAGGCTTCGCCGCAGGCTGCCAAAGTATCTCCGCCACTCCCTGACGCTTGGCAATCAGCCGCGCCACCACAAACAACAAATCCGACAACCGATTGATGTACGCCAGGCCAACCCCGGCCAACGGTTCAATCGCGTTGAGCTGCTGACATCGCCGTTCTGCGCTGCGCGCCAGGCTGCGGCAGACATGGGCCTGGGCAATCAGCGTCGAGCCGCCGGGCAAGATGAAGTTTTCCAGCGGCCCCAGCTCTTCATTCCACAGATCAATCGCCGCTTCCAGTCGTTCGATTTCCGCTGCATTCAACGCCTGATACACCGGCATCGCCAGTTCGCCACCCAGATCAAATAACCGATGCTGGCAGGGGGCCAATACCTCGATCACTTCGTTCAGGTCCGGAAACTGACCCGTTTGCGCTGCCAACCCGGCCAGCAACACGCCCACCTGACTGTTCAGCGTATCGACTTCGCCAATGGCCTCGATCCGCGGGTGATCCTTGGGCACGCGACGACCATCGCCCAGCCCGGTCTCGCCTTTGTCGCCAGTGCGGGTGTAAATCTTCGACAAACGAAAGCCCATGGTTACCTCGATAGCAGATTGAGTTGTTGCGAGACAGGCGGCGTGCTCGCCAGGGGCAGGCGCAAGGTGAAGCAGGTGCCTTGGCCAAGCGTCGATTGCACTTCCATCTGCCCTTTGTGGTTATTGGTGACGATGAAGTACGACACCGACAGGCCAAGCCCGGTGCCCTGGCCGATTTCCTTGGTGGTGAAGAATGGTTCGAAGGTCCGTTTGCGCACGCTTTCGCTCATGCCGATGCCGTTGTCCTCGACCTGAATTTCCGCCCATGGCGGATTGAGCCTGGTGCGCAGAATGATCCGTCCAGGCTCGCTGTCATCTTCGCGCTGGTGGATGGCTTGCGCAGCGTTTTTCAACAGGTTGAGCAGCACTTGCTCCAGTTCGTTGGCGGTGCCGGGGACCGGTCCCAGCGCGGGATCGAACTGACGAATGATGGCCTGGCCCTTGAAGTCGAAGCCGATTGCCAGGTCGAAATCGTTACCGGCGATCTCCACTGCCTGGTCGATCAGGGCGGGCAGGTCGCAGGGGGCCATCTGGCGGGTGCTGCGACGACTGAAGCTGAGCATGTGGGTGACGATTTTCGCCGCCCGGGCACCTGCCTGCTGGATGCCGTCGAGCAACTGTGGCACCTCGCGAACTTGCAGGTACTGGTTGACCGTCGTCAGTTCGATGCCGGCCTGTTCAGCCACTTCGAGGTTCTTCGGCAAATCGGGTGACAGGCGTCGGCGAATGTTTTGCACGTTGTGCAGGATCGCGCCCAGCGGGTTGTTGATCTCATGGGCCATGCCGGCGGCCAGACCACCCACCGAAAGCATTTTCTCCGACTGCACCATCATCTCTTCCAGGGACAGGCGCTGGGTGATGTCATCGATCCGGATTACCACGCCACGCCCGGCACCGCCCATCAGCGGGTAGAAAGTCAGGGCGTAGTGGCGGGGCTCATCGTCCTTGAGCCAGGTGACACGTTCGATCTTGGCCACCGTATGCTGCTCGACCGTTTCCTTGAGTTGCGGCAAGAACGGCTTGAGCGGTTCGAAGGCGAGGAAGATAGGCTGGTTCAGGGCTTCATCGAGACGCGTGCCGGACAGGGCACTGGCCTCCTGGTTCCATTGCGTCACGTAGAGCTGTTCGTCGAGTGCGATCAGCGCCGACGGCATGGAGTCGATGATGCTGTTGAGGTAGTTCTGGAAACCGGTGAGCTTTTTCTCGATCTTGCTGCGCACCTGGACTTCGAGCTCCAGTTTGCGGTTGGTATGGCGGGTTTCCTCTGCCAGACCCTGGGCCTGGTCGTAGGCTGCCTGGGAGTCGTCCCTGGCCCGCTTGAGTTGCTGCTCCCTGGCCTCGATCCGCGAAAGCATGGTATTGAACGCCTCGGCGAGGCTGCCGATTTCATCGTGGTTTCCGCGCGAAGCACGCAGTGCATAGTTTTCTTCACGGGTTACCTGCCGGGACAATTCCTCGAGTTGGTGGATCGGCCGGGTAATCAAGCGCTTGATCTGGCGGGCAATGATCAGCCACAGCAGCACGCTGAAGATCAGAATCCCCAGGCTGGCCGTCAGGGTCCCGGTGTAGAACGCCACTGGCAGTTCGCTCGTGGCCACCAACAACAGGTGCCCTGGTGCCGCACCGGTGCGGGCCAGGGGGATGACCTGGTTGGTACGAAACTCGGTGGCCTGCCAGTCTTCGATATGCCGGAAACGCTTCGGCAGTTCTAGGTTGTCGCCATGCTGCAATTGCGCCAATCGCTCACCCTTTCCGTCATACAGGGCCGCCGCGCGCAACGGCGAATAGCTGTTGAGTTCATTGAGCAGGCGCTCGGCGCTTTGCGGTGACGCCAGCGCTTCGGAGGCCAGGCTCGGGTTGGATATCAGGCGGCCGATGGTCTGCAGAGCCTGGGGCGCCATGCTTTCCTGGGAGATGTAGTAGGCGGCACTGATAAAGGTCAGGTTGGCAACCAGCAGGACGGTGACCATCAGTACCAGCAGGGCGGCCAGCAGTTTCTGGCCGACGGGCAGGTTTTCAAGGCGCTGGCGCAATGGCATCGGATTCATCGCAGACAAGGAACAAGTGGCCAGCGTAGCCGCTGCTCAGTCGCTGGGCAATCCAAGGCTTTGCAGGCGAGCGATCAACCTTGTCTCAAGTTGATTGAGGTGAGGCAGGTTCAGTTGATGACGCCCGGCCACTTTGCAGGCGTAACCGAGCAGGTAGCTGATTTCCGTGCGGCGCTGGCTCGTGACGTCCTGATGCATCGAGGAGTAGTTGGCTGCGGTGGCGTGAATCACTCGTTCGACTTCCTGCTGCAGGTTTTCGGCGGCTGCCGGCTGACCACAACGCTCAAGCAACTCCGCCAGTTCGCCGCACAGGGTGGCGACCTCACATTGATGTTGCTGCAAACCGCCGTTGCGGCAATCGTGCAGCACCGTCAGCGGATTGATCGCACAGTTGAGGGCGAGTTTGCGCCACAGCCTGGTCAGAATCTCCGTGCTCCACTCGTGGGGAATGCCGGCAGCGCTCAGGTCATCAAGCCAGATCGGCGCCACCGGATGGCTCGCATCTCCCAGCCAGGTGAAGCCATGCCCGGCAAACACCACGCGCCAATCGCCATCGCGGAAGGCGCCTTCTGTGCTCGAGGCATAGATGCAGCGTGCCTGAGGAACCTGTGCGGCTACCGCGTCCTGACTGCCCAGGCCATTTTGCAGCAGGATCAGTTCGGCGCCTGGGGCCAGGCGTGGCGCCAATTGAGCCACCGCACTTTCGGTATCGTAGGCTTTGCACGCCACCAGCAGGCGGTGGATCGGTTGCGGGTTGTCGGCTGTCTCGGCGGGCACGGCATAGTGTTGCGCCTCGCCGTGTTCCACCAGTGTCAATCCACCGGCCGCCTCATAGGCCTGCAGTCTCGCGGTGTCCCGCAGGATCAGCCTGACCGGCATTCCAGCCCGTGCCAGACGTGTCGTCCATAATGTGCCGAGGCTGCCAGCGCCCAGTACATGCCAGGTGGTGGACATCAGCTTTTTGCTCTGTTTAAGGCGTGCATCGGCAGCTCGCAGTGAATGATGGGAAAGACCCGTTATAATCAGCGCGGATTTTAACCGCAAGCCAGGCGTGCTCCATCAGTGCGCCTTTAAATTTGGAGAGATTACATGCCGTCGTTCGACGTGGTATCCGAACTGGACAAACACGAAGTCACCAACGCGGTCGAGAACGCCGTCAAGGAACTCGATCGTCGTTATGACCTGAAAGGCAAAGGCAGCTTCGAGTTCAAGGAAAAAGACCTGACCGTCAACCTGACCGCCGAAGCGGATTTCCAGCTCGAAGCGATGATTGAGATCCTCAAGCTGGCGCTGGTCAAGCGCAAAATCGACGTGCAGTGCCTTGAAGTCAAGGACGCGTTCGCGTCGGGCAAGCTGATGAAGCAGGACGCCGTCCTCAAGGAAGGCATCGACAAGGAGCTGGCAAAGAAAATCGTCGCTCATGTCAAAGACGCCAAGCTCAAGGTCCAGGCGGCCATTCAGGGCGAGCAGGTTCGCATCACCGGCAAAAAGCGTGATGACCTGCAAGAAGCCATTGCAGTGCTGCGGGCCAAGGAATTCGGTATGCCGCTGCAGTTCAACAACTTCCGCGACTGATCTTGAAAGCGGGAACCTCCTGGCGTTTGCGACGTCGCAGACCCCAGCAACGGCAGAAACGATTGAGCCCGTCGCGGTTAGATCTTTCTGCCGCTTTTTTACGCATGCCGGGTAGCCGGAAAACAGGAGAATGTAGATGGACTTAAATGCCGAGGTAGACAATCTGGTCAAGGTATCCCAAAGCTGGATCCCGATGATCATGGAATACGGCAGCCGTGTACTGCTGGCGGTCATCACCCTGGCCATCGGCTGGTGGCTGATCAACAAGGTCACGAAAAAGCTCGGCGGCCTGATTGCATTACGTAATGCCGACCTGGCGCTGCAAGGCTTTATCAGCAGTCTGGCGAACATCATCCTCAAGATCCTGCTGGTCGTCAGCGTGGCCTCGATGATCGGTGTGGAAACCACTTCGTTTGTGGCGGCGATTGGTGCGGCAGGCCTGGCCATTGGCCTGGCCTTGCAGGGCAGCCTGGCGAACTTCGCCGGTGGCGTGCTGATTTTGCTGTTCCGTCCGTTTCGCATCGGCGACTGGATCGAGGCTCAGGGTATCGCCGGTACTGTCGACAGCATCCAGATTTTCCATACCGTACTGCGTACTGGTGACAACAAGACCATCATCGTGCCGAACGGCAATCTGTCGAATGGCATCATCACTAACACAAACCGTCAGCCGACTCGTAAAGTCGTATTTGATGTAGGCGTTGATTACGAAGCGGACCTTCAGAAAGCCCGTGAAGTTTTACTGGAATTGGCCAGGGACCCGCGAGTATTGACAGATCCGGAACCACAGGCAGTTGTTTCTACCCTGGGTGACAGTTCGATCACGCTTTCGCTTCGTGTCTGGGTAAAGACTGCCGATTACTGGGATGTGTTGTTCATGTTCAACGAACTATCCCGTGATCGCCTGAGAGAGGCCGGCATTGATATTCCATTTCCACAGCGGGTTATTCGTGTGGTTCAGGAGTCTGCGGTGCAGTGACAGGTCATTTGAACAATGTCTGACTCTTTGGTCAGGCATTTTCTGTAAGGGGCAGGTCGTTAAAGCAGTCAAGCGACAGCCAACAAAAAGGCCCATCCGAAGATGGGCCTTTTGTTTTGTTACCGCAAACTAACTGGATGCGATTACAAAACCGACAGCGGGTAGTCGACGATGAAACGGAACTCTTTCACGTCGCCTTCGCCTTGGTCGGCGTTAGCGAAGTGCCATGCCTGACGAATACGGAAGGACAGGTCTTTTGCCGGGCCAGTCTGAACAACGTACTTGGCTTCGAAGTTGGTTTCGTTGTGCTTGCCATCTGCACCGTACAGACCAGCGTAAGCGCTGTTGGCTGGAGTGTTGGTGCCGTCGATGTCCCAACCTTTAACGTAACGGGTCATGAAGCTCAGACCTGGAACGCCGTACTCGGCCATTTTCAGGTCGTAACGAACCTGGGCAGACTTCTCGTTCGGAGCGTTGAAGTCAGAGTACTGGATGGAGTTGGCGAGGAAGATCGAGTCACCGCCGCGGTTGTTCTTGCCAATACCGATGTAGTCGAACGGAGTGTCACCGTTGACCTTCTGGAAGCCCAGGGTAATGGTGTGTGCTTTCAGGAACGAGAAAGCAGCCGCCAGGGAGAACGTGGTGTTGCTGATATCGCCGACTTTGGCATCGCCAGTGTCTTTGGTGTTGTAGATGTTACCGTCCAGGTTCAGCGACTCGGAGTCGGTGAACGGGATGGTGTAGTTCAGGTTGGCGTAGTACTGGTTCCAGATGTCTTCCAGCTTGGCGCCGTACAGCGATGCGCTCAGGTTTTCGGTGAAACCGTACTTGCCGCCGAAGTAGTCGATCTTGTTGGCGGAAACGCCGGCGTAGTTTGCAAACAGGTCGCCGTCACGGGCGTTTTTGTCCTGGCTGCTACCCGAGTAGAAGTGACCGGCCTCGAGGTCAAGGTCTTTGATCTCGCTGCTCTGCAGTTGGATACCGCTGGCAGTTTGCGGCAGGATACGGGAGCCGCCCACAGCGAACACTGGGGAAGTGCTTGGCTGCATGTCGCCGACTTTCAGCTCGGTTTTGGAAACGCGGAATTTAACGGCGCCACCGGCTTTACCCTGGCTGTCGTTGACATCGCGAGAACCGTTGGCGTTAACGGTGTCGCTACGGCTCATGTTGCCGCTACCGCTAGTGCCGTCACCACCGTCCAGCTTGATTGCCAGGTAACCGTACGCATCAACGCCGACACCGATCAGGCCTTGGGTGTAACCGGAGCTGTAGTTAGCCCAGATGCCCTGGGTCCAGTCTTTCTGGTCACGGGCACCGTCTTTGTTATCACGGTTGAAGTAGTAGTTGCGAACCAGCAAGTTCAGCGTGCTGTCTTCAACAAAACCTTTGGCTTCAGCCTGGTCACTTACGAAAGGGGCGGCCGTAGCCAATTGGGTACTGGCTGCTGCTGCAACTGCCAGTGCGATCATGCTCCACTTCATCACGCGCATCGTGATTTGCTCCTTTGGTTTTAGAAGAGTACTGCCGTCCCACCTGTTTTATTATCTGGGCGGCTCTTTCTTTTTGTGTCGGCGCAAACTTATATCACGCCGACAATGTTGGCGATACTTGCGCATCTAACCTTTCGCCTTCTTTACGACCCTGTCGCAAACAGCGTGGTAGATGTCGCAAATTTCCAGCTCCGACGCAACCGGGCGGACAACTTTAATGCTGTTTTTTGCGCCTTGTCGTCGGTAAAAAGAGTCCTGGTGAAACGTTTGAATCTCCATCGGGCTACCTTGCCACTGTTTTTTTTGCCTGAGGGCCTCCGCTTCCAGCGGGTGCGACTCGGGCGATGTTGGGTATGAATGCAACAAGCGTGCACAAAATCGTGTTTTTTCACGATTATTTTATAATTGACTGCCAGGTGCTGTAAAAACCTCATAAAACCGGGGGGTTCAAGCGCTTTTAGTTTGGGCTTGACGCCTTGCCTGACATCATGTTTCGGCCTTCTGGTCGACAGTCTGGCAACCAAAAATGTTACCGGTTCACCCCACCACTGAGTAAATGGCGGATGTCGAAGCGTTCAGCGTAGACCCACTGTGCGGTTTTGGTGCAAAAAATTTTAGCCCTGTACTGAATTCATCTCTGTTGGCCGCTTGCCTGTAGCGAACTTTTCCTTGTTGATCAGTCATTTCGACGTTTGTTGCCTGTCGTTCGGTTCTGTAAAGGTGCGCGGCAGCGAAAATTGTCCCATTCGGGGGCGGCTGTCAGCTTTCCACTGGCGCTCGTGGCTTCGATGCAAGGTTCGCCGTGAAGCCTGCGCCGTTCGCAGGTATGCTGCCGTCCGGTCGCTTGGTGCGCTGTCCCTCTGGATGGGCGCTAAGCTGAAAAATGATGGCCCGGCGGGAGTACGCGCAGTGTTCACTTTAGATCCACGACTTCAACAAGACACGTTACCGATCGGGGACTTTCCGCTCTGCCGGTTGCTGCTGTCCAACGATTCGAACTATCCCTGGTTCATCCTGGTACCTCGTCGCGAGGCTATCAGCGAGATATTTCAGTTAGATGTCCTAGAGCAACAACAGCTTTGGCAGGAAACAACAGTGCTGTCGCAAGTGCTCAAGGACGCGTTCGATGCGGACAAGTTGAATGTGGCGGCGCTGGGCAATGTCGTGAGTCAGTTGCACATGCATGTGATTGTGCGCAAGCGCGAAGATGCCGCCTGGCCAGCGCCGGTTTGGGGTAAGCATCCGGCGAAACCCTACAGTTCGGAGCAGATCGCCGCGATTCGCGAACGTTTGCGCTTGATTTTGACCGATGAATTTACGTTTCTGGAGGGCTGAAGCATGAGCCTGGAAGAGCGCGTTACCGAGCTTGAAAGCCGTCTGGCGTTTCAGGATGACACCATCCAGGCGTTGAACGATGTGCTGGTGGCGCAGCAGCGGGTGGTCGAGCGCCTGCAGCTGCAAATGGCTGCGCTGCTCAAGCGGCAGGAGGAAATGGTCGGGCAGTTCGAGTCATTCGAAGAAGAGGCGCCGCCGCCGCACTATTAAGAGCGTCGCAGGCATGAAAAAACCGCGGACAGCTCAGCTGTGCGCGGTTTTTTTAGCCTTGAATCAGCGGCGCGGCAGTGCGGCGATCACATCTTCGGCTTGCAGGCCCTTGTCACGATTCATGACGGAGAACTCCACGCGCTGGCCTTCGACCAGGACACGGTGGCCTTCACCGCGAATGGCCCGGAAGTGGACGAAGATATCGTCACCGGAGTCGCGGGAGATAAAGCCGAAGCCTTTGGATGTGTTGAACCACTTGACGGTGCCGGTATCGCGGTTGCTCATGTCGTAGCTTGGCGAGGTGGCGGCTGGTGACGACTTGTAGAAGCTGATGCCCAGGTGCAGGGTAACGGCGATCAGGGCTGCGACCAGGCTGAACAATACAGCGGGTTGACCGGCGATGACGGGCATCGGTGCGATCAGCGTCAGGGTCTGCAGGACCACGCTCAGAACCAGCAGGGCGCTGACCAGGTTTTGCAGTTGGTGACGCGGGCCTTTGTTCCAGTAAGGGATGACAGGCGCAAGTGTGAGGTTGAGCAGGCCGAAAAAGGCCAGGTACAGCGCGTCGGGTTGTTGCAGGTAAGGTAAGGCTTCGGATTGCAGGCTAGGGATGAAGGACAGCAGCAAGGCCGCTGCGCCTATCAACAGATGGACGATTTTCAACATTTTGATTAACTCACGTTAAGACAGCTCACAAGGAAGAGCTGATGGCGCACGGTTCGCTTCAAGATAATAAAGAGGCGTTGGACACGTACCCGGTATCAGCCTATGCGCCGTACCCGGAAAAAATGGGCACTGGCGACACACTGTCTATTTAACAGCAAAGCCGCAGGCTACTCAAATCAGGGCGTCCGGCGGCTCTTTTGGGGGGATTAGCCGCGGGTTGCCCGAAGTTCCGGGGCTGCGGTACGACGGCGGGTTTTGTCAGGCGCCTTGAAGTGTTGTACGCGCTCTTCTTTCCTACGCCATTCCATTAGGTGCTTCTGAAGGGGGTATCGCTTCGCTGCGTGGGAAAATGTCCGGAGTAGGATGCTCTCCAGGGTCTGCCAAACGTTGTTGGCTTATCCTGCGTCGAGGGTCATAAAGTCGGCTGGAAAAGACCTTTGCACTGCGTTTTTATAAGTCGACACACAGTTGCGCTTAAAGAAACCAGGATGGCAAAGGAGTGTCAGCGTTATGGTTTATGAAAGGCAGGAAGAGGGGCGATACGGTTCGCACAAGGATGTAAAGGTTGATCCGTTTGTTCGCGAGTTCGATATGGGGCTGGCGCAGCCCTTGTCCCGCTCCGTGCGATTGAATGGCTTCGCCACCTGTTTGCGGCTCGAGCAGGTTTATTGGGATATTTTGGGGGAGATGGCCCGGGTCAATGGTTGCTCGGTCAACAACCTGTTGTCTCATGTGGATCGCGAAGTTCACTTGCGTCACGGCGGGGTGAGGAACTTCAGTGGATTGGTGCGGGTTGTCTGTGTCGTGCACAGTCTCAAGGAAGGGGGTTGCATCGCCACGGCCTAGTCTGGGCGGCGAAAACAGCAGAGTGTCGGTCTGTGCAGTCTTACGGCTGCACAGGCCGCATTTAATGGATATAATCCCGCTCTTTGCCGCAAAACCCTGCGTTTACGGTAGCAATCTGATCGCCGAGACAACCTCCATGCCGATGTACGATTATCAATGTGCTTCCTGTGGTCATCAGTTGGAAGCCATTCAAAAGATCAGCGATGCACCGCTGGTCGACTGCCCTGCCTGTCAGGCGCCAGAGCTTAAAAAGTTGCTGTCCATGCCGGGCTTCCGCCTCAGCGGCACGGGTTGGTACGAAACCGATTTCAAGACCGGTTCCAAGAAGAACCTGGCCGGCGGCGACAAAGCTGACTAAGGTCTGGAACCTGAGTTGAACGACACGCGTGCTCTTGCATCACCCGACGACTTTTTTAAAGGCGGGGCTGCTGTAGGATCTCCACCGAATTTCGAATTACGAGAAGTGAAACCACGACCATGATGCGCAGCCATTATTGCGGCCAACTGAACGAAAGCCTGGACGGCCAGGAAATTACCCTTTGCGGATGGGTCCACCGTCGCCGTGACCACGGTGGGGTGATTTTCCTCGATATCCGTGATCGTGATGGTCTGGCCCAGGTCGTGTTCGATCCTGACCGTGCTGAAACCTTCGCCGCTGCCGATCGCGTGCGCAGCGAGTACGTCGTGAAGATCACCGGCAAGGTTCGCCTGCGTCCGGCCGGCGCGACCAACGCCAACATGGCGTCGGGCATGATCGAAGTCCTGGGTTACGAGCTGGAAGTGCTGAACGAGTCGGAAACCCCGCCGTTCCCGCTGAACGAGTTCTCCGACGTCGGCGAAGAAACCCGCCTGCGATATCGCTTCCTCGACCTGCGTCGCCCGGAAATGGCCGAGAAGCTGCGTCTGCGCTCGCGCATGACCACAAGCATCCGCCGCTTCCTGGACGAGAACGGCTTCCTCGACGTCGAGACGCCGATCCTGACCCGTGCCACCCCGGAAGGCGCACGCGACTACCTGGTGCCGAGCCGTACTCATGCCGGTTCGTTCTTCGCCTTGCCGCAATCGCCGCAGCTGTTCAAGCAACTGCTGATGGTGGCCGGCTTCGACCGTTACTACCAGATCGCCAAGTGCTTCCGTGACGAAGACCTGCGTGCCGACCGTCAGCCGGAATTCACCCAGATCGACATCGAGACCAGCTTCCTCGATGAAAAAGAGATCATGGGCCTGACCGAGCAAATGATCCGCAACCTGTTCAAGGAAGTGCTGGGCCTGGAATTCGGCGAGTTCCCGCACATGACCTTCGAAGAAGCCATGCGCCGCTACGGTTCCGACAAGCCAGACCTGCGTAACCCGCTGGAACTGGTGGACGTGGCCGATCAGCTCAAGGAAGTCGACTTCAAGGTGTTCAGCGGCCCGGCCAACGACCCGAAATGCCGTATCGCCGCCTTGCGCGTCCCGGGCGGGGCGAGCATGCCGCGCAAGCAGATCGACGACTACACCAAGTTCGTCGGCATCTACGGTGCCAAGGGCCTGGCGTACATCAAGGTCAACGAGCGTGCCAAGGGCGTTGAAGGCCTGCAGTCGCCAATCGTGAAGAACATCCCTGAAGACAACCTCAACGTGATCCTCGATCGCGTCGGTGCGGTTGACGGCGATATCGTGTTCTTCGGCGCCGACAAGGCGAAGATCGTCAGCGAAGCCCTGGGCGCGCTGCGGATCAAGCTCGGCCACGACCTGGACCTGCTGACCTGCAAGTGGGCACCAATGTGGGTCGTCGACTTCCCGATGTTTGAAGAAAACGACGACGGTAGCTTCACCGCCTTGCACCACCCGTTCACCGCGCCGAAGTGCACCCCGCAAGAGCTGGAGGCCAACCCGGCTGGCGCTCTGTCCCGTGCCTACGACATGGTATTGAACGGTACCGAACTGGGTGGCGGTTCGATCCGTATCCACCGTAAAGAGATGCAGCAGTCGGTGTTCCGTCTGTTGGGCATCAACGAAGCGGAACAGGAAGAGAAATTCGGCTTCCTGCTCGATGCCCTGAAATACGGCGCGCCACCGCACGGTGGCCTGGCCTTCGGTCTGGACCGTCTGGTCATGCTGATGACCGGCGCCCAGTCGATCCGTGAAGTGATCGCCTTCCCGAAAACCCAGAGCGCGGCGGATGTCATGACTCAGGCGCCGGGCCAGGTGGATGCCAAGGCATTGCGCGAGCTGCACATTCGTCTGCGCGAAACGCCTAAGGCCGAGTAAGGCTGACCTGAAGGGCGCATCCGTGGATGCGCCCTTTCCTTTATAGGCAGAGCAGTTCAAGATTTTTGTTTGCCGGCCGGCGCAATGCAGCGCGGCGGGCAATGTTTCAAAGAGAATTCGGAGCGAGTTATGGCAGGTCATTCCAAGTGGGCGAACATCAAGCACCGCAAAGAACGTCAGGATGCCAAGAGGGGCAAGATCTTCACCAAGTGGATTCGTGAGCTGACCGTCGCTGCCCGTCAGGGTGGTGGTGATCCAGGCTCCAATCCGCGTCTGCGCCTGGCCCTGGACAAGGCCCTGGGTGCGAACATGAGCCGCGACATCATCGATCGTGCCGTCGCCCGCGGAACCGGCGCTGCCGACACGGACGACGTGGTCGAACTGACCTACGAAGGTTACGGTCCGGGCGGCGTGGCGGTGATGGTCGAATGCATGACCGACAACCGTAATCGCACCGCAGCCGCTGTTCGTCACGCGTTCAGCAAGTGCGGTGGCAACCTGGGGACTGACGGTTCGGTGGCCTATCTGTTCGAGCGCAAGGGGCAGATCTCCTTCGCTGCCGGCGTTGACGAAGACGCACTGATGGAAGCCGCCATGGAAGCCGACGCCGATGACGTGGTGACCAACGAAGACGGTTCGATCGACGTTTTCACCTCGTTTGCCGGATTCTATTCCGTTCGTAACGCACTGGAAGCGGCGGGCTTCAAGGGTGACGACGCTGAAATCGTCATGTTGCCGACCACCAGCGCCGAGCTCGATCTGGAAGGCGCCGAGAAAGTCCTCAAGCTGATCGACATGCTCGAAGACCTGGATGACGTGCAAAACGTCTATTCCAACGCGGAGATTCCGGAGTCGGTGGCCGCGCAGCTCGGTTGAGAGCGCCGTCTTTGTAGGAGTGAGCTTGCTCGCGATAAACCTGAGAGCGACGCTGATTTCAAACGTTGCGTTATCGTTAAGGTCCATCGCGAGCGAGCTCGCTCCTACAGCGTGCGGTGTTCTGGCCGACGCGTTATTTCAATTTATCCGCAGGCGTTATGACTTTAATTCTTGGTATCGACCCCGGTTCGCGCATCACCGGTTACGGTGTGGTTCGCGATACCGGCCGTGGCTGTGAGTACGTCGCCTCCGGTTGTATCCGCACCGGTGCCGGCGAGTTGCATGAGCGACTGCAGATTGTCTACCGCGGGGTGCGGGAGATCATTCAGACTTACCACCCGGTGACCATGGGGATCGAAAAGGTGTTCATGGCCCGTAACGCCGATTCCGCCCTGAAACTGGGGCAGGCCCGTGGTGCCGCGATCGTGGCGGGAGCCGAGGAAAGCCTGGAAATTGCCGAATACACTGCAACCCAGGTCAAGCAGGCGGTCGTCGGTACCGGTGCGGCCAACAAGGAACAGGTGCAGATGATGGTCATGCACATGCTCAAACTCACCAGCAAACCGCAGATCGATGCTTCGGATGCCCTGGCCATTGCCATCTGCCACGCTCATACCCGTTCCAGTCTGTTGCCCCATGGTCTGGGAGCTGCACGCAGTCGTGGCGGGCGCCTGCGTCTCTGATAGCATCAGCAATCATTTTCATGGAGTGAGGGTATTCCGCCTGTGTTGTCGGCGGTATTCCTCGCTCTATCAGTCGCTGGCCATGAGCTGGCCAACGCTCAAGGATTTGTAACGTGATTGGACGTTTGCGCGGCACCCTGGCTGAGAAGCAGCCTCCCCATCTGATCCTGGATGTAAATGGCCTGGGCTATGAACTTGAAGTGCCCATGACGACCCTTTACCGCTTGCCGTCGGTCGGTGAGCCGCTAACCTTGCACACGCATTTGGTCGTGCGCGAAGACGCACAGTTACTCTATGGTTTTGTCGGCAAGCGTGAACGCGACTTTTTTCGCGAATTGATCCGTCTCAATGGCGTCGGGCCGAAACTGGCCCTGGCCTTGATGTCGAGCCTGGAAGTCGACGAACTGGTTCGTTGTGTACAGTCACAGGACACGTCGGCGCTGACCAAGGTCCCGGGCGTCGGCAAGAAAACCGCCGAGCGTTTGCTGGTGGAACTCAAGGATCGCTTCAAGGCCTGGGAAACCGTACCGGCCATGTTCGCCCTGGTGCCGAACCAGCCGGATGGTCCGGCTCCGGTGAACACTGCCGAGACTGACGCCGTCAGCGCCTTGATTTCCCTGGGCTACAAGCCCCAGGAAGCGAGCAAGGCAGTGTCTGCGATCAAGGAGAAAGATTTGAGCAGTGAAGACATGATCCGCCGCGCCTTGAAGGGAATGATCTAAGTGATTGAAGCTGATCGTCTGATCGCTGCCACGCACAGTCCGCGTGAGCGCGAAGAAGTCCAGGACCGAGCCATTCGCCCGGTCAGCCTGGCCGAATACATTGGCCAACCGACCGTTCGCGAGCAGATGGAGTTGTTCATTCAGGCTGCGCGCGGTCGTAATGAATCCCTGGATCACACGCTGATCTTCGGGCCGCCCGGCCTGGGCAAGACCACCCTCGCCAACATCATCGCCCAGGAAATGGGCGTATCGATCAAGAGCACCTCGGGGCCGGTGCTGGAGCGCCCCGGTGACCTGGCGGCGCTGTTGACCAACCTTGAACCCCACGATGTGCTGTTTATCGACGAGATCCATCGCCTGTCGCCCATCGTTGAAGAGGTGCTGTACCCGGCCATGGAGGATTTCCAGCTCGACATCATGATCGGCGAAGGTCCGGCCGCGCGTTCGATCAAGCTGGACCTGCCGCCGTTCACCCTGGTCGGCGCAACGACGCGGGCGGGGATGCTCACCAACCCGTTGCGTGACCGTTTCGGCATCGTTCAGCGTCTTGAGTTCTACAACAACGCCGATTTGTCGACGATTGTCAGTCGTTCGGCGAGCATCCTCGGTTTGCCGCTGGACCCGGAAGGCGCCTTCGAAATCGCCCGCCGTGCCCGTGGCACGCCACGGATCGCCAACAGGCTGCTGCGCCGGGTGCGTGATTTCGCCGAAGTTCGCGCCAAGGGGCATATCACCAAGCCGATTGCCGACCTGGCGCTGAACCTGCTGGACGTCGACGAACGCGGCTTCGATCACCAGGACCGGCGTCTGTTGTTGACCATGATCGAGAAGTTCGACGGCGGGCCAGTCGGGGTCGACAGCCTGGCCGCCGCCATCAGTGAAGAACGTCACACCATCGAAGACGTGCTGGAGCCTTACCTGATCCAGCAGGGTTACATCATGCGCACGCCACGGGGACGGGTGGTGACGCGGCATGCCTACCTGCATTTCGGCTTAAACATTCCGTCACGATTGGGCGAAATGCCCGTGGTAGACGAGTTTCTTGAAGCCGCTGACGATTAATTAACATTGCGTGCTGATTTTTTCGGGCAATGTAGGGTCCCAGGACCGTACTTTCACGTGAAAGCCGCAGAACAATGAAAAACAGTTGCCATGCCGGATTGGCAACCTGAGGAGTAAGCACTAGAGTATGCGCGCGCAAAACGGGCTTGAGCCTTTCGCACATCGTTGTCGCGTTTATTACGAGGACACCGATGCGGGCGGCATCGTGTATTACGTTAATTACCTCAAGTTTATGGAACGGGCTCGAACCGAGCGGCTACGAGATCTGGGCTTTGCCCAATCCACGCTGGCCGGGGAGGATCTGTTGTTCGTCGTGCATTCCAGCGAAGCTCGCTACCACGCGCCGGCGCGACTGGATGACGAACTGTTGGTAAGCGCTGAAGTAATCGAATTGAACCGTGCCAGCCTGCGCTTCAAGCAGCAGGTCAGGCGGGCAGCGGATAACACACTGCTCTGCGAAGGGCAGTTTCTGGTGGCCTGTGTGCGCACTGAAAGTTTAAAACCCCGGGCCATTCCCGAAGCTCTACGAGCGGCCTTTGCCGACGTGAGCGGCGCGGGTACACACTCAAAGCAGGAGATAAAGCGTGGAAGCTAACGTCGTCGACCATTCCTCCATGTGGAGCCTGGTCAGCAATGCCAGTATCGTGGTGCAACTGGTAATGCTGATCCTGGTAGCCGCATCGGTGACCTCGTGGATCATGATCTTTCAGCGCAGCAACCTGCTGCGCGCCGGTCGACGTGCCCTGGAGAGCTTTGAAGAGCGCTTCTGGTCGGGTATCGACCTGTCCAAGCTGTACCGTCAGGCCGGTAGCAATCCGGACCCTGATTCGGGTGTCGAACAAATCTTCCGTGCCGGTTTCAAGGAATTCTCCCGTCTGCGCCAGCAGTCAGGCGTTGACCCGGAAGCGGTCATGGAAGGCGTGGCGCGTGCCATGCGCGTTGCCATTTCCCGCGAAGAAGAAAAGCTTGAGCAGAGCCTGCCCTTCCTGGCCACCGTTGGCTCCGTCAGCCCGTACATCGGTCTGTTCGGTACCGTCTGGGGGATCATGAACTCCTTCCGCGGTCTGGCGACCGCCCAGCAAGCGACCCTGGCCACTGTGGCCCCGGGTATCGCCGAAGCACTGATTGCCACCGCGATCGGTCTGTTCGCTGCCATTCCAGCCGTTATCGCTTACAACCGTTTTGCTGCGCGCAGTGAAACCCTGCTGGGCCGCTACTACACCTTCGCCGACGAGTTCCAGGCGATCCTGCACCGCAAAGTGCACACCAGCGAAGAATAAGCAGGTAATTTCCAATGGCTTTAATCGCTCGAGCTCGCAAAAAGCGCAAGCCGGTCGCCGAGATGAACGTAGTGCCTTACATCGACGTGATGTTGGTACTGCTGGTCATCTTCATGGTGACCGCGCCGATGCTCAATCAGGGCGTGAAAGTTGATCTGCCCAAGGTTTCCAGCGAAGCCTTGCCGCAGGACAACAACACCCAGGTCCTGACCATTTCCATCAAATCCGACAAGACCTACTACTGGAACCTTGGTAGCGAAGTCGACACCGAAAAACAGCAGGATCGGGCCATGACCCTGCCGCAGATGACTGACGCGGTGACCAAGATCATTCGCGTTGGCAACGAAGGCGGCAAGCGTACCCAGGTCTTCATTCGCGGCGACAAGAGTGTCGATTACGGCTCCGTCATGGGCGCCATGGGCGGGTTGCAGAAAGCCGGGGTCGGTAATGTTGGCTTGATTACCGAGGCGCCCTGATGCAGCAACAGCGAGAGCCGTCCGCCTCGGAAAGCTACTTCTGGCCTAGTGTCTGGGCGATTGGCTTGCACGTGCTGGTGTTCGGCATGCTGTTCGTCAGCTTTGCCTTTACCCCGGAACTGCCGCCGGCCAAGCCGATTGTCCAGGCGACCTTGTACCAGCTGAAATCGAAAAGTCGGGCCACCACCCAGACCAATCAGAAGATTGCCGGTGAGGCGCAGAAATCTGCTGCGCGTCAGACCGAAGTCGAGCAGATGGAACAGAAAAAGGTCGAGCAGGAAGCGGTGAAGGCTGCGGAACAAAAGAAAGAAGAGGCTGCTCAAAAGGCCGAAGAAGCCAAGAAGGCCGACGAGGCGAAGAAAGCGGACGAGGCGAAAAAGGCTGATGAAGCCAAGAAAGCCGACGATGCGAAGAAAACCGCGGAAGCCAAGAAGGCAGAAGAGAAACAATTGGCTGATATAGCCAAGAAGAAAGCCGAAGAAGAAGCCAAGAAAGCTGCGGAAGAAGAGGCCAAGAAAGCGGCCGCTGAAGAAGCCAAGAAAAAGATCGTCGAAGACGCGAAGAAGAAAGCCGCGGAAGACGCCAAGAAGAAAGCTGAAGCTGAAGAGGCGAAGAAGAAAGTCGCCGAGGAAGCGAAGAAGAAAGCTGCTGCCGATGCTGCGAAGAAGAAATCGCAGGATGCGGCGCGTAAATCCGCCGAAGACAAAAAGGCCCAGGCCCTGGCAGATTTGCTTTCAGACACGCCGCAGCGTCAACAGGCCTTGGCCGATGAGCAGGGCGACGAAGTCGCCGGCAGTTTCGATGACCTGATTCGTGCGCGTGCAGCGGAAGGCTGGGCTCGTCCACCTTCAGCACGCAAAGGCATGACGGTCGTGTTGCAAATCGGCATGTTGCCGGACGGTACGGTGACTTCGGTCAGCGTGTCCAAGTCCAGTGGCGACGGTCCGTTTGACGCATCGGCTGTTGCAGCGGTGAAGAATATTGGACGTTTGACAGAAATGCAGGGAATGAAGCCGAGTGATTTCGCTCCGTATCGTTCATTCAAGATGACATTCACACCTGAGGATCTAGCCTTGTGAGAAACCTTCTTCGAGGAATGCTGGTCGTTATCTGCTGCATGGCAGGGATGGCGATGGCAGATGAGAAAAACATTCTGGTTACCAGCGGCAGCGATCGGGCGACCCCGATCGCAGTCGTGCCGTTCGGCTTCCAGGGCGGTAGCGTGCTGCCGGACGACATGGCGGAAATCATCGGTAACGACCTGCGCAACTCAGGTTACTACTCGCCGCTTCCAAAGCAGAACATGATCAGCCAGCCGAGCCAGGCCAGCGAAATCATCTTCCGTGACTTCAAGGCACTGGGCGCCCAATACGTCATGGTCGGCAGCATTGTGCCGGCGGGCGGTCGCCTGCAGGTGCAATACGCACTGTTCAACGTGGCCACCGAGCAGCAAGTGCTGACCGGCAGCGTGTCCGGCGGCGTCGATCAGTTGCGCGACATGGCGCACTACATCTCCGACCAGTCGTTCGAAAAACTCACGGGTATCAAGGGTGCCTTCTCGACTCGCCTGCTGTACGTAACGGCCGAGCGTTTCTCCGAGAACAACACTCGCTACACCCTGCAACGTTCGGACTACGACGGTGCTCGCGCCGTGACCCTGCTGCAGTCGCGCGAGCCGATCCTGTCGCCGCGTTTCGCGCCGGATGGCAAGCGCATCGCTTATGTCTCCTTCGAGCAGAAGCGTCCACGCATCTTCATGCAGAACATCGACACCGGTCGCCGTGAACAGATCACCAACTTCGAAGGCCTGAACGGTGCGCCAGCCTGGTCGCCGGATGGCAATCGCCTGGCGTTCGTACTGTCGAAAGACGGCAACCCGGACATCTATGTGATGAACCTGGGTTCGCGTCAGATCAGCCGCGTCACCAACGGTCCTGGCATCAACACCGAACCGTTCTGGGGCAAGGATGGCTCGACCATCTACTTCACGTCCGACCGTGGCGGCAAACCGCAGATCTACAAGACCAGTGCCGGTGGTGGCGGTGCCGAACGCGTGACTTTCGTCGGTAACTACAACGCCAACCCTAAACTGTCGGCTGATGAAAAGACGCTTGTCATGATTCACCGTCAGGATGGCTTCACCAATTTCAAGGTGGCGGCCCAGGATTTGCAGCGCGGTAGTGTAAAAATCCTCACTGATAGCACTCTGGACGAGTCGCCTACTGTCGCGCCCAACGGCACCATGGTAATCTACGCCACCCGCCAGCAGGGCCGGGGAGTCTTGATGCTCGTGTCCATCAATGGACGCGTAAGGCTCCCGCTTCCTACCGCACAAGGCGAAGTCAGAGAACCTTCCTGGTCCCCTTACCTGAACTGACGCGGCGCTATACGTTGTACTTAACACACTGGGGTTCATTAGGAGTTTCACGATGGAAATGCTGAAGTTTGGTAAATTTGCTGCGCTGGCACTGGCCATGGCTGTAGCTGTAGGTTGCTCGTCCAAAGGCGGCGACAATGCCGGTGAAGGCGCGGTAGATCCAAACGCTGGTTACGGCGCAAACACTGGTGCAGTTGACGGCTCCCTGAGCGAAGAAGCTGCTCTGCGCGCTATCACCACTTTCTACTTCGAATACGACAGCTCGGACCTGAAGCCAGAAGCCATGCGCGCTCTGGACGTTCACGCCAAAGACCTGAAAGCAAACGGCGCTCGCGTTGTTCTGGAAGGCAACACCGACGAACGTGGTACTCGTGAGTACAACATGGCACTGGGCGAGCGTCGTGCGAAAGCCGTTCAGCGCTACCTGGTACTGCAAGGTGTTTCCCCAGCTCAGCTGGAACTGGTTTCCTACGGCGAAGAGCGTCCAGTTGCTACCGGCAACGACGAGCAGTCCTGGGCTCAAAACCGTCGCGTCGAACTGCGTAAGTAATTCGTCATGCGAACGTGCCGTCGTGCTGTAACTGTTCTGGCTCTCAGCCTCGCGCCGCTTGCGGTGTGGGCTGCGGTTCCTGTGGTCGATAACGACTCCGGCTATAACAATAGCGGGAGCAGTTATCCGCCTGCAGGTTACGGTACGAACGGCGCCTATGCCGGGGGAGGGGTTTCGGCCCCTGTCTCGGCACAGGGCGAGCTGTTCAACCAACTGCAATCAATGCAGCAACAGATCGAGCGCCAGCAAGGTGCGATTGAAGTTCTGCAAAATGATGTAGCGCGCATGAAGCAGGAAAACCTGGAGCGATATCAGGATCTTGATCGGCGCATAGGAACCGGCGTTGCACCAGCCGCGACTCCTGAAAATTCTTCCACCGGTGGCGATTTGAACGTCCCCGGTGCAGCAGCAGGTGCAGGGGCAGCTGCCGCCCAGACACCGGCCGCAGGTAGCGAACCGGCGGATCCGGCGAAGGAAAAGCTCTACTACGATGCTGCCTTCGACCTGATCAAAGCCAAGGATTTCGACAAGGCCAGTCAGGCTTTTGCCGCATTCCTGCGCAAATACCCGAACAGCCAGTACGCGGGCAACGCCCAATACTGGTTGGGCGAAGTGAACCTGGCCAAAGGCGATCTGCAAGGCGCAGGTCAGGCATTTGCCAAGGTTTCGCAGTTGTACCCCAAGCACGCCAAAGTGCCGGACTCGCTGTACAAGCTCGCTGATGTAGAGCGCCGCTTGGGGCATACCGACCGAGTCAAAGGCATTCTGCAGCAGGTGGTTTCCCAATATCCGGGCACTTCCGCCGCTCAGTTGGCCCAGCGCGATCTGCAAAAAATGTAAGCCTGCTTGACCCGTTTCAAAGAAACCCGCGCTTGTCGCGGGTTTTTTCGTTAGAATTCACGCCCTTTTTATGAAACACGCTTTTGGGGGCCTGCGCTTTGCCGGGGTTCCTTCAAGTGCCTGACGGAGGCGGACAGCCTGTTTAGCTGTTACGCCCGTGGCGACTATGCAAGACACATTGAGAATCACCGAAGTTTTCTACTCGTTGCAGGGTGAAACGCGGACTGCCGGCCTGCCCACTGTTTTTGTGCGCCTGACCGGTTGCCCTCTGCGTTGCCAATACTGCGACAGCGCCTACGCGTTCACCGGCGGGACCATTCGCACGCTCGACGACATCCTCGAGCAGGTCGCAGGGTTTCGCCCGCGTTACGTCTGCGTCACGGGCGGCGAGCCCCTGGCACAGCCCAACGCCATTCCCTTGCTCAAGCGCTTGTGTGACGCCGGTTACGAAGTGTCACTGGAAACCAGTGGCTCCATCGATATCTCGGCAGTAGATTCCCGGGTCAGTCGCGTTGTCGACCTGAAAACCCCGGGTTCGAAGGAAGCGCACCGCAACCGCTACGAAAACATCGAGCTGCTCACGCCCAACGATCAGGTGAAGTTTGTCATCTGTTCGCGAGAGGACTATGACTGGTCTGTTTCCAAGCTGATCCAGTACGGTCTGGACCAGCGCGCCGGTGAAGTCCTGTTCTCGCCAAGTCACCATGATCTCAATGCCCGGGATCTGGCGGACTGGGTGGTGGCGGACAACCTGCCAGTGCGTTTGCAATTGCAGCTGCATAAATATCTATGGAATGACGAGCCGGGGCGCTGAAATGACTGAACAACTCAATACTGCTGAAAAACGTGCGGTCATCTTGCTGTCCGGTGGCCTGGACTCGGCGACCGTCGTGGCCATGGCGCGCGCCGAAGGCTACAGCTGCTACACCATGAGCTTCGACTATGGTCAGCGCTCTCACGCCGAACTGTACGCCGCCGAGCGTGTGGCGCGGGACCTGGGTGTGGTCGAGCACAAGGTGATCGGCCTGAACCTGAACGGCATGGGCGGCTCGGCCCTGACCGACAGCAGCATCGATATTCCAGAGGAGCTCGGTGAAGGCATTCCCGTGACTTACGTGCCTGCGCGTAACACGGTGTTCCTGTCCCTGGCCCTGGGCTGGGCAGAAGTACTCGGCGCACGGGACATCTTCATCGGTGTCAACGCCGTGGATTACTCCGGTTACCCGGACTGCCGTCCCGAGTTCATCGAGTTGTTCGAGCGCATGGCCAACCTGGCAACCAAAGCCGGTGTTGAAGGCAATGGCTTCCGTATTCAGGCACCGCTGCAAAACCTCAGCAAGGCGCAGATCGTCCAGGCGGGCGTGAAGCTTGGCGTGAACTACGGGCTGACCGTTTCCTGCTATCAGGCCGACGATGAAGGCCGTGCGTGCGGCAAGTGCGACAGCTGCCGACTGCGTGCGGAAGGCTTTGCAGCGGCCGGAATCAGCGATCCAACCCCTTATTTTTGATTTATTTCAAAATAGGTGTTGAATAGTCCTTAAAAATCAGTATTATACGCGCCACCACACAGCGGGTCGTTAGCTCAGTTGGTAGAGCAGTTGGCTTTTAACCAATTGGTCGTAGGTTCGAATCCCACACGACCCACCATTTTTGGCGGTTTAGAAAATCCGGAAGGCCCACGCAAGTGAGGATTTCCGGGTTTTTTTTTGCCCGCGATTCAGGTCCGCCTCGTTGCGGGCTGCTGCCCATGACGCAGATCAGAATCACCTTTTGCATCCATCGGATATTCTGTAGCCTTGCGCAGCTTCAACGCTGTCCGTGCCTGATGAATACTCACTTTCCCGGCGGTACCCCGTAGGGTCCGGAGCCGGGTGTATACTCGACTTTCGCGCGAATGCGCCTGCAGGTCTTGCGAACATGACGCAAATTTCCGAACGCCTTCTGGTTCAAGCCCACCTCGACGCCAAACAGCCCAAGCCGCTGACTGCCGATGAAGAGGCTTATTACCGTGCTGCCATCGCTGCCGAGCTCAAGGCTCAGGACGCGGTGCTGGTGGCCCACTTCTATTGTGACCCTGTCATTCAGGCGCTGGCCGAAGAGACGGGCGGTTGTGTTTCCGACTCGCTGGAAATGGCCCGTTTCGGCAACGCCCATCCGGCCAAGACCGTGGTCGTCGCCGGCGTGAAGTTCATGGGTGAGACTGCCAAGATCCTCAACCCGGAAAAACGCGTGCTGATGCCGACGCTCGAAGCAACCTGTTCGCTCGACTTGGGTTGCCCTGTGGACGAATTTTCCGCGTTCTGCGATCAACACCCGGAGCGCACGGTGGTGGTGTACGCCAACACTTCGGCTGCGGTAAAGGCCCGAGCGGATTGGGTGGTGACTTCAAGCTGTGCGCTGGAGATCGTCGAAAGCCTGATGGACAACGGCGAGACCATCATCTGGGGCCCGGACAAGCACCTGGGGACCTACATCCAGCGCCAGACCGGTGCCGACATGCTGCTGTGGGACGGTGCCTGCATCGTTCACGAAGAGTTCAAGTCCAAGCAGCTTGAAGACATGAAGGCGCTGTACCCGGATGCGGCGATTCTGGTGCACCCGGAGTCGCCGACCTCGGTGATCGAACTGGCGGACGCCGTGGGCTCCACCAGTCAGTTGATCGCGGCGGCACAGAGCCTGCCGAACAAGACGCTGATCGTTGCGACCGACCGCGGCATTTTCTACAAGATGCAGCAGTTGTGCCCGGACAAGGTCTTTATCGAAGCCCCAACGGCGGGTAACGGCGCGGCGTGCCGCAGTTGTGCACATTGCCCGTGGATGGCCATGAACACCCTTGAGCGCACGCTCAAGGCGTTGAAGGAAGGGGCGAACGAGATCTTTGTCGATCCGGCACTGATCCCGCAGGCGATTCGGCCGCTCAAGCGCATGCTCGATTTCACCCAGGCGGCGCGGATGAAGCTGGCCGGTAACGCCTGAGATCATCTGTCAGCTGGTAGCAAAAACTGTGGGAGCGGGCTTGCTCGCGAAGGCGTAGTGTCAGGCAGCATTGATATCAGCTGACACCACGCCTTCGCGAGCAAGCCCGCTCCCACATTGGTTTGTGTGTTCAGGGATTACTTGGTCTTCTTCGGAATCCGCACCAGTTCGGTATTGGAGTAGATGTCATGCCAGCTGCGTTTCTGTTTGTCGAACAGCGACCAGAAGAATCCCAGGCCAACACACAGCAACGAAGCAATCGACACCACAAAGCGCAGCAGCGCCTGCCACAGGCTGATGGACGAGCCATCGGCATTCTGTACGCGGATGCACCAGACCTGCATGCCCAGGGTCTGACCGGACCAGGTCCAGAATTTGGCGAAGAAGCCGAACAATACGAACAGCAGGACCGTGGAGAGCAGGGGATCGCCGTCCAGCGCCCCGGCTTCGGTAAGGGTGCGCATCCTTTCTTCGCCGATGATCGCCATCTGGATCATCTTGTAGATGCCGCTGGTGACGATCAGCAGGGCGGTACACAGCAGGAAATCATAGAACATGGCTGCCAGGCGACGACCCAGGCCAGCGGCAGGAAAGTCGCCCTGGGGGGTAAGCAGGTGTTTCGACATGGCAGGCTCTCGGCGAAAAAGAAGCCATTTTACGGATTTACGCGCACAAAAAAGCCCCTGATGTCAGCATCAGGGGCTTTTTCGTTACAGAAGATTAGGCTTCTGCTTGTACTTCGTCAGCCTGCATGCCTTTCTGGCCCTGCACGGCGATGAAAGTCACTTTCTGGCCTTCTTTCAGGCTCTTGAAGCCGTTGCCCTGGATGGCGCGGAAATGCACGAACAGATCCGGACCGCTTTCAGGAGTGATAAAACCAAAACCTTTCTCGTCGTTAAACCACTTGACGGTACCGCTCTGACGTTGGGACATTTCTTATTTCCTTTGACGCAAAAATTAATGACAGTCTCCTTCTCATGAAAGAGTACTGGGGCTGGTTGCAGGAGAGTAAGAAGACGTCGAACGGGATGTAGCTAACTTGTAGGCTACTGCCCAGGTCACGATTCCAAGCGACCCATGCAAACACAGTGAACAAACTCTACGCCAACTACGGGAGAAAAAACAAGCCCCGTGTAGGCCCCGTATTTCCTCAGGTTGATGGCAAAGTAAGTCCACTAGTGGGGCCTTATTCACTAACCTTGTTCAATTGTTTTCGATCGTTATAAGCAAAGTTCATAATCGAAGCTTATAGCCAAACAATGCACTATTTTATGGCGGTTGCGTTACACATTAGTGCACCGTTAACGCAACCGCGTTACTTATAGGAACATTCAATCAGCCGCGATAGTAGCGTTGTGGAACAAATGGCATTTTGCTTACAAGCAAAGGCACCTTTTTCCCACGAACGATCGCCCAGACCGGTGTGTCCAGTGCGATGTAAGCGCTGTCGACGTAACCCATGGCTAGCGGGCCGCCCAGGGTTGGCCCGAAACCGCCGCTGCAGACGCTGCCGATGATGTCACCGGCTTCGTTGACGATCTCGGCGCCTTCGCGCACGGGTGTACGTTCCTGTGGTAGCAGACCTACACGTTTGCGGCTCACGCCTGCCTGTTGCTGGGCGAATACGCTTTCGGCGCCAGGGAAGCCGCCGGCCCGTGCGCCATCAGCGCGACGTGGCTTGGAGATCGCCCACAGCAGGCTCGCTTCGATCGGGGTGGTGTCGGTGTTCATGTCGTGGCCGTACAGGCACAAACCCGCTTCCAGGCGCAGGGAGTCGCGGGCGCCCAGGCCGATGGCGGCCACTTCGGCTTCAGCGAGCAGGGCGCGAGCCAGGGCTTCGGCATTGGTGGCGGGTACGGAAATTTCGAAACCGTCTTCACCGGTGTAACCCGAACGGCTGACAAAGCAGTCCACGCCCAGCAGCTTCACGCGGGCGAACTGCATGAAAGTCATCTTCGCCACTTCAGGGGCCAGACGTGCAAGCACGGTCACTGCAGCCGGGCCTTGCAGGGCGAGCAGGGCGCGCTCTTCGAACAGCGGTTCGATCGTGCACTGGTCGCCAATGTGCTTGCGCAGATGTGCCAGGTCCTGGTCCTTGCAGGCGGCGTTGACCACCAGGAACAGTTCGTCATTACCCAGGTTGGCGACCATCAGGTCATCGAGGATGCCGCCCGTCGCATTGGTGAACATCGCGTAGCGTTGCATGCCCACTGGCAGGTCGATGATGTCCACAGGCACCAGGGTTTCCAGGGCCTTGGCGGCATTGGCGCCGGTCAGGCGAATCTGGCCCATGTGCGAGACATCGAACAACCCCGCCTGGTCGCGGGTGTGCTGGTGTTCTTTCATCACGCCCAGCGGGTACTGCACGGGCATGTCGTAGCCGGCGAAGGGCACCATGCGGGCGCCGAGTTCGATGTGCAGTGCGTGCAACGGAGTTTTCAACAGTTGTTCGGTGGACATATTCAGCTCCTGAAAAAGGGTGCAGATGAGCGCGCATCAGCACTCGATAATGTTGACCGCCAAACCGCCACGGGCGGTTTCCTTGTATTTGCTTTTCATGTCGGCGCCGGTCTGGCGCATGGTGCGGATGACCTTGTCGAGGGAGACGAAGTGTTGTCCATCGCCGCGCAGCGCCATGCGCACCGCATTGATGGCCTTGACCGAGCCCATGGCGTTGCGCTCGATGCAAGGCACTTGCACCAGCCCGCCAATCGGGTCGCAGGTCAGTCCGAGGTTGTGTTCCATGCCGATTTCCGCGGCGTTTTCCACTTGCTGCACGCTGCCGCCGAGTACTTCGCACAAGGCACCTGCGGCCATCGAGCAGGCGACGCCGACCTCACCCTGACAGCCGACCTCGGCGCCGGAGATCGAGGCGTTTTCCTTGTACAGAATGCCGATGGCCGCGGCGGTCAGCAGGAATCGCACCACGCCGTCGTCATTGGAGCCCGGGATAAAGCGCATGTAGTAGTGCAATACCGCTGGAATGATCCCCGCTGCACCATTGGTGGGTGCCGTTACGACGCGCCCACCGTTGGCGTTCTCCTCGTTGACGGCCAGCGCGTAGAGGTTGACCCAGTCCAGCACCGACAGGGGATCGCGCAACGACGATTCCGGGTTCTTGCACAATTGCCGATGCAGTGCGGCGGCCCGGCGCTTGACCTTCAGCCCACCGGGCAGGATGCCTTCATTGCGGCATCCGGCGGCGACGCAGTCCTGCATCACTTGCCAGATTTTCAGCAGGCCGGCGCGGGTTTCCGCTTCCGGACGCCAGGCGCTTTCGTTGGTCAACATCACTTGGCTGATGGACAGCCCGTATTTGACGCAATGACCGAGAAGATCCTTGGCGCTTTTGAACGGAAAGGTCAGGGGGGTGGCGTCTTCGACGATGCGGTCGGCGCCGGCGGCGTCTTCATCGACCACAAAACCGCCGCCGACCGAGTAGTACTCGCGGCTGCGGATCTGCAGGCCCGCGGCGTCGAAGGCGCGGAAAATCATGCCGTTGGGGTGATAGGCCAACGGTTTGCGAATCATCGCCAGGTGTTCTTTCTCGTTGAACGCAATGCTGTGTTCGCCGAGCAGGTTCAAGCGGCCGTTGCCGCGAATCTCTTGCAGGCGCGCGGCGACGGTCTCTGTATCCACGGTGTCCGGGTGTTCGCCTTCCAGGCCGAGCAGCACAGCCTTGTCACTGCCGTGGCCCTTGCCGGTGGCACCAAGCGAACCATACAGCTCGACTTTGACGCAGGCGGTGGCTTCAAGCAGGTTTTCGCGGCGCAAACCTTCGGCGAAGCGCGCAGCGGCACGCATCGGGCCGACGGTGTGGGAACTGGAGGGGCCGATGCCAATCTTGAACAGGTCGAACACGCTTAACGACATGGTGGTTCTCCGGTTTCTTGTTATAGGTATTGGCAGAAATTAGAGGCTTGGCACAAATCCCTGTGGGAGCGGGCTTGCTCGCGAAAGCGGTGGATCAGTCACCATCAATGTTGTCTGACCCACCGCTTTCGCGAGTAAGCCCGCTCCCACAAGGGGATATACGGTGTTCTTGAGAGGGGCGAGCAAACCCGCCCCCTCATTGGTTTAAGCGTAGCTTTCGATCGACGGGCAGGCGCAGACCAGGTTGCGGTCGCCGAACACGTTGTCGACGCGACCGACCGGTGGCCAGTACTTGCCTTCGATCAGCGACGCAACCGGGTAAACCGCTTGTTCACGGCTGTACGGGTGCGACCACTCGCCAACCAGTTCCTTGGCGGTGTGCGGCGCGTTCTTCAGCGGGTTGTCGTCCTTGTCCAGCGTGCCATTTTCCACTGCGCGGATTTCTTCGCGGATGCGGATCATGGCGTCGCAGAAGCGGTCCAGTTCTTCCTTGGATTCGCTTTCGGTCGGCTCGATCATCAGCGTGCCGGCCACCGGGAACGACATGGTCGGGGCGTGGAAGCCGAAGTCGATCAGACGCTTGGCGACGTCATCGACGCTGATGCCGCTGCTGTCTTTCAGTGGACGCAGGTCGAGGATGCACTCGTGCGCCACCAGGCCGTTGCTGCCGGTGTACAGCACTGGATAGTGCTCTTCCAGGCGACGGGAGATGTAGTTGGCATTGAGGATCGCCAGCTGCGAAGCACGCTTGAGGCCCGCGCCACCCATCATACGAATGTACATCCAGGTGATCGGCAGGATGCTCGCGCTGCCGAACGGTGCCGCGCAAACGGCGCCTTCCTTGCGCTCCATCTGTGCGTGGCCCGGCAGGAATGGCGCCAGGTGCGATTTCACACCGATCGGGCCGACGCCCGGGCCGCCACCACCGTGGGGGATGCAGAAGGTCTTGTGCAGGTTCAGGTGCGAAACGTCGCCGCCGAACTTGCCCGGGGCACAGAGGCCGACCATGGCGTTCATGTTGGCGCCGTCGATGTACACCTGGCCGCCGTTGTCATGAATGATGCCGCAGATTTCGCGGATGCCTTCTTCGAACACGCCGTGGGTCGACGGGTAGGTGATCATCAGCGCGGCGAGGTGTTCGCGGTGCTCGATGGCCTTGGCACGCAGGTCTTCGATGTCGACGTTGCCACGGGCATCGCACGCGGTGACGACCACGCGCATGCCGGCCATTTGTGCGGTGGCCGGGTTGGTGCCGTGGGCCGACGACGGGATCAGGCAGATGTCGCGACGGTCTTCGCCACGGCTCTGGTGGTAGGCACGGATCGCCAGCAGACCTGCGTATTCACCCTGGGAGCCGGCGTTCGGTTGCAGGGACACCGAGTCATAACCGGTGGCGGCGCAGAGCATCGCTTCCAGCTCGTCGGTCAATTGCTGGTAGCCGACGCTTTGCTCGGCCGGGGCGAATGGGTGCAGGGCACCGAACTCGGCCCAGGTCACCGGGATCATTTCGCTGGCGGCGTTGAGTTTCATGGTGCACGAACCCAGCGGGATCATGGTGCGGTCCAGCGCCAGGTCCTTGTCCGCCAGTTTGCGCAGGTAGCGCATCAGCTCGGTTTCCGAGTGATAGCGGTTGAACACCGGGTGGCTGAGGATCGGCGACTGACGCACCAGCGTGGCCGGGATGGCGCTCTGCACCGAGGCGGCGAGGGCGGCGAAGTCCGGCAGGGCCTTGCCGTCGGACAGCAGGCTCCACAGGGTTTCAACGTCAGCCTGAGTGGTGGTTTCGTCCAGGGACAGGCCCAGGCGCTCGCCATCGACCACGCGCAGGTTGATGCGCTGGGCGTGTGCCTTGTCGTGCAGGGCGGCGGTTTGCGCGCCGGCCTTCACCGTCAGGGTGTCGAAGAAGCTCGCCTGCTCGACGCTCAGGCCCAGTGCGCTCAAGCCTTTGGCCAGGATTGCAGTCAGGTGATGCACGCGATTGGCGATTTGCGTCAGGCCTTTCGGACCGTGGTACACGGCGTACATGCTGGCGATGTTGGCCAGCAGTACTTGCGCGGTGCAGATGTTGCTGGTGGCTTTCTCGCGGCGGATGTGTTGCTCGCGGGTCTGCATGGCCAGGCGCAGGGCCGGGTTGCCGAAGCGGTCTACCGAAACACCGACCAGACGGCCCGGCATGTCACGTTTGAACGCGTCCTTGGTGGAGAAGTACGCCGCGTGCGGGCCACCGAAGCCCAGCGGCACGCCGAAGCGCTGTGCACTGCCGATGGCCACGTCGGCGCCGAATTCGCCCGGCGCAGTCAGCACGGTCAGGGCCAGCAGATCGGCAGCCACGGCGACGAGGGCGTTGGCAGCGTGGAAGCGTTCGGTCAGCTCGCGGTAATCGAACACGTCACCGTTGCTCGCCGGGTATTGCAGCAGAGCGCCGAAGAACGGCGTCACGTCGCTCAGTTCACGCTCGTCGCCCACCACCACGTCGATGCCCAGAGGCTCGGCACGGGTGCGCAGTACGTCGAGGGTCTGCGGGTGGCAATGCACGGAGGCGAAGAAAGCGTGGCTGCTTTTGTTCTTGCTCAGGCGTTTGCAGAAGGTCATGGCTTCGGCAGCGGCGGTGGCTTCGTCGAGCAGCGAAGCGTTGGCGATCGGCAGGCCGGTGAGGTCGCTGATCAGGGTCTGGAAGTTCAGCAGCGCTTCGAGACGGCCTTGGGAAATTTCTGGCTGGTATGGGGTGTAGGCGGTGTACCAGGCCGGGTTTTCCAGCAAGTTGCGCAGGATCGGCGACGGCGTGTGGGTGCCGTAGTAGCCCTGGCCGATGTAGGTCTTGAACAGCTGGTTTTTAGTCGCGATGGACTTGATCAAGGCCAGGGCATCGGCTTCGCTCAAGCCATCTTCCAGGCCGAGGACGCTGGTGCCCTTGATGCTGTCGGGAATCACGCTGGCGCTCAGGGCTTCCAGGGAGTCGAAACCGAGGCTGTTGAGCATGGCTTGCTCATCACCGGCGCGCGGGCCGATGTGACGGGCGATGAATTCGTTGGCGGTAGTCAAATTGATTTGGGTCATGTCGGTGCTCCTCAGGCTTCGGCTTGGGCTTTGATCAGGCGGTCGTAGGCGTCCTGATCCAGCAGTTGGCCGACAGCGGCGGCGTCGCTTGGTTTGAAACGGAAGAACCAGCCTTCGCCCAGCGGATCTTCGTTGACCAGTTCCGGGCTGCTGTCGAGCGCCGGGTTCACTTCCAGCACTTCGCCGTCCAGCGGCATGTACACGCCGCTTGCAGCCTTTACCGATTCCACGGTGGCGGCTTCGGCGCCTTTGTCGTAGGACTGCAGCTCAGGCAGTTGAACGAAAACCACGTCGCCCAGGGCGTTCTGTGCGAAAGCGGTGATGCCGACCGTGACGCTGCCGTCAGCTTCGGTGCGCAGCCATTCGTGATCTTCAGTAAAACGCAACTCGCTCATGGAAACTCCTAAGGGGCCAGACTCGTCTGGTGGACGCGATTGAAGGCTTGGGCAATGCCCAGGTTATGGAGGACTACATAGCAAGAACGCGGCCAACGTTGTTTTTATTGTTATTGATCAATGATTTAGGTGGTTTCGACAAACGCTGAAATTCACTCGTTGTAGCGAAATCGATACGGTATATGTCAAGGATAAAAGCCGAGGTGGATCAAAGCCTTGCACAGCCGTGATCGGAGAGGGGTGTAGCGATATCGTTCCGCTGTAGCGCTTTCAGTACAGGTGGAGGTCGTTTTTGGCGCGGTTTCGCACCGGACACAAAACCTGTGGGAGCGAGCTTGCTCGCGATGAGGGAGTATCAGCCGACACAAACGTTGAATGTAATACCGCCATCGCGAGCAAGCTCGCTCCCACAGGTTTGTTCGGTGTCAGGCCTCAGGCCTTGCTCGGAATCCCGTACTTGCGCAACCGATGGGCAATCGCCGTGTGGGAGGTTTGCAGCCGGGTCGCGAGTTGCCGGGTCGAGGGGTAGCTGGCGTAGAGTTTTTCCAGCAGGGTTTTCTCGAACTCGTCCATGGCCTGTTCCAGGCTGTCGACGTCATGGTCGCCCTGGCGGGCCACCGAGGTGCCGGCGATGTCGAGGTCGCCGATGTCCACCAGGCTGCTTTCGCAGATCGCCGCGGCGCGGAAGATCACGTTCTGCAATTGCCGCACGTTGCCTGGCCAGCGGTTGCCCAGCAGCGCCGGGTAAGTGCCCGGCGCCAGACGACAGACCGGTCGCTGGATCTGCGCACAGGCCTGCTGCATGAAGTAGCGGGCCAGCAGCAGGATGTCCTGGCCGCGTTCGCGCAGGGGCGGCACTTCGACGTTGAGGACGTTGAGGCGATAGAACAGGTCCTCGCGGAACAGGCCTTCGCTGACCATTTTTTCCAGGTCACGGTGGGTGGCGCTGAGGATCCGTACGTTGACCTTGACCTCACGGTCACCGCCGACCCGGCGAAAACTGCCGTCGTTGAGGAAACGCAGCAATTTGGCCTGCAAGTACGGCGACATCTCGCCGATTTCATCGAGAAACACCGTGCCCTGGTTGGCCAGTTCCATCAAACCGGGTTTGCCGCCCCGTTGTGCGCCGGTGAAGGCGCCGGGGGCGTAGCCGAACAGTTCACTTTCGGCGAGGTTCTCCGGCAATGCCGCGCAGTTCAACGCCAGAAAGGGTGAGCTGTGCCGGGCGCTGATGGCGTGGCAGGCGCGGGCCACCAGTTCCTTGCCGGTGCCGGTTTCGCCCTGGATCAGCAACGGTGCATCGAGGGCCGCCACCCGCTGGGCGCGCGCCTTGAGGGTGCGGATCACCGGGGACTCGCCGAGCAGGGCATCGAAACCTTCGGCGTGGTCATGGTGCAGCGCGGAAAGGCGTTCGCCGATGCGGTTCGGTTGGTACAGGGTCAGCAGGGCGCCGGCGTCGGTGATCGGTGTGGCGTCGAGCAACAGGGTCTGGCCGTTGACGGTGATTTCCCGCAGCGGCAGGCGAAAGCCGTGTTCGAGCAGGGCGTCGAGCAAGGCCGGGTCGGCAAACAGGTCGGCCACGCTTTCACCGTCCGGTTCGCGGCCGTACAGGGCGATCAGGGCCGGGTTGGCCAGCAGCACCTTGCCGTCGCTGTCCAGCGCCAGTACCGGGTCGGTCATGGCGGCCAGCAACGCGTCGAGCTGCAGGTGCCGGCGCTGGCCGGGCAGGATGTCGACCACCGTCACCGCTTGCACGCCACGCACGCTGAACAGGGCATCACGCAGTTCCTCGAGGACTTGCGGGCTCAGCGTCGGGGCGTCGATATAAACATTGGGCGGGACCATTTCCACCGCATCCAGGTTCAGATTGCGCCCGCCGAGCAGGGCCAGGACTTCCTGGGTGATACCGACGCGGTCGATGAAGCTGACGTGGATACGCATGGGGCGGTCTTGGGTTCTGCAGTGCGAAGGGTGGCAAGTATGCCTTGGGGCGGGCTAATGGTGAAATCCTGCGCGGACTTCAATTGAGCGAACGCCCCCTGTGGGAGCGAGCTTGCTCGCGATGGCGGTGTGTCAGTCAACATCAATGGTGGATGACAGGCCGCTATCGCGAGCAAGCTCGCTCCCACAGGGATCGGTGGTGTTCACAGAGTCCGGGGTTATTCCAGGTGCTCGGGTTTGACCGGGTCGCCCGATTTCATGTTCAGTTGTACCCGCACGTCCTCGAACATCGCGTCGTAATGCTTGTGGATCGAACCGATGTTGCTATGGGTTTTCGGGATGCCGTGCTTCTCGGCAATCTTGGTGACGTTGCTGGCGAAGTTGTAGGCCATGTCCTTGGGCAGGAAGAACGTCTCGCTCATGTCCTTGCCCTGGATGCTGCCGTGCATCTTGAACTGCATCCCTTTGCCTTCCTTGGGATCCTGGGCGATTTCATAGTCGATGCAGATGTTGTAGCTGACGTCATCCTTGTTCAGCGCGTGTCGCTCGATGTGCAGGTGACCCGGCTCGAACGTTGCCATTGTTGACTCTCCTTCAAAAGATCTTGAATCAGGGCCGGCCCCAGGCCTGCCCCGCCGTTTCGTTTACTGATAGCTGATGCCCGGTGTCGCCGTACTGATGCGCGTACCGGCCTTGCCCTGGACGATCGCTTCGATGTCCGAGAGCGAGCCGATCACTGCGACTTTCCCAGTATGGCGCGCGAATTCGCAGGCTGCCTGCACCTTCGGTCCCATGGAGCCGGCGGCGAAGCCGAGTTTTTCCATTTCGTCGGGGTGGGTCTGGGCGATGGCTTTCTGCGTGGGTTTGCCAAAGTCGATGAAGGCGGCGTTGACGTCGGTGGCGATCACCAGCAGATCGGCTTCAAGCTGTTCAGCCAGCAGCGCCGAGCACAGGTCCTTGTCGATGACCGCTTCGACGCCCTCGAGTTTGCCGGGCGAGGTATACATGGTCGGAATGCCGCCACCGCCGGCGCAGATCACGATGCTGCTTTTTTCCAGCAGCCATTTGATCGGACGGATTTCGAAGATGCGTTTCGGTTTCGGGCTGGCGACCACGCGACGGTATTTGTCGCCGTCCGGGGCAATGGCCCAGCCTTTCTCGGCGGCGAGTGCTTCGGCCTCTTCCTTGGTATAGACAGGGCCGATGGGTTTGGTCGGGTTCTTGAAGGCCGGGTCATTGGCATCGACTTCGACCTGGGTCAGCAAGGTCGCGAAGGGCACTTCGAAGTCCAGCAGATTGCCCAGTTCCTGTTCGATGATGTAGCCGATCATGCCTTCGGTTTCGGCACCGAGCACGTCCAGCGGATAAGGCGAAACCGAGGTGTAGGCCGCCGCCTGCAATGACAGCAGGCCGACTTGAGGGCCATTGCCGTGGGCGATGACCAGTTGGTTGCCGGGATGGATCTTGGCGATCTGTTCGGTGGCGATCCGGATGTTGGCGCGCTGGTTGTCAGCGGTCATGGGTTCGCCCCGGCGGAGCAGGGCATTACCGCCAAGAGCTACGACGATACGCATGGTGCTAGTCCTTCTAAAAGAGAAGTAAACGGGCGACTCGGTCTGTCGATGGAACCCGATCCTGTGGGAGCGAGCTTGCTCGCGATGGGATCGCCTCGGTCTGTCAGATGCACCGCGGCGCTGCCATCGCAGGCAAGCCAGCTCCCACATTGACCGTGTTCCGTCAGTGGGAGCCAGTCAGCCGTTATAGATCAGCCAGTGTCGACACCAGAATCGCCTTGATGGTGTGCATGCGGTTTTCCGCTTGCTCGAAGGCGATGCAGGCCGGCGACTCGAACACGTCATCGGTCACTTCGATGCCGTTGCTCAGGTGCGGGTACTGCTCGGCAATCTGCTTGCCGACTTTGGTATCACAGTTGTGGAACGCCGGCAGGCAGTGCATGAACTTGGTGCGCGGGTTGCCGGTGGCTTTCATCAGTTCGGCGTTGACCTGATACGGCAGCAATTGCTGGATGCGTTCGGCCCAGGCTTCAACCGGCTCGCCCATCGACACCCACACATCGGTATGGATGAAGTCCACGCCCTTGACCGCCGCTTTCGGGTCTTCGGTGAGAGTAATGCGCGCACCGCTTTCTTCGCCGTACTGTTTGCAGCGCGCCACCAGGTCGTCCGCCGGCCACAGGGCTTTTGGCGCACAGATGCGCACGTCCATGCCGAGCTTGGCGCCGATCAGCAGCAGGGAGTTACCCATGTTGTTGCGCGCATCGCCCAGGTAGGCGTAGCTGATCTCATGGATCGGCTTGTCGGCGTGCTCACGCATGGTCAGCACGTCGGCGATCATTTGCGTCGGGTGATATTCGTCGGTCAAGCCGTTGAACACTGGTACGCCGGCGAACTTGGCCAGTTCCTCGACGATTTCCTGCTTGAAGCCACGGTACTCGATGGCGTCATACATACGCCCGAGCACACGGGCGGTGTCCTTCATGCTTTCCTTGTGGCCGATCTGCGAGGAGTTCGGGTCGATGTAGGTGACGTTGGCGCCCTGGTCATAGGCTGCTACTTCAAACGCGCAGCGGGTGCGGGTCGAGGTTTTTTCGAAGATCAGCGCGATGTTGTTGCCCTTGAGATGCTGCTGTTCGGTGCCGGTGTACTTGGCACGCTTGAGGTCGCGGGACAGGTCGAGCAGGTAGCGCAATTCGCGAGGGGTGTGGTGTTCCAGGCTCAGCAGATTGCGGTTATGGATATTGAACGCCATTTTGGATCTCCTAAGGTGTCGGTAATCCCCTTGGCCTGCGCATGCCCTTGGGTAGAGGGCAGCGCGGTCCAAGGCAATAGGTTAGTAGTCAATCGGGTCGCGGATGATCGGGCAGGTCATGCAATGGCCGCCGCCCCGTCCCCGGCCGAGTTCGCCGGCGCTGATGGTGATCACTTCCACACCGGCTTTGCGCAGCAGGGTGTTGGTGTAGGTATTGCGGTCGTAGCCGATGACCACGCCTGGCTCCACGGCCACTACGTTGTTGCCGTCGTCCCATTGCTCGCGTTCGGCGGCGAAGCTGTTGCCGCCGGTTTCCACCACGCGCAACGCTTTGAGGTTCAGGGCCTGGGCCACGGTGTCGAGGAAGCTGGTTTCTTCGCGGCGGATATCGATGCCGCCCGCCTTGCTTTCATCGGGACGCAGGGTGAAGGCGACAATCTGGTTCACCACTTCCGGGAAGATCGTGACGAGGTCGCGATCACAGAAGCTGAACACGGTGTCCAGGTGCATCGCCGCGCGGGATTTCGGCAGGCCGGCGACGATCACTTTCTCCACGGCTTTGTTTTTGAACAGGTTCACCGCCAGTTGGGCAATGGCCTGGCGCGACGAGCGTTCGCCCATGCCGATCAAGACCACGCCGTTGCCGATCGGCATCACATCACCACCCTCAAGGGTGGAGTTACCGTGGTCCAGGTCCGGGTCGCCGTACCAGATCTCGAAATCTGCTTTGGTGAACTCGGGGTGGAATTTGTAGATGGCGGTGGTCAGCAGGGTTTCCTGACGACGTGCCGGCCAGTACATCGGGTTGAGGGTGACGCCACCGTAAATCCAGCAGGTGGTGTCGCGGGTGAACTGGGTGTTGGGCAGCGGTGGCAGGATGAAGCTGGAGTTGCCGAGGAAGTCGCGGAACATCTCGATGGCCTTGCCACCGAAACTGGTGGGCAAATCGTCGCCCGAGACGCCGCCGATCAGGAACTCGGCGATGTGACGCGGTTCCAGGCTGCGCAGCCACGAAGAGGTTTCATTGATCAGGCCAAGGCCCACCGAGTTGGCGGTGACCTTGCGCTCCAGAATCCAGTCCAGGGCTTCGGGGATGGCGACGATGTCGGTCAGCAGGTTGTGCATTTCCAGCACATCGATGTTGCGTTCGCGCATCTTGGTAACGAAGTCGAAGTGGTCGCGCTTGGCCTGGGCCACCCACAGCACATCATCGAACAGCAGTTCATCGCAGTTGTTCGGGGTCAGCCGCTGATGGGCCAGGCCTGGGGAGCAAACCATGACTTTGCGCAGTTTGCCGGCCTCGGAATGGACGCCGTACTTAACTTTTTCCGTGGTCATTACAGTGATCCTCCAGATGACAAAAAAAACAGGGGTTTTACAGAGTCAGGAAGCCGTCATAGAGACCGTAGGCCGCCACCATGGCGCCGACGACCACCGTAGCGAAAATCAGCTTCTCGACGTTGGTGAAAACCGGTTTGTTGATTTCCAGCTTGGCCTTGGCGAACAAGATCACGCCGGGGGCGTAGAGCAGGGCGGACAGCAGCAGGTACTTGATGCCGCCGGCGTACAACAGCCAGACCGCGTAGATCAGGGCCACGGCGCCGATGATGAGATCCTTCTGCCGCTCGCCCGCGGCGCCTTCGTAGCTTTCGCCGCGCACCGCCAGCAGCAAGGCGTAGGCTGCCGACCACAGGTAAGGCACCAGAATCATCGAGGTGGCGAGGTAGATCAGCGACAGGTAAGTGCTGGCCGAGAACAACGTGATGATCAGGAAAACCTGCACCATGGCATTGGTCAGCCACAGGGCGTTGACCGGTACATGGTTGGCGTTTTCCTTGCGCAGAAACTCCGGCATGGTGTGGTCCTTGGCGGCGGCGAACATGATCTCCGCGCACAGCAGCACCCACGACAGCAGCGCCCCCAGCAACGAGATGATCAAACCGACGCTGATCAGCACCGCACCCCAGTGACCGACCACGTGCTCCAGCACGGCGGCCATCGACGGATTCTGCAGTTTGGCCAGTTCCGGCTGGGTCATGATCCCCAACGACAGCACGTTGACCAGGACCAAAAACAGCAGCACGGTGACGAAGCCGATCACGGTGGCCTTACCCACGTCGCTGCGTTTTTCCGCCCGGGCCGAAAAGATGCTCGCGCCTTCGATGCCGATGAACACCCACACGGTGACCAGCATCATCTTGCGCACCTGGTCCATCACGCTGCCCAGGTCCGGGTTCTTCAGGCCCCAGATGTCGGCGGTGAAGATGTCCAGTTTGAAGGCGAATACCGCAATCAACATGAACAGCAGCAGCGGCACGATCTTGGCGACAGTGGTCACCAGGTTGATGAACGCTGCTTCCTTTATTCCTCGCAGTACGAGGAAATGTACGCCCCACAGCAGCACCGAGGCGCCGATCACGGCAGCGGGGGTATTCCCCTCCCCAAATATCGGAAAGAAGTAGCCGAGGGTGCTGAACAAAAGTACGAAGTACCCCACGTTGCCCAGCCAGGCACTGATCCAGTACCCCCAGGCGGACGAGAAGCCCATGTAGTCGCCGAACCCGGCCTTGGCGTAGGCGTAAACCCCGCCATCAAGATCGGGTTTGCGGTTGGCCAGGGTCTGGAACACGAACGCCAGGGTCAACATGCCGACGGCGGTGATCGCCCAACCGATCAGAATGGCGCCGACATCCGCGCTGGCCGCCATGTTTTGTGGCAAGGAAAATATCCCGCCACCAATCATCGAACCCACGACTAACGCAACCAGCGCGCCGAGTTTCAGTTTTCCGGGAGCTTCAGACATTGCATGACTCCAATGCAGGAGAAGAGAGGCAACAGACTAATTCCGTTGACTGCTCAATCAGCTGACTTAGATCACTAAATGAGAGCGTTCCCAGTTTATTGGCGGAGTGCCATCATTTACGGTGTTTCTGCCTGTAATGCCTGTTCTAGAGCCTTTTTCAGTTTGTTTTAGCACTTTTTGTATTTGTTTCGAATTATGACGCTAGTTGGGGTTTCCGAATTTGCAAGTTTTGTTCATGGGTTTTTTGTACAGAGTCGATGTATTAAAAGTGTGTATAAAACAAATGAATATATCGGTGCCAAAATAGCCATTTTGTGCAAGTAAAAAAGAGGCTGGTTGGCGTTATCCAATAAACGTTATTACTCTTCATCAGTTTAGTTAGCGCCCGTTATCTGACGATCTCGTGGCCGTTGCCGCCCACCAACGAAAAATGGAGATGCAACGATGTCGCAATCACCGAACAAGCTTCGCCTGAGCGCGCTGATCGCGCTGGTGGTGGGGTCGATGATCGGCGGCGGGATTTTTTCCCTGCCGCAGAACATGGCGGCCAGGGCCGATGCCGGGGCGATCCTGATCGGTTGGGCAATCACCGCCGTCGGCATGTTGACCCTGGCGTTCGTGTTCCAGACCCTGGCCAATCGCAAGCCGGAGCTGGACTCCGGGGTGTACGCCTATGCCAAGGCCGGGTTCGGCGATTACATGGGTTTTTCTTCGGCCTGGGGCTACTGGATCAGCGCCTGGCTGGGCAACGTCGGCTACTTCGTGCTGCTGTTCAGCACCCTCGGTTATTTCGTTCCGGTGTTTGGCGAAGGCAACACGCCGATCGCCATCGTCTGCGCTTCGGTGCTGCTCTGGACCGTGCACTTTGTGGTGATGCGCGGGATCAAGGAGGCGGCGTTCATCAATCAAGTGACCACCGTGGCCAAGATCGTACCGCTGATCATGTTCATCGTGATCGCCGCCGTGGCGTTCAAGGCGGATATCTTCACCGCCGACATCTGGGGGCGCAACAACCCGGAGTTCGGCAGCGTGATGGATCAGGTTCGGCACATGATGCTGGTCACCGTGTTCGTGTTCATCGGTATCGAGGGGGCCAGTGTCTATTCGGCCCGGGCGGAGAAACGTTCCGACGTGGGCCGGGCGACGGTGATCGGGTTCATTGGAGTATTGGCACTGCTGGTGCTGGTGAACGTGCTGTCGCTGGGCATCATGACCCAGCCGCAACTGGCGAAACTGCAGAACCCTTCGCTGGCGGCAGTGCTTGAACATATCGTCGGCCCCTGGGGGGCGTTGCTGATCAGCGTCGGCCTGGCGATCTCGCTGTTGGGGGCCTTGTTGTCCTGGGCGTTGCTGTGCGCCGAAATCCTGTTCGCCACGGCGAAAGACAAGACCATGCCGGCATTCCTGACCAAGGAAAACGCCAACCATGTGCCGGTCAATGCGATGTGGCTGACCAACTCGATGATCCAGTTGTTCCTGCTGATCACCCTGTTTTCCGCCGGCACCTACACCAGCCTGATTTACCTGGCGTCCTCGATGATTCTGGTGCCGTACCTGTGGTCGGCGGCCTATGCGGTGTTGTTGTGCGCACGGGGTGAAACCTATCAACAGGCACCCGCCGAGCGGATCAAGGACCTGCTCATTGGTGGCATCGCTCTGGGCTACGCGGTGTGGTTGCTGTATGCCGGCGGCCTGAAGTATTTGCTGCTGTCGGCGCTGCTGTATGCGCCGGGTGTGATCCTGTTCGCCAAGGCTCGTAATGAGCAGGGCAAGCCACTGTTCACGGTTGTCGAGAAAGGTATTTTCACCTGTGTCATCGGTGGTGCGGGGCTGGCGGCTTACGGGTTGTACAGCGGGTTGCTCAGTCTGTGAGGTTGTTGCTGGCGTACCAGCCGCCCTATGACTGGCCGGCGCTCCTGGGGTTCTTGTCGGCGCGGGCGATCATGGGCCTGGAAAGGGTGGTCGAGGGTGTGTACTCGCGCAGCATCGACCTGGATGGCGTTCACGGTACGTTTTCGATCCAGCCTGCTACATCCGATGCACTTGAGCTGACCCTGGACTTTCCGGAGGCTGCGGCCGTGCCTGAGATCGTTGCGCGAGTGCGGCGAATGTTCGACCTGGATGCCGACCTGTCCACGATTCACCGGCACCTGGCGGTTGATCCGCTGATGGCGCGGTTGATTGCCGAACGCCCGGGCCTGCGCGTACCCGGGGCGTGGGACGGGCTGGAGCTGGCGATCCGCGCGGTACTGGGGCAGCAGATTACGGTGGCGGCGGCGATCCGCCTAGCGGGGAAACTGGTAGCGCAGTACGGCACGCCGTTGAGTTCAGCGCTACCGGGATTGACCCATGCTTTTCCCCGGGCCAGCGTTTTGGCGGGCGCAGATCTGGCAGCGCTGGGCATGCCGAAAAGCCGAGGCCGGACCCTGTCGGATGTGGCTCAGGCACTGCTCGATGATCCGCGATTGTTTGAGCCCGGGCGGGAGGGGGGTGTAGCGCGGTTGCTGGCGTTGTACGGGATTGGTGACTGGACGGCGCAATACATTGCGTTGCGACAGTTGCGGGAGATGGATGGGTTTCCCAATGGTGATGTCGGGCTGATCAATGCGTTGGCGGCGCTGGAGGGGGGGCCGGTGACAGCCAGGCAACTGTTGCAGCGGGCTGAAGGGTGGCGGCCGTATCGAGGGTATGCGGCGCAGGTGCTGTGGACTTCCTTGAGTCGGGCGGACTGAGCTGATCCGGGATTTGTGCTGCTGTTTCTGGCGCTATCGCGAGCTTGCTCGCGATGGCGATATGACTGTCACCCCCACTGTGCGGGATGTGAACCCAGTTCAGTCGCGGGCAAGGTCCATTGCAGAGGCGTTCCTGTGATCTTCAGAGGCGCCTGCAACCGATGCGCCGGTCCCCAGGGTGTCTGCTCCACCATCAACCCCTGATCCTGCTCATCTTCCGCACGTAACGCTTCACTCGTCCCCGCCCCATGCTCGATCAACAACCTCGCCGTACGCGCCAACGACAATCGCGCCGAACCCCCGATACCGTCGCTCAACCGCTGTGCCAACAACCGGATCGCACTGGCCGCCATCAGATACCCGGTGGCGTGATCGAGGGCCTGCACCGGCAATGGCGTCGGTTTGTCCGACTGCTTCCAGCGCATGCCCGCTTCGGCAATGCCACTGCTCATCTGCACCAGGCTGTCGAAGCCCCGCCGATTTTGCCAGGGGCCGCTCCAGCCATAGGCGTTTAGACAAACATCGATCAGGCCCGGGTTCAGTTGCCGGCGCTCATTCATGCCCAGTCCAAGTCGTTCCAGTGCATCAGCACGATAACCATGAAGCAGAATGTCGGCGTCCTTGAGCAGGCATTCGAATACGGCGCGGTCGGACTTGTCGTTCAGATCAAGACGCGCACAGCGTTTTCCCAAGGTGACTTCCGGCACCACTCCAGGTTCGTTCCAGGTCGGCGGGTCGATGCGCAGGACATCGGCGCCCAGGCCTGCCAGAAAGCGACTGGCGATGGGGCCGGCCAGTACCCGGGTCAAGTCCAGCACCTTGATGCCAGCCAGTGGTCGAGCCACTGAACCTGACCACGGTTGGCGGCTCTGGCTTGGGTTGTTGGCGAATTGAATCAAGGGTTCGACGTTTACCGCCTGGCCTTGAGGATGGACCTGCCATTGTTCCCAGGTACGCATTTCGGCGGCACAGCCACCGGCATCGACCACAGCCTGCTCCAGATCGCTTTTCGCCCACCGAGCCACTTTGTCGGCCATCGCTGCGCGGTCGGTACAGGCACCGAGCACGCTTTCGGCAGCGGCGCGGTGATGGGGCGCGTTGGTGTGCAGGCGAATCCAGCCATCGCGGGTGGCGTAGTCACCCGCGATCGGGTCCCACAACGGCGGAACGCTCCAGCCAAGCGGGCGAATCGAGGTTGCGAACCAGAATGACGCCAGGCGTCGGTCAACTTCAAGGTCGGGCAGGCGCCCGGTTTGTTGGTGCAGCAGTTCGCTGGCAGCCTGGCCGGCGACGGCCATGCTGGCGCAGGCCAGATCAGTGACGGCAAACGCCGAGGGCAGGGCGCCACTGGACGTGAATGGAATCGGGGTGTGAGGCAAGCCGAGCGCGGCTTGAATGGACGTGAGCAGATCAGTCATTGAAGAGCCCTCCGGAGCGAGAGCCCGATCTTAGATCAAAAAACCTGAGGTCAGATGAAATCCATCTGTGGGAGCGAGCTTGCTCGCGATGACGGAATTACATTCAACATCAATGTTGATTGAAAGACCGCTATCGCGAGCAAGCTCGCTCCCACAGGGGATCTTCGGTAGGTTCTTTAAACGCGGAACTGATCCATCAACTTCATCTGATGGGTGGTCAGGGAGTTGAGCTGGCTGCTGATCTGCGCCGATTCGGTGGCCTGGCCGGTCAGGGTTTCGGTGACGGTGCGGATCGCCGAGACGTTGCGGTTGACCTCTTCGGCGACGGCGCTTTGCTGTTCGGCGGCGCTGGCGATTTGCAGGTTCATATCGCTGATCACGGTAACCGCATCGCTGATCTTGCCCAAGGCCTGGACGGCCTGCTGGATCTGCCCGGCGTTGCTGTGGGCCTGGGTCTGGCTTGAGTGCATGGTGGCGACCACGCCGCGGGTGCCGCTCTGGATGCGTTCGATCACCAGGCGAATTTCTTCCACCGAGTCCTGGGTGCGTTTGGCCAGGTTGCGCACTTCATCGGCGACCACCGCAAAACCACGACCGCTTTCACCGGCACGGGCGGCTTCGATGGCGGCGTTGAGCGCCAGCAGGTTGGTTTGTTCGGCGATGCTGCGAATCACCTCCAGCACCGAACCGATCTGCTCGCTGTTGACCGCAAGGGCTTCGACTTCGGTCACGGCCTTGCTGACTTCTTCGGCCAGTTGATTGATGTCGCGGGTGCTGCGCTCGATGATTTGCATGCCGTCGCGGGCCGACTGGTCGGCGCCCTTGGCGGCACTGGCCGCGTTCGAGGCGCTGTTGGCGACATCGTGGGCGGTGGCGCTCATTTCGTTGGACGCGGTGGCGACCTGGTCGATTTCGCGGAACTGCACCTGCATGCCTTCACTGGTCTGGCGGGCGATTTCCGAAGACTGGTCGGCCGTGCCACGGGCATCGGTGATGCTTTGCTTGATCTGCGCGATGGTCGGTTGCAGCTTGTCGAGGAAGCGGTTGAACCAGCTCACCAGTTCGCCCAACTCGTCCTTCTTGCTGTAGTGCAGGCGCTGGGTCAGGTCGCCGTCCCCACTGGCAATCGCCTTGAGCATGTCGGCCACGCTGTTGATCGGGCGGGTCACGCCGGACGCGGTAAGCCACATCAGCAGCAGACCGATCACACCGGCAATCACTGCCACCGACAGTGCCTTGATCGTGCCGCTTTGCTGAGCATCGTCGAGTACCGCTTGCAGTTTCACTGAGTCGGCCAGCAGCACTTGCTTGGGCAGGTCGATCACCACGGCCCAGGCCTTGGCATCGGCAATCGGACTGACTGGGTACACCGCGCGGATCAGGTCGCCTTGCTGGAGAATCTTCGGCGCGCCACTAGTGAGCAACTGCAGGATGTCCTTGCCATCGCCGCCCAGGGTGTCGCCGATGTTCTTGCCGACTTTGCCGGCGTCGACACTGTAGGCGGCCAGTACGCCAGTGCCGGAAACGATGAGCATGTGCCCGGCACTGTTGAACAGGTCGCGCTGGGAGTCGACTGCCGCCGCTTGCAGGGCGTCGAGGGCGATGTCGATGCCGACCACGCCGATGGACTTGCCATCTACCAGCAGCGGTACGGAAATGGTGGTCATCAACATTTCCTTGTTGCCGACGGTATCGGCATACGGGTCGAGCAGGCAGATGCGCTTGCTGTCCCGCGGGCAGGTGTACCAGACGTTGTACGGCGTGCCGCTGAGGTTCAGGGTGGTTTTGGTCATGTCTTCTTCGACCATGATCGTGTTCAGCGACTCACCCCCGGCGCGGCTCCAGTACGTGGCGAAACGGCCGATCTCGTTGGACTGGCGGGCGGCGTCATTGACGAATTCGCTGTCCTTGCCGTCCAGCCCATTGGGTTCGAACGCCAGCCAAATGCCCAGCACTTTGCTGTTGCGTTCGAAGGCGGTTTTCAGGCTCTGGTTCAACTCTTCTCGCAAGATGCCGGGCTCGAGGGAGCGTTTGGCGGCCAGGTTGCGCATGTCCTGGATCTGGTCCGCGAGGGCGGTCACCACCGTCAGGGTTTCACCGAACGTCTTCTGCACCCGCACCGCCTGCTCGGCGGCCTTGGCCTGGAGCAGGTCCTGCACGCTGGCGGTAAGCATTCTGCTGCTGGAATCGCTGACCAGATCATCGTTCTGATTGGTCTGGTAGATGTTCATACCCACTATCAAGGCGACTACGCCCAGCAGGCACAGACCGGACAGCAGGACGATTTTCAGGCGAATGGACAGTGAGTCGAACATAGGGCGAGCTCGCGAATGGATGAAGTGTTGGCTGTGGGCCGTTGTGGCTCACTCGCTAAATCCATTTAGCGCCGATCAATGCACATCGGCGTGGCGAAGAGGTTACATGAGGGGCAACCCGACGAGCGGTAGTTGTTGAACGTTTGCGCAGAAAAATGTGCCGAAAATGGGGATAAAAAGAGGAAAAAGCGCGGGGTGAATTCAGGGGGCATCAGGGACGCCGGTCTCGAAGCGCCTGAATGAAATTCACAAAATACATATGTACCGCTTCTCATAAACGGCAGGACGTTTCAATGCAGATGCCACCTCGGTGGAACACTTCCGGAAGCTTTGGCTTTCGGCATCTGACAGAAAATAATGAGAAGACTCTATGTGGATTACTTGCTTTAAAAGGACCGGGTTGCGCTCGGTGTTGTTGATTTGGGGGATGTTGTTGGCGGCAGGCGCGGCTCCTGCCATGTCTTTTCTGAACTCGGCAGCTATTTCGGGTATTGCCTCTCAAATTCCCTCGGCGGCCACGGTACTGCCGGACAAGCTGAACACCCTCAAGGAAAGTCTGGCTGACGAAACGGATGTGAAGCAATACAGCTTCATGGCGGTGCGGGGGCAGGATGTGTGGATCCGTGCGAGCGGGACGAAAGGCGGGCCATTGACGCTGGAATACAATCGCGATGGAAACTGGGCCGTAATCCCTTGGGGTACACCCTTAACGGTTTCTGGTTTGCAGCCGAATCAGGAAGTTCAGGTTCGCATCTCGAAGAAACCGTCCGCCCCGTTCGTGGCGGGTGATATCTACACGCTTGAGTTTGGTTCTGCACCTTACTACGCCGACAGTCGCGTCCGGGGCGATGCCGGTGAGCTGCCGCTGTACTGGGCGACCACGCAGGCCTACAGAGTCCTGAACTGGTCGGTCCGATTGAGGGATTCGACAGGGCAGCCGCTCGAAGGCGCTAAAGCTACCTTGATATTGAACAAGGGGGGGGATGACGAAAGGTTCGACCTTATAACGGACAGCACTGGTAGCGCCGCGCAAGCCCTTGAGTTGGGCAGGTGCTATGGCCAGTTGAAGTCTGATCCTTTCTGGACCAGCAGTGGCAAGTATCGCTATAAGTGGGAGGTCGAATACAACCTGGGATATTGGTCGATTCAGGTTCAAGACAAAGAGGCGTCGGGGGTGGGCGGTCACAACGTGCCGAACGTTTCATTCGCTCAGATATGCTATCAAAACATGTTGCATAACTAGATCCGGCATATTCCCGGCAATGCGGTGATGTACACCGCTTTGCCGGGCTTTTTTTCAAACGATCAGGCCTCGATGTGCAGTCCCTGCTTTCTCTCGCTCGGGTCCTTTTCGGCTTTTTTATGCAATTGATCCAGCCAGGAGTCTGAACTTCCCAGGTCCAGCGCACCTTTGTTCAGCAATAATCCATAGTCAATCATGTTGTGGAAGTTGCTCAGGTCCAGTTTCACCTTGCCCTCGAACTGTGGCTTATCCAGCTGAATCAACTCGATTACGGTCTTGGCGTGCTTGAGGGTCAGGGGTTGCAAGCCTTTGGCCTCGTTCAACAGGGTGTTCAATACTTCCTCATCCCTGGCAGTCAGGGTGTCGGGGGGCGAAGTGACTTTCAACTGACCGTCTTCGGCCACGGTGAAGCCCATTACGTTATGGGCCAGGCCAGACCATTTGTTTTGCAGGTCTTTTTTGAAGTCGGAGTAAATCCCTTCCATTTTTTTGAGCATCAAATTTGCCTGGAATTCATGATGCCTGATCATTGAATATCTAAAGCTTTTTATCTGAGGGGGTAGGTCATAGAACCCGTTAAGTGATTCGAGCGTATTCAAGAAATCCTCCACCTCATTCAGTTTTTCGCTGCTGAGATTTCTAGGTTCACTTCGAGGAGCTCGGAGTTTCTCGATGGTCAACCTTATCCTGTCATCCATTACCGGAATGTCGACTTTCTCAAGCTGGGATTTTTCCGTGTTCGCCTTCACTGTTTGCGGATACGGAACTTGAAAAGATGCAGCGTCACTTACATTCATGTCAGCTTCTCATTGTGTGGGTTCATCGTGCTTAACGGCCAAACCCGGTCATGGATGACCTGATAAACACGTAGGAGAAGTCCGAACAGGAAGTAGGTACTTTCAAGTATGCCGTTGTCGGCTGTCACAGGGCGGTTTGAAGAGGTTTCAGGTGACTTGCGGCAGTGATTCCGGCCGTGACCAGATCCACAGATTGCCCAGCCCCATGCCGGCAATCGCCAGGTAAATCGGCCAGCCATGATCGAGCATTACCAGCATCAGACCGGCACACAACAGCATGCTGACCGTGGCGCTGATTTTTGCCCGACGCGCGATGATCTTGCCGTTGCGCCAGTTATGGAGGATGGGGCCGAACAGCCGGTGGTTTTCCAGCCAGGCACTCAGGCGCGGCGAACTGCGGGTCGCAGCCCAGGCGGCCAGCAGGATGAACTCGGTGGTTGGCAGGCCGGGTATGACGATGGCGATCAGGCCGATGCCCAGGCTGACATAGGCCAGCAGGCCGAAGAGGAGGCGGGAGAGTCTGGAGGAGGCTGGCATGGGCTCAAGGCAACATGTGAGGCTGATCGAAATCTTACGGATTTACTTCGTTCCTTGTGGGAGCGAGCTTGCTCGCGATAGGGGGGTATCAGTCGACAATAATGCTGTCTGGAATACCGTCATCGCGAGCAGGCTCGCTCCTACAGGGGCGGTGGTGTGTCAGGCGATTTCTGGTGCGGTAGCGTAAGCCCGCTCCAGCAACACGGTAAAACGGTTGAACGCGTCGATGGCGCCTTTTTCCACTTCGGCTTCTTCCTGGGCGCTGAATGCCAGGCCGTCCAGGGTTTTAACGAAGCTCTTCCAGCCTTCAGCGCGGCCGCCGGCCGGTTCGCCGAGGTGGCGGGCGCCGAAGGTTTCGCTCAGGCCAAGGCCCACGGCGCGCTTGATGAGGAACGCCGCGCCGAGCTTCGAGCCTTCGGAGACGAAGATCCAGCCCAGGGCCTCGGCCTTGGTCGGGTTCTTCAGTGCACCGGCGACAGGTGCCGGCACGTCGGTGTCCAGGTCCGCGAGGTCGGCCCTGGCTGCATCGGCACGACAGCGGGCCGGCAGATCCGGGACGATGGCGGTCAGTTCGGCATCGTTGTACAGCGACACCAGTTCCGACTGGAACAGGTACTGCGCCACCACGAAACGGGCGAAATTGGCCGGGGTTTCAAACGGGGCATGAGCCTTGACCAGGGCATCGAGCTTGCTGTGCGGCTCGTGGGTGATCTGGTTCAAACGTTGCGAACGCAGGTTGGGGCGTTGTTCGGTGGCCTGGGTAGTCATGGCAATTCCTTGGAGAAAGAAGAGGCGCTTGGTAACGAGACGAACAGGAAGGCGCCTGACAGTAAAAAATCCTCACCGGGCGGCTTGATGAAACCGCCAGGCGAGATGAGCGGATCAGATATCCCAGATCAGGTTGACCGCAAAGTTGCGACCCGGCTGGGTCAGACGGTCGAGGTTGGCCGGTTGGGTCACCGAGGCTTCGCCGACGCTGTCGTAGCCGCGCACGTCATCCCACAGCCAGTACTTCTTGTCGGTGAGGTTGTAGACGCCGCCGCTGACAGTCACGTCGTCGGTCACCTTGTAGAACGCGCTCAGGTCCAGAATGCCGAAACCGGGCGTCTTGAACTGGGTGCTGGTGCCGTCCGGGGTTTTGAAGCTGGTGCTGTCGACGCGATCCTTCTTCTTCACCAGGGTCCAGCTGAGCAAGCCACCGTAGGTGTCCTGGTCGTAGCCGAGGCCGAATACGCCGGTCAGCGGGTTGACGCTGTTGAGCGGCTCGCCGTTGTCGTCGTTGCGACCGTAGGCATAGGCCACCGAGCCCTGGGTGTAGAGGCCTTGCGGCGCGCCGAAGGCGTCGAGGTTCAGGCGTCCCTTGACCTCGGCACCCTTGATGGTGGCGTGCTTGATGTTGTTGCTCTGGAAAGTCAGCTCGTCGTAACCGGGGGTAACGGCGTCTTCGTTAATGAAGTCGCGGTATTTGTTGTAGAACACGGCTACGTCAAACGAGCCCTGCTCGAAGTTGCCGCGCAAACCCGTCTCGTAGCTTTTGCTTTTTTCCGGTTCCAGATTCGGGTTCGGCTCCACGCGGTAGCCGGTGGTGGTGTTGTCGAAGCGGCCGTACAACGCCTTAGCGGTCGGGGTACGGAACCCTTCGGCATACTGGCCGTACCAGGTGTAGTTGTCGGTCAGGGCGTAGGTCAGGCCGAACTTGGGCGAGACTTTATGCCAGGTTTTGTTGTCGTCGCTGACGGTGCCGCGACCATCGGCGGAAACGGTATTGAGGAATTCCTGGGTGATGTGCGGCTTGAGCTCGGTGTAGTCGTAGCGCAGACCGGGCAGGAAGGTCCATTTGTTCCAGCTGATCTCGTCCTGGGCGAACAGGCTGTAGGTGTTGATGGTCGGGTCCGGGAAGTCCGTGGCCTTTTTCAATACGTCGCCCGGGCTTACCGCGCCGATGGCAGTGCAACCACGACCGACTTGCAGGCAGGTGCCGTTGCCGCTACGCGAGCCGGTGACTTTCTGCTGCTTGATGGTGGTGCCGTAGGTCAACAGGTGCTCGGTGTCGGCAATGCTGAAGCCTTTATCCAGTTGGGCGTCAAACACCCACTGCTTTTCTTCGTAGATCGTGTCCCGGGTGCGCAGCACTTTGCGGGTGATCGGGAAGTAAACCTCTTCGGTACTCTGATCAGTCTTGGCGATCTGGTGGTTCAGGCTCCACTTGACGTTGTCCACCAGCAGGCTGTCGAGGGCGAAGCTGTGTTCCAGGCCGAAGCGCTCACGGGTGATGGTGTCGTTACCGGTACGTGACTGGTACATGCCGCCGGGCAGCACATTGGCGGGAATGGTCGGCTGGCCAGCGAAGAAAGGGCCGCCGTAGGCGCTTTTCTGGTCGGTGTCGCGGTCGTCCTTGTACTTCTCGTAAACCAGACCCAGACGCGCATCGTCTTTATAGTCCCAGCCGAGCTTGGCCAGAACGTTAGTGGTGCGCACATCTTCCGGATTGGCCGCAGTGCGGGCCAGGCCGGTGCCATTGTTGTTGCCGTAGGATTCGGTTTCGTGGCCGTTGCGCTGGCTGAAGTGCAGCAAGCCGTCGAACTGTTCGGCGCGGCCGGCGATAGTGGCGGACTTGAGCCAGCTCTCATCGGCCGAGCTGTAGCCGGTCTTCAGGCGTGCGCCGAAGTCCTGGCCTGGCTTGATGATGTCGTCAGGGTCGAGGGTGAAATAGCTGACCGCGCCGCCGATGGCGTTGCTGCCATACAGCACTGAGGCCGGACCGCGGAGGATTTCCACGCGTTTGACGATTTCCGGGTCAACGTAGTTGCGTTGGGTCTTGGCGTAGGGGCCGTTGAAGAAACCATCCGGGATTTCCACCCCATCGACCTGGGTCAGAATCCGGTCGCCGTCGATGCCTCGGATGTTGTAGCCACTGATCCCGCCACGGGTGCCAGTGCCACCCACCGAAACACCCGGCTCGTAACGCACCAGTTCCTTGATGGTATTGACGTTGTTGCGGTCGAGTTCTTCGCGAGTATGAACGGTGACGGTGCTGGGTACGCTATCTACCGATTGTTCCTGCCGCGTGGCGCTGATGGTCACCTGCTGCAGGTTGAGCGTGCTGCTACCACTGCGCTTTTCCAGAACGATGCTGTTGTTGCCCAGTTTGCGATAGCCCAGGTTGGTCCCCACCAACAGGCGATCCAGGGCTTTCTCCGGCGACAGGGAACCGCGTACTCCCGGCGAGGCCACACCTTGTGCCAGCTCCGACGACACGCCGATCTGCCAGCCCGTTACGGTGGTAAAGGCATTGAGTGCCGACACCAGTGATTGCTGGGGAATGGCGAACGAGTAGTCGCCCATTTTGCGGGTCGACTGCTCGGTGGCGGTGGCGGCCATGAGCGGTGCGGTACCGGCCATCAGGATGGCGGCGGTCAGCAGCGACAGCACGCGGGAAGGTGTAGGGGCTTGGCGGGTAAGGCGAGGGGACATCGATAGCGCTCCGTGTCGCACGAATCTTTATAGGTGCTGATTGGCATGGTGAGATGCGAATCAATTGCATTGGCTATAACGAGACGTACGGGGTTTGGCTATCGAGTAAAAATAATTCTCATTCAGTTCAGGATGACCAGCGCCGGGAATTCCTGGAGCCGGGCCGAGGTGATGTGGGCCAGGGAGCGAACCACGTCCAGCGGCTGATCGAGACGGTAGTTGCCGGTCACGGTGACATCGGCCAACTGTTCGTTGTTGTTGATGATCCAGCCCGGGTAGTAGCGGCGAAGTTCTGCCAGAACCTGGTTCAGCGGACAGTTCTCGAACACCAGCCGTCCCTGGACCCACGCCAGGTCGGTGGCGGCATCCAGCTTGGCCGGGCGGTCGAAGCCGTTGGGGCCGATGCGAATGCTTTCCCCGGCGGACAAGCGTACCCGCGCGTCATCCCGAGTGGCGCGCAAGTCGACGTCGCCGCGCTGTACCCGTACCTGCGCCACGCCGTCCAGGTAACGCACGGCAAATGCGGTATCGCGAACGCTGGCCGTGACCGGGCCGGCGTCGATTTCCAGTGGTTGGCCGCGATTGGCCTGCACTTCGAAAAACGCTTCGCCCTGATACAGGCGGGCAACACGTTGCTGGTCGTTGATGGTGCTTGAGAACGCCGAATTGGTATTGAGCAGAACCCTGGAACCGTCCTCCAGTTGCAGGCGCTGGCGTTCGCCGACCACAGTCAGGTGATCGGCCTGCAGGCGCATCGGCAAACTGCTGAAACTGAACAGCCCGAGCAGCAGCACGGCGGCGGTGGCCAGTGGTTTCCAGTGCGGGCGCAGACGGGCGAGGACAGTGACTTTCGCCGGACGGGCGGCCAGGCTTTGCGCGCATTGCGCCACTTGCGGGCCGTCCCAGATCGCCTGGGCCTTGGCGAACGCCTGGGCATTCAACGGATCGGCGTCGAGCCATGCCTGGAATTGGCGGCTCTGCTCCTCGTCGGGACTGCCGAGCACAATCAGCCAGTCCAGGGCCTGGTCCATCGCGCTTGCGGGGTCCTGCGCCGATGAAGGCTCGGGGGAGCGGTGGTTGTCCGTCACGGTGTTTCCTCGGCAGTGTCTGTGCACGGCTGTTTTTTTAGTGAAGCGTAAAAGTGGGCCAAGGGTAGCAAAGCCCGATGATCAGCGCAGTCGGTCCAGGTAAGCGCAGGGCCTTGGCGCTCAGTTGGCGTTCAAGCGATCGGCAACCCCGATGCAGATCGACATGATCAGTTTGAGTTCTTTCTGCACGGTGCTGAGGGACACGTTCAACTCCTCGGCGATTTCCTGGTAACTGTGCCCGTGCAGGCGGCTGAGGATGAAAATCCGCTGTTGGCGGGTGCTGAGTTCACTGAGGCTCACGTTCAAACGCTCCAGCAATTGTTCGGCGTGGGCGGCGTCTTCGGCGCTGCTGGTGGCGGCGGCGATGCTGTGCATCACCTCCTGCGGCACGTCGTCGACCATGGTGCGCGAATGGATGCGTCGCGCGCGCAAATGGTCCAGCGCCAGGTTGCGCGCCGTCTGGAAGACAAAGGGCTCAAGATGATCGATGGCCCGTTCGCTCAATGCCCGGGTCACCCGCAGGTAAGTTTCCTGCAAGAGGTCTTCAGCGGTGCTGTGATTGTTGACCATCCGCTCCAGCGTGCGCAGCAGGGAGGTGCGCTGGGTGAGGAAAACGTGGTTGAAGCGCGACTGACTCACGGGAGAACCTGATCCATTTCGAGTAGATGATAATGCTTATCATCTACTCGAGTGGTCAAGCACTGATTTGTGACGCTTTACGCGCGACCTTGCAAATAGGTGGCGTAATCGGGAATCCGATGGAGGTGCGCCTGATCCATCAGCGGGCTGCTGAGCAGGTAGTCGGCGCTGCATTCGTTACACGCCACCGGGATGTTCCACACTGCCGCGACCCGCAGCAACGCCTTGATATCCGGGTCGTGGGGCTGTGGCTCGAACGGGTCCCAGAAGAACACCAGCATGTCGACCCGCTGCTCGGCGATTTGCGCACCGAGCTGCTGGTCGCCGCCCAGTGGCCCGCTGATCATGCTTTGCACCGGCAGATCGAGGCGTTGTTGCAACAACAACCCCGTGGTGCCGGTGGCGACCAGATCATGCTGGGCCAGTCTGTCTTTTTGCCGTTCGGCCCAGTCCAGCAAGAACACCTTGCAGTGGTCATGGGCAACCAGGGCGATACGCTTGCGCGCCGCCATGGTCTTTTGCGTAAAGCTGATGCCGATCATCGATGCTGGCTCCAGAAATGACACGTACCCTGTAGGAGCGAGCTAGCTCGCGATGGACTGTAGAACACCGCGGGGCATCAGGTTCCCCGCGTTATCGTTCACGACCATCGCGAGCAAGCTCGCTCCTACAAGACCGGGGGCGTGCTGCTTATTCTGCGTTGCACAGCGCCAGGCAGTTATCGAGCATGCGGTTGGAGAAGCCCCACTCGTTGTCATACCACGCCAGTACCTTGAGCAGCTTGCCGCTGGATTTGGTGTGGTTGGCGTCGAAGATCGACGACAGCGGGTTGTGGTTGAAGTCGCTGGAGACCAGCGGCAGGGTGTTGTACCCAAGGATCTTCGAGTGCTGGCTGGCTTCTTTCATCAGCGTATTGACCTCATCGGCCGACGCTTCGCGCTTGAGCTGCACCGTCAGGTCCACCAGCGACACATTGATGACCGGTACGCGCACCGACATGCCGGTCAATTTGCCCGCCAGTTCCGGCAGCACCAGGCCCACCGCTTCAGCAGCACCGGTCTTGCTCGGGATCATGTTCTGGGTGGCCGAACGGGCGCGGTACGGATCGACGTGATAGACGTCGGTCAGGTGCTGGTCGTTGGTATAGGCGTGAATGGTAGTCATCAGACCGCTTTCGATGCCCAGCTCGCGGTGCAGCACCTGGGCCACCGGGGCCAGGCAGTTGGTGGTGCACGACGCGTTGGAAATGATCTGGTGCGATTGGCGCAGAATGTCGTGGTTCACCCCGTAGACGACAGTGGCGTCGGCGCCTTTGGCCGGTGCAGAGATAATGACTTTGCGCGCGCCCGCCGTAATATGCGCGGCGGCTTTGGCCCGGTCGGTGAACAGACCGGTGCATTCGAACACCACATCAATCTTTTCCGCGGCCCAAGGCAAGTCGACCGGGTTGCGGATGGCACTGACCGAAATGCGGTCGCCGTTGACCGTCAGGCTCTCTTGGTCGTGCTGGACATCGGCATCGAATGTGCCGTGAACGGTGTCGTACTTGAGTAGATGAGCATTGATCGCGCTATCACCCAAATCGTTGATGGCGACAATCTGCAGATCCTGACGATAGCCCTGGGTATAGAGTGCGCGCAGGACATTACGGCCGATGCGGCCAAAACCATTGATTGCGATTCGAAGAGTCATAGTGCGGCGCTACCGTCGTTTTGTTGTTGGAATTACAAGATTATTCGTAAAAAAATAGAAAACAAGCCTTTTTGATGGCAATATTTTGTTCGATCTACAACGAGTGACCTGAATCAACTGGTCCGAATGGTCAAATAAACCGTCTGTCATCCCATCGACACCGGCCTTTGATCAGCATAGACAATCAGGTCGCCACATCCGTTAGCCTGGAGTTCTACACATGCATCCCCGCGTCCTTGAGGTCACTGAACGGCTTATCGCCCGCAGCCGCGCCACGCGTGAGGCCTACCTTGCATTGATCCGCGGTGCGGCCAGCGACGGTCCGATGCGCGGCAAGCTGCAATGCGCCAACTTCGCCCATGGCGTGGCCGGTTGCGGCAGCGACGACAAGCACAGCCTGCGGATGATGAACTCCGCGAACATCGCGATAGTTTCGTCATATAACGACATGCTCTCGGCACACCAGCCCTACGAAGTCTTCCCCGAACTGATCAAGAAGGCCTTGCGCGAAATCGGCTCCGTCGGTCAGTTCGCCGGTGGCACGCCGGCCATGTGCGATGGCGTGACCCAGGGCGAGCCGGGCATGGAGCTGAGCCTGCCGAGCCGCGAAGTGATCGCGTTGTCCACCGCCGTGGCGCTGTCTCACAACATGTTCGACGGCGCGCTGCTGCTCGGCATCTGCGACAAGATCGTGCCGGGCCTGATGATGGGTGCGCTGCGCTTCGGCCATCTGCCGATGATCTTCGTGCCGGGCGGGCCGATGGTGTCGGGCATTTCCAACAAGCAGAAAGCCGATGTGCGCCAGAAATACGCCGAAGGCAAGGCCACCCGCGAAGAGCTGCTGGAATCGGAAATGAAGTCCTACCACAGCCCTGGCACCTGCACCTTCTACGGCACCGCCAACACCAACCAGTTGCTGATGGAAGTCATGGGGCTGCATCTGCCGGGCGCGTCCTTCGTCAACCCGAACACGCCGTTGCGCGATGCCTTGACCCGCGAAGCCGCGCACCAGGTCACACGCCTGACCAAGCAGAACGGCGACTTCATGCCGATCGGTGAAATCGTCGACGAGCGTTCGCTAGTCAACTCGATTGTCGCGTTGCATGCCACGGGCGGCTCGACCAACCACACCCTGCACATGCCGGCCATCGCCATGGCGGCGGGCATTCAATTGACCTGGCAGGACATGGCCGACCTCTCCGAAGTCGTGCCGACCCTGAGCCACGTCTACCCGAACGGCAAAGCCGACATCAACCACTTCCAGGCTGCGGGCGGCATGTCGTTCCTGATCCGCGAACTGCTGGAAGCCGGGCTGCTCCACGAAAACGTCAACACCGTAATGGGCCACGGCCTGAGCCGCTACACCCAGGAGCCGTTCCTCGACAATGGCCAACTGGTCTGGCGTGAAGGCGTGACCGACAGCCTCGACGAAAGCATCCTGCGTCCGGTCGCCCGCGCGTTCTCGGCCGAAGGTGGCCTGCGGGTGATGGAAGGCAACCTCGGTCGTGGCGTGATGAAAGTCTCCGCCGTAGCCGTGGAAAACCAGATCGTCGAAGCGCCGGCCATGGTGTTCCAGGATCAGCAGGACCTGGCCGATGCGTTCAAGGCCGGTTTGCTGGAGAAGGATTTTGTCGCGGTGATGCGCTTCCAGGGCCCGCGCTCCAACGGCATGCCAGAGCTGCACAAGATGACGCCGTTCCTCGGCGTGTTGCAGGATCGCGGCTTCAAAGTCGCGCTGGTGACCGACGGGCGCATGTCCGGCGCGTCGGGGAAAATCCCGGCGGCCATTCATGTCAGCCCCGAAGCTTATGTCGGCGGCGCTTTGGCGCGGGTACAAGAGGGCGATATCATCCGCGTCGATGGCGTCAAAGGCACCCTGGAGCTTAAGGTGGACGCCGAAGAATTCGCAGCGCGCACGCCGGCCAAGGGCCTGTTGGGCAACAACATCGGCACCGGTCGCGAGCTGTTCGGTTTCATGCGCATGGCCTTCAGCTCGGCGGAGCAGGGCGCCAGCGCCTTTACTTCTGCCCTGGAGACGCTTAATTGAAACTGGCTTTGGTCGGTGACATCGGTGGGACCAACGCACGTTTCGCGTTGTGGAAAAACCAGCAGCTGGAATCGGTCCAGGTGCTGGCAACGGCAGATTTCCCCAGCCCTATCGATGCGATCAGCCTGTACCTTAATGGTCTGGGGCTGGCGCCGGGTTCGATCGGTTCGGTGTGCCTGTCGGTGGCGGGCCCGGTGAGTGGTGACGAATTCAGGTTCACCAACAATCACTGGCGCCTGAGCCGCAAGGGCTTTTGCCAGACCTTGCAGGTGGATCAGCTGTTGTTGGTCAACGACTTCTCGGCCATGGCCCTGGGCATGACCCGTCTGCAGCCCGGCGAATTCCGCGTGGTCTGCGAAGGCACGCCGGAGCCGTTGCGCCCGGCGGTGGTGATTGGCCCGGGTACCGGCCTGGGCGTCGGCACCTTGCTCGATCTGGGCGTCGGCCGTTTTGCCGCGTTGCCGGGGGAGGGCGGTCACGTCGATCTGCCATTGAGCAGCCCGCGTGAAACCCAACTCTGGCAGCACATCTTCAACGAAATTGGCCATGTCAGTGCGGAAACAGCCTTGAGCGGTGGCGGCTTGCCCCGTGTCTATCGGGCGATCTGTGCGGTGGACGGGCACACGCCTGTGCTCGACACACCGGAAGCCATCACCGCTGCCGGGCTGGCGGGCGACCCGATTGCCGTGGAAGTGCTTGAACAGTTCTGCTGCTGGCTCGGTCGCGTGGCCGGCAATAACGTACTGACCACCGGTGGACGCGGTGGCGTGTACATCGTGGGCGGGGTGATTCCGCGCTTTGCCGATTTCTTCCTCGAAAGCGGTTTCGCCCGCTGCTTCGCCGACAAGGGTTGCATGAGCGATTACTTCAAGGGGATTCCGGTGTGGCTGGTGACAGCGCCGTATTCCGGGTTGGTTGGCGCCGGAGTAGCCTTGGAGCAATCTCTCCCAGCTTGAAATACGATCAAAATGTGGGAGCGGGCTTGCTCGCGAATGCGGTTTTATATTCAACACATTCGTTGACTGACACACCGCTTTCGCGAGCAAGCCCGCTCCCACAGTTGTTTCTGTGGTGTTTGCAGTTTCGGTGCTTAAGGCATAATCCGCCCAATTCAAACAACAAGGACGCCGCCCGTGAGCTCAGTCAACAAGTCGATTTTGTTGGTCGATGACGATCAAGAGATACGCGAGTTGCTGGATACCTACCTGACCCGCGCCGGTTTCCAGGTACGTACCACGCCCGACGGTGCCGGCTTCCGCCAGGCGCTGAACGAGGCGCCGAGTGATCTGGTGATCCTTGATGTGATGTTGCCCGACGAAGACGGCTTCAGCCTGTGCCGCTGGATTCGCCAGCATCCGCGCCAGGCGCAGGTGCCGATCATCATGCTCACCGCCAGTTCCGACGAAGCCGATCGCGTCATCGGCCTGGAACTGGGCGCCGACGATTACCTGGGCAAGCCCTTCAGCCCACGGGAGTTGCAGGCACGGATCAAGGCGTTGCTACGCCGCGCGCAGTTCGGTCAGGAGCGCAGTGGCGGCGAGGTGCTGGCCTTCGATGACTGGCGGCTGGACATGGTCAGCCATCGGCTGTTTCACATCGACGGCGAAGAGGTGATTCTTTCGGGCGCCGATTTCGCGCTGCTGAAACTGTTCCTCGATCATCCACAGGAAATCCTTGACCGCGACACCATCGGCAACGCCACCCGCGGCCGCGAACTGATGCCCCTGGATCGCATCGTCGACATGGCGGTCAGCCGTTTGCGCCAGCGCCTGCGCGACACGGAAAAACCGCCACGGCTGATCCGCACCGTGCGTGGCAGCGGCTACCAACTGGCGGCCAACGTGGTTGCCAGCAATGGTCACTGAGGCTTTGCGCAAGCTCGCCGCCAAGGTGCCGATGCCGCGTTCGCTGCTCGGGCGGATGTTGCTGCTGACCCTGCTGGCGGTGTTGTTCGCCCAGGCATTGTCGAGTGTGATCTGGGTGTCGCAACTGCGCGCCACGCAGCTCGAGGGCCTGGTCACCAGTGCCCGCAGCCTGGCCCATTCAATGACCGCCAGCGTCAGTTATTTCCGTTCGTTGCCGGTGGCGTTTCGGCCCCTGGTGCTCGATCAATTGCGCAGCATGGGCGGCACCCGGTTCGTGGTGACGCTCAACGACAAACCCCTGGGCATGGAAGTGCTGCCCATCACCCCGCGTAAAGAGGCGGTGCTCAAGGCGGTTGACGAAGTGCTGCGCCAGTCCCTCGGCCAGGACACGGACATCTCGGTGACTTTCGTCAGCCCGGAAGACCTGCGCATCTTCAATGGCGGCCTGAAGCTCGATGAATTGCCACGTTCCTGGGCGCATTACGCGCTGACCCTGGAACCGGTGAACCCGCCAGTGCTGGTCACGCAGATCCAGATGGCACCGGGGGAATGGCTGTACATCGCTTCGCTGTTGCCCGAGCCCTACACCAGTCTTGAAGAGCAGGGCCTGCCGGCGCAGCAGGTGTGGTTCATCGTCCTGACCAGTAGCTTTTTGCTGTTGTTCATCGGCCTGCTGGTGCACTGGCAGAGTCGTCCGCTCAAGCGCCTGGCGCGGGCGGCGCGGGACCTGTCGTTGGGGGCCGACGTGGAACCGGTGGCCGAGGGCGGTGGCAGCGAAGTGGTCGAGGTCGGGCGCGCCTTCAACACCATGCGCGAGCGCATCAGCCGTTACCTGACCGAACGCAGCCAGTTGTTCAGCGCCATTTCCCACGACCTGCGCACGCCGATCACCCGCTTGCGCCTGCGGGTTGAATTGCTCGAAGACGAAACACTGCAAGCCAAGTTCGGGCGCGATCTGGACGAGCTGGAGTTGCTGGTCAAGGGCGCGTTGCAATGCGTGAAAGACACTGACATCCACGAGAACATCGAGCCGGTGGATCTCAACCATGTGCTCGATTGTCTGGTGGAGCCTTATCTCGCGCCGAACGGCAACGGCCGCGTGACCCAGCAGGGGCGGGCGCTGGCGGCGTACCCGGGCAAACCGCTGGCGCTCAAGCGCTGCATCGGCAACCTGATCGACAATGCGCTGAAGTACGGGCAGAACGCGCACCTGCACATCGATGACGACGAAAGCGCGTTCATCCTGCATGTCGATGACGAGGGGCCGGGCGTGCCGGAGCAGCGCCTGGAGCAGGTGTTCGAACCGCACTTCCGCCTGGCCGGGCAGCAGCAGGGTTACGGCTTGGGGCTGGGGATTGCCCGCAACATTGCCCATAGCCATGGTGGTGAGGTCAGCTTGCAGAATTTGCGTGAAGGCGGGTTGCGGGTAACGTTGCAGTTGCCCCGCTCAGTGGATTGACACCACCCTGTGGCGAGGGGGCTTGCCCCCGTTGGACCGCGAAGCGGTCCCAAAACCATCACCCACAGACTGCCTGTAAAAATCAGGTCGCTGATTTTACGACTGCTGCGCAGTCGGACGGGGGCAAGCCCCCTCGCCACAAGTATTTCACTCAATGTCTGTGTCCATTGTCACAGGCTGGTGACATAACCCACCCCCTTCGTTACAAGCCGACCTTCGTCCGTTGTTTATGCTGCCCCACAGTCATAACAACAAAAAAGGTACGCCATGGACACCTTCCAACCGGCCTTCAGCAGTTGGCTGAACGCACCTGCCCATCAGCAATGGCTCGCCACCGAAGGCTTGCGCCTGCTGACCTTCGCCAAGGCTTCGAAACTGCCTGAAGGCTTCGGCAACCTCGATGAAAAAGGCCGCCTCCCGCCTGATGCGCAAGCCCAGACCATGAACACCGCGCGCATGACCCACAGCTTCGCCATGGCCCATGTCCAAGGGCTGCCGGGCTTTGCCGAGCTGGTGGATCACGGTGTCGCGGCACTTCGCGGGCCACTGCGGGATGCGCTGCATGGCGGTTGGTTCGCGACTGCCGAACATCGCGACGGCAATACCGGCAAGAACGCCTATCTGCATGCCTTCGTCGCGCTGGCCGCCAGTTCTGCGGTGGTCGCGCAGCGCCCCGGTGCGCAAGCCTTGCTCGATGACGCGATCGATATCATCGACACTTATTTCTGGAGCGAAGAAGAAGGCGCGATGCGCGAGTCTTTCAATCGCGACTGGAGCGAAGAGGAGGCGTACCGGGGCGCCAACAGCAACATGCACGCCACCGAGGCCTTCCTCGCCCTGGCCGATGTCACCGATGACAACCGTTGGCTCAGCCGTGCCCATCGGATTGTCGAGCGCGTAATTCATGGCCACGCCGCCGCCAACGATTACCTGGTGATCGAGCATTTCGACCGCGCCTGGCAGCCACTGCGGGACTACAACCGCGACAATCCGGCCGACGGCTTCCGCCCCTACGGCACCACCCCGGGCCATGGTTTTGAGTGGGCGCGGCTGTTGCTGCACCTCGAAGCTTCGCGGGTGAAGGCCGGGATGCTCACGCCGGGCTGGCTGGTCACCGACGCGCAAAAACTGTTCGAGCACAATTGCCTCCATGGCTGGGATGTCGATGGCGCGCCGGGCATTGTCTACACCCTGGACTGGGACAACAAAGCGGTGGTCCGCCATCGCCTGCACTGGACCCATTGTGAAGCCAGTGCAGCCGCCAGTGCGCTGCTCAAACGCACCGGTGAAGAGCAATACGAACACTGGTACCGACTGTTCTGGGAATTCTGTGACAGTCATTTCATCGACCGCGAAGACGGCAGCTGGCATCACGAACTCGACCCGCTGAACCGTCCGAGTGCCGATATCTGGCCCGGCAAGCCTGATCTTTACCACGCCTGGCAAGCCGTGTTGATTCCGCGCCTGGCGCTGGCGCCGAGCATGGCCACGGTGCTGGCGCAGCCGTCCCAGAGCGGTTCTATGTAACCATGCGGTGACATTCGCGCATCCCTTCGTTACCTGCGAGGGGATATCTCCTGTTTAGAATCTTATGCAGCGCAAGCAACAGACTTGCATGCATAACAACAAGAAAGGTGCTCCTAGATGAATGCGATTTCTCGCCTCGCTACTGTCATTTCTCTCGCTTCCCTGTCTGCGCTCCCCCTCAGTGTCCTGGCCGCCGAATCCAAAGGTTCCGTTGAAGTCGTTCACTGGTGGACTTCCGGTGGTGAAAAAGCAGCGGTCGATGTCCTGAAGGCTCAAGTCGAAAAAGACGGCTTCACCTGGAAGGACGGCGCAGTCGCCGGCGGTGGCGGTTCCACGGCCATGACCGTACTCAAAAGTCGCGCCGTAGCCGGCAACCCGCCGGGCGTTGCCCAGATCAAAGGCCCGGACATCCAGGAGTGGGGCAGCACTGGCCTGCTCAGCACCGACGCGTTGAAAGACGTTTCCAAGGCGGAAAACTGGGATGGCCTGCTGTCGAAGAAAGTCTCCGACACTGTGAAGTACGAAGGTGACTACGTCGCCGTGCCGGTGAACATCCACCGCGTCAACTGGCTGTGGATCAACCCTGAAGTGTTCAAGAAAGCCGGGATCGAAAAAGCCCCGACGACCCTCGAAGAATTCTATGCCGCCGGCGACAAGCTCAAGGCCGCCGGCTTCATCGCGCTCGCCCACGGCGGTCAGCCTTGGCAGGACAGCACCGTGTTCGAAGACGTGGTGCTCTCGGTCATGGGCGCTGACGGTTACAAGAAAGCCCTGGTCGACCGGGACCAGAAAACCCTGTCCGGTCCGGAGATGACCAAGTCGTTCGCCGAGCTGAAAAAAATCACCGGCTACATGGACCCGAACCGTGCCGGTCGTGACTGGAACATCGCCGCCGCCGACGTCATCAGTGGCAAGGCCGGCATGCAGATGATGGGCGACTGGGCGAAAAGCGAGTGGACCGCCGCGAAGAAAATCGCCGGCAAGGACTACCAGTGCGTAGCGTTCCCGGGCACCGAAAAAGCCTTCACCTACAACATCGACTCGATGGCGGTGTTCAAGCTCAAGGCCGATCGCAAGGGCGACATCGCTGCCCAGCAAGACCTGGCCAAGGTCGCGTTGGGTACCGACTTCCAGAAAGTCTTCAGCATGAACAAGGGTTCGATCCCGGTGCGTAACGACATGCTGAACGAAATGGACAAGCTCGGCTTCGACGAGTGTGCCCAGAAGTCGGCCAAGGACTTCATCGCGGACGACAAGACCGGCGGCCTGCAACCGAGCATGGCGCACAACATGGCCACCTCCCTGGCCGTGCAGGGCGCGATCTTCGACGTGGTCACCAACTTCATGAACGACAAGGACGCTGACCCGGCCAAGGCCAGCGCCCAACTGGCCTCGGCTGTCAAAGCTGCCCAGTAACTCGTAATCGCCGCAGGTGATCCTGCGGCAAACCCCAGAGAGAGCTCCATCCCATTGTGGGAGCGAGCTTGCTCGCGATGGACTACCAGGCACCGCGCCAATCCAGACAGGCCCCGGTGTTCTTGATTCCATCGCGAGCAGGCTCGCTCCTACAGGGGGGAACTCTGTCCGGATTTCACTTCTCCACCTGGATTATCCCGATGAGCTCTGTGGCGGTTTTCAGCAAAGCCTCACCGTTCGATGCGCTGCAACGCTGGTTACCCAAGTTGGTACTCGCGCCGAGCATGCTGATCGTGTTGGTTGGCTTCTACGGTTACATCATCTGGACATTCATACTGTCCTTCACCAACTCCAGCTTCATGCCGAGCTACAAGTGGGTCGGCCTGCAGCAATACATGCGCCTGATGGACAACGACCGCTGGTGGGTCGCGAGCAAGAACCTCGCACTGTTCGGCGGCATGTTCATCGGCATCAGCCTGGTGCTGGGCGTGTTCCTCGCGGTGCTGCTGGACCAGCGCATTCGCAAGGAAGGCTTCATCCGCACCGTCTACCTGTACCCGATGGCGCTGTCGATGATCGTCACCGGTACCGCGTGGAAATGGCTGCTCAACCCGGGCCTGGGCCTGGACAAGATGCTGCGCGACTGGGGCTGGGAAGGCTTCCGTCTCGACTGGCTGGTGGATCAGGATCGCGTGGTGTACTGCCTGGTGATCGCCGCCGTGTGGCAAGCCTCCGGGTTTGTCATGGCGATGTTCCTCGCCGGCCTGCGCGGTGTCGATCAATCGATCATCCGTGCTGCGCAAGTCGATGGCGCGAGCCTGCCGACCATCTACCTGAAGATCGTCCTGCCGAGCCTGCGCCCGGTGTTCTTCAGTGCCTTCATGATCCTGGCGCACATCGCCATCAAGAGCTTCGACCTGGTCGCGGCGATGACTGCGGGCGGTCCGGGTTACTCCTCCGACCTGCCGGCGATGTTCATGTATTCCTTCACCTTCAGCCGTGGCCAGATGGGCATCGGTTCGGCCAGCGCCATGCTGATGCTCGGCGCCGTGCTGACCATCCTTGTGCCGTACCTGTACTCCGAGCTGCGAGGCAAACGCCATGACTAATCAACTCGGAAAATCGGGTATCAGTTTCAGCCGCATCGCGATCTACGCAACTCTGTTGCTGGCGGCAGCGGTGTACTTGATCCCGTTGGTGGTAATGCTGCTGACCAGCTTCAAATCCCCGGAAGACATCCGTACCGGCAACCTGCTGAGTTGGCCGACCGTGATCGACGGCATTGGCTGGATCAAGGCCTGGGACGTGGTCGGCGGCTACTTCTGGAACTCGGTGAAGATCACCGTGCCGGCGGTGCTGATCTCCACGTTCATCGGGGCCATGAACGGCTACGTGCTGTCGATGTGGCGCTTCCGTGGTTCGCAACTGTTCTTCGGCCTGTTGCTGTTCGGCTGCTTCCTGCCGTTCCAGACCGTGCTGTTGCCAGCCTCGTTCACCCTCGGCAAGTTCGGCCTGGCCAACACCACCACCGGCCTGGTGCTGGTGCACGTGGTCTACGGCCTGGCGTTCACCACGCTGTTCTTCCGCAACTACTACGTGAGCATCCCGGATGCGCTGGTCAAGGCCGCACGGCTCGATGGCGCGGGCTTCTTCACGATCTTCCTGAAGATCCTGCTGCCGATGTCGATCCCGATCGTGATGGTCTGCCTGATCTGGCAGTTCACTCAGATCTGGAACGACTTCCTGTTCGGCGTGGTGTTCGCCAGTGGCGACGCCCAGCCAATTACCGTGGCCCTGAACAACCTGGTCAACACCAGCACCGGGGCCAAGGAATACAACGTTGATATGGCCGCCGCGATGATCGCCGGGCTGCCGACACTGCTGGTCTACATATTCGCTGGCAAGTATTTCCTGCGCGGGCTGACGTCCGGCGCGGTCAAGGGGTAGAACATGGCAACTCTCGAATTACGCAACGTCAACAAGACCTACGGCCCCGGTTTGCCGGACACCCTGAAAAACATCGAACTGAAAATCGATGACGGTGAGTTCCTGATCCTGGTCGGCCCGTCGGGCTGCGGCAAGTCGACCTTGATGAACTGCATCGCCGGCCTTGAAACCATCAGCGGTGGCGCGATTCTGGTGGACGACGCCGACATCAGCGGCATGAGCCCCAAGGATCGCGACATCGCCATGGTGTTCCAGTCCTACGCGCTGTACCCGACCATGAGCGTGCGCGACAACATCGCCTTCGGCCTGAAGATCCGCAAAATGCCGACTGCCGAAATCGACGAAGAAGTCGCTCGGGTTTCCAAGCTGTTGCAAATCGAACACCTGCTCAGCCGCAAGCCCGGCCAGCTCTCCGGTGGCCAGCAACAGCGCGTGGCGATGGGCCGTGCCCTGGCGCGGCGGCCGAAGATTTATCTGTTCGACGAGCCGCTGTCCAACCTCGACGCCAAGCTGCGGGTCGAGATGCGCACCGAAATGAAACTGATGCACCAGCGCCTGAAAACCACCACGGTCTACGTGACCCACGACCAGATCGAAGCCATGACCCTGGGCGACAAAGTGGCGGTGATGAAGGACGGGATCATCCAGCAGTTCGGTACGCCGAAGGACATCTACAACAACCCGGCCAACCTGTTCGTGGCGAGCTTCATCGGTTCGCCGCCGATGAACTTCATCCCGCTGCGCTTGCAGCGCAAGGACGGTCGTCTGCTGGCGCTGCTCGACAGCGGCCAGGCCCGTTGCGAATTGCCGCTGGGCATGCAGGACGCCGGTCTTGAAGACCGCGAAGTGATCCTCGGCATCCGCCCTGAGCAGATCATCCTGGCCAACGGCGAAGCAAACGGGTTGCCGACCATTCGTGCCGAAGTCCAGGTCACCGAACCGACCGGGCCCGACACCCTGGTCTTCGTCAATCTCAACGACACCAAGGTCTGCTGCCGCCTGGCGCCGGACGTGGCGCCGGCCGTGGGCGAGACCCTGACCCTGCAATTCGACCCAGCGAAAGTGCTGCTGTTCGATGCCAAGACCGGGGAGCGTTTGGGGGTTGCCGGCGTGCCGAAAGCCGAGGCGCATGCTGACAACGTGGCGCAATTCAAAGGTCGCTGAAGAACAAGACTGTAGGAGCGAGCCTGCTCGCGATGGACGTCAACGATGACACTGGAAACCTGACACCCCGCGGTGTTCTCAAGTTTCTCGCGAGCAAGCTCGCTCCTACAGAGGGGGATTGGCAATGCGCGGCCTGTCGCGCATTGCACCGGATGTAACCGCGTTAAAAAAAGAAAAGTTAATAACAATAAAACGAGGAAGTAGGGATGAAGATGAAGAACAAGGCCCGGTTGATCTGCCAGGTTTCAGCAGCGGCAGCACTGGTTCTGGCCGGCAATGCGATGGCCGATGAAGCGTTCAGCTCCGACTCCAAATGGATGACGGGCGATTGGGGTGGCGAGCGTACCAAGCTGATCGAGCAAGGCATCGACATCAAGATGGATTACGTCGGTGAAGTCGGCGCTAACCTGCATGGCGGCTTCAACGATGACAAGACCGCGCGCTACGCCGACCAGTTTGGCCTGGGCGCGGCGCTGGACCTGGAGAAGCTGTTTGGCTGGGATAACACCCAGGCCAAGATCCAGCTCACCAACCGTAACGGTGAGAACATCTCCAACGACCGTATCGGCGATCCGCGTGCCGGCACCTTGAGTTCCTCCCAGGAAGTCTATGGTCGCGGCCACATGGTCCGTCTGACCCAGTTGTGGATTCAGCACCAGTTCTTCGATAACAAGCTGGACGTCAAGGCTGGTTACTTCGGTGAAGGTGAAGACTTCAACACCTTCCCGTGCGAGTTCCAGAACCTGGCGTTCTGCGGATCCCAGGTGGGTAACTGGGCCACCAACATCTGGTACAACTGGCCGGTCAGCCAGGCGGCGATCCGTGTGAAGTACAACATCAATGACGAGCTCTACGCCCAGATTGGCGCGTACAACCAGAACACGTCGCAACTGGAGCACGGTAACGGCTTCAAGCTCAGCGGCAGTGGCACCAATGGCACCGTCCTGCCGGTCGAGCTGGTCTGGTCGCCGAAGGTCAACAACCTGCCGGGCGAATACCGTGTCGGTTACTACAAAAGTACCTCTGATGCCGACGACGTTCTCAAGGACGACAACGGCCAGAACGCAGCGACCACCGGCAACCCTTATCGCGTCCACGATAGCAAGCATGGCTACTGGTTCGTCGCGCAGCAGCAACTGACCAGCCACAATGGCGATGCTTCCCGTGGTCTGAACATCGCGGCCAACGCAACGTTCCATGACAAAGACACCAACTTCATCGACAACTACCAGTCGCTGATGTTCGTGTACAAGGGCCCGTTCGACGCGCGTCCGAAGGATGACGTGGGCATCGGTTTCGCCCGTATCCACGTCAACGATGACGTGAAGAAAAACGCTGAACTGACCAACGCGGCCAACGGTGTTTCGGAATACGACAATCCGCTGTTCTCGCCCATTCGTGAAACCGAATACAACTACGAGATCAACTACGGCTTCCACGTGACCAACTGGCTGACCGTGCGTCCCAACCTGCAATACGTCACTCACCCGGGTGGTGTGGATGAAGTCGACAACGCGCTGGTGGCCGGCCTGAAAATTCAGTCGGTGTTCTAACGCGTCTGCGATAAGCTTCTCTCCATGTGCGCATATTTGCGGACAGCCATGGCTGTCCGCTTTTTTTTGCGGGCCGCGCACCCCGGTGACAGATGATTTTCAGGACCGTGGCACATGCTTGAGCATCCGCTACAACGCTTCTTCAAATCCTTGCGCGAACGTCCGGTGTTCGCGTGGGAGCGCTATCAGACGCGCGATGTGCTGGTGATCGATCATCCGCTGTGTCAGGCGGTGTTCAGTCGTCAGGGCGCGCAGTTGTTGCACTTCCAGCCCAAGGGCCAGAAACCCTGGCTGTGGTGCGCGGCAAAGTGGCCGCAGGTCGGCGCCATTCGCGGCGGCGTGCCGGTGTGTTGGCCGTGGTATGGCCGGCATCCGAGCGAAAACGCCTGGCCGTCCCATGGCTGGGCGCGGTTGCTCGACTGGAAGCTGCTCGACAGCAACAGTGACGACGATGGCGTGCGATTGCACTGGCAACTGAGGTTGTGCGACTGGCAGGTGGACCTGCACGCGCACCTGGGTGAGCGCATGGAACTGCGTCTGAGCACCGAGCATCAGGACGACATGCCGTGCCAGTTGAGCCAGGCTTTGCACGCTTACTGGCGTATTGGCGATGTCAGTGAGATAGCGCTGTCTGGACTCGAAGGCGCGCAGGGTTACGATCAGTTGAGCCGACAGGTTTGTCAGCAGGAAGGCGAGTTACGCGTTGATGGCGGGTGTCAGCGGGTGTTCCAGCACGACGGCGAATTGCAGTTGAACGACCATGCCTGGCAGCGGGCGTTGTGCATTGATACCGGGGATACGGCAGACACGGTGGTGTGGCATCCCGGTTCACGCCCGTTGCTCGGCGTGACCTGGAACGAGATATCCGAATTCGTTTGCGTAGAGGCCGCTAGCGGCGGTACCGACAGCCTGTGTCTGAAACCTGGGGAGCGGGCGCATTTGAGTTTGCAGGCGCGGGTGGGGGCTTAGCTCTGGATTTGCGGTGCTGCGTCTGCCGCCATCGCGAGCAAGCTCGCTCCCACACTGGATCTTCGGTGAACACAGTTTTTGTGTTCAACACCAATCCCCTGTGGGAGCGAGCTTGCTCCGGGCGGCGTTCCGACGATGAGGTCAGGACGATCAGCGCAAATGTTGGATCAGTTGAACTCATCTCCAACCGGATACCGGCTGGCATTCAAGCTTTCCTTGATCTTGCGCAAATGCGGCTGGAAGTCCACGCCACGGCGCAAGGTCATGCCGGTGGCGAGTACGTCCAGCACGGTCAGCTGGATGATCCGCGACGTCATCGGCATGTAGATGTCGGTGTCTTCCGGCAGCGGGATGTTCAGGCTCAGGGTGCTGGCCTTGGCCAGTGGCGAGTTCTCGGCGGTCAGGCCAAGCACCGAGGCGCCGTTTTCCCGGGCGATGCGCGCCACTTCCACCAGTTCGCGGGTGCGACCGGTGTAGGAAATGATCACGAACAGCTCGCCGGTATGGGCCACCGAGGCAATCATGCGCTGCATCAGCACATCCGCATGGGCCGTGACGGCGAGGTTGAAACGGAAGAACTTGTGCTGCGCATCCAGTGCCACCGGGGCCGAGGCGCCGAGGCCGAAGAAGTGGATCTGCCGGGCCTGGATCAGCAGGTCGACGGCGCGGCTGATCAGGTTCGGGTCCAGTGCCTGGCAGGCGCTGTCCAGCGAGGCGATGGCGCTGCCGAAGATCTTCTGGGTGTAGGCCTCCGGATTGTCATCGGCCTCCACCGCACGGCTGACATAGGCGGCGCCACTGGCCAGACTCTGGGCCAGTTGCAGTTTGAGCTCGGGGTAGCCGCTGACACCGAACGAACGGCAGAAACGGTTGACCGTCGGCTCGCTGACCGAGGCGGCCTGGGCGAGGGCGGCGATGCTGAAGCGGGTGGCCTGCTGCGGGTTGAGCAGGATCACCTCGGCGACTTTGCGTTCGGCCTTGTTCAGCTCTTCAAGGCGATTCTGGATTTGCTCCAGTAAATTTCGCACGCGGTCCATATAAGTATCCTTTACACCTGCGCCAACAAGCGCGCGGCTAATGCAAAAAGGGCCTTTGGTGAGGCCCGTAACGGTGGCCTATCCTACTGATGGCTCCGACCGACCACCACTCGGAATCTGTATTTTGCTAAAATGTTGTGGTTATTACTACATTTTCCCTTGAGTGATGCCTTGAAAAAAGGTATTTGTAGCTTAACTTGATAAAAGAACAAACATCATGCTCTCGATTACGGTTGAACCGTGCACCTTTGCCTTGTTCGGCGCCCTTGGCGACCTGGCCTTGCGCAAGCTGTTTCCTGCCCTCTATCAACTCGACGGCGCCGGCCTGTTGCACGAGGACACGCGGATCATCGCGCTGGCCCGTGAGCCGGGCAGCGAGCGGGAGCACCTGGCGTTCATCACCTCCGAGCTGCGCCGCTATGTCGGTGCCAAAGAGCTGGACGAAGCCGTGGTCGAGCGTTTTCTGGCGCGCCTGAACTACCTGCACGTCGACTTCCTCAACCCCGATGATTATGTGGCCCTGGCCGAATCCGCCGGCAGTTCGCAGCGGGTCATCGCCTACTTTGCGACTCCTGCCGCCGTGTATGGCGCGATTTGCGAGAACCTGGCCAAGGTCGGCCTGGCGCAAAACACCCGTGTGGTGCTGGAAAAGCCCATCGGTTCGGATCTGGAGTCCTCGCGCAAGGTCAACGACGCCGTGGCGCAGTTCTTCCCGGAGAACCGCACCTACCGCATCGACCACTATTTGGGTAAAGAGACCGTCCAGAACCTGATCGCCCTGCGTTTCGCCAACAGCCTGTTCGAAACCCAGTGGAACCAGAATTACATTTCCCACGTGGAAATCACCGTGGCCGAGAAGGTCGGTATCGAAGGCCGCTGGGGTTACTTCGACAAGGCCGGCCAGCTGCGGGACATGATCCAGAACCACCTGCTGCAACTGCTCTGCCTGATCGCCATGGACCCGCCGGCCGACCTGTCCGCCGACAGCATCCGCGACGAGAAGGTCAAAGTGCTCAAGGCCCTGGCGCCGATCAGCCCGGAAGGCCTGACCACTCAAGTGGTGCGCGGCCAGTACATCGCCGGCTACAGCGAGGGCAAGGCAGTACCGGGGTACCTGGAAGAACCCAATTCCAACACCCAGAGCGACACCGAAACCTTCGTCGCCTTGCGTGCCGATATCCGCAACTGGCGCTGGGCCGGCGTGCCGTTTTACCTGCGTACCGGCAAGCGCATGCCGCAGAAGCTGTCGCAGATCGTCATCCACTTCAAGGAACCGTCGCACTACATCTTCGCTCCCGAGCAGCGCCTGCAAATCAGCAACAAGCTGATTATCCGCCTGCAACCGGACGAAGGCATTTCCTTGCGTGTCATGACCAAAGATCAAGGCCTGGACAAGGGCATGCAGCTGCGCAGCGGTCCGTTGCAGCTGAATTTTTCCGACACCTGGAGCAGCGCACGGATTCCCGATGCCTACGAGCGGTTGTTGCTGGAAGTGATGCGTGGCAATCAGAACCTGTTTGTCCGTAAAGATGAAATCGAAGCCGCGTGGAAGTGGTGTGACCAGTTGATCGCCGGGTGGAAAAAATCCGGTGATGCGCCCAAGCCGTACGCGGCCGGGTCCTGGGGACCGATGAGCTCCATTGCTCTGATCACGCGGGACGGGAGGTCGTGGTATGGCGATATCTGATTTGAAACTGCCGCAGGGCGTCAGCGCCCATGCATACAAGAGCCCGGTGCTGTTGGCTGAAAGCCTGGCACTGAACGTGGCGAAACAACTGAGCGACGCGATCGACGCCCAGGGCACTGCGACCCTGGTGGTTTCCGGTGGCCGCAGCCCGGTGGCGTTTTTCCAGCACCTGGCCAAGCAGACGCTGGACTGGTCGAACGTGGTGATCAGCCTGGCCGACGAGCGCTGGGTGCCGGTCGAACACGCCGACAGCAACGCCGGTCTGATCAAGCGTTACCTGCTGCAAGGCCAGGCGGCCAAGGCGCAGTTCCTGAGCCTGTACAGCGCCAGTGCCAACCTGGAACAGGCAGCCGAGCAGGCCGACCGCTTGCTTTCGGAGTTGCCGGTGATCGACGTGCTGATCCTCGGCATGGGCGATGACGGCCACACCGCATCGCTGTTCCCCAACAGCCCGAACCTTGCCGAGGCATTACAGGTCGATGGCGTTCGTCGCTGCTGGCCGATGCTGGCGCCGACCGTGCCGCATCAGCGCCTGACCATGAGCCGTGCGCTGCTGGCTTCGGCCAAACATAAAATTCTGTCGATCTCCGGTCAGTCCAAACTGACCACCCTGAGTTTCGCGCTGGCCGGTGACGATGTCGCCGAAATGCCGGTGCGCGCGTTTCTGCAACCCACGTTAGAGATTTACTGGTGCCCATGAGCCAAGGAACAGCCGCTATGACAAACCCATCCCCGACCGTTTCCATGGCGGATAAAGTTGCCCTGATCGACAGTATTTGCGCGAAAGCGCGGATTTTGCCGGTGATCACCATTGCCCGCGAGCAGGACGTTCTGCCGTTGGCCGACGCCCTCGCGGCCGGTGGCCTGACGGCCCTGGAAGTCACCCTGCGTTCGCAATTCGGCCTCAAGGCCATCCAGATTCTGCGTGAGCAGCGTCCGGAGCTGGTGACCGGTGCCGGCACCGTGCTGGATCGCCACATGCTGGCGGCGGCGGAAGCGGCCGGCTCGCAATTCATCGTCACGCCGGGTATCACCCGCGACCTGCTGGAAGCCAGCGTCGCCAGCCCGATTCCACTGTTGCCAGGCATCAGCAATGCCTCGGGCATCATGGAAGGCTACGGCCTGGGTTATCGCCGTTTCAAGCTATTTCCGGCCGAAGTCAGCGGCGGCGTCGCGGCCATCAAGGCTCTGGGCGGCCCGTTCGGCGAAGTGAAATTCTGCCCGACCGGCGGCGTGGGACCTGCCAATATCAAGAGCTACATGGCATTGAAAAACGTCATGTGCGTGGGCGGTAGCTGGATGCTTGATCCGGAGTGGATCAAGAACGGCGACTGGGCCCGCATTCAGGAATGCACCGCCGAGGCTTTGGCGCTGCTGGACTGATCGCTTCACCCTACACCTCGTTGTGTGTTCTACGGCTTTACGGTGCGCTTGGTCGGTGCACCGTTTTTTTTTGCCTGAAGAAAGTTGTCGTACCCCTGTGGGAGCGAACTTGCTCGCGATAGCGGTGTGACAGATTGCATGGATGTTGACTGACACGACGCCAACTCGAGCAAGCTCACTCCCACAGGGACAAGGACATCATGCGATACATAGTTACCGCATAACGAAAATCGACCGGTGCTAGCCTGCGTTCATCTTATGGAAGAGAGAACGTCATGGACGCTACCACCTCAGCTGCACCCCCGGCACCGGTCTACCTGCTGTCTCCCGAACAGATTGCCGGCCCGTATTTCCGCAACCCCAAACTGATCCGCAGAAACATCAGCGAAGGCGCCGAAGGCGTTCCGTTGGTGCTGCGGCTGACCATTGTCGATGCCATGACCGGCGAGCCGGTCCCCGATGCGCTGGTGGATATCTGGCACTGCAATGCCCGCGGTGCCTATTCGGGCTGGAGCAAGATCAACCCGGACGTCGAGGTCGATACCGGTGACATCGGCGCCGTCCCGCGCACCGATGACGATACCTATCTGCGCGGCGGGCAGTTCACCGACAAGTCGGGCATCGTGCGCTTCACCACGATCTATCCCGGTTTTTACGCCGGTCGCGCATTGCACATTCACGTCGCCGTGCGCATCACGGCCGGTAACAACTATCTGCAAGAACGGCATGTTGCCTGGGTCGGGCAGCTTTACCTGCCTGAAGTGGCCTCTCGTTCGGTACTCGGTAGCCGACCGTACAGCGGCCGATCCGTACCGGCACTGACCAACGCTCAGGACTATTTTTACTCAACCATGGGCGGTGAAAAATCGACCTTGAGTGTGCACACCCTGGGGCGGGATTCGGCTGAAGACGGCTACTTCGGGCAGATGACCATCGGCATCGACACGTTCGCCGTGTCGACACAGATCAAGCCCGAGGACTTTGACAAGTACACCGTCTGAGGTCAGCCCAGCTCGGTCAGCGCCCTGACCAGCACATCCATGTCGGCCGCGGTGGTGGTAAGCCCTGGTGTAATGCGGATGCACGGACCGCATGCCGCGCCACTGCGGGTCACGGTGAACAGGTTGTATTCATTGAGCAGGCGCTCGACCATGGTTTGCTGGTCGGCATGCCGGGTAAAGCGCATCGAGGTGATGCCGCAATACAGGCGTGGGTCATCCGGGGTCAGGACTTCGACGCCCGGCAACTGCCGCGCCGCAGCGACCCAGCGGTTGCGCAGATAATTGAGCCGCGCGCCCTTGGCCGCGGCACCGCCCATCGCCCAATGTTCTTCGAGCACCAGCGGCAGGGTCATAAGCGCCGGGATGTTGGGGGTGCTGTACGAGGTACGGGCGCGAATGTCAGTGGGCGGAAAATGCATCTCGCCCATGTCCGGGTCGATGTCGGCCAGGCGTTCGGGTGCGATGTAGATAAAGCCGAGCGTCAGCGGTGCGCCGATCCACTTGTGCAGATTGAAGCCGGCGAAGGCGATACCGAGCTCGGTCAGGTCGAATTCAAACTGGCCGAGGGCATGGGCGCCGTCGAGGATGACGTCGATGCCCTGTTCCTTTGCAGCGGCTGCAATCGCCTGCACCGGCATCACCAGGCCCGTGCGATGGGTGACGTGGGTCAGGGCCATCAGCTTCAGCCGCGGATAGCGCGCGAAGGCTTCCCGATAGGTATTGAGCAAGCTGTCGAAGGTTGCCGGGTGTGCGTGTTCGATCTCGATCACTTCGACACCGCGATTACGCGCCAGCCAACGCATGGCGCCTTTGACCGTGTCGTATTCCAGATCGCAAACCAGTACCTGGTCGCCGGGCTGCAGCCGGTTGTAGTTACGGATCAGCGACTGCAAACCTTCCGAGGCGTTACGGGTCAGGGCGATGCTGTCGGCGGGTACGCCAATCAACCTGGCCAGTTGCGCGCGGATCTTCAGGCTGTCGCCCTGTTCGAAACGCTGGCGCACGTACACCGAATTGCTGCGGTTGATCAGTTCGATGTTGCGCTGGTATTCCTCGACCACCGTGCGTGACATGCGTGCGAAGTAACCGTTCTCCAGGTTGAGCGGGCCGGGTTCGATATCGTAGCGGTCGGCAAAGGTTCGCCAGAAGGCTTCATCACGGGCGCGGCGGGTGTTGTCGGGCATGGGGTACTCGGTAGGTGATTCAATGGCGCGGGGCCGGCTTGCCGTGTTTGGCGCGTAGCGGTTCGAGCAAGTCCGACAAACCGTTGTGATCGATCTCCTGCATCAGGGCCAGCAGGCCGCCCAACTCGCCATGGGGGAAACCCTCCCGGGCGAACCAGTTCAGGTAAGGGCCGGGCAGGTCGGCAATGATTCGACCCTTGTATTTGCCGAAGGGCATTTCACGGGTGATCAGCAGTTCGAGCTTTTCAGGGTTCATCGATCGGTCGTCTTGATTCAGTCAGTCTGGAAAATACAGGCATTCTGCATGCAGGCCAAATGACAGATCATGCAAATAAAACGGATACAGATTTTTTGATAATGGATAACTATTTGAAAAGTAAAGAATAGTTAGACGATTCCGAGCTGGCACGCAGAGTGCACCGTTCCTTACACCGTTCATCCGTCGTAAGGAGTTGAAAAATGACCGACATCAAAAAAGAAGCGATTTCTGTACTCAACGACCTGATTGAAACCAGCAAGGACGGTCAGGCCGGGTTCAAGACATGCGCTGAAGACATCAAGCACCCTGAACTAAAAACCCTGTTCATCAATCGTGCGAGCGATTGTGGTACGGCCGCTGCGGAGTTGCAGTCTGCCGTGCGTTCACTGGGTGGCGATCCGGAAACTTCCACCAGTGTCAGCGGCGACTTGCACCGTCGCTGGGTCGACGTGAAGTCGATGTTCACCGGCAAGGGCGAGGAGGCCGTGCTCAATGAAGCCGAGCGCGGTGAAGATCATGCGTTGAAGGCTTACCGCGACGCCATGGAGAAAATCAACAAGCACAACCTGGTGGGCATTCGCGACCTGGTTGAGCGTCAGTACCACGGCGTGCAGCGTAACCACGATCAGGTCAAGGCCCTGCGTAACCAGGCGCGTGCACGTTCGTAACGACTGGTTGAAACAACTGTGGGAGCGAGCTTGCTCGCGATAGCGCCAGATCAGTCAACATCAATGTTGAATGTCAGGCCCTCATCGCGAGCAAGCTCGCTCCCACAGTTTTTGCCCCGTCAATCAGCCAATGCTGATCGCCGGCAGCTCCGTCAACGTCACACTCTGTTGCTTGCGTGGCGCGAGGATTTCCGCCTCGCCATCCACCACCAGTTCATCGCGCTGGTTGAACACGCGAGTGGCGATGCGCACGCGAAACTTCGGCAGTTTTTCCAGGATTTCCAGGCGCACGGTCAGGGTGTCGCCGATCTTCACCGGTTTCTGAAAGCTCATTTGCTGGCCGATGTAGATGGTCCCCGGGCCAGGCAACTCGCAGGCGACCGCAGCGCTGATCAACGCGCCGCTGAACATGCCGTGGGCGATGCGCTCCTTGAACATGGTGCTGGCGGCGTATTCGGCATCCAGGTGTACCGGGTTGTGGTCGCCGGACATCGCAGCGAACAGCTGGATGTCGCGCTCTTCGACCGTCTTGCTGAAACTGGCGGTCTGGCCGACTTCGAGGGCTTCGTAAGGGGTGTTGGTAACCTGGGTCATCTGTCTCAATTCCTGTGACGAATTAAAAAATTCACAAAAAAAATCTATTCGGACCGGTGCGGCCGAGGAGCGCTCAAGGCCTGTGCGATCCAGTTCAGCACATCGGCGATGATTTCATCGCGGTTGCTCTCGTTGAACAGTTCGTGCCGCGCCTGTGGGTAAACGGTCAGTTGCAGGTGCTGGCTGCCGGCCGCTCGCAGCGCGTCGGCCAGATCCTTGAGACGTTTGCCTTCGCTCACCGGATCACATTCGCCGCCAATCACCAGCAGCGGCAGGCCCGGGTCGATCTGCGCGAGATTGGACGCTTTGCTGATTTGCTGCAAGCCGCCGAGCAAGTCGATCCACAGTTGATTGGTGCAACGGAAACCGCAGAGCGGGTCGTTGACGTACAGATCGACCTGCGCCGGATCGCGGCTGAGCCAGTCGAACGGTGTGCGTGCCGGTTTGAATTTGTTGTTGAACGAGCCGAACGACAGCCATTCGATCAATGCGCTGCGTCCTGTGCGGCCCTGGCGCAGGCGTTCGAGACGGGCGATTTGCCGTGCTGCGCGATAAAGCGCCACAGGCTGGAAGTTCGAGCCGCTGAGGATTGCCCCGTGCAGGCTGGCACTGTGGTGCAGCAGATAGGCCTGGGCGATGTAACTGCCCATGCTGTGACCGAGCAGCACGATCGGGACGCCAGGGTGCTGCTGGCCGATGTGCTGGTTGAGGCTGGCCAGGTCGCTCACGACCTTGCACCAGCCATCGTCATCGGCGAAATGCCCGAGTGTCCCGTTTTCGGCAGTTTTGCCATGTCCACGCAGGTCCGGCGCGCACACGCCATAGCCCTGGTCACAGAGCTTTTGCGCAAGGGGGCCATAGCGACCGCTGTGTTCGGCCATGCCGTGGGCCAGCAGAATCATTGCCTTGAGGCTGCCCTCGGGTAGCCACTGGTTGACGAAGAGGCGGCTGTGGTCGCTCGTGGTCAGCCAGAAAGTGTCATGGATCATGGCGGTTCCTTTGCATGAGGCTGCCTGGTCGCAAACAGCTCGTTGCAGTTTATAGCGCATCCTTGGCCGGGCGTCTGATCAGCCTACGCCACGGCAAGAAGATTCATACGGTCAATGACGGCCGTGGGCATATTTGCCTGCTACGTCATAACTGCTAGTGTCCGTGAAGCTCCGCTTTTTGCATTTTTTTTGAAAAATGACAGAAAAGTGGCCCCGGATAGATTCAGGTCAAAGAGGACAAGAACAATGCAACCTGATTTCTGGAATGACAAACGCCCGGCCGGTGTACCCCTGGATATCGATCTGGGAGCCTACAAGTCGGTGATCGAGGTGTTCGAGCGTTCCTGCAAGAAGTTTGCTGACCGCCCGGCGTTCAGCAACATGGGCGTGACCCTGACCTACGCCGAGCTGGAGCGCCAAAGCGCGGCCTTCGCCGGTTATCTGCAAGCCCACACCGACCTGGTGGCGGGGGACCGCATCGCGGTGCAGATGCCCAACGTCCTGCATTACCCGATCGCCGTGTTCGGGGCCTTGCGCGCCGGGTTGATCGTGGTCAACACCAATCCGCTGTATACCGCGCGGGAAATGCGCCATCAGTTCAAGGACTCCGGTGCCCGGGCGCTGGTGTACCTGAACATGTTCGGCCAGAAAGTCCAGGAAGTACTCCCCGACACCGATATCCAGTACCTGATCGAAGCGAAGATGGGCGACCTGATGCCCACCGCCAAGGGGTGGCTGGTCAACACGGTGGTGAGCAAGGTCAAGAAGATGGTCCCGGACTATTCCTTGCCCCAGGCCGTTTCCTTCAAGAGTGCGCTACGCATGGGCCGTGGCCTGGGTATCAAGCCACTGAAGGTCGGCCTCGACGACATCGCCGTGCTGCAATACACCGGCGGCACCACGGGCCTGGCCAAGGGCGCGATGCTGACCCATGGCAACCTGGTGGCGAACATGCAACAGGCACGGGCCTGCCTGGGACAGTTCGGTAGCGACGGGCAACCGTTGTTGCGCGAAGGGCAGGAGGTGATGATCGCGCCGCTGCCGCTGTACCACATCTATGCCTTCACAGCGAACTGCATGTGCATGATGGTGACGGGCAACCACAACGTGTTGATCACCAACCCACGGGACATCGCCGGCTTCATCAAGGAACTGAAGAACTGGCGGTTCTCGGCGTTGCTGGGTCTGAACACATTGTTCGTTGCGCTGATGGATCATCCGGACTTCAAGACCCTGGACTTCTCCAGCCTCAAGCTCACCAACTCCGGCGGCACTGCGCTGGTCAAGGCCACCGCCGAGCGTTGGGAACAACTGACCGGTTGCCGCATCACCGAAGGTTACGGCCTGACCGAAACTTCGCCGGTGGCCTGCACCAACCCCTATGGCGACCAGTCGCGGATCGGCACGGTCGGCCTGCCGGTGCCAGGCACCACGCTGAAAGTCATCAATGATGACGGTGTCGAACAACCTTTGGGCGAACGCGGCGAGCTGTGCATCAAGGGCCCGCAGATCATGAAGGGCTACTGGCAGAAACCTGATGCCACGGCCGAGGTGCTGGATGCCGAGGGCTGGTTCAAGTCCGGTGACATTGCGGTGATCGACCCGGATGGTTTCGTGCGTATCGTTGACCGCAAGAAGGACATGATCATTGTCTCGGGCTTCAACGTGTACCCGAACGAAATCGAAGACGTCGTGATGGCTCACCCGAATGTTGCCAACTGTGCGGTCATCGGTGTGCCCGACGAGCGGTCGGGGGAGGCGGTGAAGCTGTTCGTGGTGGCCCGTGAAGCGGGCGTCAGCCTTGAAGAGCTGAAGGCTTACTGCAAGGAGAACTTCACGGCGTACAAAGTACCGAAGCATATCGTGCTGCGGGAGTCCCTGCCGATGACGCCGGTGGGCAAGATCCTGCGGCGGGAGTTGCGTGATATCGCCTGATCGGTGAATGGCCGATCCCTGTAGGAGCGAGCGCGCTCGCGATGGACGTCAACGATAACGCGCCCTGTCTGAATGATCGCGTTGCCCGAACGTTTTTCGCGAGCAAGCTCGCTCCTACAGGTTTAAGCGAAAGCCCCGGATTTCGGGGCTTTCAGAGGTGTATAGAATTTTTGCTCTAAAATGACCAATCGCTAGTCTTGAGTCACAAATGTGACCGTAGAGGCCGCTTTTGGCTCTAGTCGACCCTTGGCAAAGCTGCTACTCTCGGCGCGCTTTGTGACTTCTCGGCCTTCTATCAGCCAGATTCACCAATGACCAAACACCAATAATAATCGCATCAAATGCGGTGCTGAATTCGCGTTGCTGAGGAGTGGGCTTCCATGATCGAAGACTTTTGGAAGGATAAGTACCCAGCTGGGATTGCTGCCGACATCAATCCCGACGAGTATCCGAATATTCAGGCAGTGTTGAAGCAATCCTGCCAACGCTTCGCCAACAAGCCGGCATTCAGCAACCTGGGCAAGACACTCACCTACGGTGAGCTGTACGAATTGTCCGGTGCGTTTGCCGCTTATCTGCAACAGCATACCGATTTGCAACCCGGCGATCGAATCGCCGTGCAACTGCCCAACGTGTTGCAGTACCCGGTAGCCGTCTTCGGTGCAATCCGCGCCGGGCTGATCGTGGTCAACACCAACCCGCTCTACACTGCGCGGGAAATGGAACACCAATTCAACGACTCCGGTGCCAAGGCCCTGGTCTGCCTGGCCAACATGGCGCACCTGGCGGAAACCGTGGTGCCGAAAACCGGCGTCAAGCACGTGATCGTCACCGAAGTCGCCGACCTGCTGCCGCCACTCAAGCGTCTGCTGATCAACAGCGTCATCAAGTACGTGAAGAAGATGGTGCCGGCCTATCACTTGCCCAAGGCCGTCAAGTTCAACGACGTGCTGAGCAAAGGCCTGGGCCAGCCAGTGGCGGAAGCCAACCCGGCCAGTGGTGACGTCGCGGTACTGCAATACACCGGCGGCACCACCGGCGTGGCCAAGGGCGCGATGCTGACCCACCGCAACCTAGTGGCGAACATGCTGCAGTGCAAGGCGCTGATGGGCTCCAACCTCAATGAAGGTTGCGAGATCCTGATCACGCCGCTGCCGCTGTACCACATCTATGCGTTCACCTTTCACTGCATGGCGATGATGTTGGCGGGCAACCACAACATCCTGATCAGCAACCCGCGCGATCTGCCGGCGATGGTCAAGGAACTGTCGAAGTGGAAGTTCAGCGGCTTCGTTGGCCTGAACACGCTGTTCGTGGCCCTGTGCAACAACGAAGGCTTCCGCAAGCTGGACTTCTCCGCGCTGAAAGTCACCTTGTCGGGCGGCATGGCCCTGCAACTGGCCGCGGCCGAACGCTGGAAAGCGGTGACCGGTTGCGCCATCTGCGAAGGCTACGGCATGACCGAAACCAGCCCGGTGGCGACGGTGAACCCGATCCAGCACATCCAGGTCGGCACCATTGGCATTCCGGTGCCGTCGACCCTGTGCAAAATCATCAATGATGCCGGTGTCGAGCAGCCGCTGGGCGAAATCGGCGAACTGTGCGTGAAGGGGCCGCAGGTCATGAAAGGCTACTGGCAGCGCCAGGAAGCCACGGATGAAATCCTCGACAGCGAAGGCTGGTTGAAGACCGGTGACATCGCACTGATCCAGCCCGATGGCTTCATGCGCATTGTCGATCGCAAGAAAGACATGATCCTGGTGTCCGGTTTCAACGTGTACCCGAACGAGCTCGAAGACGTGCTGGCCACTCTGCCGGGCGTGCTGCAATGCGCGGCCATCGGTGTGCCGGACGAAAAGTCGGGCGAGGCGATCAAGATTTTCATCGTTGCCAAGCCGGGCGTGACCCTGACCAAGGAGCAGGTGATGGAGCACATGCGCGCCAACGTCACCGGCTACAAGGTCCCGCGCTCCGTGGAGTTTCGCGATGCACTGCCGACCACCAACGTTGGCAAGATCCTGCGTCGTGAATTGCGCGATGAAGAGCTGAAGAAGATCAACGCGAAGAAAGCCACCGCGTAACCAACAAAAAGCCCCGCAAATGCGGGGCTTTTTGTTTTTAGCGAAATCAGAAGTGCCTTTGTGGCGAGGGGGCTTGCCCCCGTCCGACTGCGCAGCAGTCGCAGATCCTGTGGGCTCGGTGAGTCTGATGGACTGCAGTTGCAGATTTCAGGGCCGCTTCGCAGCCCAACGGGGGCAAGCCCCCTCGCCACAGGGATCGATGTTACAAGCGAAACGGTGCGAAGTTGACGTTGGTGCCCGCCGGGCGCATGTCCTGCAGGAAGGAGTCCTTGTCGGCGCTCAGTTCCAGGCTCAATGCCGCCTTGCGCTTGCCTTCATTGCGCACCACCAGGCCTTCGAGCTTCTCACGCAGGAACACGGTCGGCACTTTCAGGTGCAGCAGTTCGTCGGTGTCCGGCGTGTGCATCAGCAGGTGAATCCACTCGTACTGACCCACGGCCAGGCGCGATACCGGGATGTCGAACCACCAGATATTGCGGTTGCGGTTCAATTCGGTGAAGTGGCAGTTGTTGACGCCAAGCACAGCACCGCCGAGTTCCTGGTTTCTGCGGGCAATGGCCTGCTTCTTATCGAGTTTCATAACGTTCCTACGGGATTGGATCTTCAGCGCCAAGGCCTGAATGTGTTGCGCATTCTCAAGGGTTGGCCCGCAAACATAAAGCGCAACCTGCACTGAACGATGAAATGTCGTGGTGAAATAAATGAAACTCCCTGCAAAAGCCCCCGGTCAACCTTGTGTAACGACTTTCCTGCATTGAAATGTCTTTAATGAAAAGAAGACGCGGCCATCTTCAGATGGCCGTTTTTGTGTCAGCCTGAACTTGCACGCCGAATTTGTTTCAAAGTCGCCAACTGGGCTACCTTGATGAAAGAAAACAGCCCCTGAGTCGCCACGACTTCACCCCAAATCCGTATGCGGCGAATGGAGACGCTAATGATTTTCCCGGACATGAGAGGCTTGCCCCTGCACCGTGTGATGATGCGCACGGTCACCGAGTTCGTCGCCGACGAGATGTCGACCTATGCCTCGGCGCTGGCCTATCAAATGCTCTTTTCGCTGTTTCCGTTCATTCTGTTTCTGATCGCCCTGATCGGCTTCCTGCATCTGCCCGACTTCTTCTCCTGGCTGCGCCTGCAATCGGAACTTGTATTGCCGCCCCAGGCGCTGGAGCAGGTCAACCCGGTGATCGACCAGCTTCAGCAGTCCAAGGGGGGGCTGCTGTCAGTGGGTATCGTGATTGCGCTGTATACCGCCTCCGCCGGTGTGCGGCTGATGATGAGCGCGATGAACGCAGCCTACGACGTGGTTGAAGGGCGCCCGCTGTGGAAACGCTTTCCGTTGTCGATCATCTACACCGTCGGCATTGCCGGCATGCTGCTGATCGCCGCAGCCCTGATGGTGCTTGGGCCGCAGGTGATGGGCTGGATCGCTGCACAAGTCGGCCTTGAGTACTTCATCGTCACCCTCTGGACCATCGCGCGCTGGCCGGTGATCGTGATTCTGCTGATGGTCGCGGTGGCGTTGATCTACTACGTCATGCCCGACGTCAAACAGGAATTCCGCTTCATCACCCCAGGCTCGGTGCTGGCGGTGGTGGTATGGATCATCGCGTCCCTGGGATTCGGTTTGTACGTCAAGGAGTTCGCCAACTACAACGCCATGTATGGCAGTATCGGTGCGATTATCGTGCTGTTGCTGTACTTCTACATTTCCGCCGCGGTGCTGCTGCTGGGCGCGGAGATGAATGCCGTGATCGAGCACATGTCACGAGAGGGCAAGGACCCTGGCGAAAAAGTGGCTGGCGAGCATGGTCCCGTCCATGAGGAAAAGCACCACGTGTCGGGGCTGGGCCGCGATCATTCACAACCGAAACCGACCATTGACGAAACCTGATCATGATTCGTGAAATTCTGAAAATGGGCGATGAGCGCCTGCTGCGCATTGCCCCGCCAGTGCCGGTCGAAATGTTCGACAGCCCCGAGCTGTGGCAACTGATCGATGACATGTTCCAGACCATGGAAAGCGTGGGGGGCGTTGGCCTGGCTGCTCCGCAGATCGGCGTCGACCTGCAACTGGTGATCTTCGGTTTCGAGCACAGCGAGCGTTATCCGGATGCCGAAGCCGTGCCGCAGACGATCCTGATCAACCCGTTGATCACACCGCTGAGCCCGATCCTGGAAGAGGGCTTTGAAGGCTGTTTGTCCGTGCCTGGCCTGCGTGGCGCGGTGCAGCGTTACCAGCAGATTCGCTACGAAGGCGTAGACCCCAAGGGTGAGCCCATCGTGCGTTTTGCCTCGGGGTTTCATGCGCGGGTGGTGCAACATGAGTGTGACCACCTGATCGGCCGCCTGTACCCGTCGCGCATTACCGACTTCAGCAAGTTTGGCTTCACCGAGGTGATGTTCCCGGACCTGGACCCCAACGCGGACGACTAGATCACTATAAAACCCTGTGGGAGCGAGCTTGCTCGCGATGGCGGTGTATCAGTTGCCTACAATGCTGACTGACCGGACCTCATCGCGAGCAAGCTCGCTCCCACATTGGATCTCCAACTGGCTTGAGTCAGTTAAACGCCTGGCGCCAACCCCATCGCAATCATCGGCTTGCTGCGCGCGTATCGGCTCAACCGTTCAACCATCGCGTAAGGCATCGGCGGATCGAAAGTAAACCCGCGCCGCTCATAAAACCCCCGCAAATCCGGATGACAGAACAACCACACCGGCTGTTCGCAGTCCTTCACCGCTGCCGCAATCAACCCGGCGGCAAGCCCTTGTTCGCGACAGGCCGGATCGACAAACAACCCGGTCAGCCAATGCCCGCCGGACACCGGACGCAAACACAGCGCGGCAACTATCTGGTCACGTCGGGCCACCCACAACTGCGCGTCGCGCACGGCTTTCATCGACGATTGGTGAGCGCGGTAGAACTTGTTCATCAATGGCCATAAAGGCTCGTCGAGCAGGGTGTATCGGGTCTCGGGCATGGTTTTGGACTGTCGGTATGCAAAGCGGGCGATTATAAAAGAACGCGCGCGCCGGGATAGGTGTATACCTGATCTCACATCCCCATGAGTGGAGTACGCATCATGTCCAAAGGTATGGATTCAAAGAAATCGACGAAAAAGAAACCGGTGAAAACCGCCATTGAAAAGCGCGCGGACAAGAAGGCCAAAAAAGTTGGCGTATTCGGTCACTGATCCGCGTTGATTGATCGCTCCCATGCAACATGGGAGCGATCCTCCTGAAAATAATCTGCAAGATTTCCCAAGGCCATTGCACAGAAGGGGACTGGTCCCCGATCTGAGCTACGCCATGCCCCATTACTTTGATAGCGCCCACCAAGAAGAAATCGAAACACTGCGCCGACGCTTCACCGCGCGTACCGAATGGCCGACCTGGTTGCTGTTGATCGGTGTGTATGGCGGCTGGTTTGGCATCGTGTTGAACAGCCATCGATTGGGTTTATGGTGGAGCACGCTGTTGCTGACTCCATTGCTGGTGCTGTGGTTATCCGTGCAACACGAACTGCTGCACGGTCATCCCACGCGCTGGCCAACCCTGAACAAAATCCTTGGCTACGCGCCGTTTGCCGTCTGGTATCCGTACACCCTGTATCGCGACAGCCATTTGCAGCATCACCGCGACGAGGACCTGACGATCCCCGGTCGCGATCCGGAAAGCCGTTACTTGAGCGCCGGGCAGTGGCAGGGCAGTTCACCGCTGGTGCGCAGCCTGCATTGGCTGAACAAAACCGTACTCGGTCGTTTTTCCCTGGGGGCACCGCTGGCCTTGCTGGCATTGGCCCGTGAAGAGCTGCAACGCCTCAGGGCAGGCGAGCGCCAGGCTTGGCTGATGTGGTTGAGTCACGGCTTGATGACCGGGTTGATGCTGCTGTTCATCGCGAACTTCAGCCTGTTGCCGGTTTGGCATTACCTGTTTTTGATCAGTGTGCCGGCGCTGTCGATCGCCATGATTCGCTCCTACTATGAACATCGACCTCATGCCGCGCCGGAGCAGCGCACGGTGCTCAATGAAGCGGCGTGGCCGTGGCGCTGGCTGTTCCTGAACCTCAATTTTCATTTGGTGCACCACGAGTTGCCGGGGTTGCCCTGGTACGACTTGCCCCGCGCCTACGGGGCCCGCCGCGAGCAATGGCTGGCGCGTAGCGGCGGGTTTCTGGTGCGGGGTTATGGGCAGTTGTGGCGTGAACATGGAGTCAAGGCCATCGACAGCCCGAGGCATCCGTTTTACTGATTTGTTGCTACCAACTGAGTTCCCTTGTGGGAGCGAGCTTGCTCGCGATGGCGTCGTGTCAGTCAACATCCAGGCAATATGTCACACCGCTATCGCGAGCAAGCTCGCTCCCACAGGGGGGGCTTTGTTACATGGAAAACTTCGATGACCCAACACTTCGCCGAACTGCTGATGTACACCGCCCCCGAACCCATCCACCAGGCCAACGAGCGCTGGCTGGCGCGAATCCTCGAGCACCTGGGCGACACCCGCCGGGATGCCGAAGGCCTGTCACTGCTGGACTTGTGGTTGTCGCCGCACTTGATGCTCACCCAAACCTGCGGCTATCCGCTGATGACGGCATTGCGCGGCAAGGTCCGGGTGCTGGGGCGGCCTCGTTATGAACTGCCGGACAGCAGTGGCGGCAATCATTGCAGCCTGCTGTTGTGCCGTGTCGATGACCGGCGACAGACCTTGGCGGATTTTCGCCACAGCCGAGGGGTGATCAATAGCCAGGACTCCAACAGCGGCATGAATTTGCTGCGCCACCGTTTGGCATCCTTGCAACGTGACGGGCGGTTTTTTGCCCAGGTCGGAATCAGCGGCAGCCATCGTGAAAGCCTGCGCTGGTTACGCGAAGACCTTGCCGATCTGGCGGCCATCGACAGCGTGACCTTCGCCTATCTGGCACGCCACGCCGCAGAGGAAGTGGCCGGTTTGCGGGTGATTGCCCGCAGTGCGCTCAGTCCTGCCTTACCGTTCATTACTGCCGCGACGGTCACGGATGAGCAGGCTGAGGAGCTCCTGCAGGTGATGAACCTGGCGTTGCGCGAGCTGCCGGAGGTTGCCGAAACCCTCGGTTTGCCAGAGGTACTGCCCACCAACGAAAGCGACTATCAGATTGTGCTCGACTACCAGCGTGAGGCCGAGGTGCTGGGGTATGGGGATTTGCGATAGCGGTCTGTCAGGTGTTCTTTTTAATTCCATTAACGAATATAAAAATAAGTTTTAAATATTATTAATGAATAAGGCTCCTTGCTAGGATTCGCCTCACCGGACCACCGGACATTCAGCGACCCCTAACCCAGGAGCCCCTATGTCCGGCGCCGATATTCTTCATCGCAAACAGGTGGACGGATTGTTCCGCGCCCACTACCTCTGGCTCTGCACGCGCCTGCGTCAGTCCCTGAACGATGCCGCCGCTGTCGAAGACATTGCCTGCGAAACCTTCGTGCAACTGCTGCAGGCCCCTGGCCTGACGGCAATCCGTGAACCCCGTGCGTTGCTCACCACCATCGCCCAGCGCCTGCTCTATCAGCGTTGGCGTCGAGGTGACCTGGAGCGCCAGTACCTTCAACAACTGCAACAGGCCGAGTCGATCCACGCCCAATCGCCGGAAGAACTGGCCCAGGTGTCCCAGACCCTGACCCGTGTGGATCGCAGTCTTCAGCGGCTACCCGGCAAAGTCCGCTCGACCTTCCTGCTGTCACGGATCGACGGCCTGACCTATCCGCAAATTGCCGCTGCGCTGGGCATCTCCCAGCGTTCCGTCAGCGACTACATGACCCGCTCCCAGGCCCTGTGCGACCGGCACAGCGCCAACCAATCCCTGAACCGTCCCCTCCAGAACAAGAGGTCCGCATGAGATCGATCAAAACCCTGCTCGGCAGTTCGTTGCTGGCCCTGAGCCTGTTGTCCCACCCGGCATCGGCCACGGAAAAATCGGCACCTATTCACTTTGGTGACATCACTTGGGAAAGCGGCAGCCTCATCACCGAAATCCTGCGCCTGATCGTTGAAAAAGGTTACGGCTACCCGACCGACACGCTGCCGGGCAGCACCGTCAGCCTTGAAGCGGCGCTGGCCAAAAACGACATCCAGGTCATCGGTGAAGAGTGGGCCGGACGCAGTCCCGCCTGGGTCAAGGCGGCGGCGGAGGGCAAGGTATTCGGCCTTGGCGATACGGTCAAAGGCGCCACCGAAGGCTGGTGGGTGCCGGAGTACGTGATCAAGGGCGATCCGGAGCGCGGCATCAAGCCCTTGGCCCCGGAGTTGAAATCCGTTGCCGACCTGGCGAAGTACAAGGACGTGTTCCGTGACCCCGAAGACCCGAGCCGCGGACGCTTCCTCAACAGCCCGACCGGCTGGACTTCGGAAATCGTCAACAGCCAGAAGCTCAAGGCCTATGACCTGACCGCCAGCTACGTCAACTTCCGCACGGGGTCCGGTGCCGCGCTGGATGCCGAGGTGGCCTCGTCGATTCGCCGTGGCAAACCGGTGCTGTTCTACTACTGGTCGCCGACACCGCTGTTGGGGCGGTTCAAACTGGTCAAACTCGACGAACCGCCATTCGATGCCGAAGCCTGGAAAACCCTGGCCGACGCCAACAACCCGAACCCCAAAGGCACGCGCTCGATGCCGGCCAGCCTGGCCATCGGCGTATCGGCACCGTTCAAGGCGCAATACCCGGACCTGGTGACGTTCTTTGAAAAGGTCGATTTGCCGATTGATCTGTTGAACCAGACCTTGGGTCAGATGAGTGAAAAACGGCAGAAACCCCGAGAAGTCGCCGAAGCGTTTTTGCGTGAGCAGCCGCAGGTATGGAAGGGGTGGGTGCCGGGAGAGGTGGCCACCAAAGTGAGTGCCAGCTTGTAGTTTGTTCTGAAAGTTCTGCGGTGTTTGAGCTGCAACCATTCGCGAGCAAGCCCGCTCCCACATTGAATCTGTGATTTCCACAAAACCTGTGGTCACCGCCGATCCCCTGTGGGAGCGGGCTTGCTCGCGAATGGTCTACAGCCTTAAGCCAGTTCGGCAGCCAGCGCCGCTCTCACTACCGACCGCTGATCTGTCTTGTTCTCCGAGTATTTCCCCCCTCGACAAGCTGCTGAACCGATTTTGTCCTAAGTAGTGGCAGACTAGTGGCCTTGCAAGCCCGAGGTTGCTGTCTATGATCAGGTGTAACTAACTGTATCGACCCTCATGAGGTGGTCGATCTCTGGTCGCAGAGTGCGCAATCGAAGGCACCAACACTTGATGGCAAGGAGCTGTCCGCTAAATGGAATTTGTTGTGAATCTGTTAGGGCTGGCCCGCATGCGGGCTATCAAGAGAAGGATGTCTTGATGAGCGTGTCGCTGTAAGGACCCTCCGATTGAACATCATTTATCACCTGACTAGTCCTTCTTTTTGGAGGGATGCGTGTGCCTGTTCCACGGAGCGTAGTGGTGGATTTGAAAGACCTGCAACGTTCATCAATCAAAAAACCGCGCGGAAGGTGATACGACAATGTTCAACCTACATCACAAGGCCGACCTGCTGGAAATTGAACGGTTCAGTTGCGCGCTGACTGAGGCTAATGCCAAGTTGGCGGCGATCAGTCATTCGATGGCGATGATTGAGTTCACTCCGGACGGCATCGTCATCGATGCCAACGAAAACTTTTGCAATGCCATGGGCTACAGCGCTGACGAAGTGCGCGGCAAACATCACCGGGTCTTTTGTGAAGAGCAGTATTACCGCAGCGATGAGTACACCAAGTTATGGCGTGACCTGGCGCGGGGCGAGCCGCTGGGGGGGACCTTTTTGCGCTTGCACAAGAGTGGCCGGGAGATCTGGCTCGAAGCCAGTTACATGCCGGTGCTGGGCCCCGACCGGCAGGTGAAAAGTGTGATCAAGGTAGCCACCGACATCACCGCACGGATCAACAAGGAACACGAAAACGAAAGCAGGCTCGCCGCGATCGGCCGTTCGATGGCCGTGATCGAATTCACACCCGAAGGCAAGGTCATCACCGCCAACGAGAACTTCCTGAAAACCATGCAGTACTCGCTCAACGAAGTGGTGGGGCAGCATCACAGCCTGTTCTGCCACCGTGCCGAAGCCGAGTCCCAGGGCTACCGGAATTTCTGGGCTTCGCTCAACCGCGGCGAATATCACTCCCATCGTTTCGAACGCAGGAACAAGCAAGGTCAGACGGTATTCCTGGAAGCCTCCTACAACCCGTTGTTCGACGCCAAGGGGCGGTTGTACAAGGTGGTCAAGTTCGCCAGCGATATCACCCACCAGATGACCACCCTGCAAACCGCCGCAGAATCGGCCCACAGCACTTCGGTACAAAACGACGTCTGCGCGCGCAAGGGCTCCGAGGTGGTACAGCAGACGGTGCAGATCATCCAGGACATTTCCCGGGACTTGAACGAGGCGGCTCTGAGCATCGACGCCGTGAGCAAACAGTCCGACATCATCGGCACCATCGTGCAGACCATTCGCGGCATTGCCGATCAGACCAACCTGCTGGCGCTCAACGCGGCGATCGAAGCGGCCCGTGCCGGAGAGCACGGGCGCGGGTTTGCGGTGGTAGCCGATGAAGTGCGCAGCCTCGCGGCGCGCACCAGTCAGGCGACGCTGGAGATTGTCGAGGTGGTGCGCAAGAACCACGATTTGTCGCTCAGCGCGGTGTCGAGCATGCAATCGAGCCTGAGTCGAACCGGCCTCGGAGTTGAATTGGCGAACGAGGCAGGGGAGGTGATTCTGGAAATCCAGCAAGGTTCGCGGCATGTGGTGGATGCGATCAGTCAGTTCAACTCGACATTGCAATTGAACTAGTCGCGGTAACTGCGATGGTCGATAACGCGTGTTTTCTGGATATACGCGGCGCTCTTGCATCCATCGCGAGCGAGCTCGCTCCTACAAAAAACGCAGACCCACTGTAGGAGCGAGCTTGCTCGCGATGGTCGATAACGATAACGCGTGTTTTCTGGTTATACGCGGTGCTCTTGCATCCATCGCAAGCAAGCTCGCTCCTACAAGAAACAGCGCGGCATTTTGCGGCTCCTCAAGGCAAGCCGTTGCAGCCGTGCTTGAGGAATCCCGGACGCTGCGCCAGACGCTGGAAGTATTCATCGACGGAGGGGTAATCCGGACGCTCGATCGGCGTCATCAGCCAGCGATTGACCGACAAACCGATGACAACGTCGGCCAGGGTAAAGTGTGGTCCGGCGACATACCCCTTGGTGGTCGCGAGTTGATGTTCGAGGATGCCCATTTTCTGGTTCCAGCCACGGATGCCGATTTCAAGGCTATGCGGGTCCTGGAACTCCGGGTCCTTGCGCACCAGTGACATGAACGGGTATCTCCAGGACGGATTGAGCTCGGTGGCTTGCCAGTCCATCCACTGCTCCACCCGGGCGCGGGCGGCCGGTTCGGTGGGCAGCAACTCGCTGTGATGGTGGTGGTGTTTGCCAGCCAGATAGCGGCAGATGGTATTGGATTCCCACAATACGCCAGCTTCATCGATGATCACCGGCACCTGTGCGTTGGGATTGAAGCGCAGGAACTCGGGGCTGTGGGTGGACGCGAAACCACTGCCCCAGTCCTCGCGTTCGTAGGCAATACCCAGCTCCTCGCAAGTCCACAGGACTTTTCGGACGTTGATGGACGAGGCTTTGCCGAGAATCTTCAGTGCATGTTCCATTTTGCTACTCCGTCAGCGAATCATGGCGTCGGGAATTCATAGTGTGCCTGCCGACGGCTGACATCAAGTCTGCAGGATCCGCAGGACCAGACGTAAACCTGTAGGAATGGTCCGTAGGCAAGGGGTATCAGAGGATTTCCGCAGGTAGTGATTTCTTGCGGAATTACCTACGACTACGCCAGAATCCGCCGACTTGTGCGCCTGGTATCCGGACTCGTATTGTTCCGTGTCGCTGCAAATTCAGCGATCGGGTTTCGCAGCCCGGGTATCTCTAGACGCATAGCGTCCACCGTTCGTGATCGAATCACGTTATGGCGGCTGTGCGTGGGAGACCTTCGGGTCTACCGGGTTCTAGAGTCCCGGTCTGCGACCCGCGTACAGCTGCCACCCCTTCGTATCGCAGCGAATCGTGGCAGCTCCATCACTCTAGGAGCATTGCCATGTTCAAACCCACGCCCAACCCCCCACGCAATCCCAGCCCAATGTTCACCATCTCACCCGGCATCAATAACGAAACGCTGTTGGCGCACGCCTGCGAATCACTGGCCTCGGCAAGTGTCATGACCAATGACTTTGCTACGTTTCTGGAAGGTAGCCATCGCAACACGGCGCTGGCGATCGCACAGATCATCATGCTGGCCGAGCTGGCGGTGAACCGGGTGCTGGATAACCTCGATCCGCAGGATTGAACACTGAGCGGGGGCGAGAGGCTTTCCCTGTGGCGAGGGGGCTTGCCCCCGTTCGGCTGCGGAGCAGTCGTAATCCAGTTCACGGGTTTTACCTGTATGACTGCGGCGTCTGTTTTTGGGGCTGCTTCGCAACCCAACGGGGGCAAGCCCCCTCGCCACAAAATCTCACTTCACTGCGGGTGTGGCGTGCTTACGTGCTTTCGCGCACCTTCAACTCAAACCCCATGTCCTGCACCGGTTTGGCCACGGTGTTGCCGGCCATCAGCGTCAGCATCTGCTCCGCCGCGCGACGGCCGATGGCTTCGCGGGGGGTATTGATGCTGCTCAGGCGCGGGACCATGTGTTCGGACATGGGCAAGTCGTTGAAGCCGAGGATCGCAACCTGTTCGGGGATCTTGATCCCGTTGCGCATGGCTTCGAGCAGGGCGCCCTGGGCCAGGTCGTCGTTGCCGAAGAAAATCGCATCGACATCCGGATGACTGGCCAGCAGTTGCAGGAACAACTCGCCGCCGAGGCCGACGGAGGAGGAGCGGGGCGTCAGCACTTCCAGGTCCGGGTCATACCGACCGGCCTTTTGCAGGGCTTTGCGGAAGCCTTCGCCGCGCAACAAAGTGCGCTGGTCCAGCTGCGCGCCGATGTAGGCCAGGCGCTTGCGGCCGCGGGACAGCAAGTGTTCGGCAGCCGTTTCGCCGGCCGCCAATTGCGAAAAGCCAACGCAATTGAGCCCGGCGGCGCTGTCCAGTTCCATCATGTACACGCAAGGAATATTGCTGGCTTCGATCATCCGCCGCGAACTTTCGGTGCGGTCGAAACCCGTCAGCAATAAGCCGCGCGGTTGATAGGCCATGTAGTTGCGCAGCAGGTTTTCTTCTTCATCGCGCGAATAATGGAAGTTGCCGATCAGCACTTCGAAGCCCTTGGGGCGCAAAACCCGATGAATGGCTTCCAGGGTGTCAATGAACAGCAGGTTGGACAGCGACGGCACCAAAACCACGACTGACTGGCTCTGGGCCGAGGCCAAGGCGCGGGCGGCAGGGTTGACCACATAGTTGAGCTCAAGCGCCGCTTTTTGCACCTTTTCCACAAGTTCAGTGGCCACGGTGCTGACGCCACGCAAGGCGCGGGAGGCGGTGATCGGGCTGACACCGGCCAGTCGGGCAACTTCGTTCAGGGTAGGGCGGCCAGTGGTGCGAGTATTTTTATCGTTCTTGGTTGTGTTCATCGACGGCTTGCCAAACAAAATTCAAGGCACTAAGGTAGCGCTGTCTCGATGCAGCTGCAAATGCGTGAGCGAGGGTTCGCCTGATCCTTGCTTTTTGGTGTTGGGACCTAACCTGCTGCAACCCATAAAATGACAAGAAAGGCGTCGGCAACTTCTGCTTTTGATCTGGTGTCATAGCTGGCAAAGGTAGCGCTGTCTGCGCGCTGAGGTGTTACATGAATCATCCCATCACCGCCCTGGTCATCATGGGCGTTGCCGGTTGCGGCAAGACGTGCGTCAGCGAGGCCTTGTGCCATTTGAGCGGCGCCACTGCCATTGAAGGCGACTCTTTTCACCCTGCCGCCAATATCGAAAAGATGAGCGCGGGGATTCCCCTGAACGATGAAGACCGTGCCGGCTGGCTCGACAGCCTGTGCGATGAACTGCGCCGTGTCGACGCCAAGGGCCAGCGCCCGGTGCTGACCTGTTCGGCTCTCAAGCACGTCTATCGCGAACGTCTGCGCAGTGCCTTGCCGGGCCTGGGCTTCGTGTTCCTTGAGTTGACCCCCGAAGTCGCCGCCGACCGTGTCTCCCATCGGCCAGGCCACTTCATGCCGTCGACCCTGATCGACAGCCAGTTCGCCACCCTCGAATCGCCCGTCGGCGAGCCGTTGACCCTGGCGCTGGATGCTTCGACCTATAGCGTCGAGCAACTGGCGGCGCAGGCTCATGCCTGGTGGCAGGCGAACGGCCTGAAACAGGCGGTATGACTGTGCTCGCAAAGACAGCGCTGTCCTCACGACTTCTGATCAACCCGCTTTAATAACAACAACATCCAGGAGACACCCCTAATGTTTGGCATGTCCCACGAGACGTTCCTGCTGCTCGATGCAGTGGTCACGGTGATCGGGCTTATCGTCCTGATCACTAAGTTCAAGTTGCACCCATTCCTCGCACTGATCATCGCCGCAGCCTTCCTCGGGCTGACCTCAGGCATGCCGATCGGCACCATCATCAAGGCGTTCCAGGACGGCTTCGGTGGCGTGCTTGGTTTCGTCGGCATCATCCTGGCGCTGGGCACCATGCTCGGCAAAATGATGGCCGAATCAGGCGGTGCGGATCAGATTGCGCAGACGTTGATCCGCGCCTTCGGCAAGGACAAGGTGCAGTGGGCGATGATGTTCGCCGCGTTCCTGGTCGGCATTCCGCTGTTCTTCGAAATCGGCTTCGTGCTGCTGATTCCGCTGGTGTTCATCGTGGCCCGTCGCACTGGCGTGTCGATCATCAAGATCGGTATCCCGCTGCTGGCCGGTCTGTCCGCGGTACACGGCCTGGTGCCGCCGCACCCGGGCCCGCTGCTGGCCATTGGCGTGTTCGGTGCCGACATCGGCAAGACCATTCTGTACGGCCTGATCGTTGCGTTGCCAACCGCCATCATCGCTGGCCCGATCTTCGGTACGTTCATTGCCAAGCACATTCCCGGTCACCCGAACCAGGAGCTCGTGGATCAACTGGCGCGCGAATCGGATTCGGCCGATCTGCCGAGCTTCGGCATTACGCTGGTGACTGTGCTGCTGCCGGTGTTCCTGATGCTGCTCAAGACGTTTGCCGACGTGGTGCTGCCCGATGGCAACATCTTCCGCGCCTTCATGGACCTGATCGGTCACCCGATTTCGGCGTTGCTGCTGGCATTGCTGCTGTCGCTGTATACCTTCGGCTACAAGCAGGGCATCGGTTCCAGCCAAATGATGAAATGGCTGGATGCCAGCCTCGCGCCGACCGCCGCGATCATCCTGATCATCGGTGCCGGTGGTGGCTTCAAGCAGATGCTGGTGACCAGCGGTGTGGGTGACGTGATCGGCCACATGGCGGTGAACGCACAGATCTCGCCGATCCTGCTGGCCTGGCTGGTGGCGGCGGTGATTCGTATCGCGACCGGTTCAGCGACCGTGGCGACCATCACTGGCGCCGGCATCGTGGTGCCGGTGGTGGGGATGATTCCGGGCGTGAACCGTGAGCTGCTGGTGCTGGCCACCGGTGCAGGGTCCCTGATCCTGTCCCACGTCAACGACGCCGGTTTCTGGTTGGTGAAGCAGTACTTCAACATGACCGTGGCCGAAACCTTCAAGACCTGGACCGCGATGGAAACCATCCTCTCCGTGGTTGGCCTGGGCTTTATCCTGTTGTTGTCGCTGTTCGTTTAAGCGATTCGACAGACACAAAAAAACCGCAGCGATGCGGTTTTTTTGTGGGTGATCGATTTACAGGTTGTACATAAATCCAATGTGGGAGCGAGCTTGCTCGCGATGGCGTCGTATCAGTCAACTTTAATGGCGACTGAAACACCGCTATCGCGAGCAAGCTCGCTCCCACAGGGATATGTGTCAGGCGTTGGTTTTCGGTGCCAACCCATCCGCCCTGAACATCCCGCGAATCCCGCGTACGGCCTGACGAATCCGGTCCTGGTTTTCGATCAGGGCGAAGCGCACGTGATCATCACCGTACTCGCCAAACCCGACGCCCGGCGAGACACACACCTTGGCTTCGGCCAGCAGTTTCTTGGCGAACTCCAGCGAGCCCAGGTGCGCATAGGCCTCGGGAATCTTGGCCCAGACATACATCGACGCTTTCGGGTTTTCCACCATCCAGCCCAGTTCATGCAGACCCTTGACCAGCACATTGCGCCGCTGCCGATACTGCTCGGCGATGTCGCGCACGCATTGCTGATCGCCTTCAAGCGCAGCGATGGCCGCCACTTGCAGCGGAGTGAAGGTGCCGTAGTCGTGGTAGCTCTTGATCCGCGCCAGGGCATTGACCAGTTCCGGGTTGCCGACCATGAAGCCAATGCGCCAGCCGGCCATGTTGTAGCTCTTGGACAGGGTGAAAAACTCCACCGCAATGTCCTTGGCCCCGGGCACTTGCATGATCGACGGGGCTTTCCAGCCGTCGTAGACGATGTCGGCGTAGGCCAGGTCGTGTACCACAAGCACGTCGTACTGCTTGGCGAGGGCGATCACTCGTTCGAAGAAGTCCAGCTCCACGCACTGGGCGGTCGGGTTGGACGGGAAACCGAGGATCATCATCTTCGGCTTCGGGATCGAACCGCGAATGGCCCGCTCCAGTTCAGCGAAGAAATCCACCCCCGGCACCAGCGGCACCGACCGCACCTGGGCGCCGGCAATCACGGCACCGTAGATGTGAATCGGGTAGCTCGGGTTGGGTACGAGCACGGTGTCGCCTTGATCCAGGGTGGCCAGCATCAGGTGCGCCAGGCCTTCCTTGGAACCGATGGTGACAATGGCTTCGCTTTCCGGGTCGATGTCGACCTCGTAGCGGTCCTTGTACCAGTTGGAAATCGCCCGGCGCAGGCGCGGAATGCCCTTGGACGTCGAGTAGCCGTGGGTGTCTTCGCGCTGGGCCACCGTGACGAGTTTTTCGACGATGTGCGGCGGCGTGGCGCCGTCGGGGTTGCCCATGCTCAAGTCGATGATGTCTTCGCCACGACGACGGGCGGCCATCTTCAGCTCGGCAGTGATGTTGAAAACGTAAGGGGGGAGTCGATCTATGCGCGCAAAGCGGCGCGGCGAACCTTGTTCGGCCATTGTTGCCTCGGATAACGTAAGCGCCCGGAACCGTCCGAGCGACGCTGGTCACTACGGTGACCTGTGGCGGAATGTAAGGGCAGCTGTGGCAGACTGTCCAGCCTCAATGTAAACAAATTTTTCCGAAGGATAGGGTTCGATGGAATTTACCAGCGGCTTCTTGCTGAGCCTCTCGCTGTGCCTGGATATCGGCGTGGCCAACATCGCGATGATCACCCTGGCCATGCAGCGCGGCTATTTCCAGGGGTTTGCGCTGGGGCTGGGGACTTGTGTCGGCGACCTGATCTACGCGGTACTGGCACTGGCTGGCATGACCGTGTTGCTGCAATACGAAACCGTGCGCTGGGTGTTGTGGATCGGTGGCTCGGCGCTGCTGGTGTACTTCGCGGCGAAGATGATCTATTCGGCGATTCACCACGAAGCTGTGCTGGCGCAATCGGCCGAGGTGGGGCACAACTCCCATCGCAAGGAGTTCTTTCGCGGGATCTTCCTGGCCATGTCGTCGCCCAGCGCGATTCTCTGGTTCGCTGCGGTGGGTGGCACGCTGATCGCCCGTTCCGGCGGCGGTGGCGCCCTCAGCTCCGCGCTGTTTCTCGGCGGTTTTCTCTGCGCAGGGATTCTCTGGTGTGTCGGGCTGTGCTTTGCTGCGAGCCACGGCGGCAAGTTGCTCGGCGACAAGTTACTGCGTTACTCCTACATGGCATCGGCAGCGATCTTCTGCTATTTCGCGGTCTACGTGATTCTATCTGGCTATAACGAGTTTGTCGGTTCAGGCGCCGTCGAGCAATTGCACGCCCTGTAATTGGGCGAATCGGGTTTGGCTTCTATACTCCCAGCCGAACCCACTTTTTGCTCCAGGAGTTGAGCCATGGATGAGCAAACACGCGTCGAACTGGCGGAGCCACGCTTCGAACACGGACACTTCCTGCTGATCGCAGGGCTAGGCGGACGATTTACCCAGCAGACCACGCAAGGCATTCCCGAACTCTGGGATAAATTCATTCCGCATCTGGGCCGTATTCCGGGTCAAAAAGGCGAAGTCACCTACGGCGTCTGCTGCAATTTCGACGGCAAGGGCGGCTTCGATTACATCGCCGGGGTCGAGATCAGCAAGCTCGACGACTTGCCCGAAACCTACCGCTGGGTAGAAGTTCAGCCGCAGCAGTACGTGGTGTTCGAACACAAAGGGCCGCTGGACACCCTGCCGCAAACCTTTCAGTACATCCATGGCACGTGGCTGCCGCAGTCCGGCCACGAGCTATTGGCGGCTCCGGAGTTCGAACGCTACAGCGAAGACTTCAATCCCAAACTCAACACCGGCAAGCTGGAAATCTGGCTGCCGATCAAGGCATGACACCTGCGCGAGAGGCGGATCAGCCGATTCGTCTCTCGATGTCCCACGGCAGCTGATTTATCATCCCCAGCCTTTCCCACGCTGATCCCGAGCTGCCATGAACACCGTCATCCGCAACGTCACCCCCGCCGATCTGGACCGCTGTTTCGCCATCGAAACCCTTGCCTACGAAGGTGACGAAGCCGCGACCCGCGAGAAGATCGCCACCCGCATCGCCACCTGGCCCGAGGGTTTTATCGTCGCTGAGGTGGACGGGGTTGTCGCCGGATTCATCAACTCCGGTGCGGCGTTTCAGGTGGAAATGTCGGACGAGGCGTTCAAGGAACTGATCGGCCACGACCCGGCCGGGCCACATGTGGTGATCATGTCGGTGGTGGTGCACCCGGATTATCAGGGCCAAGGCCTGGCCAAGCGCCTGATGGGCGAGTTCATCGAGCGCATGCGAGCGATGGGCAAGGTCACCATCAACCTGATGTGCAAGGAGCGGCATATTCCGTTGTATGCCGGGTTCGGCTTTGCCTACGTTAAACCCTCGGCCTCGGACCATGGCGGCATGGCGTGGCATGAGATGGTGCTCGAACTCTGATCCGACGTAGATCCCTTGTGGGAGCGAGCTTGCTCGCGATAGCGGACTATCAGTCGACATCGATGTTGAATGTTACGCCGCCATCGCGAGCAAGCTCGCTCCCACAGTAGTTTTGTGGTGTTGGTGGGGGCTGAGTTCAAAACACCAACCCCATCCGCCGCTCATACCCGATCCGGCCCTTGTACGCCTCGCCGCTGTCGACAAAGCCATACCTGGCGTACAGGGCGATGGCCGCCTCGTTGTCGGCATCCACCGACAGCTCCAGCCCCCTGATTTCCGGCCAGGCCAGGCGCGCCGCCTCGGGCAGCGCTTGCAGGCAGGCCTTGCCGTAGCCCTTGCCCTGGGCGCGTTGATCGACTTGCAGCGCATGCAGCGTGGCGCTGTGCTCATCGGCCCAGGCCGGCAATACCGGCGGGCGCTTGAGCAGCAGGAACGCGACGGGCACATCCTCGGCCAGCAGGGCGAAGCCCTTGACGCCAGGGCCGGGCTTGGACAACAGCGTGTGCAAGGCGCCGTGGATGTCACCCGAGAATCTGATCTGTTCCGAATGCACTTCAATGGCCTCGACCTGCTGGCGCTGCAGCGCATTCAGGCTTTCATAAGGCACGAGTCGGGCTGTCACGGGAGTGTCCTTTTTCCATCACAAATGAGCCTCGGATTCTAGCGAGTTTGCTTTCCCGGATTATTTTTATTTCACCTGTCGATTCACCGGATCGCCAGACGACTAAGGGTGTCTTCACTATAAAAATCCACGGAGAACCACCATGAACTCGCAAACCCAGATCCAGAACCTCATCGAGAACTATCGTCAGGCGGTCATGACGAAGGACATTGAAAAAGTCATGGCTCTGTATGCCGATGACATCGTCTCCTTCGACGCGGTCAAGGCCCTGCAATTCAAAGGCAAGCCGGCGTATCGCGCGCATTGGCAGGCCTGCATGGAAATGTGCCCCGGCCCGCACATCTTCGAATTCCACGAAATCACCATCGAGCCGTCCCAGGAAATTGCATTCGCTCACTGGCTGGCAAATTGTGGTGGCACCAACGACAAGGGCGAAACCCAGTCCTGCTGGATGCGCGTCACCGCCTGCTATCGGCAAGAAGCGGGGCTGTGGCAGATCGTCCACGAACATTGGTCGGCGCCGTTCGACATGACCAGCGGCGCGACGCTGTTCGACCTCAAGCCCTGATCGTCGGGAAGCCGAGCCAGAATGCCAATCAGCGGCCATAGTTGATCGTTCGATAAGGAGAGCGTGATGAAGTATTTATGCTTGGTCTACAGCGATGAGCGGTTGCTGCATTCGCTGCCGGAAAGCCCGAAGGACGAAGAGTGCATGGCCTATGCCGAGTCGATCCAGGGCAGCGGCCGGATGGTCGCCGCCGAAGCACTGGAGTCGGTGCAGACCGCCACCACGGTGCGCATGCGCAACGGCAAGATGTCGATCACCGATGGGCCATTCGCTGAAACCAAGGAGCAGTTGGCCGGTTTTTATCTGATCGATGCCAAGGACCTCAACGAAGCCATCCAGGTCGCCGGGAACATTCCGGCGGCCCGGGTCGGCAGTGTCGAAGTGCGCCCCGTTCGGCAGTTGAATCCTTAAGATGCCGGGGCTGCCGGTTCAGGCGCAGGTCGAGCGGGTTTATCGCGAAGAGTCGCGGCGGATTCTTGCGACCCTGATTCGCTTGCTGGGTGATTTCGACCTCGCCGAAGAGGCCTTGCACGAGGCGTTTTTCATCGCGGTCGAACGCTGGCAGCGTGACGGCGTGCCGGACAATCCGCGGGCCTGGCTGGTGTCCACCGGGCGCTTCAAGGCCATCGATGCCCTGCGCCGGCGCGCACGCTTTACCGCGTCGCAGCCCTTGCTGATCGCGCAACTGGAGGAACTGGAGCAGGCCGACTGGAGTGATGAAGACGTGGAAGACGATCGCCTGCGGCTGATCTTCACTTGCTGCCACCCGGCCCTGGCGGCCGACGCACAAGTGCCGCTGACGCTGCGGGAAGTCTGCGACCTGACCACGGAAGAGATCGCCCGGGCCTTTCTCTCGGCCCCGGCCACCATCGCCCAGCGCATAGTGCGCGCCAAGGCGAAGATCCGCGATGCGAAAATCCCTTATCAAGTGCCGACACTCGCTGAGCTACCCGAGCGCCTGGACAGTGTATTGCGGGTGATTTACCTGGTGTTCAACGAGGGCTACTCGGCGTCCATCGGGGCAGAACTGATCCGCGAGGATTTGACCCGTGAAGCGATCCGCCTCGGCCGGTTGCTGGTGGAACTGCTGCCGGAACCGGAGGTGATGGGCTTGCTGGCGTTGATGCTGTTGCACGAGTCGCGTCGCCCGGCCAGGACCTCGGCGAGCGGCGAGCTGATTGTGCTGGACGAACAGGACCGTTCGCTGTGGGACGCCGGGTTGATCAGCGAAGGCTGCACGCTGGTCGAGCGGGCGCTGACCATGGGACGATTCGGACCCTATTGCCTGCAAGCGGCGATCGCAGCGGTGCACGCCGAAGCCCCGACGGCGGGGGAAACCGATTGGCCGCAGATTGTCGGTCTGTATGACGTCCTGCTGCGGGCGGTGCCGTCGCCGGTGATCGAGTTGAATCGCGCGGCGGCGATTTCGCAACGCGATGGTCCACTGGCGGGGCTGACGCTGGTCGACGCCATTCTGGAGCGGGGAGAACTGCTCGACTACCACCTGGCGCATTCGGCGCGGGCGCAATTCTGTTGGCAACTTGGTCGCAAGCAGGAGGCGCGGGCGGCGTGGGAACGGGCGCTGGCGTTGACCCGACAGGAGCCGGAGCGGCGGTTTATCGAAGAGCGGCTCAAGGCGTTGGAGTGATGCGGCCGGTCTGGCCTCATCGCGAGCAAGCTCGCTCCCACAGGGATTGATGGTGTACTCGATACTGTGGGAGCGAGCTTGCTCGCGATAAGAGCCGAAGGACCTTCACTCCAGCATCTTGCCCAGCAACCAGCTCCCACAGGGATTGATGGTGTACTCGAAACTGTGGGAGCGAGCTTGCTCGCGATAAGGGCCGAAGGACCTTCACTCCAGCATCTTGCCCAGCAACCAGCTCCCCGCCGGCCCCGGCGGATTCAGCCGCGACCACAACGCATCCACCGACACCGTTTTCGGCCAGCCGCGCACCACCAGTTCCTGCAACGTACCGGGCCCGAACCGTTCGACCAGCCAGCGGGGCAACGGCGCCCAGCCGAATCCGCCCTGGGCCATTTCCAGCAGCATCAGATAACTCGGCGCCGACCATACGCGGCCCTTCGCCCGGCTTTCATAGGGATTGATGATGGTGGCCAGACGCAGTTCGCGGTGTTGCTGCAGTACGTCCCGGTCGACGTAGTCCAACGTCGCCAACGGGTGCGTCGGGGACACGAACAAGGCGATTTCCGTGCGCTCGTCCACCGTCGAACTGACCAGGTCCGGCGGGTAGCTGTCCTGCATTTCGGCGAAGGCAATCTGCGCCCGGCCGCTTTGCACCAGGGACATCAGGTCGTCGCATTCGGCGATCAGACACTCGAGCTCCAGGTCCGGGTAACGCTGCTCGAAGGCACTGAGGGCGGCTTCGAAGCGGTCCGACTGATAGGTATCGGACAGCGCCACCGTCAGCTTCGCTTCCACCCCTTGGGACAGTTGGCTGGCGGCTATTTCCAGGCGACTGGTGGCGGCCAGGATGTCTTCGGCCCGTTGCAGCATGACGTGTCCGGCCGGGGTCAGGCCGGGCTTGCGGCTGCTGCGGTCGAACAGCGTCAGGTTCAGGTCGATTTCCAGGCTGGCCACCGCCGCACTGATGGTCGACTGACTGCGGCCCAATTTGCGCGCCGCGGCGGAAAACGAGCCTTGGGTCGCGGCTTCGACAAACGCCAGTAACACTTCGTGAGAGGCCATGAACTATCGCCTTGATCGATGGTTATTGGTTATGAAGTATCGGTGTGCTGATGGATCATGGCAACCACAGTCACCCAAGGGAGTTCGGCCATGAGCGCCAACAAATCCATTACTGAACGTATTTTTCAAGCCATCGGCTTCGAACTGCTGGCCATCCTGATCTGTACCCCATTGCTGGCCTGGATCATGAAGAAACCGATGCTGGAAATGGGCATGGTCACCATCCTCATCGCCGGCCTGGCCCTGGCCTGGAACGTGGTCTTCAACGGTATGTTCGATCGGCTGCTCAAGCGCCTCGCCATCGCACACAACGCCTGGGTCCGCGTGGTGCATGCGCTGTTGTTCGAAGGCGGCCTGGTCGCCCTCGGCGTGCCGCTGATCGCCTGGTGGCTGAATGTCAGCCTGTGGCAGGCGTTCTTGCTGGATATCGGTGTGTTGCTGTTCTTCCTGCCGTACACCTACGTCTACCACTGGGTGTATGACGTGGTTCGGGAGCGGATGCTGGTGACTCGTGAGGTTTGCTGAGTCGTGTTTGAACCGGTTTTTGTGGGAGCGAGCTTGCTCGCGACGGCGGCGTGTCAGTCAACAACATTGCTGAATGTCAGACCGCTTTCGCGAGCAGGCTCGCTCCCACAGGTTTTGCACCAGATCAGACGTGGAAGTAACCCACGCACGAATCGAACGGCAGGCGCTTGAGTTCGATCTTGTTCAGGTCGAGCACTTCACGCAGGGCCTTGGTTTCGCCCGGGAAGTTGCGGTAGGCGACTTCGTCGAGCACCACGATCGCGCCTTTGGGCATGTACGGCAGGAAGGTTTCCAGCGCGACTTTGGTCGACTCGTACAGGTCGGTGTCGAGGATCAACATGGCCACGACCAGGTCCGGACGGGTCTTGACCCACTCCGGTACGGTCTTGACGATGTCGCCCTTGACCAGTTCGCAGCGCGGAATGCGGTTGACCGGGCGCAACAGGTCGTTGGCGTCGATCATGTCCTGGATCAGCGACTGGTCGGTGTCGGCGAACATGGTTTCGTTGACGTCGGCCGGGTCTTCTTTCTTGTCGATGCTCTGGAAGCCTTCGAAGGTGTCGAAACCCACGATCGAGCGGTTGATCGCATACGGTTCGAGAATCATCGACAAGTGCATGTAGAGCATCAACGAGTTGCCCTTGTACACGCCGCACTCAATGATCGCGCCCGGCACTTCCGCGACCTTCTTGAACAGCTCCATGCGCGACAACGCGGCAGTCACGCCAATGCGGTTGGCGAAGACGAACGGAGCGTCGGCCACGTATTCGGCATCGACCCGTTTCAGGACGTTGGTACGGGTTTCGTTGTACTGGGCCTCGGCGGGCGTGATGCGACGCTTGGTCATTGCGGGATTCCTCGGAAATTCGAAAAGTCGTGGACGTGGAAGTAGTCTTTGAAGCCGGCGCCGACATCCGGGCAGGCGCTGTCGACGTTAATCGCGCCGCGCTGGTGCTTGAGGTCGTCGAGGTGCATCAGGCGAAAGTCCACGCTGAAGCGGGTTTGTTGTGTGTAATTGGGAACGGTGCCGTGCAGGTGCGAACCCGAGAACACCAGCATCTCGGCGGTGTTGCCGGCGATGCGCAGCTCAGAGGCGCTGTTGATCGCTTCGGTGGGCACCGGGTGCTGGCGTGCCTCTTCCTTGACGTTGTCCTTGGCGCGCTGGCGTTGCACGCCGATCCAGTCGGACAGGCTCCACTGCGCCGAGGTGTTTTTCACCGGGGCGTCGAAGTAGGCCGGGTTGATCATCATGGTCTGGTCAGGCTGGATCGTGTAGACCGGCATCCAGGTATTGATCTGGCAGTCGACACCGCCGTACCAGGTATCGCGATGGGGCTTGTAGGCGTAGCTGACGCCAGCGTGCAGGTAGTCATAGTTGGGTACGACACGGATGCGCGGGACGTCGAAAATGAACTCCTCGGGAGCGGCACCGATTTCGTCGGTGAAGCTGCGGATCAGCTCCTTGGCACGCAGGCTGTTGGTGAACTGGCCCTTGAGCCGAGTCACCAGCACCACGAACTCTTCCACCGGCATCAGTGTGTGCAGCGCCTGGTGGTTGATCTCGCCTTCGAAGGCCGCCGTGATGCTTTCCTGGGCAAAGGCACAGAGTTCTTTGGCGGCGCGTAACTGCGTGTTCAGGAAAATATCGCCCGCGTAAATGGCTTCTTTAAAGTCAGCTTTCTGTTGCAGCTGATTGATGTACAGATTCACGGTTCCTCTCCTGAATACATCGAGTGTCTTATGAGTCGGCACCACGCTGGCAAACTGAAGGGCTGCCGGACGAGTTGTGCGTCAATAAAGCGCAGCCCTTGAGTTCGCGAGCAAATGCCGTGCCGCTGGACGAAAAAATCCCGACGGGAAAACCCGCCGGGATGATGTGCTTCGAACTTGTACCCTGTGGGAGCGGGCCTGTCGGAACGCCGCACCGCCCCGTTCGGCTGCAGAGCAGTCCTCAATCCTGCTAGTGCGGTTTGAATGACCGAGTGCTGGGGCGGCTGCGCCACCCAGCGGGGGCAGGCCCCCTCGCCACAGTTGATCAGTGTGTCAGGTGATGACGGGGACTCAATAATCCTGCTGCTTGCGAAACGCCCAGCGCCCGGCGATCACGGTAAAGGTCGCGACCAGCGCCACCAGGATCCAGAAACCCTGCGGGTCATCCGCCAGCGGAATGCCGCCGACGTTCATGCCGAAGAAACCGGCGATGATGTTGATCGGCAGCGCCAGCACCGTCACCACCGTCAGGGTGAACAGCGTGCGGTTGGTCTGTTCGTTGATGTTGGCGGCGATCTCTTCCTGCAACAGCTTGATCCGCTCACCCAGCGCCGTGAGGTCGTTGATGATCAGCGCGAACTCCTCGGTGGATTTGCGCAGCTCCTTCACGTCTTCCTTTTGCAGCCATTGCGGTGGCCGGTTGAGCAGGCGCAGCAATGAGCCTGGCTCCAGCGCCAGCAGCCGTTGCAATCGCACCAGCACCCGGCGATTGGCGCCCAGTTCCGCGCGGTTGGTCGACAGGCGCGAGGACAGCAATTGGTCTTCGATCTGGTCCACGCTCTGACTGGTCTTGCGCACGATCTGGGTCAACACCTCACCCTGGTCGCGCAGCAAATGCACCAGCAGCTCCAGCGGGGAGCGAAAGCACTCCCGGGCCTTCACCGACGAGCGCAATTTGTCCACCGAGTGCAGCGGTTGCAGGCGGGCGCTGATGATCAATTGACTGCGGGCGCACACCCACAGGGTCGAGACATCCGACGAGACCATGTTGCTGAGGTTGAACACCACATCGTTGACCACTGCCAGCAGTGCGGAGTCGACATGCTCGATGCGCGTCGAACGCGAGCCTTCGTGCAGCGCTTCGAAAAATTCCTCGGGCAATTCCAGATGGCTTTTCATCCAGCGCTCGCACGCGGCATGGGCCAGGTTCAGGTGCAGCCAGAGAAATTGCTCATCGCTTTGCGGCTGTTGCAGGTACTGCAAGGCCTCGGCGGAATTGATTTCCCGACCGGCCTCACCGGGGCGAAAACTGAAACCGTAAAGCAGGCCGAACAGATCCGTGTCGCGATGGCTTTGATCGATGCTGTGGTTCATGAGGACTCGCAAGGGGAGGCGCCTGTCACGTGTTTTACAGGTTCACTTGAGCGGCATCATCGCAAACGGGAATGACGTTTTTGTGACAGAAAAACAACGCAAAAAATTGTTTTACCGGCGGTCGGGATTTTCTCAAGAACCGCTCTGGCTAGCCGATCACGCTTGGGTTAAGTTGCGCGCCGCAGGCCTCGGCCGGGACCGCAGACAGGGATGTCCGGACACTTTTCACGCCTTAACGGGCGTGCCCCATTCCTGTCATGAGTACTCTGCGATGCTTTTGCAAAAGTCCCTGAGAGCACAAATTCTCGCCCTGCTGAGCGGCAGCCTGCTGGCGATGCTGTTGATCGCCCTGGCGTGCTTTCACTTCCTGTCCAGCGGCGTGCAGAACTACGCCAATCTGATCGAAGGCCCGTTGCACACCTCGCAATTGATCGATGAAGCCAACCTGCAATTCAAGGTGCAGGTGCAGGAATGGAAAAACGTCCTGCTGCGCGGCAAGCAACCGGCTGACCTGAGCAAGTACTGGGGGCAATTCGAGGGGCGTCAGCGCGATGTGCAAAACATCCTCGGTGAGTTGGCCGCGCAGAAGGGTATCGAGCCGCAACTCAAGAGCCGCATCGAGCGCTTGCGTGACGAACATCGCCAATTGGGCGCGGCCTATCAGAAGGGGCGGGACGCGTTTGTGGCCGCCGGTGGTGACCCTGCGGCGGGCGACGCGGCGGTCAAGGGTGTGGACCGCGCAACCAGCGATCAGATGAGTGAACTGGTCAGCGAGTTGCGCAAGCAGGGCGCCGAGCAATCGACACTGATCAGCGCCAGTGCCGAGCGCACGGTGTTGCTGGGGCTGGTCGTGATGCTGGTTTCGGGGGTACTGATCGGCCTGCTGAGCCTGTGGCTGGTCAACCGCAACCTGGTCGAGCCGATCCGCAAACTGATCGAATACGTGGCGCAACTCAGCCAGGGGCGTATTGCCGAGCGCGTGGCCAGCACCCGTCAGGACGAGTTGGGCAAACTGGCGATGGCCGCCAACACCCTGCGCGATTTCCTCGCCGAAACCTTCAGCCGTTTGCAGCGCAGCGCGTCGGACCTGGACAGCGCCAGCGGTGAGTTGAACTCGATCGCCACCGTGATGGCCGGCGGCACCAACGAGCAGTTCAACCGCACCGATCAGGTGGCCACGGCGATGAACGAAATGTCCGCCACCGCACAGGAGGTGGCCCGGCATGCCGCCGAAGCCGCCCGGGCCGCCGACGATGCCGACCAGTCCGCCCAGCAGGGCGAAAAAGTCATGCAGGGCACCATCCACACCATCACCCAGATGCGCGGCGAAATCGCCAACACCGCCACGGTCATCCGCCAACTGGAAACCGACAGCGGACGCATCGGCAAGGTTCTGGAGGTGATTCGCGGGATCGCCGAACAGACCAACCTGCTGGCACTCAACGCGGCCATCGAAGCGGCCCGCGCCGGTGAGGCCGGACGCGGATTCGCTGTGGTGGCCGACGAAGTGCGAAGCCTGGCCCAGCGCACGGCGGCGTCGATCATCGAGATCAACCAGATCATCCAGACCGTGCAGACCGGTGCAATCGAAGCGGCCCAGGCGATTGAAAGCGGTCAGTCGCGCAGCGAACAGAGCGTGCAGCAAGTGACCGAGGCCGGCGCCATGCTCGAACGCATCACCCTGGCCGTGGAAGCCATCCGCGACATGAACCGCCAGATCGCCACTGCCGCCGAAGAACAGACCTCGGTGGCCGAAGACATCTCGCGCAACCTCACCGAGATCACCAGCATCGCCAGCACCAACCTGGACAACGTGCAGCGCACTGAAGCGGCCAGCACCAATCTGCACGGCTTGTCGGGACAGTTGAACGAGGTGACGGCGCGCCTGAGCGCTTGAATCCCGAAAACGCAAAAGCCGCACGATGTTCCCATCGTGCGGCTTTTGTCTGTTTGGGGATTACGTGTCCTGTTTGTTTTCCAGGACCTTGCCGTTGGAGGCATCGATGTCCACATCCCACTCGACGTTCTTGGCGTCACGCAGTTCAACTTCGTACTCGAAACCGTTGAAGTGGTTGTCCAGCTCGGTCTTGGTAATCGTTGCACCCGGATGCAGGTCCAGCGCGATCTTGTTCAAGTCTTCCAGTGGCTTGATCTTGCCGTCCTTGACCAGTTGCGGGATCTGATCGACTCGCACATCGGCCTGGGCCAGGCCGGCGGTGAGGGTCAGGGCTGCAGCGGTAAACAAAGCAGTCAGGGTCTTCATGGGCTTCTTTCCTTGGGTGATCTGTTTAAGTGAGATCAGGTTAGCCTGTGTAACTTAATCCACCCTTAAATCCCTCTACATGTCCTGCATCAACCCCTGTGGGAGCGTGGCTTGCCCGCGAAGGCGGAGTGTCAGTCAACGTTGATGTTGAAGCTGATGGCCCTATCGCGAGCAAGCTCGCTCCCACAGGTTTTTGTGCAATAGCGCATCAATACCCGTTGTTCTGTAGCACCTGCGCAACACTCGCCGCCGGGCGTTTATAGAACTTCAACAACTCACTGGCGCGATTGGTGAAAATGCCGTCGACTCCGGCGTCCATGACTTTCCGGTAGTCCACCGCATCGTCGATGGTGTAGACGTGCACCAGCAGGCCCTGGTCGTGGGTGTACTGGTTCATCCAGGGTTGCACCAGGTCCGAGTAACTCTGGTCGCCACCCTGGGTCAGTGCGGCGGACGGGCCGGTGCCGATGGCGCCCTGGGCCTTGGCGTAGTCGACCCAGTGCTGGAATTCGGCTTTGTCCTTCGGTTGCTGTTTGGCGTAGTAAGCGGCTTTGTCCTTTTCGCCGGACTCGGCAAATGTCACCTTGGACTGGGGTTCAATACTGCCTTCACCGACCCACAGCAGCAGGATCTTCGGCACCGTCGGCATCTCTTTTTGCAGCAGTTCGAGGCTGCTCTTCTCGAAAGTCTGCAGGACCACCTTGCCTTTGCCTTGGCCGACCGCCAGCTCGTTTTTTGCCAGTTTCGAAGCGGTCGGGCTCAGCCAGCCCCGGTCCTGAAGTTTTTCCTTGAGGTCGCGTTCGATGCCGGGGAACTGCTTGGGCTCCTTGGTCTCGATGTACAGGCCGGGCTTGTGCAGGCTGTTGCCCTCGGCGATGTCGATGATTTCATCAAGGGTCAGAATTTTCAGGCCCGCGAAGGCGGGACGTGCGCGATCCGGGTACGCGGCATTGAACCAGCTGCCCGCGTCCAGGGTTTTCAGTTCGGCCATGGTGAACGCATTGGCGGGGCTGTCCTTGCGCTCGGGGAATTTGCTGGCGACGTCGGTGGTGCGTTGCAGATTGTTGTCGTGCAGGGCAAACAGCACGCCATCCTTGCTGCGCTGCAGATCCAGTTCCAGGTAGTCGGCGCCCAGGTCGCGGGCAGTCTTGTAGGCGGCGGCGGTGGATTCCGGCGCATCGAACGATGCGCCGCGGTGGGCGATCACCGCTGGATGCGGAATGCCCAAGCGGGTGGCCAGTGCCGCGGGACCGGGTTCGCTGGCGGCCTGTGCGTGGCCGAGAGCGAGCAAGAGGCTCAGTAACAGGGCGCTTTTAGTAAAGGTTGCGGGCATGGTCGAGATCCTTTCGCAATAAGTGAGCGGTCCCTTTTAACAACTCATCGTTGCAGGCGCTATCACCAGACCGACACAAACCTGTCGAAAGCTGATTTTCGTCAGCGCTTTTGTGCGCCCGTTTGCAGTACGCTGAGGCCCTGCAATTTCCCCGGCAGAGGGAAACGCAGGCCCTGCGTGTAAACCAATGATCACCATTGCGGGGTTTACCATGCGCATCACTTCCCAGCTCATCTGCCAGGCTGCCGACCAGCTCAAAGGCTTCGTCGGCCTCAACCGCAAGACCGGGCACTACATCGTGCGCTTCAGCGAAGACTCGTTCGGCATGGACGTGGCGGACGACGGCATCATCCCTGTCAGCGAATTTGTCTGGGTCGCGGGGCCCGGGCAGGTCATGACGCTCAAGCGTGAGTTGATCCAGTTGCTGCTGGACCAGAACATCGATGACCGGATCAACATTACCGAGCCGTTGCGGGTGTACATGAACCGGCGGGAAGTGCCGGAGATTTCGGCGGTTCGCAGTCTGGTTCAGGGGGGAGTTTTTGCGGTGAATTGACGGGCTCCATCGCGAGCAAGCTCGCTCCCACAGTAGATCTTTGTCGCGCACAAATGTTGTGACCGACCGGGATCAAAATGTGGGAGCGAGCTTGCTCGCGATGGCGGCCTGAAGAACTCTAAATCAGTTACTGATCGAACCTGTAGGCCCGCTCAACCCTGCACACCCGCGTATGACACCGCGCATACCAGGTCGAGCGCCCACGCTCGCGAATCGCACTGTGCTCAGGATGATGCTTCCACGCCAGGACTGCCGCCTCACTGGCCCAGTACGATACGGTAATCCCAAGCCCATCCTCGCCCCGCGCCGATTCCACGCCGAGAAACCCCGGCTGTTCGCGGGCCAGTTCCAGCATCCGTTCGGCCGCTTCGGCGTAACCCTGGTCACCCTCGGTGCGCAGTGAAGTGAAGATCACCGCGTAATAAGGCACAGCTGGCGTATCGGCGATCATGACGAGCGCCCCGCACAGGCTTCGACAAAGGCGCCAACCAAAGGAGGCAATACGCCCTTGAGCGCCGCCCGCTCGGGCTGGAACAAGGTCGCGACAAAGAACGGATGACCGCTGAGTTCGACTGCCCGCAGTCCGTGTTCCGAATCGTGGCCGACGGCATGTAGTTCGCGCTTGAGCAACTCCCCTTCGAACTGCGGATTCACACCAAAACGACAGCGATAGCCTTCACGAATCTCGGTGCTTTCGTAGGCCTTGGCGAGCAACGAACCCTCAAGCAAATCAATCGTATCGACCGCTTCCACTAGCGCACACGACAGTGGCGTCAGCAGCGCCCGCGCGGCATCGGGATTTGTCTCGCCGTGTTCGGCATCCGACCAGCCCAGCACGTTTCGCGCATATTCCAGCACCGCGTGTTGAAAACCACCGCAGGTGCCGAGGAAAGGTCGCCGTTGTTCGCGGGCAAATCGAATCGCCAGCAATGCACCGTCCATGCTCCGGTAAGGGCTGGCCGGCACACACCAGAACCCGTCGAATGTGTGCAGCGGTGTCTCGACGTGGATGTCATCGGTGGCCAGCCATCGCCATTGCACGTTCGGGCCACTGTGTTCAGCGGCCATTTCGAGGGCGACGGGAATGGCCTGGTGGGCGGTGACTTGCGGGTCGTAGTCGCCGATCAGGGCGATGCGAATCGGGCGGGTTTCCATGTGGGGCCTCTGCACTTGTTGATTGCTGGTGCCCACTATAGATTGGCGCTCACGCACTCAATATTGGCGTTTTCCCAAGTGATCAATGCAGCAACGCACTATCGACTGGACTACCAGGACCTGGCCCTGATCCTCGCGCTGGTACGCGGCGGCTCTCTGGCTCGCGCTGCGCAACTGCTGAAGGTGGATGTTTCGACGGTGTTTCGAGCAGTGCGCCGGCTGGAGGGTGCACTGGGTCAGCAACTGTTCGAAAAAAGCCGCGCCGGGTACCTGCCCACCACTCTGGCGCAGTCCCTTGCTGAACAGGCCGAGCGCGCTGAACAGGCTCTGGAGGCGGCGCGCATTGGTGTGGAGCAGGGCGGAGAAGTGATCAGCGGCATCGTGCGCCTGACCTGTACCGATTCGGTCCTGCAAGGTTTGCTGTTGCCGGCGCTGGCGCAGTTCATGCCGAACTATCCGGCGCTGACTCTCGAACTGAGCACGTCCAATGATTTTGCCAACCTCAGCCGTCGGGATGCCGATATCGCCCTGCGCCTGACCCGCACGCCACCGGAGCATCTGGTGGGACGGCGGCTGGCGGACATTTCCTATCGCGTGTGTGCCAGCGAGCGATACCTGCAATCGGTCAATACCCCTGACCTGGCCTCATTGACCTGGATAGCCCCGGATGACTTCCTGCCTGATCACCCGACCGTTACCTGGCGTCGTCAAGCCTTGCCGGGGGTAACGCCGGGCTATCGCTGCAACAGCATGCTGTCGGTGACCGAGCTGGTCAGGGCCGGCCTGGGTGTAGCGGCGTTGCCGGATTTTTTGATCGGCGACGGATTACAGCCGCTGAGCGAACCCCTGCACGGATACGACACCGCGCTGTGGCTGCTGACCCGTCCCGACTGCCGTGCCTTGCGCTCAGTGGTTACCTTGTTCGATGAGTTGGGGCGGGCGCTGAAACTGCCGTGAACCTGTTCAGGTTCCTGGCTGAGGCTCACTAAAGCCTCAGTGCCAGTTTCATTCTGAAACACATCGTGCCGTTCAAATCAGAGCCATCGATCCTTCGACACCGCCGTCAAACTTGTCATTTATTGCAACTGATAGCAGGCCAGAAACATGTCCAGCGCGGAGTCTGCCACCTGGTGTTGTTCTTCGGGTGACAAGCCTGGTTTGCCCATGGAAATCTGCGGCCAGAAGGCAAACGACTTGAGCAGCCCCTGCACCTGTTGTGCGGCAAAATCAGGGGCAATAACTTTCAACCGACCATCGGCCTGAGCGGCACGAATCCAGACCGTCAGCCCTTCTTCGCGTTCGCCCATTCGCGCCACCATATCCTGCGCCCGCTCCGGGGAATGAATCGTCGCCGCTATCGCCACCCGCGCCAGGTCGAGAAAATTGTCATCGCCCAACATTTGCAGCTTGGCCATCAGCAATCCGCGCAATTGCTCACGCAACGGCAGGTCGGGACGGTAGGCCGTTTCCTGTTCTGCCGTCACCCGGGTCCATAATTGATTGAGGATCTCGGCGAACAACTCTTCCTTGCTGGGAAAGTGGTTGTACACCGTGCGCTTCGACACACCGGCAGTGGCAGCAATCTTGTCCATGCTGGTGATCTCGAAACCGTTGTCACGGAATTCGTTGATCGCGGCATGAATGATCGCTTGGCGTTTTCGGTCGGTGAGGCGCTGTGGAGCTGTCATAAGTACGCTTCGGCAGGAAAAAGGGGAGAATTACACTCGGTAGTTTACTTGTCATCGACTTTGATGCAACCTAGAAACTACACTGTGCAGTGTAATGTTTTGTTAACCCTGCCCAGCAAAAATAGAAAGTCCGGCTGATGCGTGCGTGCTTTGGCCATTTATCGTCCAAAAACGGAAAGTCGCGTCATGCGCGGTTTTTCTGGAGTCATTCAGTCATGGCCAATTCAAACTCCCCGGCGGACAACGCCTCCACACCTGAAGCATCCCGACAGGCTCAAGGGCAGTATCAAAACTTTACGCCGGTTCAACGTTTAAGCTTTGGCAAAACCATGGGTGTCCTTTGGAACGTGCTGTTCCACAAACCGCAAAACACCCGCCCGAGCGCGCCCGTCCCGGTGCAAGCCCTGACTCAAGCCGCGCTGATCGCAGCGCCGAACCACAGCGTCTATCGCCTGGGCCACTCCACGGTGTTGCTCAAGTTGCGCGATAAATTCTGGATCACCGACCCGGTCTTCGCCGAGCGTGCCTCGCCCGTACAATGGGCTGGCCCCAAGCGTTTCCACCAGCCACCGATCAGCCTGGAAGAATTGCCACCGATCGAAGCGGTGATCCTGTCCCACGACCACTACGATCACCTGGATCATCAGGCCGTGCTCAAGCTCGCGGACAAGACCAAACACTTCCTTACCCCGCTGGGCGTAGGCGACACCCTGATCAAGTGGGGCATCGACGCGAGCAAAGTCCGCCAGCTGGATTGGTGGCAAGGCACGGAAGTCGATGGCATCCAGTTCATCGCCACCCCGTCGCAGCACTTTTCCGGCCGCGGCCTGTTCGACAGCAACAGTACCCTCTGGGCCTCGTGGGTGATGATCGACGGCGACACGCGCCTCTTCTTCAGCGGCGACAGCGGCTACTTCGACGGCTTCAAACGCATCGGCGAACAGTACGGTCCATTCGACCTGACCCTGATGGAAACCGGTGCCTACAACGTCGACTGGCCACACGTGCACATGCAACCCGAACAAACCCTGCAAGCCCACCTCGACCTCAAGGGCCGCTGGCTACTGCCAATCCACAACGGTACGTTCGATCTGTCGATGCACGCCTGGTACGAACCCTTCGACCGTATCCTGGCCCTGGCCTGGGAACGCAACGTATCGATCACCACGCCGCAGATGGGCGAGGCGTTCAACCTGATGCATCCGCAGCGTGGTAGGGCGTGGTGGTTGGCGGTGGAAGGGGAGAGTGATCGGGTGGTGGCTCATAACGCGTAGAGTGATGGGCCCTGTAGGAGCGAGCTTGCTCGCGATGGACGTTAACGATAACGCGTGCTGTCTGAATGATCGCGTTGTCCAGATGTTTTTCGCGAGCAAGCTCGCTCCTACAAGGGGCCATTTATCGTCAGTCAGTGAGTTGGCTCACTCCACCATCGCAAAATCCGCCCGCCCAACCGGATTTGGCGTAGAGCCTTTGACGTTCATCCCTCGACCCGGCGCAAACCCCGGGAAGAACACCAACCCCTCCGATTCGAACCGATAGGCCAACGCCAGGCGGGTGACATCCAGCACCTCCTGGCGTGCTTCGAAGCGTTGAATGGCATCCACCGAGACTCGGGACTCCCGCGACAGCTCTTCCACACTCCAGCCCAGCATCGCTCGGGCCTGGGCGCAGTGGGCCGGGGTGAATTGGAAGAGGGCGATACGTTCCAGGGTGATTTTCATCGCTTGAGAGGCCATGGTGTTCTCCGGGCTCGAGAGTGTTGGTTCAAAATATACTGTGTTTTTGTACAGTTGTTTTGAGCCCGGATCAAACGCATTTTTTGATTTGTCTTTTCAGACAGACGAACGGTGCTGCGCTTACTTGTCCGCCAACCCCGGCGCTTCCCGCACGATAAAGTGATCCAGATTCTCGATGTTGGCGCTGAACACCCCGAACGTCTGCTCGGGGTTTTTCTTGCTCGGCACCTGCTTCAGCTCGGGCGTCACCCCATAAAAGAAGCAATACAACTCCCGCCCGCTCTCGATGGCGTGCTTGATCTCCTCCAGGAATGCCTTGCGCTTGCGATAGCTGTCGATCAGCTTTTTGCTCAGGTAGACATTGACCGAGTAAGGCTTTTTCTCGAACCAGACCTTCTTCTCGAAATCGATGCGAAAGCTCTGGGTGTAGTCCTTGATCTCCTTGACCTTGCCCCAGTAAATCAGCCCCTTGTTGTCCTGCAGGTATTCGATTTTCTTGAAAAACGACCCGTAGGGCGCGGTGTGCTCGCCAATCTTCAGCGGCACGCGCTTGAGCAAATCCTTGTCGTCGAAGTTCGACACGAAACACTCCACCGGATGGGCGAAGACGCTGGTCTTGTCCGGGGCCGACTCCCTGCCCGGTTGCTCGACATTGCTTGCCACCGAAGGCGTCAGCGACTCATCCCGCACCCCGTTCGCCGCGACCTTCGGGCTTGACGGCTTACGCACATATTCACGCCGAGTCAGTAACAATTCCGATGGGAAATTTTCCTCGCGGCTGTCATCCGTTTCCGTCTCATCCACACCCGACGCTGGCATCCTCAAGCTGACATAAGGGCAGCCCTCGACATGCCGCGTACTCGGCAAGTTCTTGAAGTGCGGCGTGCGCACGTAATTCACATTCTTCGCGTTGAACGTGCCCAGCTCATTGGTCGCATCGAACGCCAAACGACAGGCATCGTTGGGGCACTGGAAGTGTTCCTTGGCGGAGTCGAAATCCATCGTCTCGTCGAAATTCAGATCCCGAACGTCGTAGATCGACAACTTGTCGTTGAGGCCGAGGCAATAGGCGAGGTCGAATTTCATGTCGGGTTCCAAATCCTTTAGGTGAACAGCTTCCAGTGATGGCGCATTCGAAGCAATAGCTACACTCAGATCACTTCGATATCGCCGAGCCTGCACAGTCCATCCACGAGGGCGGTTCATGAGCCATTCAGATGCTTCGCCCCCTCTCCCGGAGCCAGGCCGGATAGCTCGCCGGGATGAACAGACCGGCTGGCGCCGTTGGGTACCGGGGCTGAGCATGCTGCGCGAATACCAACCGGCATGGTTGCGTTACGACATCGTGGCCGGCCTGGTGCTGACCACGATGCTGGTGCCCGTCGGTATCGCCTATGCGGTCGCTTCAGGCGTGCCCGGCATTTATGGCCTCTACGCGACCATCGTTCCGCTGCTGTTCTATGCCTTGTTCGGCCCCAGCCGAATTCTGGTGATGGGGCCGGATTCCTCCCTGGTGGCCGTCATCCTTGCCGTCATCATTCCACTCTCCGGCGGCGACCCGCAGCGTGCCGTCGCCCTGGCGGGGATGATGGCGATCGTCTCGGGAGCGGTGTGTATCCTGGCCGGTATCGCGCGCCTGGGTTTCATCACCGAACTGCTGTCCAAACCGATCCGCTACGGCTACATGAACGGCATCGCACTGACCGTATTGATCAGCCAGTTGCCCAAGCTGTTCGGTTTTTCGATTGAATCCGGCGGCCCATTGAGCAACATAGGGGCCATCGCCTCCGCGGTGATGGAGGGAAAGGTCAACTGGACCACCTTCATGGTGGGCGGGCTCACCCTGGCGGTGATCCTGCTGCTCAAACGATGGCCGCGACTGCCGGGCATCCTGATCGCCGTGGTTGGCGCGACAGTCGCCGTGGGCGTACTCGACCTTGCGACACGCGCCGGTGTGTCGGTTCTCGGTTCGCTCCCCCAAGGCTTGCCGGGTTTCGCCATCCCTTGGATCACCAGCGCCGACATCGTCCCGGTGTTGATCGGCGGTTGCGCCGTCGCACTCGTCTCGTTCGCCGACACCAGCGTGCTCTCCCGCGTCTATGCGGCGCGGACCCGAACCTACGTCAACCCGAACCAGGAAATGGTGGGCCTCGGCATCGCCAACCTGGCGGCCGGTTTTTTCCAGGGCTTCCCGATCAGCAGCAGCTCGTCACGCACGCCCGTGGCCGAAGCCGCCGGTGCCAAAACCCAAATGACCGGCGTCGTCGGCGCACTGGCGGTTGCCTTGCTACTGGTGGTGGCACCGGACCTGCTGCAACATCTACCGTCCAGCGCCCTGGCGGCAGTCGTGATCGCCTCGGCCATTGGCCTGATCGAGATCACCGACCTGCGACGGATCTATCGCATCCAGCGCTGGGAGTGCTGGCTATCGATCGTCTGCACCGTCGGCGTGGCCGTGTTCGGCGCCATCGAGGGCATCGGCCTGGCCATCGTGATTGCCGTCATAGAATTCCTCTGGGACGGCTGGCGCCCGTACTCCGCAGTATTGGGCCGCGCCGATGGGGTCAAGGGCTACCACGACATCAAACGCTACCCCGACGCACGCCTGATCCCCGGCCTGGTCCTGTTTCGCTGGGATGCCCCCTTGTTTTTCGCCAACGCCGAACTGTTCAACGACCAAGTATTGGACGCCGTGGCGGCATCGCCCACGCCCGTGCGCTGGCTGGTGGTCGCCGCAGAGCCCGTCACCAGTGTCGATGTGACGTCTGCCGACATGTTGGCCGAACTGGACGACACGTTGCATGCGGCGGGTATTGAGTTGTGCATTGCGGAGATGAAGGATCCGGTGAAGGACAAGCTGAAGCGGTTTGGGTTGTTTGCACGGTTGGGGGAGACGGCGTTTTTTCCTACGATTGGGACGGCTGTGGATAGTTATGTGGCGAATTATCGGGTGGATTACAGGGAGCGGGAAGATGAAGGGAACGGATTGCCGTGAAACCCGCGAGATTGAAATAGAGACTTCACATCAAGGAGCGAACCATGCCGAACAACTGGCCCGCAGGGATTGAGCACGTCGTCGTGCTGATGATGGAAAACCGTTCGTTCGACCATTTGCTGGGGGATTACACAAGCATCAATGCCGCGTGTGACGGTATCAACCGCAAGGCGCCCAGCACCAACCCGTTGAAGCTGGCCAACGGTAATTCGACGGTGATCACTCAAGCGTCGGAGTTCCCGGAAAACTACAGCCTGTGGGCACCGCCGCCCCCTCTGCCTCCGGCGCTGCCGCCGGGCAACAGCGAGGGTTTCGACCTTGGCCACGAATTCGTTAACGTAGAAAAACAACTGGGCGTCTCCTTCAAGACCAGCCCGGCCAACCCTACGCTCGCCGGTTTTGCCCAGGACGCCTACGACAAGGCCCGCAGCGACCTGAAGGTGTACAAGACCTGGTCGCAGTCCATGGCCCAGCGGGCGATGAACTACATCCCGTTCGGCGCCACGCCAGCGAAGGATACGCTGCCGGCCATCCACGGATTGGCGCGTAACTTCACCGTGTGCGACCGCTGGTTTTCCTCGGTGCCAGGCCCCACCTGGCCGAACCGTTTTTTTGCCATGCTCGGCAGTTGCAATGGTCACCTGCTGATGCCCTCCACGGGCACGGTGCTGGCCGGCATCAAAAGCCTGATCGCACAATTCGGCGGCGAGAGTATTTTTTCGCTGCTGCGCAACAACGGCCACGACGCGCGGATTTATTCCGATGGCGCGATCCCGCTGGCGGCGTTGGTCAAGGGTGGTTTGCAGCACCTGAGCCTCGACGACTTCAAGTCGGACGTCGCCGGTAACAGGCTCCCCGAACTGTCCTGGATCGAACCGAGCTATGGCCTGCTCAACGGCAAACTCGGGCCCAATGTGTCGCATCATCCACCTGAAGACCTGCGCTTTGGCGATCAGTTTGTCGGTGAGGTGTTCAATGCCTTGTCGGCCAACACTGCTGTCTGGAACAAAACCCTGTTCGTGCTGCTGTACGACGAACATGGCGGCTTCCATGACCACGTGGTGCCGCCGACTTGCGTGGCGACCGGTTCAACGGCCGATGTCCCATGGAAAAATCCATTCACCCGCCTCGGCGTTCGGGTTCCGGCGATCCTGGCTTCGCCGTGGCTCAAGCCAGGCTTGATTCCCTGGACGGGCAGCGTCCAGGCCCAGCATTACGATCACACCAGCCTGCTGGCGTTTCTTTGCGATCACTTCAAATTGCCGCGCAGTGCCCTCGGCCCACGGGTGATCGCCGCGCAGCATTTCGGCAATGCACCCATCTGGCGCGCTGCACCGGGCGTAACGGCTGCGCCAAAATTGGCGGCTACTGCGGTGCCCAGTCGCGTCGGGTTGCCATTGATCGAGTCGGAGCTGGCGACCCAGAGTCGGCAGGTGGTGGACAGCGCCACCGGTTACCTCGACGGCCTCGATCCAGAGCAGATCTGGAAGAGCAGCGCCCAATGGGTCAGCGGTTTTCTCGGCAATCGCAGCCGCGCCCTGGCTGATCCGGCTCAGGCCGCGCTCACGCCTGCCGCGCCCAGTGCGGACAGCCTGGAGGCGAAACTGCGGCGCCTGCAGGATTTGATGGTCACCGCCCAAGGTCAAGCCGTTCGACCCGTTGCAGTGCCTGCCAGCAAAGCCTCGGCAGAACCGGGAGCGGAAGTCGCAACAACACGGCTGCGCGTCCTGTGCCTGCCTGGCGTCGGGTTCACGCCAGCCGGCCAAGGGCAGGGCGGCATCGATGCGAACTGGCAGGATCAATGGCGCATCTTGATCCGTACTCAACTGGCGCAGAACGGTCGCCCCATCGATGACCAGGACATCGACTTCCTGTCCTTCGATGAGCAACTCAAGGAGGGGCCGGACTTCGCACAGATCACCCGAGGCCTGGCGATGCTGAGCGCCGACGCCAGGGGCAAGGCCGACGACAACTTCGGCAGTTGGGGCCTGCCGGTCAATCAGATGTTGCGCACCACCGTTGGCGCCATCGTGCAATGGATCGAGGACGCCGAGTTGCGCACGGCGTTGACTCAACATCTGTTGGCGAAGGTCGAGGCATTCAATCCACAGATCATCTTCGCTCAAGGGCTGGGTAGCCTGATCGGCTATGACGCCCTGCGCCGCTCGGTGGCAAAAAAAGGTACGGCACTCAAGCGCATCGATGGCCGTGTGTTCGTCAGCTTCGGCTCGCCGATCGCACTGCCGCTGGTGATGCGCGAAGTGTGGGGCGGGCGGGTGCTGCGCCTGAGCGACAACGGCCGAGGCATCCGCCGCTGGTTCCACCTCCACAACCCCAACGACGGCTTGCTGACCCGGCCAATTACCTCGCCGGATTCAGCGCGGGTCGACCTGCAAAGCGAATTCAGCGTGCCGTTGCGCGATGACCTGCTCGACCTCAATCACGCCGCCCAGGCCTACTTGTCCTCACCCACCAGCCAGACCGGCCTGTGGCCGCAACTCGCCCGCGATGTGGTGGCGGCGCGAGCGCTGGAAGTGCCGGCGTTCCTGTCCCGCAGCGGCCAACGCAAACGTCGCGCCCTGGTGGTCGGCATCAACGACTACCTCGACCCGAGCGCACGCCTCGAGGGCTGCATCAACGACACCTACCTGATCAGCCGCATGCTTCAGGAAAGCGGCTACGACGCCGGCGACATCCGATTGCTGCACGACGCCCGAGCGACCCGGGCCAACTTCGTCGAACGCCTCGAATGGCTGGTGGAAGGCGCCCGTGCCGGCGACGAGCGCGTATTGTTCTACTCCGGCCACGGCACCCAGCTGCCGGTCTACAGCAGCAGCGGCGAAGCCGACTGCATGGACGAAACCCTGGTGCTCCACGACTTCGACTGGGACGACGAAAGCACCCACTTCACCGACAAACTGTTCCGCCAGTTCTACAGCCACCTGCCATTCGACCCGGACGGCCACGGCGCCAAACTCACCGTCATGTTCGACTGCTGCTACGCCGGCGGCATGACCCGCGGCAACGGCCGCGTGCGCGGCATCACCCCACCCAGCGACATCCGCCACCGCATGCTGCGCTGGGACCCCTACGCTGGCGACTGGGACCGCCGCGTCTACGCCACCGACGCCGACCGCCGCGACTTCAGCGAACAAGACAACAAAACCCGCGGCCTCACCCGCACCCGCAACACCCAAGGCGCCGCCACCGGCCTGCGCCCCGAGAAAAAAGCCCAACTGCTGCGCCAAACCAAACTCTACGGCCACCACGGTCCCTACATGCCGCTGATGCTCTATGCCGCGCGGGAGAACGAAAAGGCCAGCGAATATGTGGTGGGCTCCAACCACTACGGCGCCTTCACCTATGCCATGGTCGAACAACTGCGCAAGTTGCATCAGGAGGATGCAACGTTGGGGTTTGATCAGTTGATTGAACGGGTGGGGAGTGTGTTGAGTGCGAGGTCGTTGGGGCAGACACCGGAGATTGTTGGGCCTAGTGGGGTGAGGGCGGCGGTGTGTCCTTGGCGGATTAGTGGGTTGGGGAGGTGATCTCGTAACCGCAATCACAGGCAGAGAAAAGGGCCTCAGGAGAATCCTGCGGCCCTGATATCACTGACGTTCCCAAGCCAGCCGCTGAACCCTGGTGGGAGCGAGCCTGCTCGCGATGGCGTCAGTTAAAACGCCACTTAAACAAAATCCGCTGTTTGCAACTCAAGCAGCGGTTTGTTTGAGGCGGCCGAGAGATCAGAATCCGCGCATAACCCGTGACGCCTTTCGCCACCAAGACTCACGTTGATTGAAAGAATCATCCGCCAACACACACGGCATATCCCGCAACCGAATCCACGGCTCATCCTGCCAATGCAACATGCAGAGCGACATCTTAGGCCAATCAAGCACACTCAAAGTCGGGCGCTCCACCATTCGCGACGGCCGCGCATCACGCAGCGCAGGCACCACCTGATGAGTCAGCCACTCTCGCAGCAATCGATTCTCAGGGCAGTAGTGATAAATCAACAACGCATACACACCTGACTCGCTCACCATCAAACGCTCTTTAGCGGCGCCATAGAGGTCAACCAGCATCATTTGCCTCTGATCCGCATCGAGCTTGCGCGTCACGCGCTCATCAAGGTGTTTGCCCATCAGTCGCCCGAGATCATGAGCGCAAAACCACGCCTGGTTCTCCAAAAGAAGGGCATGCAGCTGGACGTTGTGACGAGTGAAAAGGCTGGATTTGAGTGATTCAGGCATGGCGTGCCTCCCGGAGCGGAAGCGCGTTGCTGGATCTGTGGGTACGGCGATTCACCTTCATCTTGAAGGTCGGATAGACAGGCATTTCCTTTACCTCTGGCTGCTTTCTTAGGGCATTCGTTAAGGGTGTCGGGAGCTAAGAAACCCACCAGAGACGGGCCGGACATATTCCCCTTTCGGGTCTTGTATTCGCCCACTCCCGACATAACGGGGATTTTCTCGCAGGCGTAGAGAAACCGCAGGCGAAAAAAAGCCGCATGACTGTCGGGTGCGGAGGACCGCTCTGGTTTGTAGAGTTTCTTAGGCTCGGAGCCGAGGGTAGGAGGATCAGATGGCTCCGTCAACCCACAGTTCGTTACATAAATTTCTGAACACAAGGATCGCTGGACAACGACGAAGAGTGAATTAGACTGGCTGCATATACAGTATTTTGTGTTTGCAAATTCCTATCCCTAACCCTGTCGTGTGTCATCAACCCAAATGCTTGGGAACGCAAGAAATTTCATTTACTTTGAAGTTTCAAGGGCTAGAATGGTGATCATTCGTCACAGCTTTGACCCAGAGGATCTCGGGCTCATGAATCTTTTTGAAACACCATCTTTTGAATCCTTGAGTGAAATGAGTTCGCGCTCCCATGACACAGATACCCATCCAGCCACTGATCTCGCACTGCTTCATAAGCTGCTGGAAATCTATGACCAGGGTCAGCTCGCTGAAATTCTCAACGATGTCAGCCCTACTCACTGGTGTCGTGAAACCATAAATCGCTGGGTCAAAGGTAAAGCTTCACCAAAGCTTTCTCATATCGAATTCACTCGCCTGGAAGCTCTCTTACCCAAGCGTTTGAACCATAAACCTTCGTTTACCTTTATTGATCTTTTTGCCGGTATCGGGGGCATCAGAAAAGGTTTTGAAGCCATCGGTGGCGAATGCCTGTTCACGTCCGAGTGGAACAAATACGCAGTCAAAACCTACAAGGCGAACCATTTCTGCGATCCGGTTCGGCATAGTTTCAATCTGGATATTCGGTCGGTCACTCTTTCGGACAAACCCGAGGTGAGTGACGAGGAGGCGTATAAGAATATCGATCGTGAGATCCCTGATCACGATGTCCTGTTGGCAGGTTTTCCATGTCAGCCGTTCTCCCTTGCTGGCGTTTCCAAGAAAAATTCCTTGGGACGCAAACACGGCTTCGAATGTGAAACCCAAGGCACTCTATTTTTTGATGTGGCTCGAATTATCGCAGCAAAGCGGCCAGCCGCGTTCTTGCTTGAAAACGTGAAAAACCTCAAAAGTCACGATAAGGGCAATACGTTCCGGATCATTTGCGAGGCTCTCGATGAACTGGGCTATGAGGTTGCCGACGTCAATGCGCCGAAGGGAACAGATCCCAAAGTCATTGATGCACGACACTTCCTGCCACAGCATCGCGAGCGAATTGTGCTGGTAGGTTTCCGTCGGGACCTGAATGTTCACCAAGGTTTCACGCTACGCGATATCAGCAAACTGATACCCAAGCAGCGACCTAGCTTCGGTGATTTGCTTGATAAGGAAGTGGACAGCAAGTACATCCTGACACCAAAGCTTTGGGACTACCTTTATCGGTATGCCGAAAAACACCGCGAGAAAGGCAATGGTTTTGGCTTTGGTTTGACTCGTCCGAATGATGTGGCGCGCACGCTCTCCGCTAGATACCACAAGGATGGATCGGAGATTTTGGTTGACCGCGGTTTTCTGGAAAGCCTGGATTTCAACAGTGAACTGAATCAGATCAATCGGCCACGTAGGCTTACTCCTCATGAGTGCTCACGCTTGATGGGCTTCGACAAGCCGGGCGAAAGCAATTTTGTGATCCCTGTATCTGATACCCAAGCTTACCGTCAATTTGGTAACTCGGTTGCCGTCCCGGTTTTTGAAGCTGTGGCTCGGCTTATGAAAGATCGTATTTTGGCTGCAAAGGAAAAGACTGCTGACACGGAGCGACCACAGTTGGAGTTTGCCCTTCCCGAGTGAGGAGGTACCTCTCCAGCAGGAAGTCCGGAGCGCTTGCGCTCCGGCGCGTCGATCGACATTCTCGAATGCATCGGATAGCTCACATCCAGCCTTGAGAGCACTCGCTCCTAAGGTATACAAAGGGGTGCAGCTATTAATTGCATGGGGGTGGTTTTTTGGTCGATATTGTGGATGTGGCAACCCGCTCTCGAATGATGGCTGGCATTCAGGGTAAAAATACCAAACCAGAGGTTCTAATCCGTAAAGCCTTGCATGCACGTGGCTTTCGCTTCCGCTTGCACGTTAAACATCTCCCCGGTAAACCTGATCTGGTCTTACCAAAATACAACGCAGTGGTGTTTGTGCACGGCTGCTTTTGGCATGGACACACCTGTCGATATTTCAAATTCCCCCAGACGCAACCAGATTTTTGGTTGGAAAAAATCGGCAAAAATCAGATCAGAGACCGATCCCATGAAACATCCCTGTTGAGCCAAGGTTGGAGGGTTCTTGTCGTTTGGGAGTGCGCCGTAAGGTCAATGAAGCGAGAGAAATCCCTTTTACTGATTGACCTCATGGCTGAGTGGCTGATAAACGGTAATGAATATTTACAGATAGACGAAAACGCATGTTCAGCGACCGCATCAGTGATTACTTCGAAGGTGTAGCTGCCAAATATTTGAGCGCAGTGGATGCAGATCCCGGTCGTTCTCATCAACACGAAATAGGCGGCCTTCCTGCTGCAGGATTCAAGCAATACCTAGGTACTCCCGGGAAGAGCGAGGAGTATCGATTCAAAGCCAAGCAGATTTATTTCACGGATGAATCTGTTGCGCCCGATATCAGCGAAGGGATGGTCACTTGGTACGATTGTCGGCGAAAGCAACCTCATCGAAGCGCTGAGTTTCGTCTCTATTACAATACGAATGCAGTAACCGAGTTGCTCGAAGAAGGGGATTTTCTTCTGGTAGCGAAAATGCGTGACGGTTCATTGCTGATGATATTCACGCCAGCAGGTAGCACGGTTGAGAGCCAATTACGGCTTCTGTTCGGTCTGGATCACGTAGGTGAGAGCTTCACCTCGGGAACGCTGGACTCCGTGCAGTTACTTTTACCCTTACGGCTAATGCTGGAAGACTTGGGGATTGAAGTAAGTCGAGTTGAAACGGGAGATGATGCTTGGCTTGAGCAGCTCGTTCATTTGTTTGGTGGGAAGGCTTTTCCAACGACATCCGCATTTTCGGTTTATGCAAGAAAATCCATTGAAGAAATGGTCGATCCTTTAGGTTGCCCCGATCAGACCATCCTTGATTGGATGGAGCATGAAGAAAAGCTTTTTCGCATTTACGAGCGACATTTGGTTCAACAGCAGCTTCGCAATGGGTTTGGCGAAAAAGGGGATGATGTAGATGAGTTCATCAGTTTCTCTTTGAGCGTGCAAAATCGTCGGAAATCCAGGGTGGGCCATGCATTTGAAGGTCATCTGGATGAAATCTTCCGGTTACACGGTTTGCGCTTTCAACAGGGGCGAGGCAAAGGTTTAACAACCGAAAATAACTCCAGACCTGATTTCATATTCCCGGGCTTTGCTGAGTATCGTGACTCTGAGTTTCCTGCAGAGAAGTTATTTATGCTAGGAGCAAAGACAACGTGTAAGGATCGTTGGCGTCAAGTTTTGAGCGAGGCTCACAGGATTCCTCAAAAACACTTGGTTACGATGGAGGTGGCTATCAGCGAAAGTCAAACCATGGAAATGCAATCTCACGGCCTGCAACTTGTAGTTCCCCAAAAAATACAAATGACCTATTCAGATTCACAGAGAAGCTGGTTGATGGCGCTTGAGGGTTTTATTGATATAACAAAAAAACATTGTTGTTAATTTGTGGCTATTTTTATGCGTAACATTTTTATCTCAAAGAGAAACTTATGTTTTTAGACTGCTTTGCGGCATCTGAGTGCTGGGATAATCCATTCTTTAAATTTTTATCTAAAAGCGATGCAGGGAAGTCAAAAGCACACCAGGGTGGTGTTGTAATTCTCAAGCAGGCCACGAAATTTTTTCCGGAGTTATTCACTACGGAAGATAAAAATAAACCTAGTCGAGAAAGACCTACCAGAAGCTGTAGTGTTACTGCTGAGCTGTTTGTTGAAAGTCACTATTTTAAAACAGTCGTTACTCGATATCAGTTTCAAACGTGGGGAGGAATGCGCTCCCCTGAATATCGGCTTACTGATCAGCTAGGGGCGATTCGCGACCCGGCGAATGCTGGTGATTTACTGATCGTTCAGCGTCATACATTTATAGAGAATCATTACCGGCTTACGTTGGTCAGAAAAACTAGTTCAAGTTTTTCTAGTGCGCTTAGTGTTTTTTTGGGAGCCACGGCTTATGGAGTACTAGCTAAATCTCCTCCCGTTACTCAGGCAGAAATTGAGGGGGCTATATATGCCGGTCTGCAACCAAGGCCAAAGTTTGAATTGTTCGAGGCGGGCGCAAAAAGCACTGCTGCCGTAGTTAATAGAGTTGCCCGCTCTATTGCCTTCAGGAAGAATGTTATAGAGCTTTATGATGGCCAGTGTGCAATTTGCAATGAGGCGTTAATTTCGCCTCTTGGGGCGCATGAGATCGAAGCGGCACATGTCGTTCCTCGTTCAAAGTTTGGAGTTGATGAGGTTCAGAATGGTATTGCTTTATGCAAGAAACATCACTGGGCTTTTGATAACGGGCTATTTGGTGTTGGTATTAATCGAAAGATTTTAGTGTCAGAGACTGTATTGAAGCTGAATCCACAGTTAAGTGTGTTAATTGGTCGGCGCATAGTGGATGCAGTAGGATATTTTAGAGTTCATGACGACGCATTCGCATGGCATCTGAGTAATGTGATGATTTCTTAAACGGCTTTTTAGTAAGCCAAAATTTTCGGGAGGAGGTGGTATCGATGATGTGGCTGCTACGAACTTTGTACTCTTCTCCTAAAAAAAGCCCTGAACATGTTCAGGGCTTTTTTGATTTTTCCGATTTGCCGATTCAAAAATACAACAGACAAATGGCGACGAACTCTTGAATCAATCCCAGCTCAAAGCCCCACCAGTCTGATACTCAATAACCCGAGTCTCAAAGAAATTCTTCTCTTTCTTCAAGTCCATAATCTCGCTCATCCAAGGGAACGGGTTAGTCGTCCCTGGGTACTCTTCCTTCAAACCGATCTGCGACAGGCGACGGTTAGCGATGAACTTGAGGTAATCCTCCATCATCGCCGCGTTCATACCCAACACGCCGCGAGGCATGGTGTCACGAGCGTATTCAATCTCTAGCTGAGTGCCCTGCAGAATCATCTGCGAAGCTTCTTCCTTCATCTCGGCATCCCACAAATGCGGGTTTTCGATTTTGATCTGGTTGATCACGTCGATGCCGAAGTTCAGGTGCATGGATTCGTCGCGCAGGATGTACTGGAACTGCTCGGCGACGCCGGTCATTTTGTTGCGGCGGCCCATGGAGAGGATCTGGGTGAAGCCGCAGTAGAAGAAGATGCCTTCCAGAACGCAGTAGTAGGCGATCAGGTTGCGCAGCAGTTCCTTGTCGGTTTCGACGGTGCCGGTTTCGAACTTCGGATCGGAGATCGAGCGGGTGTATTTCAGGCCCCAGGTGGCTTTTTTCGCGACCGACGGGATCTCGTGGTACATGTTGAAGATCTCGCCTTCATCCATGGCCAGCGATTCGATGCAGTACTGGTAGGCGTGGGTGTGGATCGCCTCTTCGAAGGCCTGGCGCAGGATGTACTGGCGGCATTCCGGGTTGGTGATCAGGCGGTACACGGCCAGGACCAGGTTGTTGGCAACCAGGGAGTCGGCGGTGGAGAAGAAGCCGAGGTTGCGCATCACGATGCGGCGCTCGTCGTCGGTCAGGCCTTCCGGGTTTTTCCAGAGGGCGATGTCGGCGGTCATGTTGACTTCTTGCGGCATCCAGTGGTTTGCGCAGCCGTCCAGGTACTTCTGCCAGGCCCAGTCGTACTTGAAGGGTACGAGTTGGTTGAGGTCGGCGCGGCAGTTGATCATGCGCTTTTCGTCAACGGCGACACGGGCGGAGGCGCCTTCGAGTTCGGCGAGGCCTTCGGCGACGTCGAGGGAATCCAGGGCAGCTTTGGCGCGGGCAACGGCGGCGGAGTCAGTGGCGGTCACGGCACGGGCTTCCAGGGCGGCGGCACCGCCGGCGCTGTCGAGACGGTCCATGTTGGCTTCGGTGGCGTGGCCAGCGTTGGCGCTCTTGACTGCTACTTCCGTGTCTTCTTTGTCGAATTCGTCCCAGCTCAGCATGACGTGTCGTCTCCTGCGTGAGGGCCAGTGTGCCCGTGTGAAATTGGATAGGTCGGTTTTTCACACGGCCTTACTGGCCGCGTTGGATCTAAAGGAATCGTTTTTTGCGGCAGCTATACGCAGGCATCAAACAGAATTTTGTACGGGGTTCCGAGAGCCACTGATGGGCGCAGCAAGCGTTGATCGCTTGTGCGGGGCTTCAGACTGGCTTTTCGTCCCTGTAAGGGAATATTGCAGGCCCGTTTAAGGCCGCATTATAGGGAAGTTTTGCGTGCTGTGGTGCGGCGAAATGGCTCACGGAACGGTCGACGGGGGCCGTTTTTCGGTCGGAGTGAGGGTTTACAGGGCTTTGAACGATGTTGGCGGGGGAAGATTTTTTTTCTTAATTTTTTGCCTCGGATTATTTTTGTTCAAGAAATGACCAAAAAAGGCTTTTTTCACTACATCTTGTGTTTCGGTGGGGTTTTCTCAGGCTCCAGACACAACTAAGCCCGACCGAAGTCGGGCTGTGAAGTCACGTAGGCGGATCAGCTCAGGCGAGCGGCACCGACGTGATCGGCACCATCGGCGGCGAGGCGGGCTGCGCCGGTGTGGTCAGAACCGTCGGAGGCCAGTTTGCCTGCACCGACGTGATCGGCACCATCGGCGGCTAGACGGGCTGCGCCGGTGTGGTCAGAGCCATCGGAAGCCAGTTTGCCTGCACCGACGTGATCGGCACCATCGGCAGCGAGGCGGGCGGCGCCGGTGTGGTCGGAACCGTCGGAAGCGACAGCCGCTTCACTGGTGTAAACGGCAGAGCCGGTGCGGTCGTAACCATCGGCGGCGAAGGTGTTGGCTGCCAGGACGGAGAGGGTCAGGGCGAGGATCAGTTGGGTTTTCATGGTCGTTGCTCCAGATTCGTGGGTGTTGTTTGTCTTGGGTTGCAGTTGATTCTATGCCGATCATTTCGATTAAAAAGCGCAAATAAATGCTTAAAACGATCGAATTAATCGATTATTAAGGTTCGGCGCTTTATCTGCCTGATCGCGGCGGGTGGGTCGAACCTTTTGGGGGGAGGGGTGAAGCAGGGGATCAGCCGTTGGAGCAGCCATTGCCCATCATGCTGTAGCGCAGGATATGTCGTTGGCCGTGGGAGTCTTCGTATTCCATTTTCATCGGCACAACTTCACACACGTTCGGGGCTTCGCTCATGGAGATCACTTTGGCGATGTCCAGGTGGGTGGAGTAGGTGTATTCCTCTATTGCTGGTTGTTGCTGCGCGACATCAGTCGGGACCTCGTTTGCCATGGCGGTTGCGCACAGACTGCTGAGGGCCAGAACCAATAAAGCTTTCATTTGAAATTTACCTTTTGGAGGTCGAAAGGGGGCACGCAATCTTTTTGGGATTGCGTGTGGAGCTTCGGTATCAGGGATTTGATTAACTGCCTTCGTGGGGGCTGCAACTTGGTTAATCAGGTTGCCTTGTTGGCGTGGCTGATTTTAGGCGTCGACGCTTCGTCCATATAGGCGTGGTTTTGATAAACACTTTTGACAGATCCTGTAACAATCCCTGAATAACCTCTTCTTTTGTAGGCGCGAATTTGCACTGCGGGGTGTCAGATTGGGTGCGTTATCGTTGACGACCATCGCGAGCAAGCTCGCTCCCACAGGTACCGCGGCGGTAGTGGGGTTGACGGTTTTTCACGACATTTTGTAGGGACTTGTTACTACCATCGTCGAATGGTTCTATAGCCCCGGCCCGGCTAAAACAGGGTCATACAAAAACAACTATTCCACCGAGGTAAGAAAGATGAGTGCGGCTTCCCTGTATCCCGTTCGTCCCGAGGTTCTGGCTAACACGCTGACCGACGAGGCGACCTACAAGGCGATGTACCAGCAGTCGGTCGTCAACCCCGACGGCTTCTGGCGCGAGCAAGCCAAGCGCCTTGACTGGATCAAGCCTTTCACCACGGTGAAGCAGACTTCCTTCGACGATCACCATGTCGACATCAAATGGTTCGCCGACGGCACCCTGAACGTTTCCTACAACTGCCTGGACCGTCATCTGGCCGAGCGCGGCGATCAGGTCGCGATCATCTGGGAGGGCGATGACCCTGCCGAAAGCCGCAACATCACTTACCGTGAACTGCACGAGCAAGTGTGCAAGTTCGCCAACGCCCTGCGTGGTCAGGACGTACACCGCGGCGACGTGGTGACTATCTATATGCCGATGATCCCCGAAGCCGTGGTCGCCATGCTGGCCTGTACCCGGATCGGCGCGATTCACTCGGTGGTGTTCGGCGGTTTCTCGCCGGAAGCCCTGGCCGGTCGCATCATCGACTGCAAATCCAAAGTGGTGATCACTGCCGACGAAGGCATTCGTGCCGGCAAGAAGATCCCGCTCAAGGCCAACGTCGACGACGCGCTGACCAACCCGGAAACCAGCAGCATCCAGAAAGTCATCGTGTGCAAGCGCACCGGTGGCGACATCAAGTGGAACCAGCATCGCGACATCTGGTTCGAGGACCTGATGAAAGTGGCCGGCACCGTGTGTGCGCCGAAAGAAATGGGCGCCGAAGAAGCGCTGTTCATCCTTTACACCTCCGGCTCCACTGGCAAGCCGAAGGGCGTGCAGCACACCACCGGCGGCTACCTGTTGTACGCGGCCATGACCCACGAGCGCGTGTTCGACTACCGCCCGGGTGAAATCTACTGGTGCACCGCCGACGTCGGCTGGGTCACCGGCCACAGCTACATCGTCTACGGCCCGCTGGCCAATGGCGCGACCACGCTGCTGTTCGAAGGCGTGCCGAACTACCCGGACATCACCCGGGTGGCGAAGATCGTCGACAAGCACAAGGTCAACATCCTCTACACCGCACCGACCGCGATCCGCGCCATGATGGCCTCCGGCACCGCCGCCGTTGAAGGCGCCGATGGCAGCAGCCTGCGCCTGTTGGGTTCGGTGGGCGAGCCGATCAACCCGGAAGCCTGGGATTGGTACTACAAGAACGTCGGCAAGTCCCGTTGCCCGATCGTCGACACCTGGTGGCAGACCGAAACCGGCGGCAACATGATGAGCCCCCTGCCGGGCGCTCATGCGCTCAAGCCGGGCTCTGCGGCGCGTCCGTTCTTCGGCGTGGTGCCGGCCCTGGTGGACAACCTGGGCAACATCGTCGAAGGCGAGGCCGAGGGCAATCTGGTGATTCTCGATTCGTGGCCAGGCCAGGCGCGTACGCTGTTTGGCGACCATGACCGCTTCGTCGACACCTACTTCAAGACCTTCCGTGGCATGTACTTCACCGGTGACGGCGCCCGTCGCGATGCCGATGGTTACTACTGGATCACCGGTCGCGTGGACGACGTGCTCAACGTGTCCGGCCACCGCATGGGCACCGCCGAGATCGAAAGCGCGATGGTCGCGCACCCGAAAGTCGCCGAAGCCGCTGTGGTCGGTGTGCCGCACGACATCAAGGGGCAGGGCATTTATGTCTATGTCACCCTTAAGAACGGTGAAGAGCCGAACGAGCAGCTGCGCCTGGAACTGAAAAACTGGGTGCGCAAGGAGATCGGCCCGATTGCTTCACCGGATGTGATTCAGTGGGCGCCGGGGCTGCCGAAGACTCGTTCGGGCAAGATCATGCGCCGGATTCTGCGCAAGATTGCCACGGCTGAATATGAGGGGTTGGGTGATATTTCCACCCTGGCTGATCCGAGTGTGGTGCAGCATTTGATTGATACCCACAAGACCATGAATGTCGCGTAAGCGGCGGTTCTGAGTCACTTAAACGCCCTGTCAGGTGTTGAGCCTGGCGGGGCTTTTTTGTGCCTGGGTTTTGTGTTGGTTGGGCTGGCCTCATCGCGAGCAAGCTCGCTCCCACAGGGGATCTGTGGTGAGTGCGATATTTGCGTTCGACACAAAACCATTGTGGGAGCGGGCTTGCTCGCGATAGCGGTTTAGCAGGCGCTACAGCAACATCTACCAATAATTATCGGGATAATCTGTCGGCATTTTCCTACTGTTACCTGCGTTCTTTCAGGTTACTGAATGTGTAACCGCATCGCGCCAATACGGGGCATTGGGAAACGCCAGTGCTTAAATCCGGCCCTGAAATGCGCCTCAAAAAAATAAGCCGCTACACTGCGCTTGCCGGATTAGAAGGGTTTGCCAATAATAGGCCCGCAATTTGCAACATAGATCGGTTCACTATCTTTTGCTCTTGCATGATTTTGCAGGGCTGTCAACGTGCTAAAACGGCTTTCTCGGTGCTTCTGTAATTAGTTGTCGCATTGAAGAAATATCGGCCTCGGGCCTGTCGTTAGAATGCCGATCACTCGCTCGTCGTTGCTCGTGTTGAATTTCAACACCCGCTTCCCAGGACGCAGCACTGCTTTCTGGTTCCACTCATTCGCATATTGGGCTGTCGCTCACTCTGCCGTTTTTGCCCTTTACCGATGGAGTCCCAAGATGAAGAAACTCGTGCTGCTTGGCGCCCTGGCACTGTCCGTGCTGTCCTTGCCAACCTTCGCCGATGAAAAACCTCTGAAAATCGGTATCGAGGCGGCTTACCCTCCGTTCGCGTCCAAGGCGCCGGATGGCAGCATCGTTGGTTTCGACTACGACATCGGCAACGCGCTGTGCGAAGAAATGAAGGTCAAGTGCGTGTGGGTCGAGCAAGAGTTCGACGGCCTGATCCCAGCGCTTAAAGTGCGCAAGATCGACGCGATCCTGTCATCCATGTCGATCACTGAAGATCGCAAGAAGTCCGTGGACTTCACCAACAAGTACTACAACACTCCGGCTCGCCTGGTCATGAAGGCCGGCACTCAGGTCAGCGAAGGCCTGACCGAGCTCAAGGGCAAGAACATCGGCGTGCAGCGTGGTTCGATCCACGAGCGTTTCGCCCGCGAGGTCCTGGCCCCGCTGGGTGCCGAGATCAAGCCTTACGGTTCGCAGAACGAAATTTACCTCGACGTGGCCGCCGGCCGCCTCGACGGCACCGTGGCAGACGCTACGCTTTTGGATGACGGCTTCCTGAAAACCGATGCCGGTAAAGGCTTCGCCTTCGTCGGCCCTGCGTTCACCGACGTCAAATACTTCGGCGACGGCGTAGGTATCGCGGTGCGCAAGGGCGACAAGGAAGATCTGGACAAGCTCAACAACGCCATCGCAGCCATTCGTGCGAACGGCAAGTACAAGCAAATCCAGGACAAGTACTTCGCCTTCGATATCTACGGCAAGTAATTCGTCCCAGCGACAAGTCCGAAATGGCGCAAGCAACAGGATCTCTGAGGTTTGCGCCATTTTTTCATCCCAACTTTCGAGGACCTGAATCATGTTGAAAGGCTACGGGGCTGTCATCCTCGATGGCGCTTGGCTGACGCTTCAGCTCGCCTTGTCGTCCATGGCCATGGCCATCGTTCTGGGCCTGATCGGCGTGGCACTGCGTCTGTCGCCGGTGCGCTGGCTGGCCTGGCTGGGCGACCTGTATTCCACGGTGATCCGCGGTATTCCCGACCTGGTGCTGATCCTGCTGATTTTCTACGGCGGCCAGGACCTGCTCAACCGCGTCGCACCGCTGCTCGGCTTTGACGAGTACATCGACCTGAACCCGTTGGCGGCCGGTATCGGCACCCTGGGCTTCATCTTCGGTGCGTACCTGTCGGAAACCTTCCGTGGCGCCTTCATGGCGATCCCCAAGGGTCAGGCCGAAGCCGGCATGGCCTACGGCATGAGCAGTTTTCAGGTGTTCTTCCGGGTGTTGGTGCCACAGATGATTCGCCTGGCGATTCCGGGTTTCACCAACAACTGGCTGGTATTGACCAAGGCTACCGCGCTGATTTCGGTGGTGGGTCTGCAAGACATGATGTTCAAGGCCAAGCAGGCGGCCGATGCCACCCGCGAGCCTTTCACCTTCTTCCTCGCAGTAGCCGCGATGTACCTGGTGATCACCAGTGTGTCGTTGCTGGCATTGCGTCACCTTGAGAAGCGCTACTCGGTAGGCGTAAGGGCGGCTGATCTATGATCTTCGACTACAACGTCATTTGGGAGGCCATGCCGCTGTACCTTGGCGGCCTGGTGACCACCCTCAAACTGCTCGCGCTGTCGCTGTTCTTCGGCTTGCTGTGCGCCTTGCCGCTGGGCCTGATGCGTGTCTCGAAGAACTCGGTCGTCAACATGTCGGCCTGGCTCTACACCTACGTGATCCGCGGCACGCCGATGCTGGTGCAGCTGTTCTTGATCTACTACGGTCTGGCGCAGTTCGAAGCCGTGCGGGAAAGTTTCCTCTGGCCGTGGCTGTCCAGCGCAACGTTCTGTGCGTGCCTGGCGTTCGCGATCAACACCAGCGCCTACACCGCCGAAATCATCGCCGGCAGCCTGCGCGCCACGCCGAACGGCGAGATCGAAGCGGCCAAGGCCATGGGCATGTCGCGGGTCAAGATGTACAAGCGCATCCTGCTGCCGTCGGCCCTGCGTCGCGCGCTGCCGCAGTACAGCAACGAAGTGATCATGATGCTGCAGACCACCAGTCTGGCGTCCATCGTGACCCTGATCGACATCACCGGTGCCGCGCGCACGGTCAACGCCCAGTTCTACCTGCCGTTCGAGGCGTACATCACCGCTGGCGTATTCTACCTGTGCCTGACCTTCATCCTGGTGAAGCTGTTCAAGATGGCCGAGCGCCGCTGGCTGGGCTACCTGGCCCCGCGCAAGCACTGATATCACTGACTGACTGTTTTTGTGAGAACCGACAGCATGTACAAACTTGAAGTCCAAGACCTGCATAAACGCTATGGCAGTCACGAAGTGCTCAAGGGCGTGTCCCTGAAAGCGGCAGCCGGCGATGTGATCAGCATCATCGGTTCCAGTGGCTCCGGCAAAAGTACTTTCCTGCGCTGCATCAACCTGCTGGAGCAGCCGCACGCGGGCAGGATTCTGCTCAACAACGAAGAGCTGAAGCTGGTGGCGAACAAGGACGGCGCGCTGAAGGCCGCCGACCCGAAACAGCTGCAACGCATGCGTTCGCGCCTGTCGATGGTGTTCCAGCATTTCAACCTGTGGTCGCACATGACCGCGCTGGAAAACATCATGGAAGCGCCGGTGCATGTGCTGGGCGTGTCCAAGGCTGAAGCACGCGAGAAGGCCGAACACTACCTGAACAAGGTGGGCGTGGCCCATCGCAAGGATGCTTACCCTGGGCACATGTCCGGCGGCGAGCAGCAGCGCGTGGCGATTGCCCGTGCGCTGGCGATGGAACCTGAGGTGATGCTGTTCGACGAACCGACCTCGGCCCTCGACCCGGAGTTGGTTGGCGACGTGTTGAAAGTCATGCAGGCTCTGGCCCAGGAAGGCCGGACCATGGTCGTGGTGACCCACGAAATGGGCTTTGCCCGTGAAGTGTCGAACCAGTTGGTGTTCCTGCACAAAGGTGTGGTTGAAGAAAGCGGTAACCCGCGCGAAGTGCTGGTGAACCCGCAATCCGAGCGTCTGCAGCAATTCCTGTCGGGTAGCCTGAAGTAATCGCTCCCGTTACGCACCAAATTAGGCCATGCTGCGCAGCGCGCGCCAGATGGTCTAATTTGGTTGCAGCCGCTTTTGGCTTCTAACACTGTTTTCGTTTCGGATTGCCCACCATGACTGCCCATCGAATTGGTTTCCTGATTTGGCCCAGCACTAAAGCACTGACGCTTGCGCTGGCTGAGGAGGCCTTGCGTGTTGCCCAGCGTGTGCATCCGGACGTGGTTTACGAGCTGTCGTTCCTGCAGGCCGAAGCGCCGAGCGAAAGCGCCTGGCAATTGCCGGGTGAGGCGTGGACCGGCAAGCTCGAAAACTTCCAGAAACTGTTCCTGCTCGCTGACGAACCACCGACCACACTGGCGCCGGCGCTCAGCAGTGCGCTCAAGCAACTGGTGCGTTCCGGTTGCGTGATCGGCGGTCTGTCGGCCGGTGTTTACCCGCTGGCGCAGTTGGGTTTGCTCGACGGTTATCGCGCGGCTGTGCATTGGCGCTGGCAGGACGATTTCGCCGAGCGCTTTCCGAAGGTCATCGCCACCAGTCACTTGTTCGACTGGGATCGCGATCGCCTGACCGCGTGCGGCGGGATGTCGGTGCTCGACTTGTTGCTGGCCGTGCTGGCCCGCGATCACGGTGCGGAACTGGCCGGTGCGGTGTCCGAAGAACTGGTGGTCGAACGCATCCGCGAGGGCGGCGAGCGCCAGCGCATTCCGTTGCAGAACCGCCTGGGTTCCAGCCATCCGAAGCTCACACAAGCAGTGTTGCTCATGGAAGCCAACATCGAAGAACCGCTGACCACCGACGAAATCGCCCAGCACGTGTGCGTATCCCGTCGGCAGCTGGAGCGGATCTTCAAGCAATACCTCAACCGCGTGCCGAGCCAGTATTACCTGGAACTGCGCCTGAACAAGGCCCGGCAGATGTTGATGCAAACCAGCAAGTCGATCATCCAGATCGGCCTGTCCTGTGGCTTCTCCTCGGGGCCGCATTTCTCCAGCGCCTACCGCAATTTCTTCGGTGCCACGCCGCGGGAAGATCGCAACCAGCGGCGCAGCAGCAGCCCGTTCGAATTGTCATCGGTGCCGCCGGAACGCGGGTGATCAGCACCTGATCCCGATCAGTCTTCCGGTTCGGACGCCTCGGACGTCGACACCTCCAATTCTGCCCGATCGATCACTTCCTGAATGCCGAAGTCGACACTGGTCAGCCTGAAATACTCGATCAGGATCTGCAGGCTGTCTTCGGAGAACGGATTGCCCCGCAAGTTGATGCTTTCGGCGATCTCCAGCGGCAGTTCGAGGAGGTCGGCGGGTATCCGGCTGATTGCGTTGTCGCTCAGGTCTACGGTTTCCAGGCTCTTGAGCTGCAACAGTCCAGCGGGTAATTCGGTGAGCCCGCAGTTGTCCAGTTGCAGGGTCGCCAGGTCCGCCATCTGGCTGATATCCGGAGCCAGCCCCAGCGGATTGTTCCTCAAGTCGATGAATTCCAGGCGGGCCATCTCGGCCAGGTTCAGGGCAGACTGCGGGGTCAGGGTGATGTTGCAGTTGAGGAGATTGAGCGATCTCAAATCGCTCATCCGGAATATCGCCTCCGGAATATCGCCTAGCCTGAAGTCGTTGATAACGAGGGTCTTGAGTTTGGGGAAGCACTCCAGGAATTCGGTGACGCCTGTGGTCAGGCCACTCTCGCTACTCAGGTAAACCAGAGAAACATGGCTGAAGTCTGCGCTCAGTGTCGGCAAGTTACCGGTAATCCGTGTCTCCAGACTCAGGTCATAAGTAGTTGCTTGCAGTGAAACGTCGAAGTCCTCCGGGTCGCTTTCCCGGCGCCAGCAGCGCAGTACGGACTCTCTGAATGCGTCCCGCGTCGAATGTTCGATCAGCAGTTGCTGGGCAGTGAACGGTTGATTGCTGTGGGGGTGGACGGCGGGAATATTGCCGGTCCAGGCGGACAGGTCGTTCTCCAGGGTGGTGAGTTCGACTTCCAGGCGGGTCAGTTCGACTCGCCCCTCATCCAGGGTCCCGGGCAGTTTGTAGACGAATTTGCTGGCGTCTTCCTGGTCCATCCAGGGGTACAGTGCCTGGGCGCGGTGGATATCTGTTTCTTCGGCAAAGATACCGAAGTCCTGACGGGTCTGCTGGAAGTGCTGTTTGAGGCGTTCGCGGGCTGCGTTTGAAAGCGGATTGTTGCCCAGGTCGAAACCCTCCTGGGTGCGTTGTTGCAGTGTGAACAATGCGCTGGGCAACTCTTTGATCTGGTTGTTATTGAGCAGGGCGGTGCGCAGGCGTGGGCGAGTCAATAATTCGCGCGGGAGTTCAGTAATGCCCGTCTGCGATAAGTCGATGTAATTCAAATCGGGCATGCTGCCGACATCGGGTGTCATGCCCAAGGGGTTCTTGTACAGGTCCATTGTGGTCAACCGATGCAGGCCCGCGAGCCCGACCTGGCTTTCGGGGCTGAGGGTGATCGCGCAATTGCTCAGAATGAGTTCTTCGAGTTGCAACGATGGAAGGGTGTCCGGTAAGTGGCCAAGGTTGAAATCGCGCAGTTTCAGGATGCGTAAACCGGTAAAGCTGCGCAGAAACTCATGCATGCCCCGCGTGGCGCTGCTGCCTTCCAGTGTAAGCATTGTGACGCCGCTGAAGTCGGTGCTCAGGGCTGGCAATTCGCCGATGATCGGTTGGAAGAAGTTGAAGTCGACTCTTTCAAGCGCGGTCTCGGGAAGGGTCCATTGCTGTCGCCAGCAGTCCATCAGGTCGATGGTGAACTGTCGACGGACCTGCTTTTGTGCAGCGAATTGCTCGGGAGTGACCCTGAGTTGTGTGTCTGGAATAAACAGCGGAGTTTCGTCGCGCCAGGAAGAAAGCGTTTCCTGGAGCTGCGTGTGTTGAACCATAAGCCGATTCAGTTCTGCCCGCGGTCCGTTTGGGTGCTGTTGCAGGCGTTCGACGAAGGCGTCGAGCTCTTCGGCGGATAGATGGGGGAACAGTGTCTGAGCCCGAGCTTGCAAGGTAGGTGTGTTGCGTGGCATTTGACGATACCCGTCACCGCCACCGAGCAAGCGCATTACCTTTGGGTCGTAGGTGGGTTTGAGGTTGGGGTGTCGAGCCAGCAGCGAGCTTAATGCGTCACGGCTCAAGGCGTGATTGCGAATTAACTGTTTGAGTCGTTCACCTTCACCGATATGAAGGTTCAGGGCGGTGCGTTCACTGTCCGGCATGGCCTGTAATAGGCATGCGTAAAGCGAGTCCATGCCGCTGAGTTCTTCGCCGTCTTGATCGAACGCCTGATACTCGCCTTCTACTCTGAGCACCAGCACTTTACGCAGGGGCGCGTCGGCACTGCCAACGCTGTCGATCAGGAGGCCTTCATGGGCGTACTGGCGGGTTTCCAGTCGTAGCTGTCCCGTCCAGCCTGGCAGTTTTTCCAGGGTGTGCAAGGCCAGCCGGTCGGTGTCGAGGTTGTTCTCGGTCGATGGCAAATCAAGCCCCTCGTAGGCGCGTGTCACTCGTACTTGTAATCTGGCCTCCTGGCTCAGCTCGACCAGGCGAGGGGAAATGGTTGGTTTTTTCAGCTGTTGCAGTTCCTGTTCGTTTGCTGTGTTCACAATCGCTTCTGCAACGCTGCTTGGTAGTCCGGGCTCAGCATCCATGACTGCTTGTATGGGGCCTTGAGCGCCACGTTCGAGTCTGCGATAACGCTGATCGAACAGGCCTTGCCGTTTCTGTTCGGCAAGCCGCGCGAGTATCTTGCGCAACCGCTGCGCCCGGTTTTCCAGGCCAGGGGAGGGGTGACCGAATTCTTCGCCCATCAGCGTTCTGGCTTCGCTGTCCGACAGGGTCAGGAGAAAGGTTTTCAGCAGGTCGCCGTCGGTGAGGCGGGTGGCGTCGATTTCCACCACGGGTACATCGGGCGCCGGGCTTTGCCAAAGGGTTTGCGCATTTTCGTCGATCAGTCGCAGGCCTTTGTTTGCCGGCCAGTAACCGTTTTCATTGAGCAGTTCCAGCTGTGTCACGGGATCCGCCTTGAGGAAGTGCTCCGGCTGGTCGCTGCCGATCTGATCAATAAAGGTTTGTATGTCCTGATCGATCCTGAAGCGTTTGAGTGTGTCGGCCAGTAACGGCGGCACCTGCCCGGCATGCACGTGTATCTTGCGCAGGGTATCTTCGTGGCTGCCGCTGATGCTGAGGATGCGCTCGCGGGTGCTGGCCGAAAATCGCTGCATGTCCGGGCCGATACGGTGCAGCACGGTGGCCTGGTCCCAGCTCAACGGCTGGTCGAGTTCGGTTTGCCAGGCGCCGGTGCCGTTGTGCCGCAGTTGTGGTTTGTAGGCGTCAGGGCGGGAGGGGTGGTCGATGCGGTACTCGCCGATGACGGAGTCCTCGCTGATGGCGTAGTTTTTGCCTTCCAGGGGTAACAGGGTTTTACCTTGATGCCTGTGCAGTCCGAGTGAATCCGGTTTTGAGTCTGCCGGGAGTGTGGCGGGGTGCTCGTAGGCGGTCAGGTCGGGTTTCCAATAGCGGGTTTCGCCATTGGGCCGCTTCACCGAATTGAAACGGTCGATGAACTGCACAATTTCCTTGGGCAGGATCGCGCGAAATTCTCCCGCCGCGATCACGCCACCCACCGCAAAGGTGCCCAGTTGTACGGCGGTTTCAACAACGCCCATGAAATGCTCGAAGGCCTCGGTGGTGTGGCCCTCGGCCCAGTCAACAATGCTTTCGAAGGTTTCGTCGAGCAACTGGTAGGCCATGTAGGCCAGCATCAACTCGCCAAGGAAGGGTACGAACGGCAGGGCAATAAAGGCCGCGATGTTCAGCAGGGTCGAAGCTATTTCCGTAAAGGAGTCCCATAAGGCCCAGCGGGCTCTCTGGTCGACTGTTGCGGTGGACACGGCGATCACTCGCGCATCGTTGAGGATCTTGTTGAGCTTGCTCTGATAGAGGTGGGTCAAGAGATCGTCTTTCACCGGTGTGGCCGCAATGTGCAAGTCGGGACGTTGGTTAGGGCGCTCTCGCCAGGTCGGGTGCGGATCGCCCGGTGGAACAGGCTGCCAGGTTAAAGGTGATAGCTCGTTGTTCAACTGCGCGAAAAAGTACCCACGATCCTCATGATTGATGAATCGACTGAAAAACTGTTGGTATTCGGGGGCACGCAAGCGCTGACCAAGTTCCTCGGCGAAGGCGGCGGTTGAACTGTATTCCTTGATCGGGTGTTCGGGGTCGTCAGGAATGTAGGCCACCACTCTGACCACTTCTGTTGCGCGCTCCAGATCCGGTGCAAACAAAACGATGCCGGTCAGGCGAGCGTTCATGATTGTCAGTTCATGGTAGCCCCAGGGCAGACCATGCAAACGTAAAGAAGGCAGGTTGTCGAGCAAGCCAAGAGTCAGTCGGTGGACGTCACTGCCCAGCAATTTTTGCATCTGCGCCATGTGCAGGGCAGCGGTGAGTGCGGTTTTCTGGCTGTCGTGAATTTTCGATTTCAGTATTGCCGCGGCCACGGGATTGCTGATGCCAAGGTTGTCGTCCAGATACTCTTTATAGCGCTGGCCAATGTCCAGTTCCCGGCAGAGGCTGGTAAAAGCCGTGATGGGCATCTTTTCCAGTATCTGCGGCAATGTATTGAATTGCCCGGTAGCAGAGGGGGGCGTGATGTAAGTCGAGGCGGGCTCGAAGGCGTCTGCTTTGGTTTCGGTGCTTTCAAAATTGTGCAGTGCGGCATCCAGCAGGGACACCGTCCAGGTGCGCGCAGCGCCGGATTTCAGCCGAAGCCATGGGATGTGAGCCGGGATGTAAAGGCGAAGGAACGTTTTACGAGCGTCCAGTTCCAGGCCGAATCGGGTCTTGAGCGCCGCTTCGAGAAGTGGTTCGGCGAAGTCGGCGGGGCTCTGCAGCTTTGCCATCATTTGATCAACCTGGTTCTGGCTGGTCACATGACGGGCAATGAGTTTGCCCAGTTCTGCATGCTGATGGGGTGGAGCGTCCTTGAGCCCGGCCGGAATGCCTGGCGCGCTGTTGCGCAGTGCCTCACGCCGATGAGGCGTTGCTTGGCGGAGCCAGGAGGGGATCACGTTGCTCAAGTGCTGATAGTGAGCGTCTGGCCTGAAGGCGTCGCTAGCAATGTCGGTATGTTGGGTATTCATGCGGTTAAGGTGACCATCGAAGTGGGATGAGGCCCTTAGGAAACCGCGCGAACCCGGACGCTGTGCGGTACATATTTACCGCACTCGGGTCATTGCCATGAGTTACAACGCAGCAAGCCTGCCGCAAACGTCCGCCGCCAGTTAAACTGCGCCTTTGCGACCCTATATGTCGCATTGCCGTAAACCCGGGAAAATCCGGGGTTTGCGCTATAAGAAGTTGTCGCTTGGCGGCAAGGCCGGGCTGAAAACTGTCCTTACAATCCTCACCAAGCTCGCCAGTTTCAGGCGAGTGTTTTCTCTTCAGGAGACTCCGATGTCCGTTGAGCACGCTGCGGTACAACGCGCCGATTTCGATCAGGTAATGGTTCCCAACTATGCGCCTGCCGCATTCATTCCTGTGCGTGGCGCCGGTTCCCGCGTTTGGGACCAGTCCGGTCGCGAGCTGATCGACTTCGCCGGCGGGATTGCCGTCAACGTATTGGGTCACGCGCATCCGGCGCTGGTCGGTGCCTTGACCGAGCAGGCGAACAAGCTGTGGCACGTGTCCAACGTGTTCACCAATGAGCCGGCGCTGCGCCTGGCGCACAAGCTGGTCGACGCCACCTTTGCCGAGCGCGCCTTCTTCTGCAACTCCGGCGCCGAAGCCAACGAGGCCGCGTTCAAGCTGGCCCGTCGTGTCGCGTTCGACCGTTATGGCAGCGAGAAGTACGAGATCATCGCCGCGCTCAACAGCTTCCACGGCCGTACCCTGTTCACCGTGAACGTCGGTGGCCAGTCGAAGTATTCCGATGGCTTCGGTCCGAAGATCACCGGCATCACCCACGTGCCATACAACGATCTGGCTGCGTTGAAAGCTGCCGTTTCCGACAAGACCTGCGCCGTGGTCCTGGAGCCTATTCAAGGTGAGGGCGGCGTACTGCCGGCCGAACTGGCCTACCTGCAAGGCGCCCGCGAACTGTGCAACGAGCACAACGCGCTGCTGGTGTTCGACGAAGTGCAAACCGGCATGGGCCGTACCGGCCACCTGTTCGCTTACCAGCATTACGGCGTGATCCCGGACATCCTGACCAGCGCCAAGAGCCTGGGCGGTGGTTTCCCGATCGCCGCCATGCTGACCACCGAAGACCTGGCCAAGCACCTGGTCGTCGGCACCCACGGCACCACTTACGGCGGCAACCCGCTGGCGTGCGCTGTCGCAGGTGCGGTGATCGACGTGATCAACACCCCAGAGGTACTGGCTGGCGTCAATGCCAAGCACGACAAGTTCAAGGCACGCCTTGAGCAGATCGGCGAGAAATACGGCCTGTTCACCCAGGTCCGTGGCCTGGGTCTGTTGATCGGCTGTGTGCTCAGCGATGCCTGGAAAGGCAAGGCCAAGGACATCTTCAACGCCGCTGAACAAGAAGGCCTGATGATTCTGCAAGCCGGCCCGGACGTGGTGCGTTTCGCCCCGAGCCTGGTGGTGGAAGACGCCGATATCGATGCCGGTCTGGACCGCTTCGAACGTGCCGCGGCAAAACTGACGCAAGCCTGATAGACCCTTCGACGCCTGATCTTTCAGGCGTCGAACCCAATTTTTATGCCGGGCCCGCTTTACTGTAGGAGCGAGCTTGCTCGCGATGGTGGATCATCCACATTGGTGTCGACTGACACTCCATCGCGAGCAAGCTCGCTCCCACAGGAGTTCCAAGGCGGCCCCGGCTTATTTCCCTCAAAAGAGTTTTAGAAAGGAGTGACACCATGCTGGTGATGCGCCCCGCGCAAATGGCTGATCTGGGCGAGGTACAGCGTCTGGCTGCGGACAGTCCGATTGGTGTCACTTCCTTGCCGGATGACGTTGAGCGCCTGAGCGACAAGATCGCGGCAAGCGAAGCCTCGTTCGCCGCCGAAGTGAGTTTCAACGGTGAGGAAAGTTATTTCTTCGTTCTCGAAGACTCCGCCACCGGCAAGCTGGTCGGTTGCTCGGCCATCGTGGCGTCGGCCGGTTACTCCGAGCCGTTCTACAGCTTTCGCAACGAAACCTTCGTGCACGCTTCCCGCGAGCTGAAGATTCACAACAAGATCCACGTGCTCTCCCAGTGCCACGACCTGACCGGCAACAGCTTGCTGACCAGCTTCTATGTGCAGCGCGAGTTGGTGGGGTCGCCTTGGTCGGAGCTCAACTCCCGTGGCCGTTTGCTGTTCGTGGCCAGCCATCCGGAGCGTTTTGCCGATTCCGTGGTGACCGAAATCGTCGGTTACAGCGATGAAAACGGCGACTCGCCGTTCTGGGATGCCATCGGCCGCAACTTCTTCGACCTCAACTACGCCGAAGCCGAGCGTCTGTGCGGGCTGAAAAGCCGTACGTTCCTTGCCGAACTGATGCCGCATTACCCGATCTACGTGCCACTGCTGCCGGACTCCGCTCAAGAAGCCATGGGCCAGGTGCACCCCCGCGCGCAGATCACCTTCGACATTCTGATGCGCGAAGGTTTCGAGACCGATCACTACATCGACATCTTCGACGGTGGCCCGACCCTGCATGCCCGTGTCTCGGGGATCCGTTCGATCGCCCAGAGCCGTGTGGTGCCGGTGAAGATCGGTGAGCCGGTCAAAGGTGTCGGTCGCCAGTACCTGGTTGCCAATGCCCAGTTGCAGGATTACCGCGCGGTCATGCTCGAGCTCGATTACGCGCCGGGCAAACCGGTGACCCTGGACCTGGAGGCGGCCGAAGCCCTGGGTGTCGGCGAGGGTGCCAGCGTGCGCCTGGTCGCGGTTTAACAGCGACCTGGCCTGATTGCTCGTTTAGAAAGCAGCGAAGTTTCACGGGTGGCGCAAGCGGCCCGTTTGAGGAGATAGCATGATCGTTCGTCCCGTACGCAGCAGCGATTTACCCGCTCTGATCGACCTGGCCCGCAGCACCGGCACCGGCCTGACCACCTTGCCGGCCAACGAAGAGCGGCTGGCCCATCGGGTTGGCTGGGCCGAGAAGACCTTTCGCGGCGACGCCGGGCGGGGCGACGCGGACTATCTGTTCGTGCTCGAAGATGACGACGGGCGCGTGGTGGGTATTTCCGCCATTGCCGGCGCCGTTGGCCTGCGTGAGCCCTGGTACAACTTCCGGGTCGGTCTGACGGTCAGCGCTTCGCAAGAGCTGAACATCTATCGTGAAATCCCGACGCTGTTCCTGGCCAACGACCTGACCGGCAACTCCGAGCTGTGCTCGCTGTTCCTGCACGCCGATTACCGCAGTGGCCTCAACGGTCGCATGCTGTCCAAGGCGCGGATGCTGTTCATCGCCGAATTCCCGCAACTGTTCGGCAACAAGATCATTGCCGAAATGCGCGGTGTTTCCGACGAGGCCGGACGTTCGCCGTTCTGGGAAAGCCTGGGCCGGCACTTCTTCAAGATGGAATTCAGCCAGGCTGACTACCTGACCGGCGTGGGCAACAAGGCGTTCATCGCCGAACTGATGCCGAAATTCCCGCTGTACACCTGCTTCCTGTCGCCGGATGCGCGCAACGTGATCGGTCAGGTTCATCCGGACACCGAGCCGGCGCTGGCCATGCTCAAGAGCGAAGGTTTCAGCTACCAGGGCTACGTCGATATCTTCGACGCAGGCCCGGCGATCGAATGCGAAACCGGCAAGATCCGCGCCGTGCGCGACAGCCAGGCGCTGGTGCTGGCCGTCGGCACACCGGGTGACGATGCCACGCCATTCATCATTCACAACCGCAAGCGCGAGGACTGCCGGATCACTGCCGCGCCTGCACGTCTGGCCGCCGGCACCCTGGTGGTCGACCCGTTGACCGCCAAACGTCTTCAACTCAACGCGGGCGATCAAGTGCGCGCCGTGGCGTTGTCCGCAGCTCGGGAGTCGAAATAATGAAGTCGCTTTACATCGCAGGTGAATGGCTGGCAGGTGGGGGCGAAGCCTTCGAGTCGCTGAACCCGGTGACCCAGCAGGTACTGTGGTCCGGCGTCGGAGCCACCGCCGATCAGGTCGAGTCGGCTGTGCAAGCGGCGCGTCAGGCGTTCCCGGACTGGGCGCGGCGCACCCTGGAAGAGCGTATCTCGGTGCTGGAGGCCTTTGCCGCCGCGCTGAAGAATCACGCTGACGAATTGGCTCATACCATCGGCGAAGAAACCGGCAAACCCCTGTGGGAAGCGGCGACCGAAGTCACCAGCATGGTCAACAAGATTGCCATCTCGGTGCAGAGCTACCGCGAACGTACCGGCGAGAAGAGCGGGCCGCTGGGCGATGCCACCGCTGTGCTGCGCCACAAACCCCACGGTGTGGTGGCGGTATTTGGCCCGTACAACTTCCCGGGTCACCTGCCGAACGGCCATATCGTGCCGGCACTGTTGGCCGGTAACAGCGTGCTGTTCAAGCCAAGCGAACTGACACCGAAAGTCGCTGAGCTGACGGTCAAGTGCTGGATCGAGGCTGGCCTGCCGGCCGGTGTATTGAACCTGCTGCAAGGCGCTCGCGAAACCGGTATCGCCCTGGCGGCGAACCCGGGCATCGACGGGCTGTTCTTCACCGGTTCCAGCCGCACCGGCAATCACCTGCACCAGCAATTCGCCGGTCGTCCGGACAAGATCCTGGCGCTGGAAATGGGCGGTAACAACCCGCTGGTGGTCGATCAGGTCGCCGACCTCGATGCCGCGGTGTACACCATCATTCAGTCGGCGTTCATTTCCGCCGGCCAGCGTTGCACCTGTGCTCGTCGCTTGCTGGTGCCGCAAGGTGCTTGGGGCGACTCGTTGCTGGCGCGCCTGGTGGCGGTCAGCTCGACCCTCTCAGTCGGAGCCTTCGATCAGCAACCGGCGCCGTTCATGGGCTCGGTGGTTTCCCTTGGCGCTGCGAAAGCGTTGATGGATGCGCAGGAACATCTGCTGGCCAACGGCGCCGTGGCACTGCTGGAAATGACTCAGCCTCAGGCTCAATCGGCCCTGCTGACCCCGGGTATCCTGGACGTGAGCGCCGTTGCCGATCGTCCTGACGAAGAGCTGTTCGGCCCGTTGCTGCAGGTGATCCGCTACGCTGATTTTGAAGCGGCGATCGCTGAAGCCAACGACACCGCCTACGGTCTGGCCGCCGGCCTGCTGTCGGACTCCGAGGCGCGTTACCAGCAGTTCTGGCTGGAAAGCCGTGCCGGTATCGTCAACTGGAACAAGCAACTGACCGGTGCCGCGAGCAGCGCGCCATTCGGCGGCGTAGGGGCCTCGGGCAACCACCGCGCCAGCGCTTACTACGCGGCGGATTACTGCGCGTACCCGGTGGCCTCGCTGGAAACGCCGAGCCTGACCATGCCTGCTGCCCTGACACCTGGCGTGAAGATGGCGTGATGCCCATCGCGGGCAAGCCCGCTCCCACAGGTTCGGTGGCGTTCACATATCTTGTGTACGACGCAATCACTGTAGGAGCGAGCTCGCTCGCGATGGCCGCGACGCGGTCTAAAAGAACAGTTACTGAAGCCTATAACAACAGATTCTCGTGGAGCCTCGCTGATGAAATCCTATGAAGTCAATTTTGACGGTCTAGTGGGGCCGACCCATAACTACGGCGGCCTGTCCTACGGCAACGTCGCGTCCCAGAGCAACAGCCAGCAGTCTTCCAACCCCAAGGAAGCGGCGCTGCAAGGCCTGGCAAAGATGAAAGCGCTGATGGAAATGGGTTTCCAGCAAGGCGTACTGGCACCGCAAGAGCGCCCGGATGTGGCTGCACTGCGTCGCCTGGGCTTTGGCGGCACCGACGCTCAAGTGATCGAGCGCGCTGCCAAAGAGGCGATGCCGCTGCTGGTGGCCAGTTGCTCGGCGTCGAGCATGTGGGTGGCCAACGCGGCGACCGTCAGCCCGAGCGCCGACACCGCTGATGGCCGCGTGCATTTCACCGCCGCCAACCTCAACTGCAAATACCACCGCAGCATCGAACACCCGACCACCAGCCGCGTGCTGGGGGCGATGTTCGCTGACCAGAAACACTTCGCCCACCACGCCGCCTTGCCAGCCGTGGCGCAATTCGGTGACGAAGGCGCGGCCAACCACACGCGTTTCTGCCGTGAATACGGCGAGGCCGGTGTCGAGTTCTTCGTGTTCGGCCGCAGTGCGTTCGACACCCGCTACCCGGCACCGCAGAAGTACCCGGCGCGCCAGACCCTCGAAGCGTCCCAGGCCGTTGCCCGTTTGCACGGCTTGAGCGATGACGGCGTGGTCTACGCGCAGCAGAACCCGTCGGTGATCGATCAGGGCGTGTTCCACAACGACGTGATCGCCGTGGGTAATGGTGAAGTGCTGTTCTATCACGAGGACGCGTTCCTCGAGACCGAGAAGATGCTCGCTGAATTGCAGAGCAAACTCGCCAAAGTCGGTGGGAAATTTCAGTCTGTGTGTGTGCCACGTTCCGCCGTCAGCGTGGAAGACGCGGTTCGTTCCTACCTGTTCAACAGCCAACTGCTGTCGCGTCCTGACGGCTCCATGCTGTTGATCGTGCCGGAAGAATGCCGTGGCAACGAGCGTGTCTGGCAGTACTTGCAGGGTTTGACCAGCTCCGGCGGCCTGATCCGCGAAGTGAAAGTCTTCGATCTCAAGCAGAGCATGCAGAACGGCGGTGGCCCTGCTTGCCTTCGACTGCGTGTCGCGCTCAACGAAACCGAACTGGCGGCCGTCAACCAAGGGGTTATCATGACGGCACCGTTGTACGGCACACTGACCGAATGGGTCGAGAAGCACTACCGCGACCGCATGACCGAAAACGATCTGGCGGACCCGCAATTGCTGCTTGAGTGCCGGACGGCACTGGATGAACTGACGCAAATCCTTAAACTGGGCGCGGTTTATCCATTCCAGATCAATTGATCGACGGCGCGCCGCTTTCTACGGCAGCGCGCTGATTCATCTCAAACGAGAGCGTAAAGACATGAGCGATACCCTGCAGCTGATCCTTGAAGACACCGACGGCACGCAACTGGAAACGTCCTGCACCCGCGTCGCGGTCCTGTGGCAAGGTAAAGAGCTGTGGATCCAGCAGGACGGCCGTGGCCAGTTGCTGATCGGCGTGGACGTCGAAGAAGGCGACGCCGAGTACGCCAACCTGCTGTTGCGCCCATTGGCGACTAATCTGGTAAGTCTGCAACTGGAAATGGAACCGGCTGACCTCGGTGACGACGAGGAACACGTCCACGGCCCGGACTGCAACCACGATCACTAAGGAAACCGCTCTATGCTCGCCCTCGGCAAACTGCTTGAACTGACCCTCGCCGGCCGCGAACCGGCGGAGAAGACTCAACTGACTGTCGAAGGCGTGCGCATGCGCTGGTTGAGCGAAGGTGCGCTGGAAGTCCGGCCACCTGAAGCGCGTGACAACGGCCTGGACCTGCTGCTTTCGGCGGGGATCCATGGCAACGAAACAGCGCCGATCGAATTGCTCGATCGCCTGTTGCACGACATTGCCCGTGGCGATCTGAAGCCGCGCGCACGTATTCTGTTCCTGTTCGGCAACCCGGAAGCGATTCGCAAGGGCGAGCGTTTCGTCGAGCAGGACGTCAATCGGCTGTTCAATGGCCGTCACGAACAAAGCAGCGGTTGCGAAGCCCTGCGCGCCTGTGAGCTGGAACGTTTGGCTGCCAGCTTCTTCAGCCTGCCGGATCGCCAGCGCCTGCACTACGACCTGCACACGGCGATTCGTGGTTCGAAAATCGAGCAGTTCGCCTTGTACCCGTGGAAGGAAGACCGCCAGCATTCGCGTCAGGAACTGGCGCGCCTGCGTGCTGCCGGCATGGAAGCGGTGTTGCTGCAGAACAAGCCGTCCATCGTGTTCAGCTCCTATACCTACGACAAGCTGGGTGCCGAGGCTTTTACCCTGGAGTTGGGCAAGGCGCGGCCGTTCGGTCAGAACGACGGTGTCAACGTCTCGCTGCTGGAGAGGCGTCTCAAGCAGATCATCGAGGGCACCGAACCAGAACTGACTGAGGACGCGCTGGACGGTTTGCAGCTGTACAGCGTGGCGCGAGAAATCATCAAGCACAGCGACAGCTTCCGCCTGAACCTGCCGGCGGACATCGAGAACTTTTCAGAGCTGGAAGTGGGTTACCTGCTGGCGGAAGATATCGCCAACACCCGCTGGATCATCGAGGAAGAGGGCGCCCGGATCATCTTCCCGAACCCCAGGGTGAAGAATGGTTTGCGTGCCGGCATCCTGGTCGTGCCGACCACCGACGAAAACCTGGCCTGATTACGGCATTTAACCTCTGTAGGAGCGAGCTTGCTCGCGATGAATCTGAAAACGCCGCGGGGTGCCAGGCTTCCCGCGTTATCGTTGACGACTATCGCGAGCAAGCTCGCTCCTACAAGGTTTTCGGCTTTTAGACAGCTACCGCGCGCGGTTCAGTGCGGCGCAGCGAACGGATTTTCAACAGCGTATCCGCACAGGTCTTTGCCGCTTCCTGGCCTTTATGCAGGAAATGCTCGAAGAAGAACTTCTGGTGTTCTTCGCCTGCATGGAAGTGGTGCGGGGTCAGGGACACCGAGAACACTGGCACTTCGGTTTCCAGTTGAACCTGCATCAGGCCGCTGACCACCGACTGGGCGACGAACTCGTGACGGTAGATCCCGCCGTCCACCACCAGGGCTGCGGCGACGATGCCGGCATAACGACCGGTCTTGGCCAGCAACTTGGCGTGCAGGGGCATTTCAAAGGCGCCGCCGACTTCGAAGAAATCGATGTCGGATTCCTGATAACCCTGGGTAATCATTTCGGCGACGAAGCCTTTACGGCTCTGATCGACAATGTCCTTGTGCCAGCAGGCCTGGATGAACGCTACGCGCTCGCCCTGATGGTGTTTGCTTTTGCTGTCGATTGCGGTGGGTTGCATGTTCTGACTCCTGTTTGTGTGAAAAACAGGGCGTTATGAATCGAAGGGGATTTGAGGGTACGCACGCTCGCACGAATGCCGGCGGACGGCCCTTTGTTGTCAATCCCGTTCTCTCTTCATCCGGACTATGACCGTCGGCCCCGGGATCACACCGGGTCTGCTGACCTTGCTGTCAGGCACCGCCGAAGCCGTGCTGTCACCAAGCGCTCGCGGGCTATGCGCATTGCGCGCAATTACCGCCGGTGGGGAGTTGCACCCCGCCCTGAGAACGTTTTTGCCGCCAAAATGTTTGGCGGCGCAGCGTTTTTATCACATATTTGCGGTATGCGCATGACCCCTTTTGGATGATTGTCATCGACTTTTCCGTTGGTTTAATCGGCCTTTTCCTACGCAAGGGTTGATTAATCGTCGCCATGCCCGCAGTAATTCTTTCCTGAAAGGGATTTCCCCCTGCTTACCGAGGCCAGATTCATGAGTGTTATCGATCTTCGCAGCGACACCGTCACCCAACCTTGCGCCGGCATGCTCGAGGCAATGACCAAGGCCGCCACCGGCGATGACGTGTATGGCGAAGATCCGACGGTCAATCACCTGGAAGCCGAACTGGCCAGGCGACTGGGCTTTGCCGCGGCACTGTTCGTGCCGACCGGCACCATGAGCAACCTGCTGGGGTTGATGGCCCATTGCGAGCGCGGTGACGAGTACATCGTCGGCCAGCAGGCCCACACTTATAAGTATGAAGGGGGTGGCGCGGCGGTGCTTGGCTCGATCCAGCCGCAACCGCTGGAAGTGCAGGCCGATGGTTCGCTGGACCTGGCGCAGGTCGCTGCCGCGATCAAGCCGGACGACTTCCATTTTGCCCGCAGCCGTTTGCTGGCGTTGGAAAACACCATGCAAGGCAAGGTCCTGCCACTGGAATACCTGGCACGGGCGCGCAGTTTTACCCGCGAGCATGGCTTGCAACTGCACCTGGACGGCGCACGTCTGTACAACGCGGCAGTGAAGCTGGGTGTGGATGCCCGGGAAATCACCCAGTATTTCGATTCCGTCTCGGTGTGCCTGTCCAAAGGCCTGGGCGCACCGGTCGGTTCGGTGCTGTGCGGCTCGGCCGAGCTGATCGGCAAGGCCCGGCGCCTGCGCAAGATGGTCGGTGGCGGCATGCGTCAGGCCGGGGTTCTCGCGGCGGCAGGCCTGTATGCGCTGGATAACAACGTAGAGCGCCTGGCCGATGACCATGCCAACGCGCAGTTGCTGGCCGAAGGCCTGCGCGGGGCGGGGTTCGAGGTCGAACCGGTGCAGACCAACATGGTTTACGTGCAGATGGGCGACCAGGCCGAGGCCATCAAGGCCTTTGCCGCCAACCGCGGGATCAAACTCAGTGCCGCCGCGCGTCTGCGCATGGTCACGCACATGGACGTCAGCCGTGCGCAAATCGAGCAGGTCGTCGCGACATTCGTCGACTTTTCGCGCAAGTGATAGCGTTAGCACTCCAATTGACCGTTTCTATCGTATAAACACGCTGTACCCCGCGCGCAGGGCCGATATAATGCGGCCCTTTGCCGTCGCTTCGTCTGTTGACGTTTCGAACAGGCCTTTGGCCGCAGCCTCCGTGGAAGAACCTAATGAAAAGCGCAGAAATCCGTGAAGCCTTCCTTCGCTTCTTCGAAGAGCAAGGCCACACCCGTGTAGCCTCCAGCTCTTTGATTCCGGGCAACGACCCAACCCTGCTGTTCACCAACGCGGGGATGAACCAGTTCAAGGACTGCTTCCTGGGCCAGGAAAAGCGCGCGTACACCCGCGCCGTCAGCAGCCAGAAATGCGTGCGCGCCGGCGGCAAGCACAACGACCTGGAAAACGTCGGTTATACCGCTCGTCACCACACCTTCTTCGAAATGCTGGGTAACTTCAGCTTCGGTGATTATTTCAAGCGTGATGCCATCAGCTACGCCTGGAACTTCCTGACTTCCGACAAGTGGCTGAACCTGCCGAAGGAAAAGCTCTGGGTCACCGTCTACGCCAGCGATGACGAGGCGTACGACATCTGGACCAAGGAAATCGGGGTTCCGGCCGAGCGCATGGTGCGCATCGGCGACAACAAGGGCGCGCCGTACGCCTCCGACAACTTCTGGACCATGGGCGATACCGGCCCGTGCGGTCCTTGCACCGAGATTTTCTACGATCACGGCGCCGACATCTGGGGTGGCCCACCGGGCTCGCCGGAAGAAGACGGCGACCGTTACATCGAAATCTGGAACAACGTGTTCATGCAGTTCAACCGCACCGCCGATGGCGTGTTGCACCCGCTGCCAGCGCCGTCGGTCGACACCGGCATGGGCCTGGAGCGGATCAGTGCCGTGCTGCAGCACGTTCACTCGAACTATGAAATCGACCTGTTCCAGAGCCTGCTGAGCGCTTCGGCCAAGGCCATCGGTTGCACCAACGACGCTCAGGCTTCGCTGAAGGTCGTGGCTGACCACATCCGTTCCTGCGGTTTCCTGATCGCCGACGGCGTGCTGCCGTCCAACGAAGGTCGTGGCTACGTGCTGCGCCGGATCATCCGTCGCGCCTGCCGTCACGGCAACAAGCTGGGCGCCAAGGGCAGCTTCTTCTATCAGATCGTCGCGGCCCTGGTCGCCGAGATGGGCGAAGCCTTCCCGGAACTGAAATCCCAGCAGGCGCACATCGAGCGCGTGTTGAAGGCCGAAGAAGAGCAATTCGCCAAGACCCTGGAGCAGGGCCTGAAGATCCTCGAGCAGGATCTGGCTGAGCTCAAGGGCGACGTGGTGCCGGGCGACGTGGTGTTCAAACTCTACGACACCTATGGCTTCCCGATGGACCTTACCGGCGACATCGCTCGCGAGCGCAGCCTGACCATCGACGAAGAAGGTTTCGAACGGGAGATGGAAGCCCAGCGAGTTCGTGCCCGTTCCGCCAGCTCCTTCGGCATGGACTACAACAGCCTGGTCAAGGTTGATGTGGACACCGAATTCACCGGTTACACCGCTCACAGCGGTTCCGCCAAGATTGTTGCTCTCTATAAGGACGGGCAATCGGTCGACGTGTTGAGCGAAGGCGAAGAGGGCGTGGTCGTTCTCGATCAGACGCCGTTCTATGCGGAATCCGGTGGTCAGATCGGTGATTGCGGCTTCCTCCAGGCTGGTGCTGCGCGTTTCGACGTGCGCGACACCACCAAGACCGGCGGTGCGTTCCTGCACCACGGTGTGCTGGATTCGGGCAGCCTGATCGTTGGCTCGCCAGTTCAGGCGCAGGTGGATGCCGACGTACGTCACGCGACTTCGCTGAACCATTCCGCGACTCACTTGCTGCACGCCGCATTGCGTCAGGTGCTGGGCGATCACGTTCAGCAGAAAGGCTCGCTGGTCGACAGTCAGCGCCTGCGCTTCGACTTCAGTCACTTCGAAGCCATCAAGCCTGAACAGCTGAAAGCGCTGGAAGACATCGTCAACGCCGAGATTCGCAGGAACTCCGAAGTTGAAACCGAAGAAACCGATATCGAAACCGCCAAGCAGAAAGGCGCCATGGCGCTGTTCGGTGAAAAATACGGCGACAACGTACGCGTACTGAGCATGGGCGATTTCTCCGTCGAGCTGTGCGGCGGTATCCACGCGAACCGTACCGGCGACATCGGCCTGCTGAAAATCATCAGCGAAGGCGGTGTGGCATCGGGCGTGCGTCGTATCGAGGCGGTCACCGGTGCGCAAGCGCTGGCTTACTTGAACGCGGCGGAAGAACAACTCAAGGAAGCGGCCAGCCTGGTCAAGGGCAGCCGCGATAACCTGATCGACAAGCTGTCGGCTGTGCTGGAGCGCAACCGTCTGCTGGAGAAGCAACTCGAGCAGTTGCAAGCCAAGGCTGCCAGTGCCGCGGGCGACGATCTGTCGGCCCAGGCGCTGGACGTCAAGGATGTGAAAGTGCTGGCCGTGCGTCTGGACGGTCAGGATGGCAAGGCGCTGCTGGCGCTGGTCGATCAACTGAAAAACAAACTCGGCCGCGCAGTGATCCTGCTCGGCAGTGTCCATGAGGAAAAGGTCGTTCTGGTTGCAGGCGTAACCAAAGACCTGACTGGCCAACTCAAAGCCGGTGATTTGATGAAGCAAGCCGCTGCGGCAGTGGGCGGGAAGGGTGGTGGTCGTCCAGACATGGCGCAAGGCGGCGGTACCGACGCTGGCGCACTGGATGCGGCACTGGCCCTGACCGTTCCGTTTGTAGAGCAGGGTCTATAAGGCAGTACTTGCGGCCCGCAGTCTAGTGGTGGGCCGCAACGCTGTTTGAGTGATTATTTGGGCGCCCTTCATGGGCAGAGGCGGCTTTGAAATGGCTTTGATCGTACAGAAATTTGGAGGCACCTCGGTCGGCACCGTCGAGAGAATCGAGCAGGTCGCCGACAAGGTTAAGAAATTCCGCGATGCCGGCGATGACCTGGTGGTTGTGCTGTCTGCAATGAGCGGCGAAACCAACCGTCTGATCGATCTGGCCAAGCAAATCAGTGGCGACGGCCAACCGGTTCCGCGCGAGCTGGACGTGATCGTTTCCACCGGTGAGCAGGTGACGATTGCCCTGTTGGCCATGGCGCTGATCAAGCGCGGCGTGCCGGCGGTGTCGTACACCGGCAACCAGGTGCGGATTCTGACGGATAGCGCGCACAATAAAGCGCGTATCTTGCAGATTGATGACCAGAAGATTCGCGGTGACCTGAAGGCAGGTCGTGTGGTGGTTGTCGCCGGTTTCCAGGGCGTCGACGAGCACGGCAACATCACCACCCTCGGTCGTGGCGGTTCCGACACCACCGGCGTGGCGCTGGCGGCAGCCCTGAAGGCTGACGAATGCCAGATCTACACCGACGTCGACGGCGTCTACACCACCGACCCGCGTGTGGTGTCCGTGGCTCAGCGCCTGGACAAGATCACCTTCGAAGAGATGCTGGAAATGGCCAGCCTCGGTTCCAAGGTGTTGCAGATCCGCGCGGTCGAGTTCGCCGGCAAGTACAACGTTCCGCTGCGCGTACTGCACAGCTTCAAGGAGGGTCCGGGCACCCTCATTACTATTGATGAAGAGGAAACCATGGAACAGCCGATCATTTCCGGTATCGCTTTCAACCGCGATGAAGCCAAGCTGACCATCCGTGGCGTGCCAGACATCCCGGGCGTTGCCTTCAAGATTCTCGGCCCGATCAGTGCCGCGAACATCGAAGTCGACATGATCGTGCAGAACGTCGCGCACGATAACACCACCGACTTCACCTTCACCGTGCACCGCAACGACTACCAGGCGGCGCAAGCCGTGCTGGAAAAAACCGCTGGCGAGCTGGGTGCCCGTGAAGTCGTGGGCGACACCAAGATCGCCAAGGTGTCGATCGTCGGCGTTGGCATGCGCTCTCACGCAGGCGTGGCCAGCCGCATGTTCGAATCCCTGGCCAAGGAAAGCATCAACATCCAGATGATCTCGACTTCGGAAATCAAAGTCTCCGTAGTGATCGAAGAGAAGTATCTGGAACTGGCTGTGCGCGCTCTGCACACGGCTTTCGAACTGGACGCACCGGCCCGCCAGGGCGAGTGATGCGTTTGCCAAAAGGCGCGGTCTGACCGCGCCTTTTGTTTTTTTGAATGGCGTGACCCCCGAGACTGTTCTTTTGCTCGCGCTAGTCAATACTCAGGCATGTAGGGCTGCGACCGCTCCGGTTGTGGGTCGAGTGCCTTTTTTTTGCAGACTGTTGTCCCTGAAATGAAATGCGTGAGGAGAAAAGTATGCTGATTCTGACTCGTCGGTGTGCAGAAAGCCTGATTATCGGTGATGGCGAAATCACCGTGACCGTGCTCGGCGTCAAAGGAAATCAAGTGCGCATCGGTGTTAATGCCCCCAAAGAGGTAGCTGTTCACCGGGAAGAAATTTACCTGCGTATCAAGAAAGAGAAGGACGAAGAACCAAGCCATTAATTTTTATCGTTTTTTATGTTTGCAAACGGGGAAGAAGCTGGTTAATATACGCCCCGTGTTGCGGAGAGCTGGCCGAGTGGCCGAAGGCGCTCCCCTGCTAAGGGAGTACACCTCAAAAGGGTGTCGGGGGTTCGAATCCCCCGTTCTCCGCCATTATTTGCGTAGTACGTTGTAATCTGGCTTTTTCGGTAAGTTGTTGAAATTACTAGAAAAAGTGCTTGACATAGAGATTAGACGGCCTATAATGCGCGGCAACAAATGCACTCGTAGCTCAGCTGGATAGAGTACTCGGCTACGAACCGAGCGGTCACAGGTTCGAATCCTGTCGAGTGCACCATTTAAGAGTTAGTTACAGCAATGTAAGTAACTTGGTTTCAACCAGTTGTGATCTGGTATAAAAACACAAATTGCACTCGTAGCTCAGCTGGATAGAGTACTCGGCTACGAACCGAGCGGTCACAGGTTCGAATCCTGTCGAGTGCACCAT
>NZ_JBXAQZ010000008.1:209408-290737 GCF_058807755.1 Pseudomonas sp. GW821-FHT12A04
ATACAACAGAAAGCCCGCATTTAATGCGGGCTTTTTGCCGTCCGGGATTTGGCTTTTCCTTTCGTGCATCCCCTCTCGTCGAACTCCACCTGTGCACTACGACCTCGCAGGGTGTCGTAGCGGTAGCTCGTGGCTGAATTTCGAATACTGATCCTGTCTGGCTTGCCGAGGGCGCTTTCGACGTCTTGCTGGCTCATGCCGGCGATCACTCGCTGATTGATGATCGCCTCCCGGCGCTCCCTGGCATTGATCAGGTTTCCACACTTGTCCTGCGCCTGACCGACCACGGTCGGCTCTCTGCTTGGAATTTTCATACCTGATGTTTCGCGGGGCTCGGCTGGCGGCATAAGCGCCATCGTGCTGCCAGGTGTAAAGGCACGGGCGTCCTGAAGTGAAACATTCTCTCCCGCGGCACAACCCAGTGTGGTGAAGGTAATGCGCCCATTGGCAGCCTCACAGCGCTGAACGGTGGTGGCGACCGCCAAGGGCAGGGGGCTGAGCAGGGTGAAAACCAAAAAGAATTGAGCAACTGATGGCATCAGGCGTCCTCCGTGACGTTCCTTTTCAAGGGTAGCGGCTACAATTTTCGAAGGGGTGTGTGTTTTCTTTTCGGAATACGTCGTCGCATTTTCATGGATCAGGCCGATGCTCAGGTTTGTTGTGCAAGCGCTTGTTTCAGCCGAGATTTTTTAACGTTTAAAACCGTCAGGCGGTGTATCATTGCGCCCGTCAGCCCCGCCGGGGCTTGTGGAATACCTCCATGGACTTACCCAGTAGTTACTCAGTACCCCGTTTCACCAATCATGAATTGACTGATTGATCCTTCCGGCGTGCCCCGCTGCTGGGAGTGGAGTTCGCCTATGTCCGAAGTTGAAGTAAAGAAAACGCAGGAAAGCTTGCAGGATCGCCTGGCTCAGGTGGTTGAGTTGCTGCAGCGCCAGCGAGTTGTAGAAGACCTGACTCACCGCCAGGAAGGCCCGCATCATGACCGGGTCGAGAACCTGGTCCACCGGCAGAACCTCGTCGAGTTGCAACGCAAGCTCGATGACCTGCACTCCGCCGACGTCGCCTACATCCTTGAAGCCTTGCCGCTGGACGACCGTCTGACGCTCTGGCAACTGGTCAAGGCCGATCGCGACGGCGACATCCTTCTTGAAGTATCCGATTCGGTCCGTGAATCACTGATCGCCGACATGGACGATCACGAGCTCCTGGCAGCCGCCAAGGACATGGATGCCGACGAACTCGCTGACCTGGCCTCCGAGCTGCCGCGAGACGTCGTCCATGAGCTCATGGAGACCCTCGACCAGCAACAACGCGAGCGCGTGCGTTCGGCTTTGTCCTATGACGAGGAGCAGGTCGGTGCATTGATGGACTTCGAGATGGTGACCATCCGCGAGGATGTCAGCCTTGAAGTGGTCTTGCGTTATCTGCGCCGTCTCAAGGAGTTGCCGGGCCACACCGACAAACTGTTCGTGGTCGATTACGACGGCGTGCTCAAGGGCGTGTTGCCGATCAAGCGTTTGCTGGTCAACGATCCGGACAAACAGGTTTCTGAGGTGATGGCCAGCGATCCGGTGAGTTTCCACCCGGACGAAGACGCCTACGATGCCGCCCAGGCATTCGAGCGTTATGACTTGATCTCCGCACCCGTGGTCGACAAGAACGGCAAGCTGATCGGCCGTCTGACCATCGATGAAATGGTCGACCTGATCCGTGAAGAGAGCGAAAGCGAAGTTCTCAACATGGCGGGTCTGCGTGAAGAAGAAGACATTTTTGCATCGGTCTGGAAATCCCTGCGTAACCGTTGGGCCTGGCTGGCGATCAACCTGATTACCGCGTTCGTGGCTTCTCGGGTCATCGGTTTGTTTGAGGGTTCGATCGAGAAGCTCGTGGCGCTTGCGGCGTTGATGCCGATCGTGGCGGGGATCGGTGGTAACTCGGGTAACCAGACCATCACCATGATTGTTCGGGCCATGGCGCTGGACCAGGTGAGCACCGGCAATACCTCGCGCCTGATGCGCAAGGAACTGGCGGTAGCGCTGATCAACGGCGTGATCTGGGGCGGGGTGATCGGTGTGGTTGCCTACCTGCTCTATGGCAGTTGGTCTTTGGGCGTGGTGATGACCGCCGCGATGACGCTTAACTTGCTACTGGCGGCGTTGATGGGGGTTTTGATCCCGATGACCCTGGCGAAGATGGGGCGCGACCCGGCGATGGGGGCCAGCGTGATGATCACGGCCATGACCGACAGCGGCGGCTTCTTCATCTTCCTGGGGCTGGCGACAATCTTCCTGCTCTGAAGCCTTGTTCATCGAAAACCCGTCTTTGGCGGGTTTTTTTGTGCCCGGATTTCAGGCAAAAAAAAGCCAGCGATCAGGCTGGCTTGGGCTTACTGGCAGAATCAGGAAGCGTCGGCGGTCATTTCAGCGTCATGGGCGATCAGCGAAACAAGGGCGTTCTGCTGTCGATGGGAGAGCTGGCGGAAGCGCTGCAGCAACTCCCGTTCGTGCAAGGAAAGCTCCGGGCTGTCCAGGCGCATGCTCAACTCTTCTCCCAGTGCGCCTTCCTGAATAAGACTCTGCTCAAGGCGCGCAATGATTTCGGAGTTCATGCTGCGATGATGATTGCGAGCCACCTCGGCAATGCGTTCACGCATTCCGTCTGGCAGACGTACGACGAACTTGTCAGCCGTACGGCTGGAATAAATTGCCTGTTTCAATGGGCGCATATATTTAACCGGTTAGTTCAGGGGAGCGGTTTTCGGGATTGGCCGCAGGATGTCTGGTAGGACAAGCGCTCTGACCAAATGTTCAACCTGAATTGATAGAGGCGCGCATCATGCCTCAAAGCAGCCAGATCCTTGGCGCCAATTATGTGACAAATATTGAACCGAATAAAGGCGTTCTGCCAGCACCAATTATCAGAAACGCGGACTGGTTTGAAAAGTTCGACCAGGCCGCATCGCTTATCGCTTTCTCCACCCGACGAAAGGTTGCCGGCGGGCAGGAAAAAGTGAACTCGGACCCTGTTCCTTGTCTTTTATAGGATAGTGGCAAATTGCCGATTTACTAGGGGAAGTCGTATAGGGGGAGTGAATTCAAGATGGGTGGCAGGCCCTTGCAGCGGGTCTGCCATGTCAGAATCAACGCAGTACCGGATCGAACTTGATCTTGCGCCCGGCGATCAATGCGAGCACGAACAGCGTGCTGAATACGCCACAGGCGATCAGGGGGAGAGTGACGACCATGTCCTGGGTCAATGACAGATGGAAAATGCCGCTCAACAAGGCGAGGGTGAAGAAACTCGCGGCTGATCTGGACATGCTGTGCTCCTGGTAAAGGTCATTCAAAATACCAAACGTTCGGCAGACGGAGCCGGCATCAGGATGTTTTCCTGGTCGATCTCCTGACTGACAAGGCTGTGCCGGTCGCTCGTCACTGCCAGCTGCGGTGCCTTCTGCAACTGAAGGTAATGCGGCATACGTTGGGCAACCTGCGTAGCGCTGCTCTGGGGAACAAAATGAACGCCTGCTAAAACCACCAGTGCGATTGCAGACAAGAGTGAAAGGGCGCTCTTCATGGGGCGTACCTCGGTTGTTCTGTGAGAACAGCAGAAGCAGCTCGCATGCCAGAGTCTATCGACAATTAAATTCTTTAAAAACAATGAATTAAGTTATTTTTGGTAAAGCGCCATATTGCATTTTGCAATGATGGCTTTTTGCAGTGATGCAATTTGCATGGTAAACAAGTCCGCGCCCGGCCGAGGCGTCTGCCTACACTTAAAAAGCCTACGGACGACATGACAAAAGCCAGCCCGGCCGTTAACATGCACGCCGTCCATCGCACCGCGTATCGTCGCGGTCAACCTGTGTCTCAGTAGCTCAATTGGATAGAGCATCCCCCTCCTAAGGGGAAGGTTGGCAGTTCGAACCTGCCCTGGGACACCATATTTTTCAGCTCCCCCCGCCTGTTTCAACGCTTCCTTTTCACGACTTGTAGATAAAGTTCTGCAAGTTCAGGCGCCTTGGATTTATCGAAGCCTTCAACTCTGCCTTCGCGCCTTTCCGTCTCCTCTCCCACGTAGTCTGAATCTCCCATCCCGTCTGGGAGTGCGCGGGGGAGTAGGTACAGGTTGGTGCGGCAGGATTTACCGGAAACGACATCAGTATTGCGAGAGCCCTGTCCCTGGCCACCGAAAAGGACGGCGAAACGGTGACGGCCTAACCCTTAAAAAAGTGGGGGGAGGCCGTCTTGCATCGACTTGAAATTCAATCCAGTTCTACCCAGGCGGACTCGGTTGGTGCTTCGTTGGTGAGCCCGTGTTTGAGCGCATACATCAACAAGTCGATGCGGTTGATGAGATCTAGCTTTTGATAGATGTTGCTGAGGTGGTTGTGCACGGTGTGCTCGCTGATCCCCAGGCGCCCGGCGATGCTCACATATTTGGCGGACGGTTCGCCCACGATGGCGCGAATCAGTTCTCTCTCGCGCAGCGTCAACCGCGCCTGTTTCGCCCGCTCCAGATTGCATTTCATGGGTGTATGTCTGGACGCGGCATAGCCGGAAAGGCCGCCAGCCCAGGCTCTATCCATTGCGATGTCGCTATGGTGGACCTTGAGGATGGCCTGGATGATCGATTCCGTCGGGTCTTCCGCCAGCACGATGCCGCGAGCGCCAGCCTCTATCGCCTGGGCAGCGGGGACGACTTCGTACAGGCCCTTGAGCAGCAGCACTTTCATTTCGGCGCTACGGGTGAGTCCCGCGACGACATCCAGAGGGTTCAGCGCATCCGGAAAGAAACTGAAAAAAATGACATCGGGCCGCAGCTGATCGGCAAGATCCAGCGCCTGGGTATAGGTGGTGGCCTGTCCTGTCACTTCCATGCAGGGCATTCTGGCATTGATCAAGTCGTGAAGGCCCTTGAGTACGAGGGGGCGACAATCGATCAACATCACGCCAATTGGCTCTTTTTGGTCAGTCATGATCTTCCTGACCTCCTTGAAAAACCAATGATGGCCTCCACCCGCTGGCCTTCCCGGGTCAGCAACTTGCTCACCGGGGCGCAGCGATTGAAGGATGGATTCGAACGCCGGGAGGCCGTGATGATGCCCGCCCAGGCATTGGCAACCAGCGACCCGGGGGCCATTTCCATCAACAGCACTGGCACGTGGGGCGAACTTTTCCAGAAGGCAGGCAAAGCCCGGGAGAGAAGTTCAATACAAATAATTATCAGTGGTTTACGCATGATGATGTGCTCCCTCCCGCCTCTCAACTGATTCTAGGTCAGCCCGGAGCGCTGCCAACCTGTCCATCCGTCAGTCCTCGATACAAGCCCGGTGCGCACAGGCCTGAGCGATGTACTCAAGGAAGGGAGTAAGCCTCGAAAATCAAGGTATTAGGCTCGCCATGGGTGGCCAATTGCCAAGGTCTGATCCTGATTGCCTTCGTCAATTAATCGACGAGTGGTGTTCACTTAGGAGTGCTAATGTCAGCTTAGTCAATTTATCGGCGATGCCTGCTGGTCAGCCACCGGCATTTGCGGGTGTTCATGTATCGCTGGTGTTCATGTATCAGCACTTTTTTGTGCGCGAGGTCTCGTTTTCAGTAAGGCCTACACCTATTCAGAACGGGCGTTGGGGGAAGGTTCTCAAGGGAATGCCATGGCTGGCCGATAACACGGGCAGTCAGGGACTTGTTCGTCTCTTCCGGTCGACATGGGGCGCACTCTCTATGAGAAGGTGTTTGATGGCCTAGTGCTACCAGTTATCATCAGCGCGCCAAAACAGGGGCTGCGAAGCTGAGTCCGTCCGTGTATTTGCCTTTGGGTTCTTCTTCTTAAATTGCCTGGAAATCTTCGATGCTGTCGTATCACCAAAAGCGTTTTCTGATCGTCGATGATTTCTCGGACTTCCGCAGTTCGGTCAGGTCGATGTTGCGCGAACTGGGCGTCAAGGAAGTGGACACTGCCGATACCGGTGAGCAGGCGCTGAAAATGTGCTCGCAGAAGGCCTACGACTTCATCCTGCAGGACTTTCACCTGGGTGACGGCAAGAAGAACGGCCAGCAGGTGCTCGAAGACCTGATGGAAGAAAAGCTGATCAGCCATGAGGCGGTATTCGTCATGGTCACCGCCGAAACCAGCCAGGCCATGGTGCTCAGTGCATTGGAGCATGAGCCCGATGCCTACCTGACCAAGCCGTTCAATCGTTCCAGCCTGGCCCAGCGCCTGGAGCGCCTGGAGCAGCGCAAGACTCTGCTCAAGCCGATCCTGCAGGCCCTCGACCGGGGCAAGCCGATGGAGGTGCTCAACGCCTGTATCGCCCTGTGCAAACAAGATATTCGTTACTCGCCGTTGTGCCTGCGCTATCGCGCCGATGCCCTGCGCGATCTGAATCAGAACGAAGCGCTGGAGCGCCTCTATGACGGCATCATCGCCGACCGCCCGTTGCCATGGGCGTTTGCCGGGTTGGGCAAGTTGCTGTTCAAGCGCGGTCAGGTCGGGCAGGCCAAGGGCATTTATGAGAGAGCCCTGAAAGTCTTCCCGATGATGCCGTCGCTGTATGACGGCATGGCGGATGTATTGGTCGCCGAAGGGGACACTAAGGGGGCGCAGCGCGTCCTGGAAGAGGCGATTCGCCTGTCGCCGCTGGCGGTGCGTCGCCAGGCGTTGCTCGGTAAGCTGGCGATGACCAACGAGGACTTCGACACGGCGGCCAAGGCCTATCGCCAGGCCGTGAGCCAGGGCGCCCAGTCGCGGTTCAAGGATGCCGAGAGCAACCTCGGCCTGGCCCATGCATTGATCAGCAAGGGCAGCGAACGGGGCCTGGACACGCGGACCCGTCTGGAAATCAACACCACATTGAGTGCCGTGGCCAAGGAAAACCCTTCCGATCCGGGCCTGCAAATCCGCGCGCGCCTGATGAAGGCCACCAGCCTGTTGCTCAACGACGCCGAGACGGCCGACAAGCTTACCGAGCAAGCCTTGCTGCGTCTGGACGGCATGGAGCAATTCATGAGCGCCGAAGCGGCGTTGCTGGTGGCCAAGCAACTGAAACTGCTCGGGCAGACAGAGGCCGGTACCGCGATGCTGAAAAACTGCGTGGAAATCTACGGCGACGATCCGGTGGTCATGAAGGACATCGCCAAGCAGACCGACGACCCGAGCATCCTCAATTCCGGCAACGCCGCCGCGGAACTCAACCGTCAGGGCGTGCGCGTGTACAAGACCGGCAACCTGGTGGAGGCCCGGCAGGTATTTCGCAGGGCCCTGGCGATGCAACCGAAGAACATCAGTATCGCCCTGAACATGGCGCAGTCGTTGTTGCATGGCACCGATACCAGCGTTCCCTCGGCAGAGCTGGAGGAGTGCCAGGTTTGCCTGAAATTGGTCGGCCTGATGCCCGACACCGACGCGCGTTATCCGCGTTACCAGAAGCTGAAAAGCAAGGCGTTTGGCCAATGAACGACAACGAACCGGCACTGGATTTCTCCACGGTGATCGCCTCGACCGTGCACGACATGAAGAACTCGCTGGCCATGCTGATGCAGGCCCACAGCCAGTGGCTGGGGCGATTGCCGGAGTCGGCGCGGCAGGCGCCGGAGCAGGGTGTGATCGACTTCGAATTCGCCCACCTCAACGGCATGCTCGTGCAGTTGCTGGGGCTGTACAAGCTCGGCGTCAATCAGATGCCGCTGCAACCGGCCTACCATGAACTGGACGATTTCATCGAAGCGCAACTGGCTTGTCATCAGGAGGTGTTCGCCAGCCGCGGGATCATCGCCACCTATGAAGTGGACCCGCTGAGCCCGCTGGGTTTCTTCGACCGTGAGTTGATCGCGTCGGTATTGGCCAACTGCATCAACAACGCCATTCGCTTTGCACGGCATGCCGTTTTGATCAGCGTCAGCGACGAAGCCGGACAACTGGTGTTGACCATCAATGACGATGGCGAGGGGTATCCGGCGCAGATGATCGAACGTCAGGTCGATTACGTGCAGGGTATCAATCAAAGCACCGGTAGCACCGGGCTGGGCCTGTACTTTGCCGGGCGAATTGCCGCGCTGCATCAGCGCAACGGCGTGGGTGGACGTACCGAAATCAGCAATGGCGGGCCGTTGGGCGGTGGGGTGTTCCACCTTTACCTGCCCTGACAGACAGCATTTTTTTCGACGCTGCTTGAAATTCCGAACACGTGGAGCCTATTTTGTACGGTCGCCGTTCGCGGCCCGCACAATAACAAGGATAGCGTCATGACGACCGTTGGCCTGAGTTCACTCGCGCAGCGATTGACGGGCATTGATCAAGTTGAATGTGTCACGCCGGATTTGAATGGCGTACCACGGGGCAAAGTGATGACCTCCGAGGGGTTTCTCGACGGTCGACGTTTGCAGATGGCGCGGGGCGTGCTGCTGCAATGCATCATGGGCGGATATCCGCCGGCACGGTTTTACGGCAGCGATGATGGCGACCTGGCGCTGATCCCGGACCCTGCACAAATCCACCGCTTGCCCTGGAGCCATCCACCGCGGGCCTTGGCCATTTGCGATGCGGATGAACTGGGCACCACCACCAGCTCCAACCTGTCGACCCGTGGTCAGCTCAAGGCGGTGATTGCCCGTTACGCGGCCCGCGGCCTGGCGCCTGTGGTGGCGACCGAGCTCGAGTTTTTTGTCTTCGCACCCAACACCGATCCGACCCTGGCTTTTCAACCGCCACTGGGGCTGGACGGTCGCCGCGAAGATGGTCAGTCGGCGTTCAGCGTCAGTTCCAACAACGGCTTGCGGCCGTTCTTCAATGAAGTCTACGAGTGCATGGCTGCGTTGGGGTTGCCTCGCGATACCTTCATGCACGAAATGGGTGTCAGCCAGTTCGAGATCAATCTGCTGCACGGTGATCCGCTGTTGCTGGCCGATCAGACATTCCTGTTCAAGCACCTGCTCAAGGAAGTGTCCCTCAAGCACGGCCTGAGCGTGGTGTGCATGGCCAAGCCGTTGGCGCATACGCCGGGCAGTTCGATGCATATCCATCAGAGCGTGGTCGAGATCGATTCCGGGCGTAACGTGTTCAGCGACGAGGCGGGGCAGGAGACGGCCACCTTCCGCCACTTCATTGCCGGTCAGCAAACGTGCATGGCCGATTTCACTGCGTTGTTTGCGCCGAACGTGAACTCCTATCAGCGCTTGTGCCACCCTTACGCCTCACCGAATAATGCCTGTTGGTCCTACGACAACCGGGCGGCCGGCCTGCGCATTCCGGCCAGTTTGCCGGTGGCCCGTCGGGTCGAGAACCGCTTGCCGGGGGCCGATGCCAACCCGTATCTGGCGATTGCCGCAAGCCTGGCGGCGGGGTTGCATGGCATCGAGAAGACATTGGAGCCGAGCGCGCCGATCCAGGGTGAGTTCGAGGTGCCGGACAATCTTTCGTTGCCGTGTACCTTGCATGCGGCACTCGAGCGTCTGAAACGTAGCCAGTTGGCCAAGGAACTGTTCGGCGCGGAATTCATCGAAGGCTACATCGCTTCGAAGACCCTGGAACTGACCAGTTTCCATGATGAAATTACTCCCTGGGAAAGGCGTGTTTTAGCAGCCCAGGCCTGACGTTCCGTCGACATCCGGCTATCGTTTAGCGATAGCCGATTCTCACTGCAAGGAGCCGCTCGGAACGCCGATGCGCCAAATCTGGAAATCCTTTCGAGCATTGTATTTCGCCTCGCTGATGATGTTGATCGGCTCGGGTCTGTTGAGTACTTACCTGGCGTTGCGCCTGGCTGCCGACCATGTCGACAGTCTGTGGGTCGGTGCGCTGATGGCTGCCAACTATTTCGGCCTGGTGCTGGGGGGCAAGATCGGTCACCGGTTGATTGCCCGGGTCGGGCATATCCGGGCCTATTCGGCCTGTGCCGGGATCGTTGGCGCGGCGGTGCTCGGCCATGGCCTGGTGGACTGGTTGCCGGCCTGGCTGTTTTTGCGGGTGATCGTCGGCCTCGGCATGATGTGCCAGTACATGGTGATCGAGAGCTGGCTCAATGAACAGGCCGATGCCAATCAGCGTGGCATGGTCTTCAGCGGCTACATGATCGCTTCGTACCTGGGGTTGGTGCTGGGGCAGTTGATTCTGGTCATGCACCCAGGGCTGGGGCTTGAATTGCTGATGTTGGTCGCCCTGTGCTTCGCGCTATGCCTGGTACCCGTGGCCCTGACCCGGCGCATTCACCCGGCACCCTTGCACCCGGCACCGATGGAGCCACGGTTCTTTATCAAGCGCGTGCCGCAGTCACTGAGCACGGTGCTCGGAGCGGGCCTGATCGTCGGTTCGTTCTACGGTCTGGCGCCGCTGTATGCCTCGCAGCAAGGGTTGTCCACCGAGCAGGTCGGTCTGTTCATGGGTAGCTGCATTTTTGCCGGGCTGCTGGTGCAGTGGCCGTTGGGCTGGTTGTCCGACCGCTACGATCGCGCCGTGCTGATCCGCAGTTTCGCGTTCAGCCTGGCACTGGCTGCACTGCCGCTGGCGATCATGCCGCAGGTGCCGCTGGAGGTATTGTTCATCGCCGGGTTCCTCTGTTCGCTGGTGCAGTTCTGCCTGTATCCGTTGGCGGTGGCGTTCTCCAATGACCACGTCGAAGGTGATCGCCGGGTGTCCCTGACGGCGATGTTGCTGGTTACCTATGGCGTGGGTGCGAGTATCGGGCCACTGGTGGCAGGTGTGCTGATGAAACTGTTCGGCAGCCAGATGCTCTATGCGTTCTTCAGTTTCTTTGCGTTGGTGCTGGTATGGCGGATTCGCCCGAAAGCAGTGACCAACCTGCATCAGGTCGACGACGCACCGCTGCATCACGTGGCCATGCCGGACAATATGACGAGTTCGCCACTGGTGGCCTGCCTCGACCCGCGTGTTGACGAGCAAGTGGTGCAGGATCAGATGCACAGTCCGGTGAGTACCGGGCCAGAGCCTGAATCAGAACCTGTCACCGAAACTGAAACCGATCAGCCGCCGCAAGACCCTGATACAGGGCGGGACCCTAACTTCAGCGAGGCCAGGCCTTAAAACCGGGGCACAAAAAAACGGGCAGTCACCGCAAGGGACTGCCCGTTTTTTGTTGATGCGCTATCAGATGTCGTCTTTGTCGAAGCGACGCGCTTCGCGTTGCAACTGGTAGACGAAGCGTTCGACCTGACGTTGCACCAGCCCGCTCATGTTGTGGAAGCGAACGCCGGCGAAGGTGGTGGAAATCCTTTCTTCGAAGTGCAGATAACGCAACTCGACCGGTGCGGTCATCTTGCCGAAGGGCAGGTCGGCGTTGAAACGGTCGTAAACCTGACCCAGTTGCAGGCTGCCGGTGATGTCGCCGTCGAAGCGCAGTTTGCACCCGGTGGCGGAAATATCCAGCAGCTTGCCGCTGATGGGCGCCTTGAGTTTTTCGCCGTCGAGGTTGACGTTGACCAATTGTGCCAGCTTCAACGCGGCGCGGAAGGCATTGCGGCGCTGGTGGTACACCACTTCATCGGGCAGTGGGCCGCGATAGCAGCGGCTGCCACCGGATTCGTCGATGTTCAACTGGCCGTTGCTTTCCCAGGCAATGCGTACGCCTTCGTGGAAGCCTTCGACCCTGAACGACTCGCCCGCCAGCAGGTAGCGCTCGCCGTCACGGGGAATCATTTCGTCCAGGGCAATCATGTTGCTGTCACGGTCCAGGTCCACCAGGTAGCTCTGGAAGCGCTGGCTGCGCTCGTGGAACGTGATGATCAGCGGGTCATGGCTTTCGAGCAACTGGCGCAGGTTGCTGGAGATTTCCAAGGGCGTGGAGAGCACCTTGGGTGGCTGCGGAGCATCATCCACGGATAAGGCATTGGACACGTTTAATCAATCTCCAGACAAAATTTGACTACGACTGGCTATCAGTTTGCCAGTATGTTGCGCGTCTTGATAGAGCGGGGGCATTGACCGGCTCATGCCTGACTGAGCGGGCGCGGCTTGGCAAGCTTGGAGAATGTTCCGCTGGCATCGTAAAGCGCCGGGGTTTCACCGCCGTTGAGGATTTTCAGCTGGGTGGCTGTAGCGGCCTGTTGAGTGAGGATCGACTGGCCGTTGTTGGCGTTGATGGCCTGGCACTGGGCCAGGAGATCGGTCAGCACGTCACTTTGCGCCAGCAACTGCTCGCCAATGCTCGACTGGCTGGCCAATTGCTCCAGACCGCCACGGTTGGTCGGCAGGTTGAGATTGGCAAGGATTTCACTGCGCTTGCGGCCATGCTGTTCGAGCAAAACGACCAATGCCTGTTTCTGCGCCAGGATGTTCTCGAGCAATGGCATGTCGCGGCCATGCAATGCGAGGGATTCGGTCTGCAGTAACTCCAGCAGGTGTTGCGCTGGGGCAAAGTCGTCGGTGATCAGTTGCAGTAAATGAGTGTCGTGCATGGCTGGCCTTGGGTTTTAAGCGTCCAAAAGCCTGGCGCCGGCGGTGGCCTAGCGCTGGGCTTCGAAGTTGAGCAGTTTGCTGGCTACACGGTTGCTGTCGACTTTATAGCTGCCATCGGCAATCGCTGCTTTCAATTCGGCCACGCGGGCTTTGTCGACGGCAGGCTGATCGCGCAGCTGTTCAGTGACCTTCTGCAACTGTTGAGCCTCATCGCTGAGATGTACCGATTCCCCGCTTTTGACGGTACCGGCCTGTTCGGCCGCGGACTCCAGCGGCGCGGATTTGCCGGCCTCGGCACTTTCCTTGCTGGCGCTGGTACGTGTACTGCCCGTCAGGGACGAGGAGCTGTTCAAACGGCTGAAATCGATGACCATGATAAAAAACCTCTGGGAATTTGGACGCTTGCCATGGTTTCGGCCATTCCCTGGAAAACTTTAGGCTCATTTATCAATGAACCTTGCGCGCGTCAGCGCATGCCCTGCATGGAGCACAGTCTAGGGAACAGCCGCGGCAAGCGCCACATTCTGATGAACAGAGCGAATTACATGGACACTTCCACCTGCCCCGGCGCCATGACCTGCGCCTTGATGACTCGTTGGGAATTGAGGTTTTTCACCCGGATCTGCTCGCTCAGGCTGCCGTTTGACAGGGCTTCGCCCGGCATGCGCACGCTGAGGGTACCGCTGCGGGCGGTTATCACCACCTGATCACCCTTGCGGATGACTTCGGCCTGTTCGATATGCACCAGGGTAATCACCTGGTCGGCGACCATTGGTCGGGTCAGTCGCTGCCCGATCGCCTGATCGAGGGCGGTCAGGTAGCCCTGGCTGATGAGGCTGATATCGCGCTCGCGCAGGACCACATCCCCAGGCTCGACAATGGCGGCACGGCGCAGTGGCCGGGCGCTGGTCACGACATCGCGAAACAGGCGGACTTGAGCGGGTACGAACACCGTCCAGGGGGAAGCGCCCTCGCAGCGAACCTTGACCGTAACCCGTCCCAGCGGCTTGGGACTCTCGAGTGTTGCTGTCAATTCCCTGTCGCACATGGGCATGTGCATGCGCGGATCGAGCTGGTTGACCTGGATCTCGTAGCGACCCTCCGTTTGACTGGTCGCCAGATAGTCTTCTACGGTGAATTCAAGAAAGCCCTGAGTGACGCCGATAAGCATGTCAGGCAAGGTAACCGCGTCAGCAAGGGCAGGGCTGCCAGCGTTGAACAGGCAAACAGCCGCCAGCACGCCGAGCAATTTGCGGTACGGTGTGGTCAGGCGTCGAAAAAATGTCGGTTTTGTGTTCATAACGATTAAAAAAGCAAGCGCCGTGCCGTTTAGTGATGAAGGCGCGTCGCAACAACACTTGGCGTTGGCGTAGGAGTCTGGCATGGCTGGTGTAATGGATTCGGTAAACCAGCGCACGCAACTGGTGGGGCAGAATCGCCTTGAGTTGTTGTTGTTCCGTCTCGACGGCCAGCAACTGTACGGGATCAACGTGTTCAAGGTTCGGGAGGTGCTGCAATGCCCCAAACTGACGCTGATGCCCAAATCCAGTCCTGTCGTGTGCGGTGTGGCGAACATCCGGGGGGCGACCATTCCGATCCTTGATCTGGCGATGGCGACTGGTTCCGGCGCGTTGAAAGACAAGAACAGCCCCTTCGTGATCATCACGGAGTACAACACCAAGACCCAGGGTTTCCTGGTCCGCTCGGTGGAACGCATCGTCAACATGAACTGGGAGGAGATCCATCCGCCGCCCAAGGGCACCGGGCGCGATCACTACCTGACGGCGGTGACGCGGGTCGACAATCAGTTGGTCGAAATCATCGACGTCGAGAAGGTGCTGGCGGAAGTGGCGCCGACGCCGGAAGCGATTTCCGTGGGTGTGGTGGATGTCGAAACCCAGCACAAGGCGCTTTCGTTGCGCGTGCTGACGGTCGACGACTCGTCGGTGGCGCGCAAGCAGGTCACGCGCTGCCTGCAAACGGTCGGCGTGGAAGTGGTGGCGTTGAACGACGGTCGGCAAGCGCTGGACTACCTGCGCAAACTGGTCGACGAGGGCAAGAAGCCGGAAGAAGAGTTCCTGATGATGATCTCCGACATCGAGATGCCGGAGATGGACGGGTACACCCTGACGGCGGAAATCCGCAACGACCCGCGCATGCAAAAGCTTCATATCATCCTGCATACTTCGTTGTCGGGGGTATTCAATCAGGCGATGGTCAAGAAGGTCGGTGCCGATGACTTCCTGGCCAAGTTCCGTCCTGATGACCTGGCATCCCGGGTAGTCGACCGGATCAAAGCAGCAGATATCAGCTAGGGGTTCGCACCCCTGGCAGTCAACACGATTTAAGAGGCGGCATCATTGTCTACGGGTAATTTGGATTTCGAACAGTTCCGGGTATTTCTGGAAAAAGCCTGTGGCATTTTGCTCGGTGAAAACAAGCAGTACCTGGTCTCCAGCCGTCTCAACAAACTGATGGAACAGCAAGGCATCAAGTCTTTGGGGGAACTGGTTCAGCGCATGCAGACCCAGCCGCGCAGCGGTTTGCGCGAGCAGGTGGTGGATGCCATGACCACTAACGAAACCCTGTGGTTTCGTGACACCTACCCGTTTGAAGTCTTGAAGAACAAGGTACTGCCCGAAGCGATCAAGGCCAGTCCCGGTCAGCGCCTGCGCATCTGGTCGGCAGCATGCTCGTCGGGCCAGGAACCGTATTCGCTGTCGATGTCCATCGACGAGTTCGAGCGGGTCAACATGGGCCAGTTGAGGATGGGTGTACAGATTGTTGCCACCGACCTGTCCGGTACCATGCTGAACAACTGCAAGACCGGCGAGTACGACAGTCTGGCCATCGGCCGCGGCTTGTCGCCTGAGCGCCTGCAGCGTTATTTCGACCCGAAAGGGCCGGGGCGCTGGGCGATCAAGGCGCCGATCAAGAGCCGGGTGGAATTCCGTTCCTTCAACCTGCTGGACAGCTACGCGAGCCTCGGCAAGTTCGACATCGTGTTTTGCCGCAATGTGTTGATCTACTTCTCCGCCGAGGTGAAGAAGGACATCCTGCTGCGCATCCACAGCACATTGAAGCCAGGCGGTTACCTGTTTCTCGGTGCTTCCGAAGCGTTGAACGGTTTGCCGGATCATTACCAGATGGTCCAGTGCAGCCCGGGGATCATTTACCAGGCGAAGTGAATTTGCCGGCGTCATCGAAAACGGGAGTCCTTATAGGCTCCCGTTTTTTGTGTGCTGATTTCTTGCAAACGCTGCTGGCCCCTGTGGGAGCGAGCTTGCTCGCGATAGCGTCCTGACAGTCGAGTTCAACTTTCCCTGACACACCGCAATCGCGAGCAAGCTCGCTCCCACAGGGGCGGCGGTGTTCTGAAAAGGGTGAGGAGGCGGCAGAAAAGCGGCATCCGGCGGAAAACCGTTGCCGCTTTTCTGTCATTGCCGTGTCGCCATGGCCTGCAAGGCCCCGGTTTCCGGGGTTTTCTGAATTGGCATGGGGCTTGCTAAGTTGATTCTACGAAAAATCAGGTCACCCGAAGGTTTCCCGACATGAGCATCAGCTTCGATAAAGCGCTCGGTATCCACGAACAAGCCCTGGGCTTCCGAGCCCAGCGTGCCGAAGTCCTGGCCAACAACATCGCCAACGCCGATACCCCGAACTACAAGGCTCGGGACCTGGACTTCTCGAAAGTGCTCGCCGAGCAGAACGAGAAAACCAAAAGCGGCACTTTTGCCTTGAACATGACCAACAGCCGTCATATCGAGGCTGAAGGCCTGGGCAATGGCGACGAGTCGTTGCTGTATCGCACGCCGATGCAACCGTCGATTGACCAGAACACCGTGGACGCCCAGCTGGAGCAGTCGAACTACGCGGAAAACGCGATCGGCTTCCAGGCCAGCTTCACCCTGCTCAACAGCAAATTCAAAGGGCTGGTATCAGCCCTGCGCGGAGAGTAAGCCATGTCTCTATCCAGTGTTTTCAACATTGCCGGTAGCGGCATGAGTGCGCAGACCACGCGTTTGAACACCGTCGCTTCGAACATCGCCAACGCCGAAACGGTCTCGTCGAGCATCGACCAGACCTACCGTGCGCGTCACCCGGTATTCGCCACCATGTTCCAGGGCGGGCAGAGCGGCGGCAGCGATTCGCTGTTCCAGAGCCAGGACGCCGCCGGTCAGGGTGTTCAGGTGCTGGGTGTGGTCGAAGACCAGAGCAATCTTGACGCGCGCTACGAGCCGAACCATCCGGCGGCCGATGCCAAGGGTTACGTCTACTACCCGAACGTCAATGTGGTGGAGGAAATGGCCGACATGATTTCCGCAAGCCGTTCGTTCCAGACCAACGCCGAAATGATGAACACCGCCAAAACCATGATGCAGAAGGTCCTGACCCTCGGTCAGTGATAAGGGGCGACTCAGATGAGTGTTAGCGATTCCACCAGTGGTTTGAGCCTCAACGATATCCTGGCCAACTCCTCGATCAAGACCAGCACCACGACTGACGGCCTCGCGTCGGCAACCGGCAGCGCCACGGGCAACAAGGCCCTGGGCAAGGATGCATTCCTGAAATTGCTGGTTACTCAGTTGAAAAACCAGAACCCGCTGGAACCCCAGGACAACGGCGAATTCGTGGCCCAGCTGGCGCAATTCAGCAGCCTGGAAGGCATCACCACGCTCAACGATACGGTGACCGGCCTGGCCAGCAACTACAACTCGTCCCAGGCCTTGCAGGCGTCGTCGCTGGTGGGGCGTTCGGTCATCGCTCCAGGCGACAAGGCCGTGGTCGATACCACCAAGAGCCTCAGCGGCACGGTGGTCGTTCCGTCTTCGGTGGCGTCTGCCACCCTGAAGATCACCGACGCAGCCGGCAAGACAGTGCGCACCATCGACCTCGGTTCACAGAAGGCCGGCAACGCCAGCTTCATCTGGGACGGCAAGAACGATGCGGGTGAGACCGTACCTGCAGGCACCTATACCTTCGGCGCCACGACCACGATCGATGGTCAGTCCGTTGCGTTGATCACCAACCTGCCCGCGACCGTCAACAGCGTGACCATCAGCCAGACCGGCGGTGAGTTGATGCTCAATCTGGCCGGGCTGGGCAGCGTTGCTCTGTCCAAAGTACAAACCATTGGTATGTAGAGCCGACTAACACGGCATAAAGGAGTGGATGATGTCTTTTAATATCGGCCTTAGCGGTCTCTATGCAGCCAACAAACAACTGGACGTGACCGGCAACAACATCGCCAACGTCGCGACCACCGGTTTCAAATCGTCCCGTGCAGAATTCGAAGACGTGTACTCGGCGACCCGCCTGGGTACCGGCAGCAAGACCGTCGGCAACGGTGTGCGCCTGGCCAACGTTTCCCAGCAGTTCGGCCAGGGTGACGTGAGCAACACCGGCAACGTGCTCGATATGGGTATCCAGGGCAACGGTTTCTTTGTCCTGAGCAACAACGGCTCGCTGACCTATACCCGTGCCGGTACGTTCAAGACCGACAAGGAAGGCTACGTCACCAACAGCGACGGTACTGCCCGCCTGCAAGGTTACGGTGTGGACTCCAACGGCAAGATCGTCAATGGCGTGCTGACGGACCTGCGGATTGACACGTCCAACCTGGCACCGAAGTCCACCAGCACCGTGTCGTCGACGATCAACCTGAACTCGACGTCGGCAGTGATCGACCAGACGGTTGCGGCGAACAAGTTCAACCCGTCCAAGACCGAGACTTTTACCAAGTCGTTCAGTACCCCGATCTACGATACGCAGGGTAACCAGCACACCATGGATCAATACATGGTCAAGACTGGAGCGAACACGTGGGACACCTACACACTGATCGATGGCCGCAATCCGGATGGCAGTGATCCTACTGTTACCGCGCCGGTTGCTTCGACCATGTCGTTCGATTCCACCGGCAAACTGACTTCGGTCAGCACGCCAGTGACGCCACCAACCACGCCACCGACTTCGGTGATCAGCAGTGACCTGAAAATCACCAACTGGACCCCGGGCAGTGTCACCAATGGCGTCTGGACAGCCAACGGTGCCGCAGCCGATCCAGCAGGGTTGACCATCGCCATGGCCAACACTACCCAGTTCAATGCCGACACCGCGCGTTCGATTCCGGCGCAGAACGGTTACGCCACCGGCCAGATCACCAACCTGACCATCGATGGCAGCGGTGTGCTGCTGGCCAACTTCAGCAACAACCAGACCAAGCCGATCGGTCAGATTTCCCTGGCCAGCTTCACCAACGAGCAAGGCCTGCAGCCGGTAGGCGGCACCAGCTGGAAAGAAACCTACGCGTCGGGTATCCCGGGCTACGATGCGCCGGAGACCGGCACCCTGGGTTCGATCGTTTCCAACTCCCTGGAAGAGTCCAACGTCAATCTGACCAACGAACTGGTCGACCTGATCAAGGCGCAGAGCAACTACCAGGCGAACGCCAAGACCATTTCCACCCAGAGCACCATCATGCAGACCATCATTCAGATGACTTGATGCTGGTTGGCTGAACATGCTGCACAAGGAGCCCTTCGCAAGAAGGGCTTTTTTGTGCTCGCCGAAAGCCTGTAGGAACAGGCAAAAGAAAACCCCCGACCCGCCAGAGGCTGATCGGGGGTTTCGAGCAAGCACCTTTGGGTGCTTGCTGGCTCAGCTTATTGGCAAGCTTCGCAATCCGGCTCGTCGATGGCGCAAGCCTTTGGCACTGGAGCGGGACCTGCAGGCGCCGCCAGGACCGAGTCGTCACCGTGGTTGCCGCCGCTGGAAACCGCGTTCAGCTTGCCGGTGTTGATGGTCGACTTCTCGGTGCTGGTCGCAGCCAGGGCACGGAGGTAGTAAGTGGTTTTCAGGCCACGGTACCAGGCCATGCGGTAGGTCACGTCCAGTTTCTTGCCCGAAGCGCCAGCGATGTACAGGTTCAGCGACTGAGCCTGGTCGATCCACTTCTGACGACGGCTGGCGGCGTCAACGATCCACTTGGTGTCCACTTCGAAGGCAGTCGCGTAGAGCTCTTTGAGTTCTTGCGGGATGCGCTCGATCTGCTGCACCGAACCGTCGTAGTACTTCAGGTCGTTGATCATGACCGAGTCCCACAGACCGCGAGCCTTCAGGTCGCGAACCAGGTACGGGTTGATCACGGTGAATTCGCCCGACAGGTTCGATTTCACATACAGGTTCTGGTAGGTCGGCTCGATCGACTGCGATACGCCAGTAATGTTGGCGATGGTTGCGGTCGGTGCGATGGCCATGATGTTGGAGTTACGGATACCTTTCTGCACACGGGCGCGAACCGGTGCCCAGTCCAGGGATTCCTTCAGGTCGACATCGATGTACTTCTGGCCACGGGCTTCGATCAGGATTTGTTGCGAATCCAGCGGCAGGATGCCTTTGGACCACAGCGAACCCTGGAAGGTCTCGTAGGCGCCACGCTCATCAGCCAGGTCGCAGGAAGCCTGGATCGCGTAGTAGCTGACCGCTTCCATCGACTTGTCGGCGAACTCGACGGCAGCGTCGGAACCGTAAGGGATGTGCTGCAGGTACAGCGCATCCTGGAAGCCCATGATGCCCAGGCCGACCGGACGGTGCTTGAAGTTGGAGTTCTTCGCTTGCGGCACCGAGTAGTAGTTGATGTCGATAACGTTATCGAGCATGCGCACGGCAGTGTTCACGGTGCGTTCCAGCTTGGCGGTGTCCAGCTTGCCGTCGACGATGTGGTTCGGCAGGTTGATCGAGCCCAGGTTGCAAACGGCGATCTCGTCCTTGTTGGTGTTCAAGGTGATCTCGGTGCACAGGTTCGAGCTGTGGACCACGCCCACGTGCTGCTGCGGGCTGCGCAGGTTGCACGGGTCCTTGAAGGTCAGCCATGGGTGGCCGGTTTCGAACAGCATGGACAGCATCTTGCGCCACAGGTCTTTGGCCTGGATGGTCTTGAACAGCTTGACCTTGCCTGGGTACTCGGTCAGGGCTTCGTAGTACTCGTAACGCTCTTCGAAGGCCTTGCCGGTCAGGTCGTGCAGATCCGGCACTTCGGATGGCGAGAACAGGGTCCACTTGCCATCATCGAAGACACGCTTCATGAACAGGTCAGGGATCCAGTTGGCGGTGTTCATGTCGTGGGTACGACGACGATCATCACCGGTGTTCTTGCGCAGTTCGATGAACTCTTCGATGTCCATGTGCCAGGTTTCCAGGTAGGCACAGACAGCGCCTTTGCGCTTGCCACCCTGGTTAACGGCGACGGCGGTGTCGTTCACTACTTTGAGGAACGGTACAACGCCCTGGGACTTGCCGTTGGTGCCCTTGATGTACGAACCCAGTGCACGGACTGGCGTCCAGTCGTTGCCCAGGCCGCCGGCGAATTTGGACAGCATGGCGTTGTCGTGGATCGCGTGGTAGATGCCCGACAGGTCATCCGGCACGGTGGTCAGGTAGCAGCTCGACAGCTGTGGACGCAGGGTGCCGGCGTTGAACAGGGTCGGGGTCGACGACATGTAGTCGAAGGACGACAACAGGTTGTAGAACTCGATGGCACGGGCTTCGCGGTCTTTCTCTTCGATCGCCAGGCCCATGGCCACGCGCATGAAGAACACCTGCGGCAGTTCGAAACGGATACCGTCCTTGTGGATGAAGTAACGGTCGTACAGGGTTTGCAGGCCCAGGTAGGTGAACTGCTGGTCGCGCTCGTGGTTGATCGCCTTGCCGAGTTTTTCCAGGTCGAAATTGGCCAGCTCAGGGTTCAGCAGCTCGTATTCGATACCTTTGGCGATGTAGGCCGGCAGCGCCTTGGCGTACAGGTCGACCATCTCGTGGTGAGTGGCGCTCTCGGCTACACCGAGGAAGCCCAGGCCTTCGGCACGCAGGGTGTCCATCAGCAGGCGCGCGGTCACGAACGAGTAGTTCGGCTCGCGTTCAACCAGGGTGCGGGCAGTCATTACCAGGGCGGTGTTGACGTCGGTCAGGGCCACGCCGTCGTACAGGTTCTTCAGGGTTTCGCGCTGGATCAGGTCGCCGTCGACTTCTTCCAGGCCTTCGCACGCTTCGGTGACGATGGTGTTCAGGCGACCCATGTCCAGTGGCGCCAGGCTGCCGTCGGCGCGGGTGATGCGGATCGACGGGTGAGCGTTGACCGCTTCCTCGGCCGGGGCGTGGGCAGCGCGTTCTTTCGAACGACCGTCACGGTAAATTACGTAGTCGCGGGCGACTTTCTGCTCGCCGGCACGCATCAGGGCCAGTTCGACCTGGTCCTGGATTTCTTCGATGTGGATGGTGCCGCCCGATGGCATGCGACGCTTGAAGGTCGCGGTGACCTGTTCGGTCAGGCGGGCAACGGTATCGTGGATTCGCGACGAGGCAGCGGCGGTGCCGCCTTCAACTGCGAGAAACGCTTTGGTGATGGCGACGGTGATTTTGTCATCGGTGTAGGGAACGACAGTGCCGTTACGCTTGATCACACGCAGTTGGCCTGGCGCGGTGGCGGACAGATCCGAATTCGAATCAGCGGCCTGCGGCAAGGTGCCCTGCGGGTTCTCGCGAGTTGTGTCGGTTTGCATGGGGGGGTGTCTCCACATTCTCTATGTTTGTTTGGGCACCATCACGGTGCCCACCGTTCCGTCCTGAAGCACTACAACCGGCGAGCGCCGGGCATAACAACTTCGGGACAGTAGGAAGGGGGCTATAGGGCGCCGCTTCCATGCCGAAGTCTTTGGTCTCACGCCTTGGGCCTGAGACCGGAGTCCTTTGAGGGTGACAGTTGGGACTGCAACACCCGTACCGTTTTGACCACTCGGGGCCGAAATACAGTAGCCATCCGCACGCGCGGTTTGGTCTTTCAAAAATACGTATGGTTCAACCGGACAGAGGCAATAAAAGCGCTTGAAATTGGTGTCTGGTTTGTGTTTGGTTTTTCGCGCAAAACCCTACATCTAGGGGTTTTTTAGCGCCGGGGTACAAGATAATGCGTTTTGGGGGGCGATTGCAACGTACTGCCTGTGGATAAACCTGTGCGTAAATTGTGTGTGAAAGAGGTAACCGGCGTGTAGGCCGCGACGCTGCTGGACCGGACCTTTTTTCAGCGATTTTCAACCATCGAAAACGCTCGGGCGGATTTTTAAGGGCGCGAACCCTATCACAAAAAACCCTGTTGTCCGAACGCATTTACCCGCTTGTGTTCTCGACGGGCGGCGTTTATACAATCGGCCCAGTGTGTATACATATTTATCCCCCCGAATCATTACAAAAAGAGGGGCGGATCCTTCCTTATTAGTGTTTTTGGCAAGCAGAGGTCACCCGTGGAGCAAGAAGCCTGGCAGGTATTGATTGTGGAGGACGACCAGCGACTGGCCGAACTGACCCGCGATTACCTGGAAGCCAATGGCCTGCGTGTATCGATCGAAGGCAATGGTGCGCTCGCTGCGAATCGTATTATCAAGGAACAACCGGACCTGGTGATCCTCGACCTGATGCTCCCCGGTGAAGATGGCCTGAGCATTTGCCGCAAGGTCCGCGCCCGATATGACGGCCCGATCCTGATGCTCACTGCCCGCACCGATGACACTGACCAGATTCTCGGCCTGGACCTGGGGGCTGACGACTACGTCTGCAAACCGGTACGCCCGCGTCTGCTGCTGGCGCGCATCCAGGCGCTGCTGCGCCGTAGCGAAACGCCCGAAGTCGCCCCGGAAAAACAGCGGCGTCTACAGTTCGGCCCGCTGATCGTCGATAACGCCTTGCGCGAAGCCTGGCTGCAGGGCAACGGCATCGAGCTGACCAGCGCCGAATTCGACCTGCTCTGGCTACTGGTGGCCAATGCCGGGCGTATCCTCTCCCGGGAAGAGATCTTCACCGCGCTGCGGGGCATTGGCTATGACGGTCAGGACCGCTCCATCGATGTGCGCATCTCGCGCATCCGCCCGAAGATCGGCGATGACCCGGAGCATCCACGGCTGATCAAGACCGTGCGCAGCAAAGGCTATCTGTTCGTTCCCGAGGCTTGCGTAGATCCGTCCCTGTGAACTCGATCTTCCTGCGTATCTATGGCGGCATGTGCGCCGCGCTGATTCTGGTGGCGGTGCTCGGTGTGCTGGCGTTGCACCTGCTAAATGAGGTGCGCAGCGAGCAATACCGCGAGCGCCTGGCCCACGGCACGTTCTCGCTGATGGCCGACAACCTGCAACCGATGAACCAGACCGAACGACATCGGGCCTTGTTGGTGTGGGAGCGGCTGCTGGGGATTCCACTGGCGCTGAAAACTTTTGCCGAGACCGATCTCGACCTGACCCAGCGCACCCGTGTGTTGCGCGGTCAGGCACTGGTGGAACAGACCGGGCCGCACGCAGCGAAGGTCTACAAGCTGGTCAGCGACAAGGAACAGTTGATGCTCACCGGGGAAGTGCAGCAGATCAGCGAGCAACTGGCTCGGGCGACCATCTACCTGTTGACCGATGAACTGGTGCGCACCCCGGTCGCAGACCAACCCTTGCGCCTGGCGCAATTGAAGGAAAGCAAGGGCTTCGGCTTCGATCTGCGCCTGGTCACGGTTGACGAGGCGGACATGGATGAAGACCAGAGCCGTCGGGTATCCGAGGGCGATACGGTGATGGCGCTGGGCAAGGGGGGGGATTCGATCCGGGTATTTGCCGGCATGGTGGGCACACCGTGGGTCCTGGAAATCGGTCCTTTGTATCAGATGAATCCTTATCCGCCGGAGTGGTTGGTGTTGATCGCCGCGCTGGGCCTGACGCTGATCGGTTTGATCGTCTATCTGTTGGTGCGTCAGCTGGAGCGACGCTTGCGTGGCCTGGAAGCCGCCGCCACGCGCATTGCCAAAGGCAGCCTGGAAACCCGCGTGCCGGCGCGCGGCGCGGACTCGGTGGGACGGCTGGCCTCGGCGTTCAACGGCATGGCCGAACACTTGCAGCAGTTGCTGGCGATCCAGCGCGAACTGGTGCGTGCGGTGTCCCACGAATTGCGCACGCCGGTGGCACGCCTGCGCTTTGGCCTGGAGATGATCGGCTCGGCCACCACACCGCAAGCCCTGGAAAAATACTGCCAGGGCATGGACCACGACATCGAGGACCTCGACCGGCTGGTGGACGAGATGCTGACTTACGCGCGGTTGGAGCAGGGCTCGCCGGCACTGAACTTTCAGCGGATCGATCTGGATGCCTTGGTCGATCAGGTGATCGAAGAGCTGGCGCCGTTGCGCGCCGACGTCACGGTGCAACGGGGCTTGTGTCTATCGGCTGCCGATAACGACGACGCCTGGGTCGAGGCTGAACCGCGCTATCTGCATCGGGCGATCCAGAACCTGGTGACTAATGCCATGCGCCACGCGCAATCACGGGTAACCATCAGCTATCAAGTGGGGCAGCAGCGATGCCGAGTGGATATCGAGGATGACGGGCCGGGTGTGCCGGAGTCGGCGTGGGAGAAGATCTTTACGCCGTTCCTGCGTCTCGACGACAGCCGTACCCGCGCGTCTGGAGGCCATGGGTTAGGCCTGTCCATTGTGCGGCGCATCATCCATTGGCATGGCGGGCGCGCGTTGATCGGCAAGAGCAAGAGCCTGGGCGGGGCGTGCTTCAGTCTGAGCTGGCCGCGCAATCAGGAGAAGCGTTGAGCCTTGTGTTGTCTGTTGCGGCCCCATCGCGAACAAGCTCGCTCCCACACTGGATCCCCTATGGGAGCGAGCTTGCTCGCGATGGCGGCCTGACAGGCACCAAATACTTCAGGCCTTGATGCTGACCAGACTCAGCAACTGCCCGTCCTTGACCCCGAACTGCGCATCCAGCTCGGTGCCATTGCGCCATTCGCTGGACAGATCAGTGAGCAGTCGCAACCGCACCTCACCCGACTCACGCCACTCCAGCACTTCGGCGTGTTCGAAATAAAAGCGTTGCTGAACGATCGGATAGAGCGCCTTGAACAGGCTTTCCTTGACCGAGAACGTCAGGGTGACCAGCAACGCCCGTTGATCGTGATCACCGGCCGCCATGCGCTGTAGCTCCGGCGGATTGAGGATTTCCCCGGCCAGGCGTTCGGCCCGTTCGGCATTGAGCAGGTTTTCCAGGTCCATGCCCAGGCCGCGCCAATGGCTTTTGTTCGCCACGATCGCTGCGGCCCGGCCAGTGCTGTGGGTGATCGAACCAGTGATATGAGCAGGCCAGACCGGTGCCCGGTCTTCACCGATGGCCGGAATGAAACTCAAGCCTTCCAGTCGCTGCAACGCGGCCCGGGCACACACTCGCCCGGCGAGAAATTCCGCCTGCCGTTTGGCCACCGAGCGCTGGATGCTCGCCGGCGCTTCGACAGCGCTGCGCTGGAAGTCATCGCTGTCCAGTCGGGCGCTATCGAAATGAGTACTCAGCAGGACCGTATCGGGCAGCGCAAACGGCAGCGGCCAATGGTCATCGAGGGGCGTGCAGCAGACGGGCAGGGCGGGGGTTGAGTTCATATCTGGCATTTTGCCGGGTTGGCTTGAGGCTGGGTAGTGCAAAGCCTCTGACGTGTTGGTAGTCGGTGCCGGCCTTGTCCATTACATGGTCGGATCTGCTGCTGAAACATGTCGAAATATTCGGGGCGGGTCGGTTCAGCCCAGGTTCAGGGTGCGTTCAGGGGGAGTTCAGGGCGCGGTGCGTAACCTTGCCTCGTACCCAAAAAACAATCGGCACATGAGGAAACTCCCCAATGACTGGATTCAAAAAACTGCTTCTGGCATTCACGGTTCTGAGCGCAAGCACCGCAGCTTTCGCGTCCGACGACAACTTCGCCAGCCTTACTCTTGGACAGACCAGCGACAAGGTTAAAAAATCCCACGCCCTGAACGACAACCTCAATCACCCGAACGCCGATGGCGTAATCGGCAAGGACACCACCTGGGGTGTTCGTCTGGGCCAGCAAAACACCAAGGGCCGCTACTACGCCACTTACGACAATGTGTCGGGCTCGCACAACGGCATTAAACTGCGTCAGGAAAATCTCCTGGGCAGCTACGATCTGTTCTACCCGGTGGGCGCTAGCACCAGGCTGTTCGGTGGCGCCACGGCCGGCCTGACCAAAATGACTCAGGAGTCGCCAGGCTTCAGCCGCGACAGTGATATCGGCTACGCCATCGGTGGCCAGGTGGGTGTGCTGCAACAGGTTTCGCAAAACACCTCGGTTGAACTGGGTTACCGTTACCTGCGCAGCAACGCCAGCACCGAGATGAGTGAGCGCGGCGGCAGCAAGCAGGGTTCGCTGGACCTGACCAGCAGCGCCCAGACTTACCTGTCCGCCAACTACGCTTTCTGACAAGCGTTTCGTGAACGGCCTGCGCCGGATCAGCCCGAGTGACTGATCCGGCGTTGCCATGTTAGCTCTTGAGGTGCGACGTTGCGCCTATGGAGATGTTGATTTGCCCGGGAGAGCAATATGAAATTGCTGGTCGTCGAAGATGAAGCGCTGCTGCGTCATCACCTGCAAACCCGCCTGACGGAGAGCGGCCACGTGGTCGAGTCCGTGGCCAACGCCGAGGAGGCGCTGTACCAGACAGCCCAGTTCAACTTTGACCTGGCGGTGATCGACCTCGGTCTGCCGGGCATTAGCGGGCTCGACCTGATCCGGCAGTTGCGCTCAAGTGGCAAAACCTTCCCGATCCTGATCCTCACCGCGCGCGGTAACTGGCAGGACAAGGTCGAAGGCCTGGCCGCCGGCGCCGATGATTATCTGGTCAAGCCGTTTCAGTTCGAAGAACTGGAGGCCCGCCTGAATGCCTTGCTGCGACGCTCCAGCGGTTTCACCCAGTCGACCATCGTCGCTGGCCCGTTACTGCTGGATCTGAACCGCAAGCAGGCGTCCCTCGACGATCAGCCGTTGGCACTGACTGCGTATGAGTACCGCATTCTCGAATACCTGATGCGTCACCATCAGCAAGTGGTGCCCAAGGATCGCTTGATGGAACAGCTCTACCCGGATGACGACGAGCGTGATCCGAATGTGATCGAGGTGCTGGTCGGCCGTCTGCGCCGCAAACTGGAGGGGCCGGGCGGGTTCAAACCGATCGACACCGTGCGCGGCCTGGGCTACCTGTTCAACGAGCGTTGCACTTGATCCGTTCGCTGCGCATACGCTTGATGCTCGCCGCCACGCTGTTGGCGGTGTTGTTCATGCTGGCGTTGCTGCCTGCGATGCAGGGTGCCTTCAGCTTGGCGCTGCAGGACTCCATCGAGCAGCGTCTGGCATCCGACGTGACCACGCTGATCTCGGCTGCCCGGGTGGAGAACAACAGCCTGCAGATGCCAGCGCAATTGCCCGACGAGCGCTTCAACCTCACCGACAGCCGATTGCTCGGCTATATCTATGACCGTGAAGGGCAACTGGTCTGGCGTTCGAAGGCGACCCAGGAAGAACGCATCAACTACAAACCGCGCTACGACGGACGTGGCAGCGAGTTTGCGCGGATCCGCGAAGCCAATGGCCAGGAGTTCTTCGTCTACGACGTCGAGGTCAAGTTGCTCGGCGGCAAAAGTGCAGCCTTCAGCATCGTGGCGTTGCAGCCGGTTCGCGAGTACGAACTGACCCTCGAAGGCCTGCGGGAAAATCTCTATCTGGGTTTTGGCGCGGCACTGCTGGTGCTGCTGGCGTTGCTGTGGATCGGCCTGACCTGGGGCTTGCAGGCATTGCGGCGCTTGAGCCAGGAACTGGACCAGATCGAAGGTGGCACCCGCGAAAGCCTCAGTGAGGAACATCCCCGGGAGTTGCTGCGCCTGACCGGTTCCCTCAACCGTTTGCTGCATAGTGAGCGTGAGCAGCGCAGTCGCTATCGTGATTCCCTCGACGACCTGGCTCATAGCCTGAAAACGCCCTTGGCGGTGCTGCAAGGCGTCAGTGAAGACATGGCCCAGCGTCCCGAGGATCGCGATCAGGCCTGGGTGCTGCAAACCCAGATCGAACGCATGAGCCAGCAGATCAGCTACCAGTTGCAGCGCGCCAGCCTGCGCAAAAGCGGCCTGGTACGTCATCAGGTGCATTTGCGGCCGGTACTGAAAAGCTTGTGTGACACGCTGGACAAGGTTTATCGCGACAAGCGCGTGCACGTCGCGTTCGATTTGCCCGACCCATGTTACGTACCGATCGAGCAGGGTGCCCTGCTGGAAATGATGGGCAATCTGCTGGAAAACGCCTATCGCCTGTGCCTGGGCGAAATACGCATCAGTGTGCGTGAAACCCTCAGCGGCACGCAGTTGTGTGTCGAGGACGACGGCCCTGGCGTACCACAGGATCAGCGCGCACGGATTCTCGAGCGCGGAGAACGCCTGGACCGCCAGCACCCGGGGCAGGGTATCGGCCTGGCGGTGGTCAAGGACATCATCGAGAGCTACCACGCCCAGCTGACCCTGGGGGATTCACCGATGGGCGGAGCGGCGTTCCGGATTTATTTTCCGGCGGTGTGAACGGGTATTGGATAGCAGTCTTTTCGGGCTACAGGCATCAAGCGTTAAACGACCGGCAACAATGTTTTGTTGGCGTTCAGCCGTTTGGTGGCAAGTAATAAGCCTCGCCTTATTGACGACATGCACACGCAGAGTCTGTGTTGCTTGCATGAGTGGATAGGGGCTGAAGCGTTACAAGCCACCAAAGGAGATAAGGATGGAAAGGAAGAAAGTTTGGCTGACGTTTGACGACGGTCCTCGGCAAGCCCAGACCGAAACCGTGCTGGAAACACTGGAGCTGTTTGATATCAAGGCAACGTTTTTTATTGTTGGCAATCTGGTTGCCAGGCATGGCGAGCGTATCAAGCGCATCCTGGGCGAAGGGCACCGGATCGGCAATCACACTTACGATCATCTAAGACTGGTCGGCCAGGACAAAGACACCATCATCGATCAAGTCAAAATGACGGAGCAGGCGCTGACTCCCTACCAGCAGCCGGACCTGATCATGAGGCCGCCTTATGGCGCTCACGACGCGATGGTCGATCGCACTGTCGCCGAGTTGGGGTACCGGCAGGTTCTCTGGAACGTGGATACCCTGGACTGGAGCAGCAACTACCAACCGGGGGGCTGGGTATCCCATGGTGTTGAGCAAGTAAGGAAAAGAAAGAATTCCATTGTGCTGATGCATGACATACATGCGACCACGGCCAATAATCTTGGCCGGTTCATCGGACAAGTAAACCTGCTGGGCGATGTGGACTTCGAGTCACCGGCCACACTGGCGATTGCGCCGGTCAGTCAGTTGAATATGTATGTGGTGGTAAGGGGCGATACATTGTCCACAATTGCCAGAGAGTTTTATGGCGATGCTGTCAAATACCTACTGATCTTTAATGCGAACAGGTCGGTGCTGGATCATCCAGACAAAATTTACCCTGGCCTGTCACTGATCATCCCGCCTCCAGGGTAAGCGTTCGCCAAATCTGGACGGGGTGTAACGCGGGTGCTGAAAATTCAGTTCTCCTGCGCCCGATAAGCCCCCGGCGTCAGCCCCGTCCATTTCTTGAACGCCCGGTGAAACGCCGACGGCTCGGAAAACCCCAACTGCTCGGCGATCTGTTGCAACGACAGGTCGGCGCGGCTCAGGTGATAAATCGCGATGTCCCGGCGCAACTGGTCCTTCAATTCCTGAAAGCTGGAACCCTCTTCCCGCAAATGCCGGCGCAAGGTCTGCGGGCTGATGTGCAGGTGGGCGGCCACGGCTTCCAGGTCGGGCCAGTGTGAACTGTCGCGACTGAGCAAGCGCCGCAGGCGGCTGCTCAAGCTGTCGCCATCGTCCGGGCGCGAGAGCAGGTCGGCGGGGGAGCGTTCGAGGAAATGCTTGAGGGTGCGTTCATCCTGCAACAACGGCATGGCCAGGTAGCGGCTGTGAAACAACAGGCTGCTCTGGGGCCTGGAAAACTCAAGCGGACAGGAAAACAGCAGGTCGTACTCGGCGCCGTGTTCCGGCCGGGGGTAGCTGAACGTGGCCTGTTCCAGGCGAATGCGCTGGCCGATCAGCCAGCTGCCGAAACGGTGCCAGATCACCAGCAGGCTTTCACTGAGGAAATGATCCGGGTCCCAGAGCTGTGAGTCGTCCAGGCTCAGGCGCACCCATTCATCTTCGCGGCTCAGGGTCAAACGGGGCGCCCCGGGGAACAGGCTGTAAAACAACAAGCCGCGATGGAGTGCCTTATCCAGGCTGCGGCAGTGAATCACGGCATGGCACATCATTGCGAAGCTGCCCGGCCTGCTTGGGGCTTGCCCGAACCCGAGGTACTCGTCGTCCAGTGCCAGCCATAACGCCTGGATCAGTTGGGTGAATTGCTCCGGAGCGATGCGTGCCCGGGGTTCGTCCAGCAACTCGGGGCTGATTCCCAGTTGCTGTAGCAAGCCCGAATAGTCGTAGCCGTGCCGACGCGCACCACACAGGGCGGCGCGGGCGAAGTGACTGGCGATGGTACGTTCGCGCATGGCAGCAGATCTGACCGTTGATCGACGGATGTTAGCTGCGCGCCGCGGGCGTGAACAGGGCGGATATCCGCCAAATTGCAGGACGACTTTCAGTGCAGGGGCGGAAATCCGCCACATGCTTGTAGCCGTTCGGTGACAGGGAATTCGCTGCAACCCCAGATATAAAAAGGCTTGCAGGGGGTTTTACGGAAGGTGGCACGGGCCTTGCGATACAACGAGCAGATGCCTGCCGTTGCGCAGCTCGAAAAAACAAATCCCTCCAGTGCAGGAGGGTTCGCAATCGCGGTGTTGCGGGCAACAGCTGGATGTTGTCACCGGGCACCTTTGAGGAACTTTGCAATGACGACTCGTCAGCCACTGTATAAATCCCTGTACTTCCAGGTGATCGTTGCCATCGCTATCGGCATTTTGCTCGGTCACTTCTACCCGCAGACCGGTGTAGCCCTCAAACCGCTGGGTGACGGGTTCATCAAACTGATCAAAATGGTCATCGCGCCGATCATCTTCTGTACCGTCGTCAGTGGTATCGCCGGCATGCAGAACATGAAATCGGTCGGCAAGACCGGCGGCTATGCGCTGCTGTACTTCGAAATCGTGTCCACCCTTGCCTTGCTGATCGGCCTGGTCGTGGTCAACGTCGTGCAACCGGGTGTCGGCATGCACATCGACGTATCGACCCTGGATACCAGCAAAATCGCTGGCTTCATCTCGGCTGGTAAAGACCAAAGCATCATTGCCTTTGTCCTCAACGTGATCCCGAACACCATCGTCGGCGCGTTCGCCAACGGCGACATCCTGCAAGTGCTGATGTTCTCGGTGATCTTCGGTTTCGCCCTGCATCGCCTGGGTGCCTACGGCAAGCCGGTGCTGGACTTCATCGATCGCTTTGCTCACGTGATGTTCAACATCATCAACATGATCATGAAGCTCGCTCCAGTCGGTGCGTTCGGTGCGATGGCGTTCACCATCGGTGCCTACGGCGTCGGTTCGCTGGTGCAACTGGGCCAGTTGATGATCTGCTTCTACATCACCTGCATCCTGTTCGTGCTCCTGGTACTGGGTGCCATCTGCCGCGCGCACGGTTTCAGCGTCATCAAATTGATTCGCTACATCCGTGAAGAACTGCTGATCGTGCTGGGCACTTCCTCTTCGGAATCCGCTCTGCCACGCATGCTGATCAAATTGGAACGCCTGGGTGCACAGAAATCCGTTGTGGGTCTGGTGATCCCGACTGGTTACTCGTTCAACCTCGACGGTACGTCGATCTACCTGACCATGGCCGCTGTGTTCATCGCTCAGGCGACTGACACCCCAATGGACCTCACTGCCCAGATCACCTTGCTGCTGGTGCTGCTGTTGTCCTCCAAGGGCGCCGCCGGTGTGACCGGTAGTGGCTTCATCGTGTTGGCTGCCACCCTGTCCGCCGTGGGCCACCTGCCGGTTGCCGGCTTGGCGCTGATCCTCGGTATCGACCGCTTCATGTCCGAAGCCCGTGCCCTGACCAACCTGGTGGGTAACGCTGTTGCGACCCTGGTCGTGGCCAAGTGGGTGAAAGAGCTGGACGAAGACACGCTGCAAGTCGAACTGGCTTCCGGCGGTCGCGGTATCTCCGACGAGCGTGAAGTAGACGACCTGGGCGTGGCCGAAGGCCCAGCCCCGGCCAGCGTCAAGTAAACGCTCAACAGAAACTCGGCCTGCAATGAAAAACCCGCTTCGGCGGGTTTTTCATGCCTGCGATTTGAGCGCAACGGTCACCGCCAGTGACGCATCAGGTGATTGCTGCGATGTTCTCGGCTGCCTAGGCTTGGAGGATCGCACTGGAGAACACTTATGCTCGGTCCACTGGCATCACTCAAGGTTCTGGATTTCTCGACACTGCTACCGGGGCCGTTCGCCTCGTTGCTGCTGGCGGACATGGGCGCCGAAGTGCTGCGCATCGAATCGCCGACCCGCATGGATTTGCTGCGGGTGTTGCCGCCCCACGATCAAGGTGTGTCAGCCAGTCATGCCTATCTCAATCGCAACAAGCGCAGCCTGGCCCTGGATCTCAAGCAGCCTGAGGCGCTGGAGGTGATCAGGTCGTTGCTGCAGGACTACGACATTGTGCTCGAGCAGTTCCGTCCGGGTGTCATGGAGCGTCTGGGCCTGGGTTACGAAGCCCTGAAGGCGATCAATCCGAGACTGATTTATGTGTCGATCACCGGCTATGGCCAGACGGGCCCCTACAAGGACCGCGCCGGTCATGACATCAACTACCTGGCCCTGTCCGGGCTGGCGAGTTACACCGGCCGTGCCGACACTGGGCCGTTGCCGTTGGGCATGCAGGTGGCGGATGTCGCCGGTGGTTCGCTGCACGGGGTGATTGGCTTGCTGGCGGCAGTCATCGCCCGACAGCAAACCGGGCAGGGCCAGCACCTGGATGTCAGCATGACCGACTGCGCGTTCAGCCTGAATGCGATGGCCGGTGCCGGGTATCTGGCCTGCGGCGTCGAGCCGGGACCGGAAAACCAGGTGCTCAATGGCGGCAGTTTCTACGATTACTACCGCTCCCGGGATGGGCGCTGGCTGTCGGTGGGCAGCCTGGAGCCGGTCTTCATGAAACAGTTGTGCACGGCATTGGGTCTGGAGGAATTGGCCGGCCTCGGCCTGTCACCGCAACCGGCGCATCAGAAACAGCTTAAAGACGCGCTGAAGCTCGAATTCGAAAAGCATGACTTTGCCGAGTTGCGCGCGCTGTTCGCAGAGCTGGATGCGTGTGTCGAGCCAGTGCTGAGCCTGGGAGAAGCGCTCGGTCATCCGCAGTTGCAGGCGCGGGAGTTGGTGGCCGACGTACCTCGTGGCGATGGCTCGACCCAGGCGCAGATGGCTTGTCCGCTGAAGTTTTCGCAAGGTTTGCCGGAGCCCCGGCATATTGGCGCGGCGCTGGGGCAGCATACGGATCAGGTGTTGGGAGAGTTGGGGTTCAGTGCTGAGCGGATCGAGCAGTTGCGGCGGGCCAAGGCGATTCTTTAGTGCCTGTCAGGCCGCCATCGCGAGCAAGCTCGCTCCCACACTGGGTTTGTGTCACGCCACAGATTCTCTGTAGGAGCGAGCTTGCTCGCGATGGCGGCAGCACAAACACCGAAAATCCAACTACTCGACCCGCATCTCGCCACTGAACACCAACGTATTGCGGCACCGCCGACACAAATACCGCCGTCCCTGCCGAACCAGGCTGTGGCGCTGTGCCGAAAACGGGAAGTCGCTGTCGACGCACGGGCACTTGTAGATGTAGCGGGTCACGCTGCGGCGTTTGACGTCATAGGTGTGGCAGCGGTTGGGCGGCAGTTCGTACACGCCGCGCATGATCAGTTGCCACTCTTCACCATGGGGCTGGATGCGGTCGCCGAACAGTTGGTGGGCGATCAGGTGCGCGACTTCATGGGCCACGGTCTGCTTGAGGAAATCTTCGGTGTTTTCCCGGTACAGCTGCGGGTTGAAGCGCAGCAGGTTCTCGTGCAAATGCGCGACACCGGCTTTTTGCCCGCGCAGCTTGAGGCTCACCACGGGGCGCTTGAAAGGTCGTTTGAAAAAGGATTCGGCTAGTTGGAAACAGTCTTCGACGCGGGTATTGAGTTGCTCGGGCATGCTTGATGGATCTCCAGAGCGGTCGAGTATGCCGCAACCTTCGGACCTTGCGAATCACCAGGTTGCCGAATGGTCGTGTGCGTTCTCGTTGCTGAAGAATGAAAAGACCGCCTTGCGGCGGCCTTTGTCGGCAGTTCTGATTTTCAGTGATGAGCGGCTAACTGGTGTAGACCGGGCCCACGCCGAGTCCCCAGACAATTACTGTGAACGCCATGATGGCGACCAGCACCACCAGGCCTACGGCGAGCACCGAACTTGAAAACAGGAAGCCCTCGTCAGATGGAATGTTCATGAATGTCGGCAAGCCCACATACAGCAAGTACACCGTGTAGCAGATCGCTGCGGTACCGACGATCATCCCCAGCCACAGGTGTGGGTACAAGGCGGCGAGACCGCCGATGAACAGCGGTGTAGCGGTGTAGGTGGCAAACGCAATGCAACGGGCCAGGCTTGGGTTGGCGTCATAGGTGCGGGCCATCCAGTGGATGAAGGCGCCCATTACGGCCACACCACCGAGCATCGCCAGGTACGACATGACCGTCATCCATATTGCGCTTTCTACGGTCAGCATTACGGGAGGTCGATTGCCGATGACCCAGCCGACCTGTGTGGTGCCAATAAAGGCAGACACGGCGGGGATCGCCGCCAGGATCAGCGTATGGGTCAGGTACATGTGGCTGATGCTTTCCTCCTGGTCGCCACGGATTTCTTTCCATTCTTGGTCAGGGTGGGTGAAGAGCCCCACTACGTGATGGATCATGCCAGTCACTCCTCTTGTTTTTACCGTCGCCCCCCAGTGGAGCGCCTACGGGCCAATACGGCCAAGCAAGTCATAGGTCTGAATTTGTATGTGACCTTATGTCGCAGTATAGGGAGGAGTTTCCTCAGAGGGAGTAAGGGCTTTAGAGCAAATCGCGCTGTAAACGCAGTTGTTAATCGCCGCAGGGTCTGTGGCGAACAGCCCTTTTGGCGAGGCACTTCGCCCCTGAGGCGTTTTTGCGTAAAATGCCGGCCTTTCGTCACACCTCACGGATTTCGCGTCATGGGCACTCTCACGGTCAACCAGAACAAACTGCAAAAGCGCCTTCGCCGACTGGCCGGTGAGGCAGTTGCCGATTTCAACATGATTGAAGACGGCGACAAGGTCATGGTCTGCCTGTCCGGTGGCAAGGACAGCTACACCATGCTCGATGTGCTGATGCACTTGCAGAAGGTCGCGCCGATCAAGTTCGAGATCGTGGCCGTGAACATGGACCAGAAGCAGCCGGGTTTCCCGGAGCACGTGCTGCCGGCCTACCTCAAGGAACTGGGGATCGAGTACCACATCGTCGAGAAAGACACTTACTCGGTGGTCAAGGAGCTGATCCCGGAAGGCAAGACCACCTGCTCGTTGTGCTCGCGCCTGCGTCGCGGAACGCTCTACACCTTCGCCGATGAAATCGGCGCGACCAAGATGGCCCTCGGTCACCATCGCGACGACATCGTCGAAACGTTCTTCCTGAACATGTTCTTCAACGGTTCGCTCAAGGCCATGCCACCAAAACTGCGCGCCGACGATGGTCGTAATGTGGTGATCCGCCCGCTGGCCTACTGCAACGAAAAAGACATCCAGGCCTACTCGGACTTCAAGCAATTCCCGATCATTCCGTGCAACCTCTGCGGTTCCCAGGAGAACCTGCAGCGTCAGGTGGTCAAGGAAATGCTGCAGGACTGGGAACGCAAGACCCCGGGCCGTACCGAGAGCATTTTCCGTAGCCTGCAGAACGTGATCCCGTCCCAACTGGCGGATCGCAACCTGTTCGACTTCACCAGCCTCAAGATCGACGAAAGCGCCGCATCGCGCTTCGTCAACGTGGTCAACCTCTGACCAAACTGTGGGAGCGGGCTTGCTCGCGAAAGCGGTGTGTCTTCAGCATTGATGTTGGCTGACACTACGTCTTCGCGAGCAAGCCCGCTCCCACAGGTTTTTCGTTTACCTCAGGAGAGGGCATGCGCGACTACAAGTGGCTGAATGAGTACTGCTTGAACCGCTTCGGTTCGGCAGCTGAACTGGAAGCCCATCTGCCCGTTCCCAAGACTCCCGCGCAACTGCGCAAGATCAGCGACGATCGCTACCTCTCGATGATGGCGCTACGGGTGTTCCGCGCCGGGCTCAAGCACAGCCTGGTGGATGCCAAGTGGCCGGCCTTCGAAGAAGTGTTCTTCAGGTTCGACCCGGAAAAAGTCGTGCTGATGAGCGCCGAGCACCTTGAGCGCCTGATGCAGGACACGCGGATCATCCGTCACCTGGGCAAGCTCAAGAGCGTGCCGCGCAATGCGCAGTTCATACTGGACGTGGCCCATGAAAAGGGCAGCTTCGGCGCGCTCATCGCCGACTGGCCGGTGACCGATATCGTCGGGCTCTGGACCTTCCTGAAAAAACGTGGACATCAGTTGGGCGGGCTGTCAGCCCCGCGCTTCTTGCGGATGATCGGCAAGGACACCTTTGTACCGAGCTATGACGTGGTGGCGGCGCTGAATGCGCAGGACATCATCGACAAGGTGCCGAGCAGTCTGCGCGACCTGGCGTTGGTGCAGGACGTGTTCAATCAGTGGCATGAGGAAAGCGGCGGGCGCCCGATGAGCCAGATTTCGATGATGCTGGCTTACACAGTCAATCATTGAGACCGAGTCGCCCCAATCGCGGGCAAGCCCGCTCCCACATTGGATCTGTGTCGTTCACAAAATCCCCTGTGGGAGCGAGCCTGCTCGCGATAGCTGTGGGTCAGGCGACGGAGGGTTCGCCCTCGCCAGCCAACTTGCGATTCAACTGATACCGCCAGCGCACATACAACAGCGCCGAGCAAAACACCGCCAGACTCGCGCCCATCTCCAGCAAGCCGAAGACTTGCCGGTTCGGGTCATAGGCAGCCAATGCGCCTTTGATGAAGTACAGGTTCACCACAAAGCACATCCACGAATGCCCGCGAGGGCTGCCGACGATCATCCCCGGAGCCAGAATCAGCAGTGGCACCAGTTCGATCAACAGGATCACCCAGGGGCGTGCCCCATGCAGATCGGCAATCGCCAGGTAGTAAACACACAGCAGTCCCACCAGACCGAAAAAGCACAGCAGGCTGATGGCGCGCATCGCCTTGACGCGTGGTTCGAGCCATTCGAGGGCGGGCAGGATCTTCGGCTTCTTGGCCAACTCAGCTCTCCAGTTTCTGTGCGGTCTTGGCCAGGCGCAGACCCAGCGCGCGGCACAACGCCACTTCATGGGCATCCAGACCGCTTTTGCCGTCGGCGCCGGCGTGGTGGCTGGCGCCGTATGGCGTACCGCCGCCCTGGGTTTCCAGCAGTGCCGACTCGCTGTAGGGCAGGCCGGTGATCAGCATGCCGTGGTGCAACAACGGCAGCATCATCGACAGCAGCGTGGTCTCCTGGCCGCCGTGCAGGCTCGCGGTGGAGGTGAACACACCCGCCGGTTTTCCCACCAGGGCGCCGGTCAGCCACAGGTTGCTGGTGCCGTCGAGGAAATACTTCAGTGGTGCCGCCATGTTGCCGAAGCGGGTCGGACTGCCGAGCGCCAGGCCGGCACAGTTCTTCAGGTCGTCGAGGCTGGCATACAGCGCGCCTTCGTCGGGAATCTCCGGCGAAACGGCTTCGCACTCGCTGGAAATCGCCGGCACCGTGCGCAGGCGGGCCTCAAGCCCGGCCTGTTCGACACCACGTGCGATCTGCCGGGCCATTTCGTTGGTCGAGCCGCTGCGGCTGTAGTACAGAACCAGAATGTACGGTGCACTCATGGCAACAGTTCCAGGATCTGCTCCGGTGGGCGGCCGATAATGGCCTTGTTGCCGACTTCGAGAATCGGTCGCTCCATCAGTTTCGGGTGGGCGGCGATGGCGGCAATCAATTGCGCTTCGCTCAGGCTGCTGTCGGCCAGGTCAAGGGTCTTGTACTCGTCCTCGCCGGTGCGCAGCAATTGCCGGGCGCTGATCCCGAGTTTGCCCAGCAGGCTCTGGATCTGCGCGGCGTCCAGTGGGGTTTCCAGGTAGCGGACCACGATCGGGGTCAGGCCACGGGCTTCAAGCAGTTCGAGCGCACCGCGGGATTTCGAGCAGCGCGGATTGTGATAAAGCGTCAGATCGGTCATGAGCGGGTCGCATCTTGCGTAAGGTGGCGGCTATTCTAACTGTGCAGCGCGCAATCCAGAACCGTAAGAGGCGATGGGTCGCAGGTGCATTCAATTTTTGACAAGGAACACGACATGACAAGGCGACTGGCAGCAGCATTGGCGATCATCGGAGCGTTGATGCTGGGGGGCTGCGGTAATGACTATGGCATCGACCAGGACGGCCACAAGATCGCCGCCGACCGACTGGACGGCAAATGGCTGGTCCTCAACTACTGGGCAGAATGGTGCGGGCCTTGCCGTACCGAGATACCGGAGTTGAATGCCTTGGCTGAGCAGCTCAAGGACAAGAAAATCGGTGTGTTCGGGGTCAACTTCGACAATGTCCAGGGGCAAGAACTGAAGGACGCGAGCGAGAAACTTGGGATCAGGTTCACCGTGCTGGCCCAGGACCCTTCCGAACTGTTCGAGCTGCCGCGCAGCGAAGCATTGCCGGTGACCTACATCGTCGATAACAAGGGCAAGGTGCGTGAGCAGTTGATGGGTGAACAGACGGCGGCGGGGGTGATGGCGAAGCTTGAGGCGTTGCAGGCGAAGAATTGATCAGATGATCGTTTTCATTGTGGTCAGGGGCTTTTTGTGGCGAGGGGGCTTGCCCCCGTTCGGCTGCGCAGCAGTCGCAAAGCCGATATACACGGTTAACCTGATCAAACGCGGTTATTGGATTTAGGGCTGCTTCGCAGCCCAACGGGGGCAAGCCCCCTCCCCACTGGTTTCAGCGTGCTGAAAGGGCGATCAACCCTCCTCGAGCCACCAACGTAACGGCTTGCCTTCGGCTGGCCAGAAGCGTATCTGCTCGATCGGGGAGACGTCCCAACGCTGGACGTTTTCCAGGGCCTGAAGGAAGCGTTTTTCCTGTTCCATCAGTGCCGGCGCGCACAATTTGCGGGTGCTGCCGATTTTGCCGAAGGTCAGTTTGTCGCCATCGAGGGTGTACGGCGCGAACCAGTGGTTGCAGCCGCCATTGCCGTAGGCCCGGCCATCTTCGTCGAGGGTGACGGTCAGGTGGCTGTAGTCCATCAACGGCCGCTCGCCGATCCACTCCAGAATGTAGCTGCGGTTCTGTTGCAGTTGCACCGGCTCGGCGGCGCAGCCCAGCAGGCCGGCACCGACCATGGCGGTCAGAGCGAGGCCTTTCATCACGCAGGCTCCTGGCATTTCGGGCACAGGTGTTTCTCGCCAACGCTGGTCCAGCCCAACTCGGCAATCCGCGCGGTGGCGGCAGGCTTTTCGGCCTTGTTGCCCAGCTTGGCATCGACGGCAAACTCGAAGCTCAGCTCTTTGGCACAGCTGTCACAGTTCACTTGCCAGGTGTGGATGGCCAGTTCGCCGAACACCGGGCCACTGGCTACCGCGACCCATTGGCCGGGCGGGTTGATCAGGTGGCGAACCGTTTCGACGGTCAGGCGCATGGACAAGTCCTTGGCACCCTTGAGGGTCACAACCAGCACGTCATTGTTGCGAATCGAACCACCGTTGCCGGTGACTTGATAGCGCCCCGGCACCAGGGCGCGGCATTCAGTGAGGGTGTGTTGCGGGTTCATCAGGCTGTAGCGGAAATCGTGTTCGACCATGGGTCCTCCAAATATGCGCGATATGCTAGCACGGGCTTGTACGCCGCATCGCGCAGGTAGATGACCTTCGATCCGTTTCAGTCTCCCGTCACCAGGTTTTCCGGGGTGCCCGCCGTCCAGGCTGCAATGTTGTGTAATGTGGTGGCGGCAATCGCGTCCAGTGCTTCGCGGGTCAGGAACGCCTGGTGCGCGGTGACGATCACGTTAGGAAAGGTCAGCAGCCTGGCCAGCACATCGTCTTGCAACGGCAGGTCGGAGCGGTCCTCGAAGAACAACTGCGCTTCCTCCTCATACACATCCAGCCCCAGGTAACCCAGGCGACCGTCTTTCAGGGCATCGATCAGTGCCGGGGTGTCCACCAGACCGCCACGCCCGGTATTGATCAACATCGCGCCCGGTTGCATGTGCGCCAGGGACTCGCGGTTGATCAAGTACTTGCTCTGCTCGTTGAGCGGGCAGTGCAGGCTGATGATCTGCGATTCGGCCAGCAATTGCGGCAGGCTCAGGTAGCGAGCGCCGAGGGCTTCGACCTGCGGGTTGGGGTAGGGGTCATAGGCCAGCAACCGGCAGCCAAATCCGCTCATGATTTTGGCGAAGGTGGCACCAATCTGACCGGTGCCGACCACGCCGACGGTCTTGCCCACCAGATCGAAACCGGTCAGCCCCTGCAGTCTGAAATCCCCTTCGCGAGTGCGGTTGTAGGCGCGGGGCAAGCGGCGGTTGAGTGCGAGGATCAGCGCTACTGCATGTTCGGCAACGGCGTGGGGCGAATAGGCCGGGACACGCACGATGGCCAGTCCCAGGCGTTTTGCTGTCGGCAAGTCGACATGGTTGTAACCGGCCGAGCGCAGGGCGATCAGGCGTGTGCCTCCAGCGGCCAGGCGCTCGAGTACCGCAGCGCCAAGGTCATCATTGATGAACGCGCAGACCGCTTCATACCCTTGGGCGAGCGCTACCGTGTCGAGGCTCAGGCGCGCAGTCTGAAATTGCAGCTCGATGCCGGCCGGTTGCCCGGCCGCGAGAAAGCTGTCGCGGTCGTAGTTCTGGCTGCTGAAAAGAATCGTACGCATGCGGTGCTCCTTGAAGGTGGCCTGCGCCGTTGAGCAAGCCGGCATTCGACAGTCCCCAGGTTAACTCGCCAACAGCCCTTCGCGATTGCGCTGCATCAAGCATTCATGCGCGCCTGGGCTGCCAGGCGATTGATTGCCCGGTCGAGCTCATCCAGTGCCAGGCTGGCTTTCGGGTCCTGTTGCTTGAGCAGGGTTTCGCTGCGTTGGCAGGCCGCACGCAATTGCGGTACGCCGCAGTAACGCGTCGCGCCATGCAGGCGATGGACCCGTTCGACCAGGGCGTTGTGTTCATTGCTTTGCCGAGCCAGTCGGATGGCTTCGCGGTCAGCCTCCAGTGACGCCAGCAGCATCGCCAGCATGTCCGCGGCCAGATCGGCCTTGCCGGCAGCCAGGCGCAATCCTTCCTCGTGGTCGAGCACCAACAGGTCATGGGTGCCAGCATGCCCATCGCCGGAGCGCTCCGGACTGTGATTGCGCAGCGCCAGGCCGCTCCACTTCAGCACCACTTGCGCCAATTGCCGTTCACTGATCGGTTTGGTCAGGTAGTCGTCCATGCCGCTTTGCAGCAGCGCGCGTTTTTCGTTGGCCATGGCGTGGGCAGTGAGGGCCACGATCGGCAGCGGCGTGCAATGGCGTTCGCTTTCCCACTGGCGGATCGCCTCGGTGCTCTGGCGACCGTCCATGCCGGGCATCTGCACGTCCATCAACACCAGATCGAATGTCTCGTTCTGCACCGCCTTGACGGCGGCATAACCGCTTTCCACCGCGAGTACCTTGGCGCCCATGTCTTCGAGCAGGGTTTGCACCAGCATCAGGTTGGCCGGATTGTCGTCGACGCAAAGCACCTTCGGGGCACGGCTGGATACCGGTTCGCCCGGCTCGCTGCGCATAGACCGCGGGTTGACCAGGTCAGACAGGGAGCGTCGCAGCTTGCGGGTGCAGGCCGGTTTAGCCTGGAGCTGGCTGTGGGGGTTGGGCACGGAAAGATGGAACAGCGTCTGTTCCGTGGTCGGGCACAGCACCAGCACTTTGCAGCCAAGATGCTCGAGGTCCCAGATGTGCTGGTTGAGGCGTTCCGGCGGCATGTCGTTACTGGTGATGCCGAGCACGGCGAGGTCGATCGCCTGGTCGGTCTGGTGGGCGGCGGTGACGCCATTGGTCAGGCTTTCCAGGGTATTGAACGGTGTGGTGCTGAGGCCGCAGTCTTCCAGTTGATGCTGCAACGCCTGCCGTGCCAGCTCGTGGTTTTCCAGTACCGCCACCCGTCGCCCGAGCAAGGGTGCCGAGGGCAGGTCTTCGGCATCGTCGCGGGTTTTTGGCAGGCTCAGGCTGATCCAGAATTCCGACCCTTCCCCCGGCGTGCTGTCGACGCCTATCTCACCGCCCATCTGTTCGATCAGGCGCTTGGAAATCACCAGGCCCAGGCCAGTACCGCCGGGTTGCCGCGACAGCGAGTTGTCGGCCTGGCTGAAGGCCTGGAACAGGGCGCGTACGTCCTGGTTCGAAAGACCGATGCCTGTGTCTTGAATGCTGATGCGCAACTGCACGGTGTCTTCGTGTTCTTCTTCGAGCATGGCGCGGGCGACGATGGTGCCTTCGCGGGTGAACTTGATCGCGTTGCTCACCAGGTTCGTCAGGATCTGCTTGAGCCGCAGTGGGTCGCCCACCAGCGACAGCGGCGTGTCCCGGTACACCAAGCTCACCAGTTCCAGCTGCTTGGCGTGGGCAGCCGGGGCGAGGATGGTCAGGGTGTCCTGTAGCAGGTCGCGCAGGTTGAACGGAATATGGTCGAGCACCAGCTTGCCGGCCTCGATTTTCGAAAAGTCGAGAATCTCGTTGATGATGCCCAGCAGGCTGTCGGCGGATTTTTCGATGGTGTCCAGGTAGTCGAGCTGGCGCGGGGTGAGCTCGCTTTTTTGCAGCAGGTGGGTGAAACCGAGAATGCCGTTGAGCGGCGTGCGGATTTCATGGCTCATGTTGGCCAGGAATTCGGACTTGATCCGGCTCGCTTCCAGGGCTTCCTTGCGCGCCAGGTCCAGTTCGATGTTCTGGATCTCGATGGTTTCCAGATTCTGGCGCACGTCTTCGGTGGCCTGGTCGATGCTGTGCTGCAATTCTTCCTGCGCATTTTGCAGGGTGCCGGCCATGCGGTTGATGCCGGAGGCCAACTCGTCCAGTTCCTGACTGCCGAGTGGCGGCAGGCGGGTTTCCAGATGACCGTCCTTGAGTTGAGCCACGGCTTGCTTGATCTGGCTCAATGGCCGATTGATCGTGCGACCCATGCGCAAGGCCAGCAGTGCCGCACCTATCAGCCCCGCCACGATTAACATCAGGCTGGCGAACAGGCTGCGGTAACCGCGCAACAGCATGCTGTTATGGGACAGTTCAAGCTCGACCCAGCCCAGCAGGCGGTCGGCTTCTTCGGGAATCACGTCCCCGGCCAGGTTGCGGTGTTTGCCGAATACCGGCAGCAGATAGCGGGTCGCATCGTTGCCACTGCGGCGCAGCATCTGCGTGCCACTGCCGGAGGGTGTCTGGTTGAGCATGGTCGGGCCGGCGTGGGCCAGCAGCGTGCGGTCAGGAGCCAGGAAGGTCACGGCCCGCACGTCGGTTTGTTCCAGGGCCTGGGTGGCGATGCGTTCGAGCAGTTCGTTGTCCTGATGGCCCATGGCTGGCGCCGTCAGTGGAGCCAACTGCTCGGCGATCATTTCGCCGCGCTGCATGAGTTGGGTTTGCAGGTCAGCCTGTTGCATCCAGGTAAAATATCCCCCCAGCACCAACGCCATCAGGCTGGTTGGCAACAGGGTCAGCAACAGCACGCGGCCTTTGATTCCCAGTTTCTTGAGCACGCATCTCTCCTGCATCCCGCTATTTATAGGCCTGCACATGCATCCGCCATGCACCACTTGCGCAGTGTAGCGATTTGCTCGCGGGCAATCTTCGTAAAAATGGTGCCGTCATTCGTCGGTCCGGACGACTCATTGGCAATACGGACAAACGGTGGGTTGCCCCTGGCGAGGCAATCTTGAATAATCGCTCAACTGAGAATTATTTGCAGATAGTCATGACTCCCATCACTGCCGGCCTTCCCCGAATCCTGTCCATCGAAGACGACCTTGTGCTCGGAGCCTACGTTCATGAGCATCTGGACCGCAGCGGCTTCCAGGTGACCTGGTGCCAGAACGGTCAGGAAGGCCTGGACATTGCCCGCCGGCAACCATTCGACGTGGTGTTGATGGATATCCTGCTGCCGGGCATGGACGGCCTGGCGGTACTGACCCAATTGCGCCAGAGCCATTCCACCCCGGTGTTGCTGATGTCGGCCCTCGGTGCCGAGGCCGATCGCATCAGCGGCTTTCGCCTGGGGGCTGATGATTACCTGCCAAAGCCCTTCAGCATGGTGGAGTTGCGGGTGCGCATCGAAGCCATTCTGCGGCGGGTGGCACTCGACCGCCGACCCGCGCCCGCCGTGCCGGCGCCGTCGATGGACAGCCTGCGTTTCGACGATGAAAGCTTCGAGGTCTTTTATGGCGAACAGGCCGGTGGCCTGACCCGCAGCGAGTATCGGTTGCTGGAGACGCTGCACCGCAGCGCCGACGAAGTACTGAGCAAAGCCTTTCTTTATCAACAGGTGCTGCAGCGCGGTTACGCGGCCCATGACCGCAGCCTGGACATGCACATCAGCCAGATCCGCCGCAAGCTCAAGGCCATTGGCTACACCGAGCGCGAAGTGCGTACGGTTTGGGGCAAGGGCTACATCCTGAGCGCCGCCGATGAAATGTAACTTGCCGGGCAGGCATTCGCTGTTCTGGAAACTGGCCTGTCTATTGGTCGCTTTCTGTCTGCTGATGATCTGGCTGAGTTGGTCCTGGGGCCGTTACATGGAGCAGCGTAACCAGTTCCTCTCCGATGAGGCCCGCGGCACCCTGTCCGGTTATGCCGCCGAAGCCGAGCAGGTATGGCAGCAGCGTCAGAGCGCCGGTATCGATGACTGGCTGCAAGGCATGCATCAGCGGGAAAAAGGCTGGGTCGGTGTCATCGGCGGTGATTTGCAGTCCTTGAGCAACCAATCGCTGACGGACAAGGAAGTCGAACGCCTGACTTTTTTGCGCGGCCTCGATTGGCCCATCCACAAGAAAGGCCGGCCGTGGATGCGCATACCCTTTCCCGGTGACCCCTCCGTCGGCAGCCTGGTGATCGAGTTGCCCAAACGCTTCGTACCCGGGCGTTACCGGGTGTTCTGGCGGGTGATCACCAACGGCGTGATTCCGGGATTGTTCACCTTGCTGTTGTGCGTCGGGCTGTATCGTTTGTTGGTGGTGCCGCTCAACAGTCTGCGTGAACAGGCCAATGCCTGGCGTGCCGACCAACTGAATGTGCGCCTGTCGAGCCGCACTACCAATCGTTCCGATGAATTGGGCGAGTTGGGCAGGGCGTTCGATCACATGTCCGAGCGCCTGCAAAGCACTGTGGCCTTGCAGCAGCAACTGCTGCGCGACTTGTCCCACGAATTGCGCACGCCCTTGAGCCGCCTGCGGGTGGCCAGTGAAAGCGAGCAGGGGCTGGAGCCATTGCGCGAACGCATCGGCCGTGAAGTCGATGGCATGCAGCGCCTGGTGGAAGACACGCTGCAACTGGCGTGGCTCGATACCGAGCGCACCCGTTTGCCTGACGAAGCGATCCAGATCCAGGCCCTGTGGGAAATGCTCACGGAGAACGCCTGCTATGAAAGTGGTTGGCCCGATACGCAGTTGCAATGCACCGTAGATTCATCCTGTTGGGTTCGCGGTCATCTCAACACCCTGGCCCAGGCATTGGAAAACATTCTGCGCAATGCGATACGGCATTCACCTGATGGTGGGGTTGTCCTGCTCGGCGGCCAGCGTGATGGAGATTTCTGGCATCTATGGCTGGAGGATCAGGGCGGCGGCGTGGCGGAAGCTGATCTGGAGCGGATCTTCCTGCCGTTCACCCGACTCGACGGTTCGCGGCCGGGGGATGGTGGATTTGGGTTGGGCTTGAGCATCGCCCGAAACGCGGTGCAGCGTCAGGGCGGACAGTTGTGGGCACAGAACACCGGAACCGGGTTGCGCCTGAACATGCGGTTGTTGGCGGATGTTGATAGCGCCAGTGCCGACGCCATCGCGGGCAAGCCCGCTCCCACACTGACCGTGCTTGAACCGCGAAACCTGTGAGCACCCCGGCACCCTGTGGGAGCGAGCTTGCTCGCGATGAGGCCCTCATGTTCACCGCAAAATATCTGCTTATTCCCATAAGCCATAAGCACCACACTTTGCGTGATATGGCCTGGGAACGTTTGCCGGTATGATAGTCGCCCCCGCAGTCTGGATTGCGAATACGCCATGACCTTGCAGTACCCAACCATCGCCGATTGCGTCGGCAACACTCCGCTGGTCCGTTTGCAGCGCCTGCCCGGCGCCACCAGCAATACCCTTTTGCTCAAGCTCGAAGGGAACAACCCGGCGGGTTCGGTCAAGGACCGTCCGGCGCTGTCGATGATCACCCGCGCCGAGTTGCGCGGGCAGATCCACGCCGGCGATACGCTGATCGAGGCGACCTCGGGCAACACCGGGATCGCCCTGGCCATGGCCGCTGCGATCAAGGGTTACAAGATGATCCTGATCATGCCCGACAACTCCAGCGCCGAGCGCAAGGCAGCCATGACGGCCTATGGCGCCGAGCTGATTCTGGTCAGCCAGGAGCAGGGTATGGAAGGCGCCCGTGACCTCGCGCAGAAGATGGAAGCCGAAGGCCAGGGCAAGGTACTGGATCAGTTCGCCAACGGTGACAACCCCGAGGCGCACTACACCACCACCGGCCCGGAAATCTGGCGCCAGACCCAGGGCACCATCACCCATTTCGTCAGCTCCATGGGCACCACCGGTACCATTATGGGTGTGTCGCGCTACTTGAAAGAGCAGAACGACAACGTGCAAATCATCGGTCTGCAACCGATGGAAGGCTCGGCGATCCCGGGGATCCGCCGCTGGCCTCAGGAATACCTGCCGAAGATCTACCAGGCTGACCGCGTGGACCGGATCGTCGACATGGCGCAAAGCGAAGCCGAAGACGTGACCCGTCGTCTGGCCCGCGAAGAAGGCATTTTCTGTGGCGTGTCCTCGGGCGGTGCCGTGGCGGCAATGTTGCGCCTGTCCAAAGAAGTTGAAAACGCGGTGATCGTCGCGATCATCTGCGACCGTGGCGACCGTTACTTGTCGACCGGCATTTTCGACGCGCCCAACTGATGGCCAAACATGAAAGAGGCCTGCGCTTCCAGCCCACCGGCGGCAGCAAGGCCCCGCAAGTCCCGACCGGCAAAAAGCAGCGCCTGACCATCGAGCGCCTGGCCAATGACGGTCGCGGTATCGCGTTTTTCGAAGGTCGCACCTGGTTCGTCATCGGCGCATTGGCCGGTGAAGAGATCGAGGCACGCGTCCTCGGTGCCCACGGCAAAGTGGTCGAGGCGCGCACCGAACGGGTGTTCAAGGCCAGCGAACTACGCCGCCCTGCACCGTGCGCCCATGCCGGCCGCTGTGGCGGTTGCAGCGTGCAGCATCTGCCCCACAACGAACAGCTTGCCCTGAAACAGCGCATGCTCGCCGAGCAGTTGTCGAGAGTCGCGGGCGTCGAACCCGATGAGTGGGCAGCGCCATTGAGCGGTGCGGAGTTCGCTTACCGCCGTCGCGCCCGCGTCGCGGTGCGCTGGGACATGAAGGCAAAAAAACTCGAAGTCGGTTTCCGTGCCGCTGGCAGCCAGGACATCGTGGGCATCGATGACTGCCCGGTGCTGGTACAGCCCTTGCAACCGATCATGGCCCGCTTGCCGGAGATGCTGCGACGCTTGAGCAAACCCCAGGCACTCGGGCATGTGGAGTTGTTCAGCGGCTCGACGCTGGCGGTGTTGCTGCGGCACATGGCGCCGTTGTCCGATGCCGACCTGACGATCCTCAAGGAATTCTGCGCGTTCCATGAAGCCCAGTTGTGGCTGCACGGCGATGGCGAACCGCAACCGGTCGAGGCCGATCAGTCGTTGGGCTATCGTCTTGAACAGTGGGACCTGGAGCTGGCGTATCGTCCCGGGGATTTCATTCAGGTCAACGCCGCCGTCAACGAAGCGATGGTCGCCCAGGCGCTGGACTGGCTGAAGCCGACAGCGGATGAGCGCGTACTCGACCTGTTCTGTGGCCTGGGCAATTTTGCCTTGCCGCTGGCCAAGGCTGCTCGTGAAGTGGTGGCGGTCGAAGGCGTGCAGGTGATGGTCGATCGGGCCGCGGCGAATGCGGCCAGCAATAATCTGCATAACGCGAAGTTTTTTCAGGCCGATTTATCCCAGCCTTTGACGGACGCCGAATGGGCCGCCGAAGGCTTTTGTGCGGTACTCTTGGACCCACCGCGTGACGGTGCTTTCGAGGTTGTGCGCAAGCTCAGGAGCCTGGGCGCCGAACGTTTGGTGTATGTGTCGTGCAACCCTGCAACTCTGGCGCGCGACACGGTCGAATTGATCAAGCAGGGCTACCGGTTAAAACGTGCCGGGATTCTCGATATGTTTCCTCAAACGGCACATGTCGAGGCCATGGCGTTATTTGAAGCGAGCTAGGATGCTCGTCTGGTCCGACTGGCCCGCCCGTGCAGCCGCGCACCCAGCCCGACGTGGGCGCACCGGCAACGAAGGTCAGCGATTTGACGCATTGAATCTGCGTCGTAGGGAAGGTAAGCAAGATGGTACAGGTGAGAGCACACCAGCCGATCAATACCGACGGCAGTATCAATCTCGAGGCTTGGCTCGATCATGCGGTCAGTGTCGATCTGGCACTGGATCGCGAAGCCTTGAAAGAAGCCTGCGAGTACGCTCGCGAGGCCGAACAACAAGCCAATGCGGCACAGAATCTGTGGTCGGAAGGTAACTCGACTTTCCGTACAGGGCTTGAGATCGCCGAGATCCTCGCCGATCTCAAACTCGACCAGGACTCTTTGGTCGCCGCGATCTTGTATCGAGGCGTGCGCGAAGGCCAGATCAAGTTGCCGGCCGTCAGCCAGCGCTTCGGTCCGGTGGTGTCCAAGCTCATCGACGGCGTGCAGCGCATGGCCGCGATCAGCGACAGCCTGAGTCCGCGAAAATCCCTGGTGCTGGGCACCCAGGGCCAGGTGGAAAACCTGCGCAAGATGCTGGTGGCCATGGTTGACGACGTTCGCGTCGCCCTGATCAAACTGGCCGAACGCACGTGCGCGATCCGTGCGGTGAAAACCGCCGACGACGAAAAGCGCAACCGTGTGGCCCGTGAAGTCTTCGACATCTACGCGCCATTGGCCCATCGCCTGGGTATCGGTCATATCAAGTGGGAACTGGAAGACTTGTCCTTCCGTTACCTGGAACCGGACCAGTACAAGCAGATCGCCAAGCTGCTCCATGAGCGGCGACTGGATCGCGAGCGCTTCATCAGCGACGTGATGAGCCAGCTGAAAAACGAACTGCAGGCCACCGGCGTCGATGCCGACATCAGCGGCCGGGCCAAACACATCTATTCGATCTGGCGCAAAATGCAGCGCAAGGGTCTGGAGTTCAGCCAGATCTATGACGTGCGCGCCGTTCGCGTGCTGGTGCCGGAAATGCGCGACTGCTACACCGCGCTCGGCATCGTCCACACCTTGTGGCGGCACATCCCGAAAGAGTTCGACGACTACATCGCCAACCCGAAAGAAAACGGCTACCGCTCGCTGCACACGGCGGTGATCGGTCCGGAAGGCAAGGTACTGGAAGTGCAGATCCGCACCCACGCCATGCACGAAGAGGCTGAGCTGGGGGTATGCGCCCACTGGAAGTACAAAGGCACCGACGTCAAATCCGGTTCCAATCACTACGAAGAGAAAATTTCCTGGCTACGCCAGGTGCTCGAATGGCACGAAGAACTGGGCGACATCGGTGGCCTGGCGGAGCAACTGCGGGTCGACATCGAGCCGGACCGGGTCTACATCTTCACCCCGGACGGTCACGCAATCGACTTGCCGAAGGGCGCGACCCCGCTGGACTTCGCCTACCGCGTACACACCGAGATCGGTCACAACTGCCGTGGCGCCAAGATCAACGGGCGCATCGTACCGCTCAACTACAGCCTGCAAACCGGTGAACAGGTCGAGATCATCACCAGCAAGCACGGCACCCCGAGCCGTGACTGGCTGAACCCGAACCTGGGTTATGTCACTACGTCGCGGGCACGGGCGAAGATCGTTCACTGGTTCAAGTTGCAGGCTCGCGACCAGAACGTCGCGGCCGGTAAAACCTTGCTCGAGCGCGAACTCAATCGCCTCGGCCTGCCAGCGGTGGATTTCGACAAGCTGGCCGACAAGGCCAACATGAAGACCGCCGAAGACCTGTTCGCCGCCCTCGGCGCCGGGGACTTGCGCCTGGCGCAACTGGTAAACCTCGCGCAGCAACTGGTCGAGCCGGAGCGTGGCAACGAACAGCTTGAACTCATACCACGCAAGGCCACCGGCTACAAACCGGGCAAGCGCGGCGACATCCAGATCCAGGGCGTCGGCAACCTGATGACCCAGATGGCCGGCTGCTGCCAGCCATTGCCGGGTGATGCCATCGTCGGTTACATCACCCAGGGCCGCGGCGTGAGCATTCACCGCCAGGACTGCGCCTCGGTGCTGCAACTGAGTGGGCGGGAGCCGGAGCGGATCATCCAGGTCAGCTGGGGCCCGGTACCGGTGCTCACCTATCCGGTGGACATCATCATCCGCGCCTACGACCGTTCCGGGTTGCTGCGTGACGTCTCGCAGGTTTTGCTCAATGAGCGGATCAACGTGCTGGCGGTCAACACCCGCTCGAACAAGGAGGACAACACCGCGCTGATGTCCCTGACCATCGAGATTCCGGGGCTGGATGCATTGGGGCGGTTGCTGGGGCGGATTTCCCAGTTGCCGAACATCATCGAAACCCGGCGTAACCGGACACCTTGATGCATGTTCAGCGCCGATCCACTGTGGGAGCGAGCTTGCTCGCGATGACGGTTCAACATTCAACACAGGTGTTGTCTGACTGTCCGCTATCGCGAGCAAGCTCGCTCCCACAAGGGACTTTGCAGTGAGAGAGATTGATGTATTCACTTGAAGACCTGCTGCACCTCATGAACCGCCTGCGCGACCCGCAGTACGGTTGCCCGTGGGACATCAAGCAAACTTACGCCACCATCGTCCCCCACACTCTGGAAGAAGCCTACGAAGTCGCCGACGCCATTGAGCGCGGTGACTTCGATCACTTGCAGGGGGAGCTCGGCGACTTGTTGTTCCAGGTGGTGTATTACAGCCAGTTGGCCCGGGAAGAAGGGCGCTTCGAGTTTGAAGGTGTGGTCGACAGCATCACCCGCAAGCTGATCCGTCGTCACCCCCATGTGTTCCCTACGGGCGACCTCTATGCACCGCTGGATGTCCCGCGCCTCAGCGAAGAGCAGGTCAAGCAGCGCTGGGAAGAGATCAAGGCCGAGGAGCGCGCAGAGAAGTCCTGCGCGCCCGAACAGCTGTCATTGCTCGATGACGTCCCCGCTGCATTGCCGGCGTTGTCACGTTCGGCGAAATTGCAAAAGCGCGCGGGGCAGGTCGGGTTCGACTGGCCGGACGCCTTGCCGGTGCTCGACAAAGTGCGTGAAGAGCTCGATGAAGTCCTCGAAGCCATGTCGGAAAATGATCCCGAGGCCGTGGCCGAAGAGATCGGTGACCTGCTGTTCTCCGTGGTGAATCTGGCGCGGCACCTCAAGGTTGATCCGGAAACCGCACTGCGGGGTGCCAACGGCAAGTTTGAAAGACGCTTTCGTTTTATCGAACAGGCATTGCGCGACACCCGCCGTCCCATGGAAGATTGCACCCTCGAAGAGTTGGACGCCTTGTGGGGCGAAGCCAAACGTCAGGAAAAGAATTTGCCCAGCTGCGGTTGAGCAGTGGCCTAAGTGAGTAATAAGCACCATGAGCATTTCCCTTCGCGACCAGTTGCTCAAAGCAGGGCTGGTCAACCAGAAGCAGGCCAAGCAGGTCAGCAAAGACAAGCAGAAACAGCAACGCCTGGCCCACAAAGGCCAGATCGAGCTGGATGACTCCCAGCAGCGCGCGGCACAGGAAGCCATGGCCGAGAAGGTCAAGCGCGACCAGGAGCTCAACCGCCAGCAGCAGGAAAAGGCTGAGGCCAAGGCCCGTGCCGCGCAGGTCAAGCAATTGATCGAAGTTTCGCGCCTGCCGAAATTGACGACCGAGGATTACTACAACTTCGTCGACGACAAAAAGGTCAAGCGCATCTGCGTCAACACCCTGATGCGCAACAAGCTCAGCAGCGGTTCGCTGGCCATCGTGCATCACGCTGGCGGCTACGAAGTGATTCCGCGCGAGGCGGCATTGAAGATTCAGGAGCGCGACCCGCAACGCATCGTGCAGATGAATGTGCAGACCGAAGAAGTCAGCGTCGAGGACGATCCGTATGCGGCCTACAAGATCCCTGATGATCTGATGTGGTAATCGCTCCTCTTCCATTACATGTTTGTTAGTACATTGCTGGATTAATGAATTGAACCCGAAAGATCGCGTCGATACGATCTCTCGGGTTTTCTTTTGCCCGAAATATTCTCAGGGGAGAGAACTAATGGAATGAAATTAAATGAATAAGGATATTGTCAATGCTGGTAAGTATCGCCTCGTTACGCCAACCCACTTTTAAATCGCAGCTTTCACAGCCGCGACAACCCGATCAATCCATTCACGATTATCTGGACGACGAGCTTGTCGCACGAGCGGAGCTTGTGCGCCGAAAGATCAAGATCGCTGCGAAAGCTGCTCGCGACGATCACGGCAGGCCCGCGTGCGTTTTCGTAACCCTGCCCGAGTTTTTCTGGAACATTCCCTGGCACGAAGTCCGTAATGAACAGGAGCTTCACGAACTGAACTCTGCTTATCTGACGAAGGTGACCGAGTGTGTGACGCTGTTGATAAGTGATCTGCCAGTGCAGCACTACGGCAAGATCGTTTTATTGGCAGGAAGTTGTGCGACGCTGATCAAGGTGGGAGAGGGGGAGTCGAGCTATTACGATGTCATTAATTATGTGCTCACAATTTCCAATAAGGAATACGAGGTCGACATGCCGCTGATGTCGATGTGGCCGAAGCGTTATGTGTCAGGAATCGATTTTGGAAGACATGTAGGGTCGGAAGACGGGTACTGGTTTTTCAAGTTGTTCGATGAGGTTGTGGTACGGGTAAAGAAGGTCAGTAGTGTGCAGGCCGAGCACAGTTACTTTGGTGGCTACGAAGGAATATTTATTAATAGTCTTGTAGTGGGTTGCCCATTCGGTATCAACTTGTGCCTCGATTATGCGGCGTTGAAAGACGGTGAACGGGACAAGGAGGTTGAACTGGCGGGGGCCAAAATCGATTTCCTGATCGCCTGTGGCATGGACTTCGATGACGGCAAGCGTCATCTATCTTCGCTTCAGTTTGCCGTCCGCAATGACGGCATGGGCGATGGTGAGTGCGAGGTGGTGAAACTTGAGGCGGGCTGGATCGTCGGTGTTGTTCCTTCGGTGGTGATCGACGACTCCCTTCATTTAGCGGCCATTCAGATTGCCTGAGCCGCGTGCTCCGGTTGCAGCCTGCCCGTGCGGGAAGGGGCAGGCTGCATGGTGGTGGAGTCTGCCTTCAACCGGTTGCGAGCTCGCGGTTGCGCTCGAGCATTTCCAGTTCGGCCCTGTAGTTTTGCGCGTCGATCTCGGAGTGGAACATCCCGACCAGCAGGTCTTGTTGATGCACGTCCCAGATCCGGATACCGGCGGCTACACCCTCGTGGGATTTATGTGAATCGTCGCGTTCAGTTACTTTTACAGTCATCTGCTAGCTCCAATCTCTGTTATCTGCAGCAAGGCGTGTGCAGGTCTCTGTTATAGAGTTTGGTAGCTTGCTAAGTAAATAACTGAGTTTGGTAACGGTTTTTTGCAAAAACGGAAACAGTCCTGCAGCCCGCGAAATCCGCGACATTCAGTCGCAGGGCGTTAAGTTTCATGACAAACGTTTCATGTTGAAGGCACCACAAATCCAGTGTCGAGCACTGAAACTGTGGGAGCGAGCTTGCTCGCGATGGCGGTGGGTCAGACAGCAATGATGTCGATTGACACTCCCTCATCGCGAGCAAGCTCGCTCCCACAATGGTTGTGGTGTCGAATTCTTTGAGGCCAAAAAAAAACGCCCCGAACCAGTCGGGGCGTTTTCATGTGCGACTCAGCAGAGGGAAATTACTTACCTTCCCAGCGCTTCAGTACCAAAGTGGCGTTGGTGCCACCGAAACCGAAGCTGTTGCTCATCACGGTGTTGATGGTGGCGTTTTCGCGGGTCTTGGTCAGCACCGGCAGGTCGGCCACTTCAGGGTCCAGCTCGTCGATGTTGGCGGAGCCGGCAATGAAGTTGCCTTCCATCATCAGCATGCAGTAGATCGCTTCGTGAACGCCGGCAGCGCCCAGGGAGTGACCCGACAGGCTCTTGGTGGAGCTGATGGCCGGAGCCTTGTCGCCGAACACTTCACGCACGCCTTTCATTTCCGCGACGTCGCCGACCGGGGTCGAAGTGCCGTGGGTGTTCAGGTAGTCGATCGGGGTGTCGACGGTGGACAGCGCCTGCTGCATGCAGCGGATCGCGCCTTCGCCGCTCGGGGCAACCATGTCGTAGCCGTCGGAGGTCGCGCCGTAGCCAACGATTTCCGCGTAGATCTTCGCGCCGCGGGCCAGAGCGTGTTCCAGCTCTTCAACCACGACCATGCCGCCACCGCCGGCGATGACGAAACCGTCACGGTCTGCGTCGTAGGCACGGGAAGCTTTTTCCGGGGTGTCGTTGCGCTTGCTGGACAGGGCACCCATGGCGTCGAACAGGAACGACTGGCTCCAGTGCTCTTCTTCACCGCCGCCGGCGAAGACGATGTCCTGCTTGCCCATCTGGATCTGTTCCATGGCGGTACCGATGCAGTGAGCACTGGTGGCGCAGGCAGAAGCGATGGAGTAGTTCAGGCCCTTGATCTTGAACGGAGTGGCCAGGCAAGCGGAAACGGTGCTGCTCATGGTCCGCGTTACGCGGTATGGGCCGACGCGCTTGACGCCTTTCTCGCGCAGGATGTCCAGCGCTTCCATCTGGTTCAAGGTCGATGCACCACCGGAACCGGCGATCAGGCCGGTACGCGGGTTGGAAACCTGCTCTTCGGTCAGGCCGGAGTCAGTGATGGCGTCTTTCATGGCCAGGTAGGCATAAGCTGCCGCGTGGCCGACGAAGCGATAGATCTTGCGATCGATCAGTTCTTCAAGGTTGAGGTCAATGGAGCCGGAAACCTGGCTACGCAGACCCATTTCGGCATATTCCGGGTTGAACCGGATGCCAGGGCGGCTTGCACGCAGGTTAGCGGAGACGGTCTCTTTGTCATTGCCCAGGCAAGAAACGATGCCCAGACCAGTGATAACGACGCGGCGCATGCGGATAACCCTTAGAAGTTGTCAGTGGAGGTGAACACGCCGACCCGGAGGCCTTCGGCGGTGTAGATTTCGCGACCGTCGACAGTGACCGAACCGTCGGCGATGGCCAGGTTCAGCTTGCCCTTGAGGACGCGCTTGATATGAATGTTATAGGTGACTTTCTTGGCGGTCGGCAGGACCTGGCCGAAGAATTTCACTTCGCCCGAACCCAGCGCACGGCCACGGCCCGGCAGGCCTTGCCAGCCCAGGAAGAAGCCGACCAGTTGCCACATGGCGTCGAGGCCCAGGCAGCCCGGCATCACCGGATCGCCTTCGAAGTGGCAGGCGAAGAACCACAGGTCCGGATTGATATCCAGCTCGGCGACCAATTCACCTTTGCCGTACTTGCCACCTTCTTCGCTGATCAGGGTGATGCGATCAACCATCAGCATGTTCGGGGCGGGCAGTTGCGCGTTACCAGGGCCGAACAGCTCACCGCGACTGCAGCGCAGCAGATCTTCCCGGGTAAAGGCGTTTTGTTTGGTCATGCGAGCTCCTCAATAGTCCCATGCGGCAGGTGGGGCAAATCTTCCCGGCCGATCGAAGCGTTCATGCCTCGAACCGGCAGCCTACTCATAGACTATTGCGTTGTGGTGAAAGTCACAGCACCAAGGACATGAATGTACACTTGTGCACTGAAATTATTATTCAAGCCCCTTTTCGGGCCTGTTCGGGTGACTAAGACTGCCGCACTTTCGCCTTTCACGCCAGTCGCAGATGGTCGAAAGGCCTGTACTACTGCACCCAACGCTGAAGAATTTGCTGCAGATCAGTCCGTTTGAACGGCTTGGCCAGGTAATCGTTCATCCCCGCTGACAGACAGGCTTCGCGGTCACCCTGCAAGGCATTGGCGGTCAGGGCGATGATCGGCAGGTCGGTGCAACCGGGTAGATTGCGTATTTGTCGGGTGGCTTCATAGCCATCGATGATCGGCAAGCGGCAATCCATCAGGATCGCTTCGAAGATCAGGCTCTCGGCGCTGCGTACCGCCTGCGCGCCGTCGGCAGCGACACTGACCTTGAAGCCCAGGCTGCGCAACATGGCTTCGATGACGGTCTGGTTGACCGGGTTGTCTTCGACCAACAACACATTGCGTCCTTCGCCGTTGCTGTTGCGCGATTGCGCGCGAGGGGGTAGCAGCGGTTGTGTCTGCTGGTGCAATGCCAGGGGAATTTCCAGGGTGAACACCGAACCGCGGCCTTCCTCACTCTGCGCGCGCAAGGTGCCGCCCATGCGTTCGGCCAGGGTACGGGCAATCGGCAGGCCCAGCCCCGTACCGCCGTAGCGTCTTGAAATAGAACTGTCGGCCTGCTGGAAAGCGCTGAACATCAATTCCAGGCTTTGCGCCGGGATGCCGATCCCGCTGTCGCGCACGGTGCAGGTGAACCACAGCAACTCGTGGTCCAGCGACTGCCACTGCGCCTCGATCGTGACGCGGCCCTGCTCGGTGAACTTCAGCGCATTGCCGACCAGGTTGACCAGTATCTGACGGATACGCGTCGGGTCGCCCTTGACCTGCAAACCGCGCATGTCGTCGGGGATCATCAGTTGCAGGTCCAGACCGCGTTGCGCGGCGCTGTGCTGGAACGACTGGGCGCAACTGCCGATCAGGTCGGTGAGGTTGAATGCAATGTGCTCCAGTTCCAGCTCTGAACGTTCGATCCGCGAGAAATCCAGGATGTCGTTGATGACCTTGAGCAAGTGCTCGGTGGATTCGGAGGCCAGCGCCGCATACTCCACCTGCTCCTCGGTCATGTCGGTGGTTTCCAGTAACTGCAGCATGCCCAGTACGCCATTCATCGGCGTGCGCAGTTCATGGCTCATCATGGCGAGGAAATCGGATTTTGCGTTGTTGGCCTTTTCCGCTTCTTCGCGGGTCTGGATCAACTGCGCCATGGCCTGATGCTGTTCGCGGCTGGCCTGCTCGAGACCGCTGGCGAGGTTGTTGATGTGTTGCGACAGCGCCCCCAGCTCGGTGTCGTCGACAATGGGCAGCGGTGTGTTGTAATCGCCGTCCTGGATCGCCTTGACCGCATTGCCGATATCACGGATCGGTTTCGACAGGCTGCCCGCCAGGCGGCGGGCCACGATGAAGGTAAACAGCAGGGCAAACAGCGCCAGGATGGCGGCCTTGAGCACGATTTCCTGTTGGCGCCGGCTGAAGGCATCGTTGGACAGCCCGACGATCACCCGACCGAGGTAGTCCTCGGTGGGGGCGGCAGTGGCGGTTTTGCTGCTCTGGAAAAAATCATTGTGCAACGCGATACGCTGGAGCCGTATCGGTGCCTGGAACACTTCGAGCTGTTGCGCGCGATTGTGGTGTTCGCTCGGTTGTTCGACGTACACCAGAACCCGGTTTGCACTGTCCTGGATTTCCAGAAAACTCACGTTGGGCGTGGCCAGCGTTGCCTTGAGCAAGGTTTCGAGCACTTCGATGTTGCCCGAAATCACGCCGTACTCGGTGGCCGGGGCCAGTTGATTGGCGATCAACTGGCCAGTGTGGGAGATTTCCTGACGCAGATCCTGGATGCGCACGAACGTGAAGAAACTGATCAGCAACAAGGTCAGCAGCAGTGCAGGGCCGAGGCTGATCAGTTGGGTGCGAGTGTTGATGTCCCAGCGACGGCGCAAGCTCATGGACGGCGTTCTCCTTCAGCCAGCAGTGTGGCGACAGACGCTTCGTTTATCTGTTCGATACCCAATGAACGTGCGACTTGCGGGTTGCTCGCGACCTTGAATCGATGGGGATAGTGCGTGCGCGGCCAGGTGGCTGGTGGCCGGTCGAGCAATTCGTCGAGGACCGCCAGCCAGTCGCTCTGATCGCTATAGGTGCTGGCCAGGCTTCCGGCCTTGACGAATCCGGCGTTGGGTCCGATCAGGGCCACTTGCCGCGAATAGCTGCTCAGCAGCAGGTTCTTTGCGGTTTGCGGGTTGTACAGGTCGGCATCGTCCAGTCCCAGCAACACGTCGCTGTTATTTAGCAGTGCCTGTAATGGACGACTGTCGTGAATGTTGTCCCAGCGCTGGGTGACCATCTCAAGACCCAGGGGGAGGGCGGCCTGACGCAGCTCATTCAACAGAAATTCACTGTGGGTGTCGTAGAGCACGCCGATGCGTCTGGCTTGTGGCAACAGGGTGCGGGTCAAGCGCAACTGGCGATCCAGTGGTGGATCGCTCCATAGCAGGCACAGGCGCGCAGGCAACGTATTGTTCAAGCGTTGCCGGGCTTGCAGGCGGCTGATGCGCAATACGAGAGTCGCCGGGCCCTGGGCGTTTTGCAGGCGCCAGTCGAGGCTGGGCAGGTCGAGCAGTATCAAGCGGATGTTTTCCGGCAGCTTGTCCGGTATCGGCATTTTGGCCAGCGTCTGGAAGCGTACGTTATCGCGTGGTCGCAACTCGCTCAGGGCCTGGGTAAACGCCCGCACACCGGGGCTGTCTTCGGCCCCCGTGAGCAAAATGTCGGCCGCGTTACTCGCCAGGCTGCCCAGCAGGCCGCTTGTCAGCAGGCAAAGTATGGCCAGCAGCCGACCCAGAGGCGGCATTCTGCAGGCCGGGCGATTCGGCATCTTAAAGCTCCAGCTCGGCGCTGAAATACATCACCTGGCGCTGGTCATAATTATTGTCGATGAAGGTGGTCGGTTGATTGTCCAGCCGTTGCTGGAGCACCCCGGCCAGTTCCAGGCTGGCCTTGCCCAAGGCGATGCGTTTGGCGATGCGCGCATCGACCCGTTCGAAGCGGTAGCCGTTAAGGGCGTCATCGCCATAATAGAAAAGCGCACTGTTCCAGCCTTGGCCCCAATCGCGCAGCCATCCGGCCGAACCACTGTTACTTGCAGTCTGCCTGGCATCCAGCGGATTGCTGGCATCGGTATCGACGTAGGCATAAGTCAGTCGCAGGCGATCGAGGCTGCCGACACGCCAGTCGAGCTGGGTTTCGACCCCCGAAAAGCGCGCCTTGTTGGCATTGCTGGCAATGTACTGATTGTTGCGCAGCGGCTCACTGATCATGCCGGTGATTTCGTCGTGGAACAGCTTCACGTCGAGCGCCAGCCCCGGTTCGGGAAAGTAGCCGTTGTAGCCCAGTTCCCGGGAGCGCATGTGCTCTTGATCAAGGTCGCCGGGGCCGCGGGTCTTGACGAAATAACGGGCGCTGGACTGGCCAAACGCACCGGGCTTGAGGTTGGTGACCTGATAACTCCAGTTGACGTTGTTCTCGAACATGTCCGGTGAGCGGATGGCCTCGGAGTACACCGCACGCAAGCCGTGGCGCGGGTTGATCAGGTAGTTGACCGCCATGCGGGGTGTCAGCGAGCTGCCGGTCAACCGGGTGTCCTCGAACATGGCGCCGCCTTGCAGCAGCCAGTGTTCGGTGGCATGCCACTCGAACTGGCCGAACGCTCGCCAGATCCTGTCATCGAGAGTGCCATTGAAGTAGGTCTCGGAATCCGCCCGGTCGTAACGATAGTTCATCCCGCTGACCAGTCGCAGGTTATCGGCAAGGCTCAGGGTGTCCTGCAGTTCGAGGTCGTAGCGCGATTCCCGGGTGCTCTGGTCGATGTCGCCGCAAACGGTCTGGCTCGCGCCGTTGCGCCATTGATCGAGTACCTGGTTGGCCAGCGCCTGCTCGGCGGGCGTGCCGGCCGGCGCACCAGAGCCGATGAAACGCGTGATATTGCGGGCCAGGCGCTCGGTGTAGTTCGGGTTCAACTGCCAGAGTTCGGTCAGCTGCGGGCTGAACGAAACTTCTGCATCGCAGGCGCGCCAGGTTTGCTGGCGATCCCAGTGTTGGGCCGAACCCTGGATGTAAAGGCTGTGGTCGGGATTGACGTCCAGATTCCAGCGCAATGACCCGGCGTAGTCCTTGGCGGTGACGTCGGAGTCGTCGCCGGCGCGGGTAATTCCCGGGAACACCGGCCGGTAGGTATAGGGCCGCTGGTTGGTGCCGTCCTTGGCATTCAATTGCCAATCGAGGCTTTGCCGTTCGTCGAGGCTCTGGCTGACGGTGAGGTTGAAGCGCTCGAGGCGACGACTGTCATGGTAGTCAGCGCCGGTTCTGTCGGTGTCGAAGCCGTCGTCTTGCTGGCCGGACAGGGACAGGCGCATGTCTCCATCCTCCCAGCCCAGGCCCTGGCTGGCGTAAAAGTCGTTGATGCCGCGCTGGCCCCGGGTGACCTTCATGCGCGTGCCGTGACTGTCGGCCGGGCGCCGGGTAATGATGTTGACCACCGCCATCAGGGCGTTGGCGCCGTAGCTGACGGTATTCGGTCCGCGAAAGACTTCGATGTGCTCGATGTCTTCCATGGCCACCGGAATGTCACTCCAGTCCACGGTGGCCAGGCCGGCGCGATACACCGAGCGCCCGTCGATCAGCACTTGCATGCGCCGCGCTTCATTCGCATTGGTGCCGTGGTAGTTCACCGTCGCCTGATTACCGCTGATGTTGCCGACCATCATCCCCGGCACCAGGCGCAGCAGTTCGCTGATGTCACGGGCACCGCTGGCGTGGATCAAGGCACTGTCGATCACCGTCATGCTTCCCGGCACGGCCGCCGGCGACTGCTTCAGGCGCGTGGCGGTGAGTACTTGCGGCAGCGGTTCGTTGTCCAGGAACAAGTCGTCGGCCAGCGCCGGCGAGCTGAAAATCAGCGCCAGTACCAGAGGTGAATGCGGTGAAGGAGAGCCCGGAGACACAACACATCCCTGTCAGTGATTGTTGGCGCGCATGTTAACCGAGCCGAATGACTTTTCCATTCACGATGTCTGCATTTTCCTCGGTTTTATTGGTCTTCTTCCTACGGGTGCAGGTATTTGATGTCGGGGCTGGCCGTCGATGGACTGCCCCGTATAATGCCGACATCGCCACTGGTATGGATTAACGGATTGCATATGACTGAACAGCGCCCGATTGCGGTCCTGGGAGGCGGAAGTTTTGGAACCGCCGTGGCTAATCTGCTGGCCGAGAACGGGCATCAGGTCCTTCAGTGGATGCGTGACCCCGAACAGGCCGAGGCCATTCGGGTCAATCGCGAGAACCCGCGTTACCTCAAAGGCATCAAGATTCTGCCCGGCGTCACGCCGGTCACCGACCTGCAAGCCACCCTGGACGCCTGCGACCTGTGTTTCGTCGCATTGCCCTCCAGTGCGCTGCGCTCGGTGTTGGTACCGCACGCCGAACGTTTGAGCGGCAAAATGCTCGTGAGCCTGACCAAAGGCATCGAAGCCCACACGTTCAAGTTGATGAGCGAGATCCTCGAAGAGATCGCCCCGCAGGCGCGCATCGGCGTCCTGTCCGGACCCAACCTGGCCCGTGAAATCGCCGAGCACGCGCTGACCGCCACGGTGGTCGCCAGTGAAGACGAAGAACTCTGCCAGCAGGTTCAGGCCGCGCTGCACGGACGCACCTTTCGTGTGTACGCCAGCGCCGATCGTTTCGGCGTGGAGCTGGGCGGGGCGCTGAAAAATGTCTACGCGATCATCGCCGGCATGGCGGTGGCGCTGGGCATGGGAGAAAATACCAAGAGCATGCTGATTACCCGGGCATTGGCGGAAATGACCCGCTTCGCGGTGAACCAGGGTGCCAACCCGATGACCTTCCTGGGGCTGGCCGGCGTGGGCGATCTGATCGTGACCTGTTCGTCGCCCAAGAGCCGCAACTATCAGGTCGGCTTCGCCCTCGGCCAGGGCCTGAGCCTGGACGAGGCGGTCACGCGCCTGGGCGAAGTCGCCGAAGGGGTCAATACCCTTAAAGTGCTCAAGGCCAAGGCGCAGGAGGTTGGCGTGTACATGCCGCTGGTCGCCGGGCTGCACGCGATCCTGTTCGAGGGGCGCACGCTGGAGCAGGTCATCGGTCTGTTAATGCGTGGCGAGCCGAAAACCGACGTCGACTTTATTTCCACCAGTGGTTTCAACTAATCACGCTTGCCAGAAAAGCAGGGAGTTGCGCATGAACGATCCAAAAATAGAAGCCAAGTACGAGTCCATCCTGCTGCGGGTGCTGTGGATGATCCTCTTCGTGCTGGTGTGGCAAGTGGCGCAGTTCATCCTCGGCGCCGTCGTGCTGGTGCAGTTGATCTATCGTTTGTTCTATGGCGCCCCAAGCGCCAGCTTGATGAATTTCGGCGACAGCCTGAGCCAGTTTCTGGCGCAGATCGGTCGTTTCGGCAGCTTTCACAGCGACCAGAAGCCCTGGCCGTTCGCCGACTGGCCGACGCCGCGTACACCGGAAGGTGAGGCGCCGCATGTCGTGGCACCGGCACCGCATCCGGCCCGAGATGAGGAACCCAAGCTATGAAACTCTGGGTATTGCGTCATGGTGAAGCTGTACCACACGGCTCCCGCCCCCACGATTCGGAGCGGGAATTGACGGATAACGGTCGTAAGGAAGTATTGAAAATCGCCGCAGAGCTGATGGGTCAGCCACTGACCGGCATTTACGCCAGCCCGTACCTGCGAGCGCAGCAAACAGCGCATCTGGTGCGAGATGCATTGGGTTTCGAACCGGAAATCCGCACCGTCGAGTGGCTGACACCGGACACGGAGCCGGACAAGGTGGCCGAACAGATGGTCGCGGTAAGCAACGTTTTGCTGGTCAGTCACAACCCGCTGGTGGGGAATCTGCTGAGCTACCTGCAGCATGGTGCCGGACATCCGCCGGAAAGGGTCAGCACTGCCGGTCTGGCGGAGCTCAAGGGTGAAGAGCTGCTGGTCGGGTCAATGAAACTCGACAGCATCAAGCATCCGTAACACCGCTTTTCTGTGGGTGCGTGGCTTGCCCGCGAAGGCATCGACTCGGTCATGCCTGATAAACCGCGGAGCCTGCATCGCGGGCAAGCCACGCTCCCACAGGTACGTCATAACCCGAAAAGTTTTGTATGAAATAGTCAACCAAGCACTTGCTTGGTTGACTACGCTTGCTCCAGACCAAAATCACAGGAGCGAGTCGCATGTCTGCTGCTTTTCGTTTGCCGCTGGACGTTTTCTACGAGCGTGAGGCCCGTCATCCCCGCCAGCGCTTTCTGGTCCAGCCTGTCGGGGGCGGCCAGGTCGAGACCTTGACCTGGGCGGACGTCGGTCATCAAGCACGCTGCGCCGCCCACTGGCTGAGAGCGCGGGAACTGCCGCAGGGCAGCCATATCGCCCTGATCTCGAAAAACTGTGCGCACTGGATCGTTGCCGATCTCGCGATCTGGATGGCCGGGCATGTGTCGGTGCCGTTGTACCCAAACCTGACCGCCGAGACCGTTGCCCAGGTACTCGAACATTCGCAAGCAGCGCTGGCATTCATCGGCAAGCTCGACGACTGGCCAGGTATGTCCCGTGGTGTCAGCCCCGACCTGCCGACCATCAGCCTGCCCCTGCATCCTCCCGGCGACTTTGATTTCAGTTGGGACGACCTGCAACGCAGTTCGCCCATCCAGGACAATCCCAAGCCCGACGCCGACCAACTGGCGACCATCATTTACACGTCCGGCACCACGGGCATGCCCAAGGGTGTGATGCACAGCTTCGGCACTCTGGGGTTTGCCACCACCCGCGGCACTGCGTTGTTCGGTCTCAACGAGTCGGACCGGCTGCTGTCCTACCTGCCGCTGTGCCACGTTGCCGAGCGCATGTTCGTCGAGCTGGCATCGATCTATACCGGCCAAACGGTGTTTTTCGCCGAGAGCCTCGATACCTTCCTCACCGACCTGCGCCGTGCGCGCCCGACCGCACTGTTTGGCGTGCCGCGCATCTGGACCAAATTCCAGATGGGCGTGTACAGCAAGATCCCGGCAAAACGTCTCGACTTCCTGCTCGGCCTGCCGATAATCGGCAAACGGCTCGGGCATAAAGTCCTCGCCGGGTTGGGGCTGGATGCGCTGCGCATCGCGTTGTCCGGCGCGGCTCCGGTACCGCAGACCTTGTTGCAGTGGTACCGCAAACTGGGGTTGGACGTGCTGGAGGTCTACGGCATGACCGAGAGTTGCGGCTACTCCCACATCGGCCTGCCGGGCCAGAACAAACCGGGCTGGATCGGCAAGCCGTGTCCGGAAGTCGAAGTGCGGATCGCCGAGACGGGGGAGGTCATGGTGCGCAGTGGTGCGACCATGCTCGGGTATTACAAGGAACCGGAAAAAACCGCCGACACCATTACCGAGGACGGCTTCCTGCGTACCGGCGACAAGGGCGAGGAGGACGCCGAAGGCAATCTGCGCCTGACCGGGCGCCTGAAGGAAATCTTCAAGACCAGCAAAGGCAAGTACGTGGCCCCGGCACCGATTGAAAATCGCCTGGCCGTGCATTCGCGCATCGAACAGGTCTGCGTGGTGGGCGATGGCTTGAGTGCGCCGCTGGGTTTGTGCGTGTTGTCGGCGGTCGGCCAGCAGGATGCCGGCGGGGCCGCGCGCGCCGGTTTGCATTCGAGCCTGGAAAAACTGCTGGAGGAGGTCAATGGTGCCCTCGACAAGCATGAACAACTTCGGCGCCTGGTGGTGGTCAAGGACAGTTGGGCCGTGGAAAACGGCTTTCTTACCCCGACCCTGAAGATCAAGCGCAACGTGATCGAAGCGGCTTACGGTGAACGCTTTGAGGAATGGAGCGAGCGCAGCGAAGCGGTGCTGTGGCAGGATTGATCCACGAACAAAACCAACGAGGAAACTCTGCGATGAGCCTGTGGCGCACCACCCCGAACATCGAGCAGTTGAACGCAATCCAGAAAAACACCATCGGCGAAGTGCTGGACATCCGTTTCGAAGCTTTTGACGATGAGTCCCTGACCGCCAGCATGGTCGTCGATCACCGCACCCATCAGCCTTACGGCTTGCTGCATGGCGGTGCCTCGGTGGTGCTGGCCGAATCGGTCGGCTCGATGGCCAGCTACCTGTGCATCGATGCCAGCAAATTCTATTGCGTGGGCCTGGAAATCAACGCCAACCATTTGCGCGGCCTGCGCAGCGGACGGGTGACGGCGGTGGCCAAGCCGATCCACATCGGCCGCACGACCCATGTCTGGGATATTCGGTTGACCAGCGATGAGGGCAAGGCCAGTTGTGTGTCGCGACTGACCATGGCAGTGGTGCCCTTGGGGGAGAATCCGCCGACGCGTTGAACCAAAACCATAGCTTTGACCGGACTGTCATCATTCCTGTCAGTTACGGTCATTGCTGTAGGACGCGGTCTTGCGGACAATCTACGCCTGTTCTCGCTCATGGATTTGCAGGTATGTCGCAACAGATCTTTTTCGCCCACGCCAATGGATTTCCTTCGGGGACCTACGGCAAGTTGTTTGCGGCGCTGGCACCCGAGTTTCAGGTGACGCATCTGGAGCAGCACGCCCACGACCCGCGTTTCCCGGCGGACGACAATTGGTACAACCTGGTGGATGAGCTGATCCATCACCTGCAACAACAGGCCGAACCCGTGTGGGGCGTCGGTCACTCCTTCGGTGGCGTGTTGCACCTGCATGCGGCCTTGCGTTGCCCCGAGTTGTATCGCGGCGTGGTGATGCTCGACTCGCCAGTGCTGACCCGGACCGATCAATGGGTCATACGGGCGGCCAAACGCTTTGGTTTCATCGACCGCTTGACCCCGGCCGGGCGTACCCTGGGCCGCCGTGAAGAATTCGCCGACCTGGAAAGCGCCCGGAAGTATTTCGCCGGAAAAACCCTGTTTCGTGGCTTCGACCCGGAATGTTTCGATGCCTACCTGCAACACGGCTTGCATCAGGTCGGCGACAAGTTGCGCCTGCGGTTCGACCCGGCCACGGAAATCAGCATCTATCGCGGTGTGCCGCACACCAGCCCGGGCAGCACCCGGCAGTTGCAAGTGCCGCTGGCGGTAGTACGCGGGCACAACAGCCGCGTGGTGATGCGCCATCACGCCAGTTCGGTCGACCGCCTGCCGTTGGGCGAGTCGTTGACCATGCCTGGTGGCCACATGTTTCCGCTCGAACGTCCCCTTGATACCGCTGACATGCTCAAAGGCCTGTTCTACCGTTGGGGCGGCCGTCGACAACAGGATTGCGCATGAACCACGTCGTCGAAGAGGTCCGCCTGAGCCTGCCGCACATCGAACTGGCGGCGCACCTGTTCGGTCCTGAAGACGGATTGCCGGTCATTGCCCTGCATGGCTGGCTGGACAACGCCAACAGTTTTGCCCGTCTGGCGCCGAAGCTTAAAGGCCTGCGCATCATCGCCCTGGACATGGCCGGTCACGGTCATTCCGGGCATCGCCCGCCGGGAGCCGGTTACGCCATGTGGGACTATGCCCACGATGTGCTGCAAGTGGCCGACCAGCTTGGACTGCGCAGGTTTGCGCTGATGGGGCATTCGATGGGCGCCATTGCTTCGTTGATCATCGCCGGGTCGATGCCCGAGCGGATTACCCACCTGGCGTTGATCGACGGCATCATTCCTCCTACAGACAAAGGTGAAAACGCTGCCGAGCGCATGGGCATGGCCCTGCAGGCGCAACTGGATCTGCGGGAAAAGCGCAAACCGGTCTACGACACCCTCGACCGAGCCGTCGAAGCGCGCATGAAAGGCCTGGTGGCGGTCAGCCGCGAGGCCGCAGAACTGCTGGCGCAGCGTGGCCTGATGCCGGTGCCGGGCGGTTACACCTGGCGCACCGACAATCGCCTCACACTGCCATCGCCGTTGCGCCTTACCACCGAGCAGGCCATGGCCTTCGTCCAGCGGGTCAAGTGTCCTGCAACACTGGTGGTTGCCGCCGACGGCATGCTCGCCAAACACCCAGAGTTGCTGGAGCGTCTACCCTTTAGCCGGGAACAGCTGCCAGGCGGCCACCATTTGCACCTCAATGATGAGTCTGGTGCCGATCTTGTCGCAGACTGTTTCAATCGGTTTTTCACCATTCCTTGACTTGCGCCGGGCAACTGTCGAGGCTTGGCGGGTTGAAAAGGGAGACAACCATGATAGATCTCTACACCGCTGCGACCCCGAATGGCCACAAGGTCTCTATCGTGCTCGAGGAACTCGGCCTGCCCTACACGGTGCATGCCTTGAGTTTCGACAAAAAGGAGCAGAAGTCCGCGGACTTCCTCAAGATCAACCCCAATGGCCGGATTCCGGCGATTGTCGACCGCGCCAATGGCGATTTCGCCGTGTTCGAGTCAGGCGCCATCCTGATTTACCTCGCTGAACAGACCGGCAAACTGATGCCATCGGACCCGAAGGGGCGTTCGCTGGTATTGCAGTGGCTGATGTTCCAGATGGGGGGCATCGGCCCGATGCAGGGCCAGGCCAACGTGTTCTTCCGCTACTTTCCGGAAAAACTCCAGGGCGCCATCGACCGGTATCAGCATGAAACCCGTCGCCTCTACGAAGTGCTCGACACGCGGTTGCAAGGCGTGGAGTTCCTCGCCGATCAGTACAGCATTGCCGACATTGCCACCTTTCCCTGGGTGCGCGGCTACGAGTGGTCGGGCGTCTCGGTGGAAGGCTTGACGGCGTTGCAACGCTGGATGGCAACCATGGAGGACCGGCCGGCGGTGCAGCGTGGCCTGCAAGTACCGAAACGCGCCGATGAAGCCAGTATTATCAAGGGCGCCCAGGCCATGCTGATCCGATGAGTCTATCCATGCGTTCATTCAGTTTGCTGGTGCTGTGCAGTTTCAGTCCCTTGTTATTCGCCGCCGATATTCCGGGCAGTCAGGACCTGCCGATAGTGCCGCGCATGGTCGACGCCCAGATTGTCGACTATCGCCCCGCCGCCGAACTGGAGCGGATCTACCCGTTGGGCTCGATCCGTAAAATCAGTGGCCAGTTACGATTCGACGGCCAGGTCAGTGCCCGCGGCAACGTCACTTCGGTGACCTACGAATTACCCTCGGAGCATTCATCCATCGAGGCGTTCACCGCTGCCCGCGAGGCTTTGCAACAGCAGGACGCCGGGTTGCTCTTCTGGTGCCAGGCGCGCGATTGCGGTGAAAGCAGCCTCTGGGCCAACCAGGTCTTTGGCAACGCGAAGCTGTACGGCGCCGACGATCAGCAAGCCTATTTGTTGCTGCGACTTGCCGCTCCAAGGGACAACACGCTCGTTGCGCTGTACAGCATCACCCGCGGTAATCGCAAAGCCTACCTGCATGTCGAACAGTTCGAGGCTTCGACACCGCTGGGCGAGTTGTTACCGACCTCCGCGACTTTGCTGCGTGAACTCAAGAGCACCGGCGAACTCGATTTTGCCACGCTGAACAGCGCACCTGACGAGACCTGGCTCCGCTTGATTTCTCGCGGACTGAATCTGGACACCACCTTGCGGGTCAGCATTTCCGGAGCGAACGCCGAAGCCTGGCGTCAGGCACTGATCGCCCAGGGCGTGCGTACCGCGCGGATGGAAGTCGGCAGTGCCGAAGGCTCTGGCCTGCACATCGAGCTATTGCGCTAGGCTGTACCGGGCGAGCGCGTACGTCGCGTTCGCCTACTCTTTTGCTGACTGACTTTTTCGAGACTTTTGATGATCAATAACGATCGCCTGTTGGTGCAGATCCTGCTCGTGGCGTTGTTCGGCGCGAGCTTCTGGGTGATGGCGCCGTTCTGGTCGGCGATGTTCTGGGGCGCGGTCCTGGCGTTTGCCAGTTGGCCGCTGATGCGCTTGCTGACCCGTTGGCTCAATGGCCGCGAGTCGCTGGCGGCGGCATTGCTGACGCTGGGCTGGATGGTGTTGGTAGCGGCACCCTTGGTGTGGCTGGGTTTCAACCTTGCCGATCATGTGCGCGATGCCACGGCATTCATCAAGGATGCACAGGTTGAGGGGCTTCCCGAAGCGCCGCTGTGGCTGGGTTCGATTCCCCTGGTGGGCGGGCGGCTGGTAGGGATCTGGAACAGCATCGACGAGCAGGGCGCGGCGATGATGGTGTCGCTCAAGCCTTATCTGGGGCAGGTGGGTAACTGGTTGCTGGCGCGCAGCGCGCAGATCGGCGGCGGTATTCTCGAACTGACCCTGAGCGTCGTCTTCGTGTTCTTTTTCTATCGTGACGGGCCGCGCCTGGCGGCATTTGTACACACACTGCTGGAGCGGCTGATCGGTCAACGGGCCGGCTACTACATTGAGCTGGTGGCGGGCACAGTACAGCGGGTGGTGAACGGTGTGATCGGCACTGCGGCGGCCCAGGCGATCCTGGCGCTGATCGGGTTCCTGATTGCCGGCGTACCGGGTGCGCTGGTGCTTGGCATCGTGACGTTCATGCTCAGCCTGATCCCGATGGGCCCGCCGCTGGTGTGGATTCCGGCGACCGCGTGGCTGGTCTGGAAAGGCGAGTACGGGATGGCCATATTCCTCGGGATCTGGGGCACATTCATCATCAGCGGTGTCGACAACGTGCTCAAACCGTACCTGATCAGCCGTGGCGGCAACCTGCCGCTGGTCATTGTGCTGCTTGGGGTGTTTGGCGGGTTGATTGCCTTTGGCTTTATCGGCCTGTTCATCGGCCCGACATTGCTGGCGGTGGCCTACAGCCTGTTGATCGACTGGAGCACGACCCAGGCACGGGGTGAAGATCGCCGGCCCTGAGATTTGTTTTCAACTCCGGGCGGCGATCCGACGAAGCTTCTGACTCAGGTTGCCACGTTCAGGTGCTTGCCCACGCTTGCCACGTTATCGAGCGAATACTGCTTGCTCAGGTTGGCGATCATTTTTTGCAGCGCTTCATTTACGCTCGATTGATCGGAAGAGCTGTTGGTGTTCTGCTCGCGACCGGCCTGCAGGGCTGCCTTGAGTTCATCGCTGCTGACGCCACCGCTGCTGTCGCTGTCCAGCGCCTTGAGCAGCGCTGCACTGGTGTCGGTGCTGGTCGACGAGTTGCTGTTGCTGGCCTGTAACGCGCTGCTCAGTTCATCGCTGCTGATGTTGCCATCGCCGTCGGCGTCCAGCACGTTGATCAATGCATCAGCGAGGTCGGTGTTGGGGGCTTCATCGCCTGGCGGAGGCGGCGGGGGAGCCATCGCGGCCATTTCTTCGCCGCTCAGGCTGCCACTGCCATCACTGTCGAGGTCGGTGAAATTCTTGCTCAGGTTGACCAGTAAACCGTCGTCGGTTTGCTGCGACAAAACACTCTTGAGTTCATTTTGATCGACCGTGCCATCGCTATTGCTGTCGAGTTTGGCCAACAGGTCTTTCTGCAATTGCTGGTTGCGGGCGCTATTGGATGTGGTGCTGCTGGTGTAATTCGAGTAATTGCTGCTGATGCTGCCGATCATCGGGCTCACTCCTTGGAAAGATAAACCGGTGGTGTACCGGCTTATGCAGACTCAAGGGGCGAGTTGTCGCGGATATGTGGAGTTTGTACCGAGTGGTACACATGGCTGTCAGCCTCGCCAATACCCCTGTGGGAGCGGGCTTGCTCGCGAAGAGGGAGTGTCAGTCGACGAAAATGTTGTCTGGCACACCGCATTCGTCGGAACGCCGCTCGGAGCAAGCCCGCTCCCACAATGGACCGGTGTGGCTTTCAGGTCCGGGGCAGGCGAATCACCGCCGTCAGGCCGCCGCCCGGAGTTTCTTCCAGTGTCAGCTGCCCGCCCATCCGTTGCGCGGCCTCCCGGGCAATGGTCATGCCCAGGCCAACGCCGCCGGAATTGCGATTGCGCGAGCCTTCAAGGCGAAAGAAGGGTTCGAACACTGCTTCACGTTGTTCCGGGGCGATGCCCGGGCCATGGTCGATGACCCGAATCTCCAGCTGTTCACGATGGTCTTGCAGGGTAATCAACGCCTGTCCGGCATAGCGCAGGGCATTGTCCATCAGGTTGTTGATGCAGGAGCGCAAGGCCATCGGCTGAACTTGCAGGGGGGCGCAGTGGCCGCTGGCCTGGACGTTCGCGCCCTGGTCCTGGGCATTTTCGCTCAGGGATTCCACCAGCGCTTGTACGTCCATCCACTGCGGAGCTTCGCTGGTGCGTTGTTCATGCAGATAGGTGAGGGTGGCGTCGAGCATGCTGATCATGTCGTCGAGGTCTTGGCGCATCTGACCTTGCAGCTTGTCGTCGTCGATTTTCTCCAGCCGCAGCTTGAGCCGCGACAGCGGTGTGCGCAAGTCGTGGGACACGGCGCCAAGCATGCGCGAGCGCTGCTTGACCTGTTCCAGGATGCGGCGCTGCATTTTGTTGAACGTGTGCGCTGCTTGCCGTGCTTCCCGTGGTCCCGACTCTTCCAGTGGCGGGCTGTCGAGGTCTTCGCTCAAACGCTCGGCCGCGTCGCTCAGGCGCTGGATCGGCCGGCTCAGCAGTTTGGCGCCGTACCAGGCGGCAATGATCAGTGAGACCAGTTGAAACGTCAGGGGTACCAGGGGGCCGCCGAACCACGGCCGTGGTGGCCGTTTTTCGAGGTTTGGGTCCAGTGGTGGGCGTGGCCCGTCCAGGCCCTCGGAAAACTCCGGTGGAGGCGGCGGTGGCGGCGGGCCGTAATGATGAAACCAGGCAAAGGCCAGCAGGTGCGCGAGGATAATCGCCAGCAACAGCACGCCAAACAGGCGGCCGAACAGCGTATCGAAGCGCCCGCGCATCAGCCGATGTCTCGGGCATCGAACAGGTAACCCTCGCCGCGAACGGTCTTGATCAACTGCGGAGCCTTGGGGTCGTCGCCGAGTTTCTGGCGCAGGCGCGACACCAGCAGGTCGATGCTGCGATCAAAGGCTTCGATCGAACGACCGCGAGCGGCGTCAAGCAGTTGTTCCCGGCTGAGCACGCGGCGCGGACGTTCGATAAACACCCAGAGCAGGCGGAATTCGGCGTTGGACAGCGGCACCACCAGGCCATCGTCGGCAATCAGTTGCCGCAGCACACTGTTCAGGCGCCAATTGTCGAAACGAATGTTCGCCCGCTGTTCGCTGCGGTCATCGCGCACCCTGCGCAGGATAGTCTGGATCCGCGCCACCAGTTCGCGAGGCTCGAACGGCTTGGCCATGTAGTCGTCGGCGCCCAGTTCGAGGCCGATGATCCGGTCGGTGGGTTCGCAGCGGGCCGTGAGCATCAGGATCGGGATGGCCGACTCGGCGCGCAGCCAGCGGCACAGCGACAGGCCGTCTTCACCGGGCAGCATCAGGTCGAGCACCACCACGTCGAAATGCTCCGCCTGCAACGCCAGGCGCATCGCGGCACCATCGGTGACGCCGCTGGCGTGAATGTTGAACCGGGCCAGGTAGTCGATCATCAATTCGCGGATCGGGACGTCATCGTCGACGATCAGGGCACGAATGCTCCAGCGTTTGTCGTCACCGGGCGTTTTTTGGTCGTCGTTCACGGGTGCTGGGGTGTTGTGCATGCGTGCGTTCATCTGCCAGGTAGGCTGCCAACCACAAAGATAGGCTGCGAGGTTGTGGTTCCAGCATAGGCGTCCGGCCCTGAGGCGGGAAGCGCTGTTGTAGGGACCCGTTGCGGTTGCCGAGGGTAGCGGGTCAGGGTGTTGCGGGCGTGTCGTGTGTGTATCGAACTCGACACAATGGCCTCAAGGGCTAGTCTTGCCTGAGCCGTCGCGACGATTTACCGATCATCGGGTCCCGCAGCGGCGCTGGTTCCGCTACAATGCGCGCCGATTTCGACTTGCCTGAGAGCCCACTCATGTCCGCCTGCCAGACTCCCATCATCGTCGCCCTGGATTTCCCTACCCGTGACGCCGCACTGAAGCTGGCCGATCAGTTGGACCCGAAGCTGTGCCGGGTCAAAGTCGGCAAGGAACTGTTCACCAGCTGCGCCTCGGAAATCGTCGGCACCCTGCGCGACAAGGGTTTCGAAGTGTTCCTGGACCTCAAGTTCCACGACATCCCGAACACCACCGCGATGGCCGTCAAGGCGGCTGCTGAAATGGGCGTGTGGATGGTTAACGTGCATTGCTCCGGCGGCCTGCGCATGATGGCTGCGTGCCGTGAAGTGCTGGATCAGCGCACCGGTCCTAAACCATTGCTGATCGGCGTGACCGTGTTGACCAGCATGGAGCGTGAAGACCTGGCGGGCATCGGCCTGGACATCGAGCCCCAGGAGCAGGTGCTGCGCCTGGCCGCCCTGGCGGAAAAAGCCGGGATGGACGGCCTGGTGTGCTCGGCCCTCGAAGCCCAGGCACTGAAAACGGCGCACCCGTCGCTGCAACTGGTGACTCCGGGGATTCGTCCGGCGGGCAGCGCCCAGGACGATCAGCGCCGCATTCTGACGCCACGTCAGGCGCTGGATGCCGGTTCCGACTATCTGGTGATCGGCCGTCCGATCAGCCAGGCGGCGGATCCAGCGAAGGCACTGGCTTCGGTTGTGGCTGAACTGGCCTAAACACCGCTAAACCTGTGGGAGCGAGCTTGCTCGCGATGGGGGAGGGTCAGTGACGTCAATGTCGCCTGACACTCCGCTATCGCGAGCAAGCTCGCTCCCACAGTGGTTTTTGGGTGAGTTCAAATATCGGGTTAGACCTTCAACACCAACTTCCCGAAGTTCTCGCCGCTGAACAATTTCATCAGCGTCTCCGGGAAAGTCTCCAGTCCTTCGACAATATCTTCCTTGCTCTTGAGCTGCCCCTTGGCCATCCAGCCGGCCATTTCCTGGGCGGCGCTGGCGTATTGGGCGGCGTAGTCCATCACCACAAAACCTTCCATGCGCGCGCGGTTGACCAGCAGTGACAGGTAATTGGCCGGTCCTTTGACCGCTTCCTTGTTGTTGTACTGGCTGATGGCACCGCAAATCACCACCCGCGCCTTCATGTTCAGGCGGCTCAACACCGCGTCGAGAATGTCGCCACCCACGTTATCGAAATACACGTCGACACCCTTCGGGCACTCGCGCTTGAGGCCGGCGAGGACGTCTTCGCTCTTGTAGTCGATAGCGCCATCGAAACCCAGTTCATCGATCAGGAACTTGCACTTGTCGGCGCCACCGGCGATGCCAACCACCCGGCACCCTTTGATCTTGGCGATCTGCCCGGCAATGCTGCCCACGGCGCCCGCCGCGCCCGACAGCACCACGGTGTCACCGGCCTTCGGAGCGCCGACGTCGAGCAGGGCGAAGTACGCCGTCATCCCGGTCATGCCCAGCGCGGACAGGTAACGTGGCAGCGGTGCCAGTTTCGGATCGACCTTGTAGAAGCCTCGGGGTTCGCCGAGGAAGAAATCCTGCACACCCAGGGCGCCGTTGACGTAATCCCCGACCGCGAACCCCGGGTTGTTCGACGCAATGACTTTGCCCACACCCAAGGCGCGCATGACTTCGCCGAGCCCGACCGGCGGGATGTAGGACTTGCCCTCGTTCATCCATCCACGCATGGCCGGATCCAGGGACAGGTATTGGTTTTCGACCAGTATCTGACCCGCCGCCGGCTCGCCGACCGGTACTTCCTGGTAGGTGAATGTCTCGCGGGTCGCCGCGCCAACCGGACGTTTGGCGAGCAGGAATTGGCGATTGGTCTGGGAGGTCATGGCAGGCACTCAAGTTGAATGAAGCTTTGTTGATAGCCGGTCAGCGACGATGCTGCAAGTTCGGCTGATGCGGCGAATGCAGGTTGATCCAGTGCAGTGATAGTTGGTACGACAGTTCCATCACTGCAACTCATGGGCGCCCAACCGGAGCCTTGATAGTGCTGCCGTGTTCAAGACCTCCATGGCTAGACTGGTCCTACGTGATTCCCCGCATTCTTCTTTTTGAGGGCATAACAAAATGAGCATGACGTTTTCTGGCCAGGTGGTCGTGGTGACAGGCGGGGCGGCCGGTATTGGCCGCGCGACCGCCCAGGCATTTGCCGCCGAGGGCCTGAAGGTAGTAGTGGCCGATATGGACGTGGCAGGCGGCGAGGGCACGGTGGCGCTGATTCGTACTGCCGGTGGCGAAGCGACCTTCGTGCGCTGCAACGTTACCTTGGAAAACGATGTAAAAAATCTGATGGGGGAGGTGATCAATACTTACGGTCGCCTCGACTATGCCTTCAACAATGCCGGCATCGAAATCGAGAAGGGCAAGTTGGCCGAAGGTACGCTCGACGAGTTCGACGCGATCATGGGCGTCAACGTCAAAGGTGTCTGGCTGTGCATGAAATACCAGTTGCCGTTGCTGCTGGCGCAAGGGGGCGGTGCGATCGTCAATACGGCATCGGTGGCCGGCCTTGGGGCGGCGCCGAAAATGAGCATCTACGCAGCCTCTAAACATGCGGTGATCGGCCTGACCAAGTCGGCGGCCGTCGAATATGCCAAGAAGAAAATCCGAGTCAACGCCGTGTGTCCGGCGGTGATCGACACGGATATGTTCCGCCGCGCTTATGAAGCCGACCCGAAAAAAGGCGAGTTCGCCAACGCCATGCATCCGGTCGGTCGCATCGGCAAGGTCGAAGAGATCGCCAGCGCGGTGCTGTACCTGTGCAGCGATGGCGCGGCATTCACCACGGGGCACTCATTGGCCGTGGACGGTGGCGTTACCGCGTTTTAACTCGACATACCAATACCAGACACACTGCGAACCTGTGGGAGCAAGCAAGCTCGCTCCCACAGGTTTTTTGGTTCCGCTGAAGGGCCAGGCAATGTGTATCAAATGATTAGATCGAATGGTTTTGGCGGCGTTGTCGCACAAGTCTTCGAGCACGCCTGTGATTAACTGCTAATCGCAAAATCAACAGGGGTTTGCTTGCTCATGGAATTGAGAATCGACCGACAGGCGCTGGTGCCCGTCGTACAGCAAATTGTTGACGCGCTGACCTGCTGGCTTCATTCCAGCGGGGTATCGCCCGGTACGCGCCTGCCTTCGGTGCGACAGATCGCGCGGATCAATTTGCTCAGTCAGTTAAGCGTCGCTCAGGCTTGTGAACGCCTGGTGACACAGGGAATGCTGGTGTCAGGTCATGGAGCCGGCTATGCGGTTGCCGATCCGGCATTGGCCACAGGTACAAAGCACGAGCCGGTGTGGTTCGAGGGGGCGGAGCCCGATCACGGGACTTTTTCGAGTGAGTTGAGGCTTGGCTGTGGCGGGCTGCCTGAAAGCTGGCGCGAGACAGACGATCTGACTTACGCGATTCGGCAAGTCAGTCGTACCGACACGGCCAGCCTGTTCAACTACAGCACGCCGCTGGGTTTGCCAGCCTTGCGACAACAGATCCTCAAGCACCTCAGGCAGCTGGATATCCGGGCAAAGGACAACCGGATCATGACCACGGCGGGTGCCAGTCAGGGGCTCGACCTGATTGTGCGGACGCTGTTCAGGGCCGGTGACTGTGTGATCGTGGAGAGTCCCGGTTATCCGGTGCTGTTCGATCTGCTCAGGCTGCACGGTATCCACATGGTCGAGATACCGCGAACACCGCGCGGGCCGGACGTGGAGGTGCTCGAGTCGGTGCTGGTCAAACACCGGCCCCAAGGGCTGTTCATCAATAGCTTCTATCACAACCCGACCGGCAGCAGCCTTGCACCGGTGGTGGCGCGCCGCGTGCTGCAACTGGCCAGGACCTTCGGCGTGCAGGTGATCGAAGACGACGTTTATGCGGATTTGCACAGCGGTTCCGGTATGCGACTGGCTGCGCTGGACGACGATGTGATCTACGTGGGCAGCTTTTCCAAGACCCTCAGCAGTTCCTTGCGGGTCGGTTTCGTGGTGGCCGATGCCGAAGTCATTACACGTCTGGCCGAGGTCAAGATGATCAGCGGCATGGGCGCCTCGCGATTTTGCGAATCGGTTCTGGCGTGCCTGTTGGCTAACGGTGCCTACCGCAAACTGGTACAGCGTCAGCGCCAACGCTTGAGCAGCGACCGGCTGGTGGTGCTGCAATTGCTCGAAGATGCCGAGTGGGAAGTTTTCGGCAAGCCGGCGGGAGGCCTGTTCATCTGGGCGCGATCACGAATGTCCGACTACGATCAGCTGCGAACCCAGGCACGGCGCCTGGGTGTACTGCTGTCATCGAAGACCGCCTTCAACCCCTCGGGTGAGGCCAGTGACTGGCAGCGTATCAACGTGACATATGCCTGCGATCCGCGTGCCCGGGCGTTCTTTCAGGCCACTGCCCGGGATCGACCTCAAGCGTTCTGAAAACGACGTTGGCGTAGCTTTTTGCCATTATTCCGGAGCCAGAGCCTTGTGTTGCCACTGGCCCGTTGCGAATCTGCGTCTACAGACTTTGGCAGGGGACTAAGTGCAATGAAATCGGCCGTGCAAGGACGTTTTGCCAACCTCGGTATGGCGAAAAAACTGGGTGTCGGGTTTGTCCTGGTGCTGTTGTTGACTGCGCTGGTGGCGGGCATTGGCGTTTGGTCCCTGCAAACCATCAGCCAGCGCTTCGATGGGCTCAAGCAAATGTCATCGCTCAACAGCGGTTTGCTCAAGGTGCGGCTACTGGAGCAGGAGTACGCCTTGCACGGCAATCCGAAAACCGTCGATGCCCTGCACGAGGGCGTCGATGGCTTGATCGCCCTGGCCGGCCAGCTCAAGGCCGCGTCTGCGGCCAACGTGCCGGTGATGAATGATGTCGAACAGTCCCTGGGAGCCTATCGCAAGGCCTTCGACGAGTTTGTCTCGCTCAGCCAGGCCAAGGACCTGGCGCTGGAAATGGCCAGTTGGTCGGTGTCCAGCGTGGCCAATAACCTTGATGTATTGCAATCCGGGCTCGCCGATGACGGCACCTATACGCTGAAAGATTCCGAAGGCAAGGACGGTGCGCAATTCATCGAGCAGGCCAGTCAGGTCAGCCAGGTTTCACGCTTGATGCTGCAAGCCATGAATGAAGCGCGCGTGCGTCTGGATCAAAGCCGCAAAGGCGACGACAGCGCCGGGCAGGGCAAGATCGAACAGGCCAGCCAGGCATTGACCCAGGCCGAGCAGCTCAAGACTACGGTCAAGGACGAGGGTTACCAGACCGTTCTCAATGAGGTGATGGGTCATATCGTCAGTTTCAGTGACAAGCTCGCCGAGTACACCGGCCTGCTGGAACAGGAAAAAACCGTCTATCAACAATTGCACCAGCGCGCAGCCCAAGTGGTCGAGCGGGTGGATCAGGCTTATGTCGCGCAAGACCTGGCGATGCAGGCTGAACTGAAAAAGAACTCGCTGCTGATCATTGGCTCTTCCGCCCTGGCCTTGCTGGTTGGGCTGGTTGCCGCGTGGATCATCACCCGGTTGATCGTGGCACCGCTGCGCCGTGTGATTCAGGTGGCGCAGCAGATTGCCTCAGGGGATTTGAGTGCGACCATTGACGTGACCCGCCGTGACGAAATCGGCCAGTTGATGCAGGCAATGCAACAAATGGGCGCGGGGCTCAGCCATATAGTCAGCGGCTTGCAATCGGGTATCGAGCAGTTGGCGACTTCCGCCCAGTCGTTGTCGGCGGTGACTGAACAGACCAATCTCGAAGTCAGCACGCAGAAGGAGGAAACCGAACAGGTCGCCACCGCAATGAATCAGATGACGGCCACGGTGCATGACGTCGCGCGTAATGCAGAGGAAGCTGCGCTGGCCGCGCAAACCGCTGACGGCAAGGTTGAAAGTGGTCAGCAGGTGGTGCGCCAGAGCATGGCGCGGATCGAGCAGTTGGCGGACTCGGCCACCTCGGCCAGTTCGAGCATCGAAAGCCTGAGTGCGGAAATCCAGAACATCGGCACGGTTTTGAGTGTGATCAAAAGCGTGGCGGAGCAAACCAATCTGCTGGCGTTGAACGCGGCGATCGAGGCGGCCCGGGCCGGTGAGCAGGGCAGGGGCTTTGCAGTGGTGGCCGATGAAGTGCGTGCGCTGGCCAAGCGAACCCAGCAATCGACCGAGGAAATCGAACGCCTGGTCAGCGCCTTGCGCTCGGCGGCGCAGTCGTCGGTGCAGCAGATCCAGAGCAGTGGCGAGTTGGTGAAGCTGGCGGTCAGCGATGCCTTGCAGACCGAGAGTGCGCTGGGAAGCATTGCGGCGGCGGTATCGTTGATCCAGCAGATGAACCAGCAGATCGCCGCGGCAGCCGAGGAACAGAGCTCGGTGGCCGAGGAGATCAACCGCAGTGTCACCAGTATTCGCGCCAGTGCCGATCAGTCATCGCTGGCGATGCAGGGCAATGCAGCGTCGAGTATTCAGCTGGCGCAACTGGGGGTTGAACTGAAGGGGATGGTGGGGCATTTCAGGCTTTGAAATGATCATCGGCCAGGCTAAAAAAACCACCTCTCGGTTAATGCTCATCAGTTAACACACTAAACCTGTGGGAGCGAGCTTGCTCGCGATGGCGGACTGTCAGGCACCCCTTGTGTGACTGTCCAACCGTCATCGCGAGCAAGCTCGCTCCCACAGGGTGGCGGTGTTCAAACCGTTGACTGATCGGCATTAACCTCTAGGTGGCTTTTCCATTTTCGCTGATCAGTCGTAGATCGCTTTCTTCTTCCAGTCTGCGTCAACCTCGACGTCCTTGAGGCCTTCGGTCAACTGGTTGACCTCGCCTTCGACCGGAGCGATGCGATCCATGACCTGGTCGTTGGCCCTGGCCAGGAGTTTTTCCAGGTATTCCAGTTGCTCGGCATAGACCTGTGGTTCCTGCTGTTTGCGCAGGTATTGCACGCCACGCTCGAATGCCAGGCGGGCCTGCCCGGGCTGGTTCTGTTGCAGGGAGTGCTGGCCGAGGTTGTTGAAGAACTCGATGTGCAGCAGCACCAGGATGTGGCGCACTTCACGAATCCAGCGCTTGGCTTCGTTGGGGGGCAGGAAGCCGTCCTGTGCCGCGCGGGTAACCTGGCCGTGCAGGGCTTCGAGCAGGAAGCGTACATCCTTGGCCTTGGCTTCAGTCTGGATCGGTGCCGGCGGATTGTTGACCGGGATGGATTCACCCTGGCCGACAAGGGCCTCCAGTTCGGCGATCCGTGCCTTGAGGTTGGCGCTGGATTTTTCCAGGTTAAGCAGGCGCTGGCAGACGTTCAGTTCCAGGCGGGCCAACAGCAGCTTGAGGGCCGGGGTCATCAGCTGGCCGGGGAACGTCTCGGTGATTTCGCCGCAGCGTCGCAGGCGATCGTTGAGCTCAATCTTGGTACGGGCCTTTTCCAGCTTGTTGTTTTCCACCACATGGTTCATGTAGCCAATGGCGATCAACAGCGCGATCCCGGCTACGACTAGCAGGGTGATCATGAGTGGCGTCACCGGTAAGACCTCTTTATAGGTTACGCATGCGGGTTGAGTGGCTTGGCATTTGAGCCCCCAGGCCTGCACGACGGGTTGGATCGGACATGCTTGTTCTTATATCGGCCGGAGCCCCGCTTCTATGAATGATGGCACTCGATACTCAGATTGCCATCATCGGGTGGACTATAACGTCTTGGCGGGTGCCAGAATATAGGCGTCAAACGCCGGGCAGCGGAAAAACCGCAATGGCTCCCAAAAGCAGGGCGAAGTCATTGATTTAAATAAATTTATATCAGGGGGTTGACGACCTCTCAATCCATCCATAGAATGCGCGCCACTTGCAGCGTAAAGCACACAGCGAAACGAAGCAGGGAGTGAATGTTGTACGTGTGTCCCCTTCGTCTAGTGGCCTAGGACACCGCCCTTTCACGGCGGTAACAGGGGTTCGAGTCCCCTAGGGGACGC
>NZ_JBXAQZ010000009.1:0-279336 GCF_058807755.1 Pseudomonas sp. GW821-FHT12A04
TGTCCCCTTCGTCTAGTGGCCTAGGACACCGCCCTTTCACGGCGGTAACAGGGGTTCGAGTCCCCTAGGGGACGCCATTTGCGGGAATAGCTCAGTTGGTAGAGCACGACCTTGCCAAGGTCGGGGTCGCGAGTTCGAGTCTCGTTTCCCGCTCCATATTTAACGAAAACGCCGCTCATTGAGCGGCGTTTTTGTGTGCGCGTAAAAAACCGGATCAACTGCTGAGGGTTTGTACCAGGCTTTCGAGCGCTTCAGTGGTTTTGTCATCCTGCACCGGTTGCGTAGCGGCAGCTGCTTTGAGTTGGCGTGCCAGGCGGTATTCGCTGGGCGTGCAGTTGGCGAACTGCTTGAAGGCACGGGCGAAGTAGGAAGGATCCTTGAAGCCGGCCTCATAGCCGATGCTGGTAATCGGCATCTGGCTGTTGTCGAGCAGATCCTTGGCGAAGTTCATGCGCTTGTCCAGGATGTAATCCGTGAAGCCAAGCCCATTGGCTTCCTTGAACAGGCGGCTGAAGCGAAATGTCGTCATGCCGCAGCGTTGCGCCAATTCCCTCTGATCGATGCTGTCACGAAAGTGCTGTTCGATGTACAGCATGACATTGCTCAGCGCCTGGTGTTTTTGGTGTCCTGAGGTCCGACGGATGCTGTCCGGCAGGGTAGGGGAGTGGTCGATCTGCGATGACTTGCCCCGGCCGTTGGCATTTCGGCGCAGCTCGCAGAGCTGCACCACCGCCGTCAGGTAACGATTCTTCTCGGTGGTCGAGAGCGGGAGCACCATGTATTCCCAGACGCTGGAGCGCATGGCCCATACAGCCAGTTCCTCCGAGTGCTGCACGGTGAACATGGTGATCGGGATGCTGGGGGTGGTGCGTTTGATCTCCAGCAACAGTCGCAAGCCTGGCGTGTCGGGGCGATCAAAATGGACGCAGATCATGTCTGCCGGTTCCCCGATGGGCAACACGGAGTTTTTCGCCAGTTTGCAGTCGCAGGTACCCTCGAACTGCGCGACGAGTTCTTTCGTGGACCGATCATGAGTCAGATCGAACCACAGGAGCGATGGCCTTTTGGTCAAGTTGGACGTCATGTCTCTACTCTGGGGTTCTTGGTGACTCACTTCGCTAGTATTGCCAATGTGCTATCACCTTGCAGATTTAATCCCGATAGGAAAGACGGTTTTTAGTTCTATTCGCTCTATGGGTTGCCTGGAAGGCAGCCCGAGCGAGTGTTTGTTGGTGTGTTTTCGACAAACCGGGTTTAACCGCTTGTCGCTTGTGAATCAATGACAATTGCCTTTGGTTTTCAACGCCTTGTTTACCCCTCCCGTTACTTCTGTAAAGACCAATGTCCCATATTTGGCCGCCCCGCAAAAAAGTCCTAACGATGTGCAAAATCTTCCTAACGCCAATGCCTGCACCCTGACTACTGTTGCACTCAGGCAGCGCAGAACGTACTGCCTCAGAAAAAACAACATTCGAGTGAGGTGGGCAAAATGATCATGCAAACAATCAAGGCTTCGGTAGTGAAGTTCATCAATGACGAAGATGGTCTGACCGTTGTGGAGTACGCGGTAGCCGGCGGGTTGGTTACGGCGCTTGTCGTCGCAATATTTACCACTCTTGGAACAGCGGTTCAGACCAAAATGCAGACACTCTGCACCGCGCTTAATAATAACGTCGCTTGCTGATAGTTCCCGCTGGGTGACGCGTCGATGTTTATGGGACAGCCGGTTGCCGCTATTTCTAATAGGGCGCCGGCAACTTTCTTCATGGACATCGCGTTGTCCCTTTCAATTTGCGTAGAGAGCGCAAATCACTGCGCTGTTAAAGGCCGCCAATAGCAATGTTGCGTGCTAACGATTAATACCCGCAGGGAGACATGCCATGTCCACGGAACTGGTATCGATGGTTTTACTGATAGGGCTTTTGGGCGTGGCGGTGGTTAGCGATCTGCTTCACCACCGTATTCCCAACATGCTGGTCCTGTTGGGCCTTGCCCTGGGCTTGGCCGGTCAGACTTACTCAGGCGGTGTCGGCGGATTGGGTGACAGCCTGCTGGGCATCCTGATCTGTTTTGCGCTGTTTCTGCCGATGTACGCCTTCGGTGGCATGGCTGCCGGTGACGTCAAGTTGATGGCAATGGTCGGCAGTTTTCTACCGTTCCAATACGCATTGTGGGCTGCAATGTTCAGCCTGGTAGCTGGCGGCGTATGCGGTTTATTGATCGTGCTGGTTCGCGGTCAATTGCGTCAGACCTTTGGGCGCTATTGGCTGATTCTTAGGGCGCAGGCTTATCTGGCGCCAACTTCGGATGAAGTAGCCGGCAAGCCTTTCCCATATTCGATTGCAATATTGATCGGCACTTTGAGCAGCGTCTACGGGCAAGTTGCCGGTGGATTCGGAGGTTAGACATGCACGTCATCGTCGATAGTGATGCCTACCCCAGTGATCGGGGAGCGGTGCAACGGCTGGCTCCTCAGCCCTGCACTATCCGCGAAACTGGCCTGACGGACAGTTTTCTCGGCGAGTTGGTGTGCAAGCATTTGTTTGATGCCGGTGTGCTGGACATGTCGCGGCTGGTGGACCGCCTGGCGCTGACCGGCGCGGTACTTGAAGAGGTCCTGGCGTTTCTGCGCAAGGATGGCCGTGTCGAAGTACTCGGCCAGGTGAGTCAAACGGGCGGCCAGATGTTGCGATATGGCCTGACCGAGCGCGGTCGCAGTGTCGCCCGCGATGCCCTGTCGCGCAGTGGCTATATCGGTGCGGCACCCTTCCCGGTGAGTACCTACCGGTCCCTGATCAAGCTACAGACCATTCACCATGGTCGCATCAACGCCAACGATATGCGCAATGCCTTGGCAGGCGTAGTGCTCACGGAGGAGATGCTCGATCAGTTGGGTGTGGCGATGAACTCCGGGCGCGCGATCATGATTTATGGCCCCGCGGGTACCGGCAAGACTTATGTCAGCAGTCGGCTGATCCGTCTGTTCGCCGAGGCCATCTGGGTCCCCCATGCCATCGTCATCAACGAGTCGGTGATCGAGATCTATGACCCGCAAGTGCATCAGCGCCTCGATGACAACGCTCAACAGAACACCCTGATGCTCAACGAAGGGATCGACCGTCGACTGCTGTGCTGCAAACGCCCGATCGTCATCACGGGCGGTGAGTTGAGCATGGAACAGCTGGACGTTCGTTATGACCCTTTCACCCGTCAATACCAGGCTGCCCTGCAGCTCAAGGCCAGCAATGGCCTGTTCATCATCGACGACATGGGGCGCCAGCGCATGGCACCCGCCGAGCTGTTGAATCGCTGGATTGTCCCGATGGAAGAGAAGCGCGATTTCCTCAACCTGGGTGGTGGTCGGCATTGCGAGTTGCCATTCGATCTGATTCTGGTGTTTTCCACCAACCTCAATCCCCTGGAGCTGGCCGATGAGGCCTTCCTTCGCCGGATTGGCTACAAGCTGCAATTCGGTTACCTGAAGCCCGAGGAGTACGAAAAGATCTGGCGTATGGAAAGCGAGCGTCTGGGTATTTCCTATGACCCGCTGTTGGTGCGTTATGTGCTGCAAAGGCTTTATGCAAGTGAAGGCATGCCCCTGGTGCCCTGCCATCCCCGAGACCTCCTGAACATGGCGCTCGATCGCCAGCGTTATATCGGCGGTTCCGGACCACTGTCACCGAAAGAGTTGGAATGGGCCTGGCACAACTACTTCGTCCAGCTCAACTTTCTTTGATGCGGAGATACTGACATGAGCTCTCGTACGCTTACCCTGATAGGCGCTTCACTGGTCATGGGCCTTGGGGCTGCATGGATGGCCGACTCCTGGCTGAGCGCGCGGCTCAATGCCAGCCCGGATGACCACTTTCGAAGTGTGGTGGTCGCCACGGTAGAGATTCCATTCGGGCAGATGGTCGAGGCCCAGCAGGTCACGACCGTACGCATGCCCATGGATACGATCCCGGACGACGCCTTCGATGCCAGCGAAAAAGCCGTGGGCAAGATCGCAACGTTCGACATTCTGCGGGGCGACATCGTGCGCGGTGCGCGTCTGAGCGAGCACCTGGGGGGCAGCACCCTGGCCTCTTTGATTGCTCCTGACAAACGCGCCATATCGGTACGTGTGGACGATGTGGTCGGCGTGGGCGGATTCCTGTTGCCGGGTAACCGGGTCGATGTACTGGCGACCAAAACCACCAATGCCGGCGGTAACAGCGCCACGTCCAGGACCATCCTCGAGAACCTGCGGGTGTTGGCGGTGGATCAGACAGCGGGTACCGACAAGACCCAACCGGTCGTGGTGCGCGCAGTGACTCTGGAGATGTCGACCGCCGAGGCTGAAACCCTGGTCACGGCGCAAACGGAAGGGAAGTTGCAATTGACCTTGCGCAACCCGCTGAACGCCGAGAAACAAATCGCGACCGTTGCGCCTGCCGCACCGGTCATGGCGGTGGCTACCGCCACAGAGCCAAGACGCGTGGTGCCGCGTGGTAATGGTGAGAGTGGCAGAGCCGTCACCGTTATCCGCGGGACCGAAGCCAAAGTGGTCAACATTCGCTGACGGTGTGCAACAGGTGCCTGGGCACCAGGTTATTGGCGGAGCCGATCCGGATCCGTATCGGCAATCGAGGGCTTGATGATGAATCTTCGTATTCAGCGGCCGTTCATTTCGACGCCAAGGCGCCAGGAAGGATCGGTGAGTGCATTGATGGTGATCGCGTTGGCGGCGATGGCCATGATGGCGGCGTTGGCTCTGGACGGCGGGCATATGATGCTGAACAAAACGCGTCTGCAGAATGCGGTGGACGCCGCCGCCCTGAGTGGCGCCAAAACCCTGAGTCAGGTGGAGGGGGGCGTCAACAGTGTCAGCGCGGCCACCGCGACGCGTACCGCCGCGCTCAATACGCTGACACAAAATGCCAATGCTACAGGCAACAACGAATTGGCCACGGCGGTCGGCGGCAATGCAGGCGCATTTGCAGTGGTGGAGCTGGCAAGCAGCGTCTATGGCCCGTTCTCCTATCCCGGGCCAACGGATGCCAAGTACGTTCGGGTATCGGTAGCGAGCTATAACCTGACGGGATTTTTCTGGAGCTTCGCCCAGTCATTAGGCGCCCTGGGGAACAAGGCGGTGGCGGCGATCGCCACCGCGGGACCCAGCCCTACCAGCCCCTGCGATCTCGCGCCTTTGATGGTCTGTGGCGACCCGGCTCAATACAACCCGGGCGCCGGTATGTTCTGGGGCTTCCAGTTTGGTGATCTGAAGGTATTGAAGACGGCTTCCGGCAATCAGTCGCCCATTGGTCCAGGCAACTTTCAGTTGCTCGATTTTGGCTCGGGCGGCAATGCGGTCAGGGAGGAGATGGCCGGAGGCGGCCAGGTCTGCCGCAATGTGGGAGACAACGTCACGACCGAACCTGGCAACAAGGTCGGCCCTGCGTCTCAAGGCCTGAATACGCGCTTCGGCATTTACAACGGTCCGGTCAGTGCCTCGGCCTATCCGCCGGACCTGGTGACCACGTCCAGTAATCCCGCAATCACTGACGACGGCACAGGCCCTAAGTACCAGGGGCAAACCATTACCTCGAGCAATGGCAATCTCACGGCGGGCGGCAACTCGATACTGGACTACAACGACTGGCGTGCGAGCGTTGCTGCGTGTGTGGCTGGGGGCAGTGGCTGTCAGAGCAATGGGGTGTTCGAGCGCCGGATGCTGAAAATCGTGGTGGGCAACTGCGCCGGGAAAAATAATGGTTCAACCTCAATCCCCGTCCTCGGTTTTGGCTGTTATTTCGTGGTGCAGCCCATGAATGGCGGCGGCGGGGAAGCGGAGATCTTCGGCCAGTTCGTGAAGGAGTGCGAAGGCGACAACGTGGCCGGCCCTTCGCCGTCCACCGATTCCGGCCCGCAGATCATTCAGCTCTACAAAACCTATCTCAACGGCAGCGGCACTCCGAGCACTGACTCGTAGGGGGCGTCATGAGACTTCATGGATTTAAACATCGGCAGTGCCAGCAAGGCCTGGCCTTGGTGGAATTCACCCTGGTCCTGCCGGTGTTGCTGTTGATGTTACTGGCCTTCGGTGAGTTCGGCCGCATGTTCTATCAGTACAACTTGTTGCTGCAGGCCAGTCGCGATGCCGACCGTTTCGTCGCCAGCCAGGCCTGGAACTCGACGCTGGGTGCGGTCGCTCTGAGCAGTACGCTACTGACCCAGACGAAAAACGTTGCGGTGTATGGCGTGCCGGCCAACACCGGGACCGCTGTGGTGTCAGGGTTGACGACTGGCAACGTGGTCGTTGCCGCGGTGGGCACCGACCATGTTCGGGTCACCATCACTTACACGTTTTGCCCGGTGATTGGCGCTGGCAATTGCGCCGGAGCGCTTCCCGGTTTTTTTGGTAATCAGATTGCACTGGGCATTCCGCTGGTCGCCACTACCGTGATGAGGGCACTGTGATGAATCGCAAACACATGCGCGGCACCTATGTGGTGGAGTTCGCCGTCATTGGTCTGTTGGTGTTCACGCTGTTGTTCGGCGTAGTGGAAATGGGCCGCCTGTACCTCACGGTCAATGCGCTGGATGAAGCCGTACGGCGTGGTACGCGCCTGGCGGCGGTATGCAATATCAGCGATCCGGTGGTGTTGCGGCGGGCGATCTTCAATGCCGCGGGCAATGCAGGTAATAGCCAGCTGATCGGCGATCTGGCCACCACTCACCTGACGTTGACCTACCTGGATGTAAACGGTGCACAGGTGGCCAACCCCGCTGATCTGGTCAGCGTCAATGGTTTTCGTGCAATCCGCTATGTCCGGTTGAGCCTGCAAAACTTCGTTTTCAATCTGTTCATTCCCGGGTTCGGCGTGCCCATTACCTTGCCTACATTCAGGGCAACGTTGCCACGCGAAAGCCTCGGGCGTCATTCCGATTCCGGGGAGATCACGCCATGCTGAATACCAAGGACACCCCACTCGCCAGTTCTACCGGCAAAGCCGGGCTCAGGTTGCTGATCAGCAGCCGTGATGCCACGTCGTTGCGCGACCTGCAAGGCGTCTGCCAACGCATGCCCAGCCTGGAGGTGAGTACTCGGCTGGTGAGCAATGGGCATGTCGACCCGCTCTACGGCCTGGACCGGATGCCCGATCTGTTGCTGTTGCGCGTCAGCCACCTGTGGCGCGAGGAGCTGGCGGCACTGTTGCAGCGCCCGGCCCATGAGCGCCCACCGATGTTGGTGTGCGGTCTGCTGAGCGAACAGGAAGGCATGCGCCTGGCGATGCAGGCCGGCGCCCGTGACGTGCTGCCGGAGCCCGTCGCCGAGACGGAACTGGTCGCCGCCTTGAATCGGCTGGTCATGGAGGTTCGAACCGGCAGCGGGACAGTAGGGAAATTGCTCGCCGTGATCAGCGCCAAGGGCGGATCCGGCGGCACCATGCTGGCCTGCAACCTGGCCCAGCAGCTCAGTATGAAGGGTGGCTGTACCCTGTTGCTGGACATGGACCTGCAATTTGGCAGCGTGACGCATTACCTGGATGTGGCGCAGTCGCACAGTCATCTGGAGGTGTTGCACCAGATCGACGGCATGGACAGCGTCGCGTTACGCGGTTTTTGCAGCCACTTCAGCCCGACCTTGCATGTGCTGGGTGGGCGGGCCGGCGAGCTGTGCCTGCCGCAGGATGCCCAGCCCGAGCAACTTGATACCTTGTTGCAATTGGCCCGCGCCAGCTATGACTGGGTAGTGATCGATCTGCCGCGGCAAATCGACCACCTCACCGGCTCCGTGCTGGAACAGGTGGATCGGGTGTACGTGGTGGTGCAGCAGAGCGTCAGCCATTTGCGCGATGCCAGCTCTCTGGTGCGGATTCTTCGCGAAGACTTGGGTGTGCGTGGAGATCAGTTGCAGATAGTGGTCAACCGCTATGACAAGACGGCAGCGGTCAGCCTCAAGGATATCGGCGAGGCGCTGCGCAGCACGAACCTGTCGAAATTACCCAACGACTTCAACCTGGTCAGCCAGAGTCAGAACACTGGCGTGCCGTTGGAGCTGCATGCGCCGAAGGCGGCGATCACCGTTGCCCTGCGCAACGTGGCCGACGACTTGGTCGGCAACCAGATGGCTGGAAAAAAAGGTGTGTTCAAACGCGCCTTCAACCGTTTTTTCGGGGGGTGACCCATGATCAGCGACTTTCGTAACCGCTTGCGCAAACAGTCCGCTAAACCCGCCTCATCGCCGGCTAGCCAGCCGGGTGACGACCTGCCGGATCCGGCTGAGGAAATAATGGCGTGGGAGCGTGCAACGCCGGACGTTCTTTACGAAACCAGAAGTCAGGTCACCCCGGTGGAAGCCGAGTGGCGAGAAAAGATCTACCAGCAGTTGCTCAAGGTCATGGACCTGTCCTTGCTGGACACCCTTGAACAGGCTGAGGCCGCACGGCAGATTCGCGATATTTGCCAGCGCCTGCTCGATGAGCATTCGGCACCGGTGAGTACTTCCAGCCGCCAATTGATCATCAAGCAGATCACCGACGAGGTGCTCGGCCTTGGCCCTCTGGAACCCTTGCTGGCTGACCACAGCGTGTCCGACATTCTGGTCAACGGTCATGCCTCGGTCTATGTCGAGCGCTTCGGCAAACTGCAACGCACCGATGTACGCTTTCGCGATGATCAGCATTTACTGAACATCATCGACCGCATCGTCTCCAGCCTGGGCCGGCGTATCGATGAGTCGTCGCCCTTGGTGGACGCCCGGCTCAAGGACGGTTCGCGGGTCAACGCGATTATCCCGCCGCTGGCCATCGACGGTCCGAGCATATCGATCCGGCGCTTTGCGGTGGACCTGCTCAATACCGACAGCCTGATCCAGGTGGGGACGTTAACCCCGGCCATTGCCCTGCTGCTCAAGGCGATTGTCCGTGGGCGCTTGAACGTGCTGATTTCCGGTGGTACCGGCAGCGGCAAGACCACCATGCTCAATGTGCTGTCCAGTTTCATTCCGCACAACGAGCGCATCGTCACCATCGAAGACTCGGCCGAATTGCAACTGCAGCAGCCCCACGTGGTGCGCCTGGAAACCCGGCCTTCGAACATCGAGGGGCGTGGCGAGGTGAGTCAGCGGGAGTTGGTGCGCAACAGCCTGCGGATGCGTCCGGACCGTATTGTGATCGGCGAAGTGCGCGGCACCGAGGCGCTGGACATGCTGACAGCCATGAACACCGGCCACGATGGCTCGTTGACCACGATCCATGCCAACACCGCGCGCGATGCGTTGGGGCGGGTCGAGAATATGGTGTCGATGACCGGGGCGACCTTCCCGATCAAGGCCATGCGTCAGCAGATCGCTTCGGCCATCGATGTGGTGATCCAGCTGGAACGCCAGGAGGACGGCAAGCGCCGCCTGGTCAGCGTGCAGGAGATCAACGGCATGGAAGGGGAGATCATCACCATGACCGAAATTTTCTCCTTCGCGCGCCATGGCATGGGTGAAAATGGCGAAGTGCTGGGTGATTATCGGCCCAGCGGCATGATCCCCGCCTTTCGCGATGTGCTGGCCAAGCGCGGCATCGAGTTGCCGCTGACGATGTTCAGGCCTGAGTGGATGGAGGCTCGGCAGCCATGAACCAGATTCCCGGTGAATTCATTTTGATGTTCCTCGGCATGGTGTTTATCGCCGTCTTCCTCCTGTCCCAGGGGGTGGCGGTGCCGGTATTCGGCGAGGCCGGCAAGATGCGCAAGCGCATCCGCGGTCGCCTGCACGTACTGGAGAAAGCCAATAATTTGCCCAACATGCAAACGGTATTGAGGCAGAAGTACTTGACGCGTTTGTCGCCACTGGAGGCCATGCTTGAGCAGTTGCCTTTTATGGAAACACTGACGCAAATGATCGAGCAGTCCGGGCACGAGTACCGGGCCTATCGGGTATTGCTGCTCGGGCTGGTGCTGGGTGTCTGGGCGGGTATTTTGATCTGGATGGTCTCGTCAGTCTGGTGGATGGCGCTGGTGGTGGGGGTGGCGGTCTTCTGGTTACCCATACTGAAAATCTCTCGTGACCGTGGCAAGCGTTTCGCTGCGTTCGAGGAAGGCCTGCCGGACGCGCTGGATGCCATGTGCCGCGCCTTGCGCGCTGGGCACCCATTCAACGAAACCCTGCGTCTGGTGGGCGAGGAGCACAAGGGGCCGGTGGCTCATGAGTTTGGCCTGACTTTCTCCGATATCAACTATGGCAACGATGTACGCCGGGCCATGCTCGGCTTGCTGGAGAGGATGCCGAGCATGACGGTGATGATGCTGGTGACCTCGATCCTCATCCATCGCGAGACCGGCGGTAATCTGACAGAAGTGCTGGAACGTCTGAGTCGGCTGATCCGCGGGCGCTTCCGCTTTCAGCGCAAAGTCAAAACCCTGTCGGCGGAAGGGCGCATGTCGGCCTGGGTGCTGGTGGCGATTCCCTTCGTGCTGGCGATCGCGATCATACTCACCACCCCCAGTTACATGCCTGTGCTGATCAATGATCCCATGGGCCGCAAGCTGATCATCGGGGCGTTCTGCGCCATGTTGATCGGGATTTTCTGGATACGCAAAATCATCCGGATTCAGGTTTAAGCGCTATTCGCTACCGAGAGGTACAGTTCATGGACTTTTTACTCGGGTTGTTCAGTCGGGTCACGGCAAACGAGGAGATGGCGCGTCTGTTGTTCCTCGCCGTGATCGGTTTGAGTACGGTGCTTGCGGTTGTCGCCGTGATCTTGCTGATGATGGGGCTTCAGGATCCGGTGCAGCGTCGTCTGGCGCTGATCAAGCGTGGTCATTTAGGCAACACGACCGGACAGGACGCTCCAGGTAACCTGCAACTGTTGCTTGAGCGGGTCGGCCAGCGCTTTGCCTCAGCCGAATCGGCTCAGACGTCCGTCACCCAGACCCTGTTGATGCATGCGGGATACCGCTCCTCGTCGGCGGTGCAGATGTACTGGGCGGTACGCTTGATGTTGCCGCTGTTGTTGTTCGGTATTGCGTTGCTGCTGTTGCCGATGATTCCCAAGGTTTCCCTGGTCATGGGGCTACTGTTGGTGGTCTTGGTGACCGGTATCGGATGGCTGGTGCCAGCGCTGTATGTCGCCAAGCGCAAGCAGTTGCGACAAGGTCGGCTGCGTGCTGCGTTTCCGGATGCGCTGGATCTGATGGTGGTGTGCGTGGAGTCAGGCCTGGCCCTGCCCACGACGATCGAACGGGTGGCTGAGGAGATGTCGGTCAGTCAGGTCGAACTGGCTGAAGAACTGGCCCTGGTCAATGCGCAAATCCGTGCGGGCATTTCCAGTACCGAGGCGCTCAAGCAACTGGCCTTACGCACTGGCCTGGATGACGTGCAAGGGTTGGTCAGTCTGTTGGCACAAAGTATTCGCTTCGGTACCAGCGTGGCCGACACCTTGCGCATCTATGCTGATGAGTTTCGCGACCGGCGTACGCAGGCCGCCGAAGAGATGGGGGCGAAAATCGGTACCAAGCTGGTATTTCCGCTGATTTTCTGTCTATGGCCGAGCTTCTTTCTGGTCGCTATCGGCCCCGCCATGATCGGAGTACTCAAAGCATTCGGGTGAGGTAAAACGGCCGGAGCCTGTCGAGCGCGATGGCCTTGTCACCCAAGCCTGATCTGAACTTGATCTACACATCTCCCGCAGGCTGCGATCTTTTGATTTTTCTGGCAGGCAATTCGTTGCCTGGGCCTTTAATTCAGAAGATCGCAGCCTGCGGCAGCTTCGGGAGTAATTTGATAAGGATTGGATAATGTGTAGATACCACTGCTTTCCTGCACACGACATCAAGCCCGGCTTTGCAGCCAGGCTACTCTGGACGACACCAGAGGCTGATCACCCATCGATAGGCCTCAGTTGCCGATGGTCATTTGTCCCGCTGAATCCTGGTCATAAAATTCCGGAATCGGGTAGTTGAAGCTATTGAGCCAGCGTTGCATGGCCAGGTCACGTTCGGTGGCCGAAGCGGTTTGCAGTTTAGGAGAGGCAACCACTCCGCGAATCTGCAGCTGCAACCACTGTTCGGTGCCTTGTTGATAAGGCGAAGAGGGGCCCGGCTCAATGGCCCAGGCAGTGGTTGACAGGCAAGCCGTGCACACGATCAACAGCCGTTTGGTATTCATCTCGACTCCTCGTACGTTCTACTTGTTCGCACTGGTAGAGGCATCGGCTACCTCAGCCTTGCGATTCCCCTCGGAAACCACCACTTTTTTGGCGGAGGCCTTGAGTTTTTCCGCGCGGGTTTGAGCCTCTACGACTTGCTTGGGGCTCAAGTCGGCGCGGGTCACGAGTTCGGCGGCCGCCTTCCAGTTATCCTGATAGATCAGCAACGTCACCATGTTGAGTGCCGCCAGTGTGTTTGCCTGCTTGAGCTCCATGGCGGTCATGAACTCAAAGCGTGCTTCGGGGATCCGTCGCTGATTGAGGTAGACGACCCCCAGGTCATTGCGCATCCTGTCGTCGGTGGGGGCCATCCTCACCGCACGCTCAAGGTGAGTGGCAGCGCTGGCGTTGTCATTTCTGGCGGCGGCCAACTGGCCCAGGCCATGTTCCCCTTCAGCCGCCAGACAGGTGCCGAGCAAGCCTTCGTACAACGGCTGCGCGTCGCCGCTACGCCCCATCAGGCGCAGTACCCGAGCCTTGCGCAGGCGAACCTGGACCAGGTTATCGGGCAATCCTTCCAGATTCGCCAGGCTGGCATACAAACGGCCTTCGTCGGCCATGTTGTCGGCCAGGTTCAGGGCCAGTTCTTGCTCCGAATCGGGCTTGGCACAGCTGGCCGGTCGCGAAGACAGACCATTGCTGGCACAACCTGCGAGCATTAATGTCGCCGCTATTGCAATGACTGCTTTCATCGAAGGTCCCCTGGCTGCAACACGTTGAACGCCTGGCCAATGGCAATAAGGCTGGCCCGGCAAGTGTTCAAAGTCACCGCTACGCGTGAGGGCGAGACAAGTCTGGTTCAGGCTCCGGTTCATTGCGAGAGCCCGCTGCGACTGTCGAAGTCGCCATTTTCCAGGAAAAACATGCGGTAGAAGTTCGGGTCGTAATTGCGCAGCTGTTCGCCAGGCAATGACGGTAGTTGTGCATTGGCAGCCAGTGGCTGGACCAGATGCGGGGTAACGATCATCAGCAGTTCGCGCTCTTCACGGTTGATGGTGTTGTCGCGGAAAAACGCGCCCAGAACCGGGATATCGCCCAGCCCCGGAAACTTGTTTACCTGGGAGTTGTTGCGGGAGCTGATCAGGCCGCTGATGACGAAGCTTTCGCCATCAGCCAGGGAGATGCTGGTATCGGTCCGGCGCACGTTCAGGGCCGGGACGACCGTACCGGCGATGCTCACGGCGTTGGTGAAATCCAGTTCACTGACTTCCGGCGCCACCTTCAGCGCGATACGGTTTTTCCCGACGATGGTCGGCGTCAGGGTCAGGCGGATACCGAATTCCTTGTACTCGATGGACACGTTATCGCTGCCTGAACTGGGCACCGGAATCGGTATTTCACCGCCGGCCAGGAAGCTCGCACTCTGCCCGCTGAGCGCTACCAGGCTTGGCCGCGCCAGGGTGTAGGCGAAGCCGCTGCCCTCCAGCGCATTGAGCGCCACCAGGGTACTGCCGGTAGCAAACGTGAGGTTGAAGTTGTCGTTGTTCACCGGTATTGACGGCGTGACAATGCCGCCGATGGTGGGCAAGGTTCTCGGCGAGCCGAACAGCCAGTTGCCACGGACGCCGAAAATCGAGGCGGAGGCTTCCTTGAGTTTGGTCCGGCTGACTTCAACGAAGCGGATATCGGTCTGCACCTGGCTCGGTAGCAACGGGTCGTCGGAGGGCACCGACGGCACACTGGTCAGCGCCGATGTGGCTCTACCCTTGACGAACACCATGCTTTGGCGCGGCGTTTTCGAACAGGCGGTCCAGACCATCAGGCTGGTGGTCCCCGGCGCAATGCCCGTGAGTATGAATGCGCTGCTGCCGCTGGGCTGCACGTCGGCGATTTTCGGGTCACCCACCGCCAGTTGCGTCACCGGAACGGGGCTGCGCAGTTCATTCTGCAGCCCCTGACCGACCTCGTACGTTGTCGGCCAATTGTCCAGTTGTGAACAATTGGCCGGCGCGGCCTGAGCCGCATCCACGCTGAGGCCCATCCAGAACAGGCCATGGATAATTCGCTTGAAAGCGGGCTCGGTACGAAAGCTCATTAAGGACATCCTCGCTGGATAGGCCATCTTCAGGCTGACTAAGTTGTCTCGGATCACTCACGGGGACCGGACTACCTCTCCCAATGCGCCAGACCACTTATCCACGGCCTTGGCGTTATTCCTTGCGTGCTACACATGAGCGGGCGCAATTCGCTGATCTGGCTGGATAGCGAGCGACCATTGCTGAAACGGTTTTCAGTGATCCGGTGACCTGGACTGCCTGTCGGAGCGATACTCGCGCCTATGGTTCGACCTGGTCCCCCCGGAAAGTCATCGGCAATGCAGGTACAGAGCCGGAAAACGCCTGCCAGGATCATGGTGAGGTAACTCCTTTTGCCAATCCGCTATCTGATCACTGAAGCTAACGTGAAAACTCGAGCCGTTATGACTTCTTGTAGTTTGAAGGTAGTTCAATCAAACCAAAGTGCCATGAGATAGAGAGAAAACTATTGGTGCAAAGGCTGGAGCTAGGCAGGCGGACGCTGCGGAAAAGGTCGCGGCACAGTGCGGTTGCCTGAAGTTGACGGGGTGCGCTGAAGGAAAAAAAAGGCCCGCATGCTCAAGCATGCGGGCCTTTGGCATCACTGATTGATGATCAGTGCTTGCTGTCCTGGTTCGACAGCGCCAGCAACTGCTTTTCCTGGTTCCAGTCGAAGGGCTCGTCGTTCTGTTCGGCTTCGAAGCGGCGCTCTTCCAGTGCCTGATACAGGTCGATTTCATCATCGGGCATGTAGTGCAGGCAGTCGCCGGCGAAATACCACAGCAGGTCGCGCGGGACCAGGTGAGCGATTTGCGGGTAGCGAGTGATGACCTGGCACAGGATGTCCTGGCCCAGGTACTGGCTTTCGATCGGGTCGACAGGCAGTAACGCAAGCAGTTCGTCGAAGCGCTCAAGGAACAAGGCATGACTTTCGTCGGGAACCTGCTCGGCCTCACCTACGGCGACCAGGATGCTGCGCAGGTGGTCGAGTAAAACGAGATGATCGGCAACGATGTTGGACACGAGATAAGTCCTCAAGAGCAAAACGGGCGCGGGAGTATAAAGCGCCCGCGCCCGTTTTTACATGTTTGAGGGGATCAGCGGACTTTTCCCTTGGCCAGTGCCAAGGCCTCTTGGTCAAAGTCATCGACATCGATCACCTTGCGCCGGGCCGCCTCGGCTTCTCGCAGGGTTTGGGCCTCCACCGGCTGCAATACACCCGCCTCGAGGGCGGCATCGATCACCGACTCGCCGGCCACCGGTTTGACCTGGCCACTTTTGAGTGCCATATGCAGTTTTTTCTGTAGCGGCTGTGCGGCGCTCAACAGATTGCAGGCGTGTTGCAATGCACCGACCGGATCGTCGCTCGCTTGCGGGCGGTAGCACCCCAGGAGCACTTCCTCCAGTGCCGGGTCGCCCTTGGCGCGGCCGATCACCCCTGCGACTTCGGCGCCGAGTTTGTCCGATGGCCCTTTGTGCTGGCGCCCGAACGGGAACACGATCACTCGCAACAGACAGCCCACGACTTTATTCGGGAAGTTGCTCAGCAGTTCATCCATCGCCCGTTCCGCCTGGCCCAGGCTTTCTTCCATGGCCCAGGTCAGCAGTGGTGTCATGTACTGCGGTGAGTCAAGGTCGTTGTAGCGCTTGAGCGCGGCGGACGCCAGGTAAAGGTTGCTCAATACGTCGCCTAGCCGTGCAGACAGGCGTTCGCGGCGTTTCAGTGCGCCGCCCAGCAACATCATGCTCAGGTCGGCGAGCAGGGCGAAAGCAGCGGCCTGACGGTTGAGTGCGCGGAAATAACCTTGGCTGAGTTTGTCGCCCGGGGTGTGTTCCAGATGCCCGAAACCGAGATTGAGCACCAGCGTACTGGCGGCGTTGCCCACGGCAAAACCGATGTGCTTGAGCAGCAGGTCATCGAATTCTCTGAGCGCCTGATCCTTGTCTTCACGGCCGGCGAGGGCCATTTCCTTGAGCACGAACGGATGGCAGCGAATCGCGCCCTGGCCGAAGATCATCAGGTTGCGCGAGAGAATGTTCGCGCCTTCGACGGTGATGAAAATCGGCGCGCCGTTCCATTTGCGACCGAGGTAGTTGTTCGGCCCCATGATGATCGCCTTGCCGCCGTGCACATCCATGGCGTCGCTAATGCAGTCGCGGGCGCGTTCGGTCAGGTGGTACTTGAGAATTGCCGACAGCACCGACGGTTTCTCGCCCAGATCGACTGCATTGGCGGTCAGCATGCGGGCGGCGTCCATCATCCAGGCGTTGCCGCCAATGCGGGCCATGGCTTCCTGGATGCCTTCGAACGAGGCAATCGGCACATTGAACTGCTCGCGAACCTGAGCGTATTGGCCCGTTACCAGACTGGTGAACTTGGCCATGCCGGTACCCACCGCCGGCAGGGAAATCGAACGCCCGACCGACAGGCAGTTCATCAGCATCATCCAGCCTTTGCCGAGCATCTCCTGGCCGCCGATGAGGAACTCCAGCGGGACGAACACGTCCTTGCCCGAGTTCGGGCCATTCATGAATGCCGCGCCCAACGGCAGATGCCGGCGGCCGATCTCGACACCGGCGATGTCGGTCGGAATCAGTGCCAGGCTGATGCCCAGGTCTTCCTTGTCACCCAGCAGGCGATCCGGATCGTAGGCCTTGAAGGCCAGGCCGAGGAGGGTGGCCACCGGACCGAGGGTGATGTAGCGTTTTTCCCAGTTCAGGCGCAGGCCGAGGACTTCCTGGCCCTCCCATTCACCTTTGCAGATCACTCCTGAGTCCGGCATGCCGCCGGCGTCGGAGCCGGCCAGCGGGCCGGTCAGGGCAAAACACGGGATGTCGTCGCCGCGCGCCAGGCGAGGCAGGTAATGATTACGTTGTTCGTCGGTGCCGTAATGCAGCAACAGTTCGGCCGGGCCGAGGGAATTGGGGACCATCACGGTTGAGGCAAGGTCGCCGCTGTGGCTCGCCAGTTTCATCGCCACTTGCGAGTGGGCATAGGCGGAGAAGCCCTTGCCGCCAAACTCCTTGGGGATGATCAGGGCGAAAAAGCCGTTGTCCTTGATGAATGTCCAGGCTTGTGGCGGCAGGTCCATGGTTTGACCGAGCTGCCATTCACTGACCATGGCGCAGAGTGTTTCGGTCGGCCCGTCGATGAAGGCCTGTTCCTCTTCATTCAATTGCGCCTTGGGATAGGACAGCAGCTTGCTCCAGTCCGGACGGCCACTGAACAGTTCGCCGTCCCACCAGACCGTGCCAGCGTCGATGGCATCGCGTTCGGTTTGCGACATCGGCGGCAGGGTTTTCTGGAACCATTTGAACATCGGCGCACTGAACAATTTGCGGCGCAGGTCGGGCAGCAGCAAAGGCGCGGCGACGGCGGCGATCAACACCCAGAAAACCAGTAGCAGCCAGCCCGGTGCGCGGCTGAAAGCGCCCATGGCCACGACATAGATGGCCACGATGACCAAGGCGGGCAGCGGGGCGATGCGGCGGTGGGCCAAATAAGCAATCCCGACCAGCAAAACCAGTATCCACAACAACAGCATATTCATTCCTCCGTGAAACCAGGGCGAACCAGCCCACAGAGCTTAGACGGCATCCGCGAAACAGGCTGGTTGGAGCGATGTGATTCGAATCGTGGGAAACCCCGGATGATTTTCGTGCGACAAATGGGTCGCACACGTGGGAAATACGTTCATTGAGCGAGCGGCAAAGCGGCCATGTTTGGCCGAAACGTCGTTATCTCTGTGCTGAAGCTCTCGCTAGACTCGGGGCTTCCCCAGGAGATTATTTTCATGCGCGAGTATCTGAGTCCCGGCCGCTTCATCGATAGTGACCATCCGTCCGTGGTGGAGTTCGCCGAAAAGCACCGTGGCGCCAGTCGCGATCCGCTGGAGCAGGCGATCAGTCTCTATTACGCCGTGCGCGAAGCGGTGCGCTACAACCCGTACACGTTCAGTCGCGACCCGCAGACCCTGCGCGGCAGTTATGCGCTGGCGGCCGGGGAGAGTTACTGCGTGCCCAAGGCCACGTTGCTGGCAGGTGCAGCGCGGCATTGCGGGATTCCCGCGCGGATCGGCCTGGCGGATGTGCGCAATCATTTGTCGACGCCACGGCTGCTCGAATTGCTCAAGAGCGACATGTTCGCCATGCACGGTTACACCGAGTTTTACTTGCAGGATCGCTGGGTCAAGGCGACACCCGCGTTCAACCGCAAACTCTGCGACCTGTTCAATGTGGCGCCGCTGGAATTCGACGGGATCAACGACAGCGTTTTTCATCCCTTCAACCGCGATGGCGCGAAGCTGATGGAGTACCTGGTCGATCACGGCCAGTTCGCCGACGTACCTGAAGCGTTCTTTTTCGAACACCTGGAAAAGTGCTATCCGCACCTGTTCGGTGAGCAACAGCAACCACTATTGGGCGACATGCAGAGCGATTTGAGTCGCGCCTGATCCGGCGTATGCTGCCTGCCCACTTACCGAAAAAGAGGCGGTCATGCTGAAGATCTGGGGTCGGAAAAACTCGTCGAATGTCAGAAAACCATTGTGGGCCGCCGAAGAACTGGGACTGGCCTACGAGGCGATCGATGCCGGTGGCGCCTTTGGTGTCGTCGATACACCCGAATACCGCGCCATGAATCCCAATGGTCGCGTGCCTGTCATTGAAGACGACGGTTTTGTGTTGTGGGAGTCCAACGCCATCGTGCGTTACCTGATGGCCTTGCATGCCGACGGCACGGCCTGGTACCCGAATAGTCCCAGGGCCCGGGCCACTGCCGACAAGTGGATGGACTGGACCACCTCAAGCTTTGCCGGCCCGTTCCGTACCGTGTTCTGGGGTGTGCTGCGTACCCCGGCAGACCAGCAGGACTGGCCCGCCATCAAGGCGGCGATCAAGGAGTGCGACACGCTGCTGGCAATGGCCGATCAGGCGTTGGCGAACAAGCCCTACCTGTCCGGAGACGAGATCGGCATGGGCGATATTCCCCTGGGCAGTTTCATTTATGCCTGGTTCGAGATGCCGATCGAACGTGCGCCACAACCGCATCTGCAGGCCTGGTATGGCCGGTTGAAACAGCGTCCGGCGTATCAAAAGGCGGTCATGACCGCGTTGACTTAATACTCACTATCGACACGCTTGACTGTACTTGTGTGGCGGCGACAAGCACCATTGTGCCACTCCGCTGCGGTTGTTTTGTTCGCCGCCGCCCATACTTATCCTTTTCTTCCCTTCTTGGTGCGTAAATCAGATATGAGTTCCGCTCTGTCCATCCGGCAGCTAACCAAAACCTACGGCAACGGTTTCCAGGCCCTGAGTGGTATCGATCTGGATGTCGCCGAAGGTGACTTTTTCGCCTTGCTCGGCCCGAACGGCGCCGGCAAGTCCACGACCATCGGTATTCTCTCGACCCTGGTGAACAAGACCAGCGGCACGGTGAACATCTTCGGTCACGACCTGGACAGGAATCCTGCGCAGCTCAAGCGCTCCATCGGCGTGGTGCCTCAGGAATTCAACTTCAACCAGTTCGAAAAGACCTTCGACATCGTCGTGACCCAGGCCGGCTACTACGGCATCCCGGCGAAAATCGCCAAGGAACGCGCCGAACAGTACCTGACCCAGCTCGGCCTGTGGGACAAGAAGGACGTGCCATCGCGCTCGCTGTCCGGCGGTATGAAGCGTCGCCTGATGATCGCCCGCGCGCTGGTTCATGAACCGCGTCTGCTGATCCTCGACGAGCCGACCGCCGGGGTGGACATCGAGCTGCGTCGCTCGATGTGGAGCTTCCTCACCGAGCTGAACGAGAAAGGCATCACCATCATCCTCACGACCCACTATCTGGAAGAGGCTGAGCAGCTGTGCCGCAACATCGGCATCATCGACCACGGCACCATCGTCGAGAACACCAGCATGCGGCAGTTGCTCAGCCAGTTGCATGTCGAAACCTTCCTGCTGGACCTCAAGGGCGACCTGCCAGCTGCGCCGCAGTTGCTCGGCTATCCGTCCCGGCTGATCGACAGCCACACCCTGGAAGTCCAGGTGGAAAAGTCCATGGGCATCACCGCGCTGTTCACCCAGTTGGCGCAGCAGAACATCGAAGTGCTGAGCCTGCGTAACAAAACCAATCGCCTCGAGGAGTTGTTCGTGTCCCTGGTGGAGAAAAATCTGTCGAAGGTGGCGGTATGAGTTCCGAGCTGCGCCCCAACCTCGTTGCCCTCAACACCATCGTTTACCGTGAAGTCCGGCGTTTCACCCGGATCTGGCCCCAGACCCTGCTGCCGCCGGCCATCACCATGGTCCTGTACTTCGTGATCTTCGGTAATCTGATCGGTCGGCAGATCGGCGACATGGGTGGCTTCACTTACATGGAGTACATCGTGCCGGGGCTGATCATGATGTCGGTGATCACCAACTCCTACGGCAACGTGGTGTCGAGTTTCTTCGGCAGCAAGTTCCAGCGGTCCATTGAAGAATTGATGGTCTCGCCGTTGTCGCCGCACACCATTCTGATTGGCTATACCCTGGGCGGCGTGCTGCGTGGCCTGATGGTGGGGATCATCGTGACCCTGCTGTCGCTGTTCTTCACCCACTTGCAGGTGCATCACCTGGGCGTGACCATTCTGGTGGTGGTGCTGACCGCGACCATCTTCTCGTTGCTGGGCTTCATCAACGCCGTGTTTGCGCGCAACTTCGATGACATTTCGATCATCCCGACTTTCGTGCTGACGCCACTGACCTACCTGGGCGGGGTCTTCTACTCGATCACCTTGCTGCCACCGTTCTGGCAGACCGTGTCCTTGGCCAACCCGGTGCTGCACATGGTCAACGCGTTCCGCTACGGCATCCTTGGCGTATCGGATATCCGCATCAGCGTGGCCATCGCCTTCATGCTGGTTGCGACCGCGGTGCTGTATTTCGGTAGTGCAAGGTTGCTGGTCAGCGGGCGCGGGATGCGGACTTAAGGAATACCGCGTCGCCTGCATCGCGAGCAAGCTCGCTCCCACAGGGGATCTTGTTCGCCGCGTAGATTGAATGTGGGAGCGAGCCTGCTCGCGATGGCGTCAGCCCGGACACCGCAAAAAAAAACGGCCTCCCAAGTGGAGGCCGTTTTGCATTCTCACATCCGGCTCTTCTTGCGCCGCTTCCACTGCCTGGCCACCCACCAGCGCCAATACATCATCACCAGGAAGTAGGCCAGTGCGCCGAGTACCAGCCCCGTTACCACCGAGCCCAACAGAAACGGTTGCCACAAGGTCGAGATTTCACCCGTGATCCATTCCCAGTTCAGTGAGTCCGGCAACTGCCGGGCGGGAACGTCCATCAGCCAGGCGCCGGTCTGGTACGTGCAGAAGAACACGGCGGGCATGGTGATCGGGTTGGTCAGCCAGACCAGGCTCACGGCAATCGGCATGTTGCCGCGCACGATGATGGCGAGGATTGCCGCCAGCAGCATCTGTAGCGGGATCGGCAGGAACGCGGCGAACAGCCCCACCGCCATGGCGCGGGCAACGGAGTGGCGGTTGAGGTGCCACAGGTTCGGGTCATGCAACAGCGTGCCGAGAAAGCGTAAGGACTTGTGTTCCCTGATGCTCATCGGGTCTGGCATGTAGCGTTTGAATAAGCGCCGGGGCATAAGGCTTCTCGGTCGGTCAGGGCGGCAAGTATGTCTGGATTCCATGAACTGCCTATTCAGATTTTGTGACAATTATTGACGGCGCCCATGAGACGAGCGGGCTAAGCCTTGAAGGGGACTTTCAAGGACGGGCTTATGCGCACAGGGATGATGGCGCTGGCGTTGGGTCTTTTGACCTTGCGTTTTTTACCGGCATTACCGCCGGTCTGGTTATGGCTGGCGATGCCGGTTGCGGGTTTGATGTTGCTGCCGTTCAGGACTTATCCGGTGGCGTTTTACTTGTTCGGCTTGAGTTGGGCCTGCGCGAATGCGCAATGGGCGCTGGATGACCGGTTACCGCCGGCGCTGGACGGAGAAACCCGTTGGGTCGAAGGGCGGGTCACTGGCTTGCCCCGGCATGACGACGGTGTCGTGCGTTTCGAGTTGACCGACATCCAGTCCCGACGTACCCGGCTGCCGCAGCAAATGCGTCTGGCCTGGTATGGCGGGCCGCCGGTGAACAGTGGTGAGCGCTGGCGCCTGGCAGTCAAGTTGAAGCGTCCGGTCGGGCTGCTCAATCCGCAGGCCTTCGACTACCAGGCCTGGTTGCTGGCACAACGCATCGGGGCGACCGGGACGATCAAGCAGGGCGAACGCCTTGCGCCAGCCCAATGGGCCTGGCGCGATGCAATCCGTCAGCGTTTGCTGGTGGTGGATGCCCAAGGGCGAAACGGCGCGTTGACGGCGTTGGTGCTCGGGGACGGCGCCGGGTTGAGTCGCGAAGACTGGCAGGTATTGCAGGACACCGGCACGGTTCATCTGTTGGTGATTTCCGGGCAGCACATCGGATTGCTGGCGGGCGTCGTGTATCTGCTGATCGCCGGCCTGGCCCGCTTTGGGTTATGGCCGAACCGTCTGCCATGGTTGCCCTGGGCGTGTGGCCTGGCATTCGCCGCTGCGCTCGGTTACGGGATGCTGGCCGGTTTCGAGGTGCCGGTGCGACGGGCCTGCTTGATGATTGGTCTGGTGTTGTTGTGGCGTCTGCGGTTCCGTCATCTCGGTGCGTGGTGGCCACTGTTGTTGGCACTCAACGGCATTTTGCTGCTGGCGCCGCTGGCGAGTCTCCAGCCTGGTTTCTGGCTGTCTTTCGCGGCCGTGGCAGTCTTGATATTGACCTTCGGCGGACGTTTGGGGCCGTGGCGTTGGTGGCAGACCTGGACCCGTGCCCAGTGGCTGATTGCAATCGGGCTGTGCCCGTTGTTATTGGCACTGGGGTTGCCCATCAGTCTGAGCGGGCCGCTGGCCAATTTGTTTGCGGTGCCCTGGATCAGTCTGGCGGTACTGCCACCGGCGTTGCTCGGGACGCTGTTGCTGCCGGTGCCTTATGTGGGTGAGAAATTGCTGTGGCTGGCGGGCGGTCTGATCGACGGTTGGTTCAGCGGATTGGGGTTCGTCTCCGGTCAGGTTCCTGCTTGGGTGCCCGCGGCAGTCCCGCTATGGGCCTGGGCAATCGGTGCTATTGGCGCCTTTTTGCTCTTGCTGCCGCGAGGCTTGCCGATGCGCCCGTTAGGGTGGCCCATGCTGTTGATGCTGGTTTTTTCGCCCAGGCCGATGTTGCAGGAGGGCATGGCGGAAGTCTGGCAACTGAATGTCGGTCAAGGCCTGGCGATCCTGGTGCGCACCCGGCATCACACGTTGCTGTATGACGCCGGACCGCGTTTCGGAGAACTCGACCAGGGGGAACGGGTGGTGCTGCCGGCATTGCGCAAACTGGGGGTGAAGGGCATAGACCTGATGCTGATCAGCCACGCCCACGCCGATCATGCCGGCGGTGCCCCGGCGATTGCCAGGGGGTTGCCGGTGAAACAGGTGGTCAGTGGTGAACCGTCAGACTTGCCTGCGCAACTGCAGGCCGGGAGATGTGAGAGCGGTCGGCGATGGACCTGGGATGAAGTCGATTTCCAGCTTTGGCACTGGCCATTGGCCGGCGACAGCAACCAGAACTCTTGTGTCTTGCTGATCGAGGCCAATGGCGAACGGCTGCTGTTGAGTGGCGACATCGATGCTGCCGCCGAGAGAGCCCTGCTGGACAGTCCGTTGGCCCGGCCCACCGATTGGCTGCAGGCGCCACACCACGGCAGTCGCAGTTCGTCGTCCAATGCCCTGTTGGATGTCCTGCAACCCAAAGGTGCGCTGATCTCCCGCGGGCAGGGCAATTCGTTTGGCCATCCGCATCCCACGGTCATCGCCCGTTATCAAAAACGTGGAATGGCGATCTACGACAGCGTCGAACAGGGTGCCATTCGTCTGCAACTGGGACGCTTCGAGCCGCCGTGGTCATTGCGCCAGGAACGGCGTTTCTGGCGCGATCCGCCGCCCTTGAACCCATAACCGAGCGTTATCAAAGCCCGACCGGATGCGACATCACGGTCTTCGGTGCGTCCACCCCCTATGTTAGAGTGGCGCACTTTTTCGAGGGGGCTGTCACTGTGTGGGAATTGGTCAAATCCGGCGGCTGGATGATGCTGCCGATCATTTTGAGTTCCATCGCGGCCATGGCGATCGTTGCCGAGCGTCTGTGGACCCTGCGGGCCAGCCGCGTGACCCCGGAGCACTTGCTCGGGCAGGTATGGGTCTGGATCAAGGACAAACAGCTCAATAAGGAAAAGCTCAAGGAACTGCGCGCCAATTCGCCTTTGGGCGAGATCCTGGCGGCCGGCCTGGCCAACTCCAAGCATGGCCGCGAGATCATGAAGGAGTGCATCGAAGAGGCCGCTCAACGGGTCATCCATGAGCTCGAACGCTACGTCAACGCCCTGGGCACCATTGCTGCCATGGCCCCGTTGCTGGGCTTGCTCGGTACCGTGCTGGGCATGATCGATATTTTCAGCGCGTTCACAGGCTCAGGCATGACCACCAACGCCTCGGTACTGGCCGGTGGTATTTCCAAGGCCCTGATCACCACGGCTGCCGGTTTGATGGTTGGTATCCCGGCGGTATTCTTCCATCGATTCCTGCAACGCCGGATCGATGAACTGGTGGTAGGGATGGAGCAGGAAGCGATCAAACTGGTCGAGGTAGTGCAGGGCGACCGCGATGTGGACCTGGCCGGGAGCAAAGCGTGAAATTCCGCCGCAAACCACGGGAAACGGTGGACATCAACCTCGCGTCGCTGATCGACGTGGTGTTCATCCTGCTGCTGTTTTTTGTCGTGACCACCACCTTCACCCGTGAAACCCAGCTGCGCGTCGATCTGCCGGAAGCGGTCAGCGGCGCGCCGGCCGACGATCAGAACAAGCCTCTGGACATTGCCATCAGTGCCGACGGCGTGTTCTCGGTGAACAACCAGATCCTGCCGAAAAGCGACCTGGCTTCGCTGATGGACGCGCTGCAAAAGGAAGCCAATGGCGACACCAACCGGCCACTGTCGATCAGCGCTGATGGCAAGACACAGCATCAGTCCGTCATCACCGCCATGGATGCGGCCGGCAAGCTCGGTTTCAGCCATTTGCGCATGACCACTGTCGAAGCGGCGCCCCCCGCGTCCTGATGGCCATGTCCGATCGATTGCTCGCCGCGTGGTACGCAGGTCATCCGGCCCTGAAACTGTTGCAGCCGCTGGAATGGCTGTACCGGTGCGTGGTCATGAACAAGCGCAAGCGCTTTCTGGCCGGTGAGGGCGAGATCTATCAGCCACCGGTGCCGCTGATCGTGGTCGGCAACATCACCGTGGGTGGCACCGGCAAGACACCGCTGATTCTGTGGATGATCGAGCACTGCCAGCGCAGCGGCCTGCGGGTCGGCGTGGTCAGCCGCGGCTACGGCGCCAAACCGCCGCAACTGCCATGGCGCGTCGAGGCCGAGCAAAGCGCCGACGTCGCCGGTGACGAGCCGTTGCTAATCGTCCAGCGCACGGGCGTCCCGCTGATGATCGACCCCAATCGCAGCAACGCTGTCAAAACCTTGTTGGCCAGTGAGCCGCTGGACCTGATCCTGTCCGACGACGGCATGCAGCACTACCGCATGGCCCGTGACCTGGAACTGGTGCTGATCGATGCCGCCCGTGGCCTGGGCAATCGCCGTTGCCTACCTGCCGGGCCGTTGCGTGAGCCGGTCGAGCGCCTGCAAAGCGTCGACGCGGTCCTCTACAACGGTGCCGTGGCCGACTGCGATGATGGATTTGCCTTCCAGTTGCAACCCACCGCGCTGGTCAACCTGCGCAGCGGCGAACGGCGTCCCCTCGACCACTTTGGCGCAGGCCAGGCCGTGCACGCGGTGGCCGGCATCGGCAATCCACAACGTTTCTTCAAGACCCTCGAAACGCTACACTGGCAGCCGGTTCCACATGCGTTTGCCGACCACGCCGAATACAGCGTGGAGGCGTTGAATTTCACGCCGTCATTGCCGTTGGTGATGACGGAAAAGGACGCGGTGAAATGCCGTGCCTTTGCCGCCGCCGACTGGTGGTACCTGGCGGTCGATGCTGTGCCGTCGCCGGCCTTCGTGGCCTGGTTCGACACGCAGTTGATGCGCCTGCTGCCGGCTCGTTTGTTGCCTTAACTCCGTTTTTTCCAGGGAATGCTCATGGACACCAAATTGCTCGATATCCTCGCTTGCCCGGTCTGCAAAGGCCCGCTCAAGCTCAGCGCCGACAAGACCGAGCTGATCAGCAAGGGCGCAGGCCTGGCCTACCCGATTCGCGACGGCATCCCGGTGATGCTCGAATCCGAAGCGCGCACCCTGACCACCGACGAGCGCCTGGATAAATGACCACAGCCTTTACCGTCGTCATTCCATCGCGTTACGCCTCCACACGCCTGCCCGGCAAGCCGCTGCTGCTGATCGCCGGCAAGCCGATGATCCAGCACGTCTGGGAACAGGCGAGCAAAAGCAGCGCCGAGCGGGTGGTGGTGGCCACCGACGACGCGCGCATCGTCGAGGCCTGCAATGGCTTTGGCGCCGAAGTGGTGTTGACCCGTGAGGATCACAACTCCGGCACCGATCGCCTGGCCGAAGTCGCGATGAAGCTGGGCCTGGCGCCCGACGCTATCGTGGTCAACGTCCAGGGCGACGAGCCGCTGATCCCGCCGAACGTGATCGATCAGGTGGCCGCCAACCTGGCAGCCCACGCCGAAGCGCGCATGGCCACGCTCGCCGAGCCGATCGAAGACGTGGACACCCTGTTCAATCCCAATGTGGTCAAGGTCGTCAGCGACCTCAATGGCCTGGCGCTGACGTTCAGCCGTTCTACCTTGCCCTGGGCGCGGGATGCCTTCGCCGTGAACCGTGAGCAGTTGCCCGAAGGTGTGCCGTACCGCCGCCATATCGGCATTTATGCCTATCGCGCCGGATTCCTGCAGGATTTCGTCAGCTGGGGTCCATGCTGGCTGGAAAACACCGAGTGTCTGGAACAGCTGCGTGCGCTGTGGCACGGCGTACGAATTCACGTCGCCGATGCACTGATCGCGCCGCCGCCCGGTGTCGACACCGTTGAAGACCTTGAGCGCGTTCGTCGCCTGCTGGAGGCGTGATGCGGGTTCTGTTTGTCTGCCTGGGCAACATCTGTCGCTCGCCCACGGCCGAAGGCGTGCTGCGGCATAAGCTGCGCGAGGCCGGCTTGGCCGATCAGGTTGAAGTGGCCTCCGCCGGCACCGGTGACTGGCATGTCGGCAAGGCGCCGGACAAGCGCAGTCAGGCCGCGGCGAAGCTGCGCGGTTATGACTTGTCCGCCCAGCGCGCCCGGCAAGTCAGTCGTGCCGATTTCGCCACCTACGACCTGATCCTGGCGATGGACAACAGCAACCTGCGCAACCTCAAGGCCTTGCAGCCGGCCAAGGGCAAGGCCGAATTGGACCTGTTCCTGCGTCGCTACCAGTCGCCAGTCGATGAAGTACCGGACCCGTACTACGACGGCGAACAAGGCTTCGAGCAGGTGCTGGACCTGATCGAGCACGCCAGTGATTTGCTGGTGATCGAATTGAAGGGACGGTTATGAGTTTGCAGGTTCAATCACAGGTTTCGCTCAAGCCGTTCAACAGCTTTGGCGTGGATGTCCAGGCCCGGCTGTTTGCCCAGGCCCATAGCGACGCCGATGTGCGCGAAGCTCTGGCCTACGGGCTGGAGCACAAGGTCCCGGTGCTGGTGATCGGCGGCGGCAGCAACCTGTTGCTGACGGCAGATATCGAATCACTGGTTCTGCGCATGGCCACGCGCGGAATTCGCGTGCTGAGCGATGAGGGCGGCAAAGTGGTGATCGAGGCCGAGGCAGGCGAGCCCTGGCATCCATTTGTGCAACACACACTGTCCCTGGGGCTGTCCGGCCTGGAAAATCTCAGCCTGATTCCCGGCACTGTCGGTGCGGCACCGATGCAGAACATCGGCGCTTATGGCGTCGAGATCAAGGATGTGTTCGCCGGCCTGACCGCCCTCGATCGCCAGACCGGCGAACTGCGCGACTTTACCCTGCAAGAGTGCAACTTCGCCTACCGCGACAGCCTGTTCAAGCAGGAGCCGGGGCGTTGGTTGATCCTGCGTGTGCGTTTCGCCCTCGACCGCGCCGCGCATCTGCACCTGGAGTACGGCCCGGTGCGCCAGCGCCTGACCGAACAAGGCATCGAGCATCCGACCGCCAGCGATGTCAGCCAGGCCATTTGCAGTATCCGCAACGAAAAACTCCCGGACCCGGCCGTACTCGGCAATGCCGGCAGCTTTTTCAAGAACCCTTTGGTGTCGTCGGCGCTGGCTGCACGGCTCAAGGGCGAATACCCGGACCTGGTGGCCTATGCGCAACCCGACGGGCAGATGAAACTGGCCGCCGGTTGGCTGATCGAGCGGGCAGGGTGGAAAGGTTTCCGTGAAGCTGATGCTGGCGTGCATAAATTGCAGGCGCTGGTGCTGGTCAACTATGGAGGCGCGACGGGCCTGCAACTGTTGAACCTGGCGCAGCGCATCCAGAAAGACATTCTCGAGCGTTTCCATGTCGATCTGGAAATGGAGCCGAACCGGTATTGAGCTAAGCTTTCAGGACGGATCAAAAAGCCCTGCACAATGTTTATTGTGCAGGGCTTTTTTGTTAATGCTCGGTTAACTTAGTCAGCTAACGATGCACACTCTTGCTCCACCAAAGGCCCGGTGCAGACCATTTGTGTCCGCATAAGAGAGCCCATTAGCCTGAGTCGATCTGCGTGCGACCCACCGAGATCCAGCGGCAGATTGCTCGACCCCATAACTCAAGACCTATGCGGGCGTGCCCATGATTACCCTGAAACTCAATGGTCAAGACCATCAACTCGACGTCACCGAGGACATGCCGCTGCTCTGGGCGATCCGCGACGTGGCCGGTTACAACGGCACCAAATTCGGCTGCGGCATGGGCCTGTGCGGCGCCTGTACCATTCATATCGAAGGGGCTCCGGCACGCAGTTGCATTACGCCCATCGGTTCAGTCGTCGGGCAGAATGTCAGCACCATCGACAACCTGCACGCCGATCCGATCGGCAAAGTCGTGCAGCAAGCCTGGCTCGACACGGCAGTGGCTCAATGCGGCTTCTGCCAGGGCGGGCAAATCATGTCGGCGACGGCACTGCTCAAGACCCATCCGAACCCGAGCGACGAGCAGATCGAAGAAGCCATGGTCGGCAACATCTGCCGCTGCGGCACCTATAACCGTATCAAGACCGCGATCCGTCAGGCTTCCACTCACCTGAAGGAGGCCAAGGCATGAGCCGGTTACCGAATGATTTCACCCTGAGCAACCTCAGTCGCCGTGGTTTTCTCAAGGGCGTGGGGGCGACCGGTGCGCTGGTGGTCGCCGCGAGTTGGGGCTGGCAAGACGCGTTTGCCGAAGAGAAAGAGAAGAAGTTCGGCGCCGACGGCATGCCCCACGGCTGGGTCGACGATCCGAAAGTCTATGTGAGCATCGCCGCCGATGGCACGGTGACCGTTATCTGCAACCGCTCGGAGATGGGCCAGGGCGTGCGCACCAGCTTGACCATGGTGGTGGCCGATGAACTGGAAGCCGACTGGGCGATGGTCAAGGTACAGCAGGCCCCCGGCGATGAAGCGCGCTTCGGCAACCAGGACACCGACGGCTCGCGCAGCATGCGTCACTGGTACGAGCCGATGCGTCGTTGCGGCGCCGCCGCACGGGCCATGCTGGAACAAGCCGCGGCTGACCAGTGGAAAGTGTCAGTCGGCGAGTGCCAGGCGCAACTTCATAAAGTCATTCATAAACCGTCGGGCCGCGAACTGGGCTATGGCGCGCTGGCCGCCGCCGCTGGCGCTTTGGCCGTGCCTGCGCGAGAAAGCCTGAGACTCAAGCAACCTTCGGAATTTCGATATATCGGTAAGGAAGGCACCAAGGCCATCGACGGTGAGGACATCGTCAATGGTCGTGCGGTGTACGGCGCCGACGTGCATTTCGACGGCATGCTGTACGCGACCATCGCGCGGCCCACGGTGTATGGCGGCAAGGTCAAAAGCTTCGATGGCAGCGCGGCGATGAAAGTCCCAGGCGTGGTCAAAGTGGTACAGATCGAAAGCCGCCCGTTGCCTTCGGAGTTCCAACCCCTGGGCGGCATCGCCGTGGTGGCGAGCAATACCTGGGCGGCGATCAAGGGCCGCGAGGCACTGAAAATCGAATGGGACGACGGCCCCAACGCCAGCTACGACTCGATTGCCTATCGCAAGGAACTCGAAGCAGCCTCGCTCAAGCCCGGCAAGGTGGTGCGCAATACCGGCAACCTCGATGAGGCCATGGCCAGCGCCGATAGCACGCTGGAAGCCTCCTACTACTTGCCGCATTTGTCACAGTCGCCGATGGAACCGATGGTCGCCATTGCGCGGTTCAAGGACGGTGCGTGCCAAGCCTGGGGGCCAAGCCAGGCGCCGCAGGTCACCCGGGAACGGATCGGTGAGCGCCTGGGCCTGCCGTTCGACAAGGTCACGTTCAACGTGACCCTGCTCGGGGGCGGGTTCGGGCGCAAGTCCAAGCCTGACTTCATCATCGAGGCCGCCATCCTCGCCAAGGAATTCCCCGGTAAAGCGGTGCGGGTGCAATGGACCCGCGAAGACGACATCCACTGTTCCTATTTTCACACCGTGTCGGCCGAATACCTCAAGGCCAGCCTGAACAAGGATGGCCTGCCATCCGGCTGGTTGCACCGTACGGTGGCGCCGAGCATCACCGCGTTGTTTGCGCCGGGCATGAACCATGAGGCGGCGTTCGAACTGGGCATGGGGTTCACCAACATGGCGTATGCGATCCCCAACATTCGCCTGGAAAACCCCGAGGCAACGGTGCATACCCGGGTAGGTTGGTATCGCTCGGTGTCGAACATTCCCCATGGTTTCGCGATCCAGAGTTTTATCGATGAACTGGCGCACAAGGCCGGGCAGGATCCGCTGAAGTACCAGATCAGATTGCTCGGCCCGGACCGTCAGATCGATCCGCGTACCTTGAGTGAAGAGTGGAACTACGGCGAATCCCCCGAGCGTTATCCGATCGACACCGCGCGCCTGCGCACGGTACTGGAGACCGCCGCCAAAGCCGCCGGTTGGGGGCGTGAGTTGCCCAAGGGACGCGGCCTGGGCCTGGCAGTGCATTACAGCTTCGTGACGTATGTGGCGGCGGTGATCGAGGTGGAGGTCAAGGACGACGGTACGCTGGTGGTGCACAAGGCTGACATCGCCGTCGATTGCGGGCCGCAGATCAACCCCGAGCGGATTCGCGCGCAATTCGAAGGCGCCTGCGTCATGGGTCTGGGTAATGCGGTGCTGGGGGAAATCAGCTTCAAGGACGGCAAGGTTCAGCAGGATAACTTCCATATGTACGAAGTGGCGCGCATGTCCCTGGCACCGAAAGAAGTGGCGGTGCATCTGGTGACGCCGCCGGGCAATGTCCCGTTGGGTGGTGTGGGTGAACCGGGCGTGCCACCGATTGCGCCGGCACTGTGCAACGCGATCTTCGCCGCCACCGGCAAACGCATCCGCAATCTGCCTGTTCGTTATCAGTTGTCGGGTTGGCAGAAGGCCGGCGCCTGATGGACAGCGCCGATCTGAACGTCCTGCGCAGCGTGTTGCAATGGCATCGCGCCGGTCAGCGGGTGGTGTTGTACAGCGTGGTCGAAACCTGGGGCACTGCGCCCCGGGCACCCGGCGCCATGCTGGCCCTGCGCGAAGACGGCATGGTGATTGGTTCGGTCTCGGGCGGGTGTGTCGAAGATGACTTGATTGCCCGGCTGCACGACGGACGCCTGGAACTTGACGGGCCGCCGGTGCAATTGATCACCTACGGCGTGACCCGCGAGGAAGCCGCACGTTTCGGCTTGCCCTGCGGTGGCACCTTGCGCTTGACCGAGGAGCGTATCGACGATGGGGATTGGGTCGAGCAATTGCTCGCCCGTTGCGAGGCCCATGAAATCGTTGCGCGTGAACTGAACCTGACCACCGGCGAAGTACTTTTGCAGCCGGCCAGTAAAACTGACGTGTTGACGTTCGATGGACAGACCTTGCGGGTGATCCATGGCCCGCGCTGGCGCTTGCTGCTGATCGGCGCGGGGCAGCTGTCGCGCTATGTGGCGGAAATGGCCCGGCTGCTGGATTTCGAGGTGCTGATTTGCGACCCGCGTAGCGAGTTCGTCTATGGCTGGGAGGAACAGCACGGACGATTCGTTTCGGGCATGCCGGATGAGGCTGTATTGAATATCCAGACCGATGAACGCACGGCTATCGTGGCCTTGACCCATGATCCGCGTCTGGATGACATGGCGCTGCTCACGGCCCTGGATTCCAGGGCTTTTTACGTCGGAGCGCTGGGATCGCGGGTCAACAGCCAGAAGCGCCGGGAAAACCTGGCTCAACTGGGGTTGTCGCAATCGGCGATTGACCGCTTGCATGGCCCGATCGGTTTGCACATCGGCAGTCATAATCCAGCGGAAATTGCCTTGTCGCTCATGGCGGAAATCGTGGCGGTCAAAAACGGCATCGAACTGAAGCAGAAGAAAGTCCTGCGGGAGAGCGTATGAGCAAATCCATCGGCGTTATCGTGTTGGCAGCGGGGCAGGGCAGCCGGTTTCGTCAGGTGGCGGGTGCCGAAAAGGATAAAATGGTGGCCGATTGCATCGGGCGTGACGGCGTGGTGCGGTCCGTCATCGAGCACACATTGGTCAACCTGCCGGCGACGCTGGACAAGCGCGTACTGGTGACCACTGCTGACCGCCCGCAAGTGATTCGCATGGCTCAGGCCTATGGCTGCGAGATTGTGCTGATCGAATCGACGGGAATGGGCGACAGCATTGCCGCGGGAGTCGCTGCCTGCAAGCAACTCGATGGCTGGCTGATGGTGCTGGGGGATATGCCGTTCATCCTGCCATCGAGTATCGAGCAAGTGGTGGCGGGGATTGGCGATGACAGTATCAGCGTGCCCGTGCAGGACGGCGGGTACGGGCATCCGGTCGGTTTCGGACGGGGTTTCGCGGCGGGGTTGATGGCGTTATCGGGGGATCGCGGCGCCAAGCCGCTGTTCGCCCAAGGGCGGGTGGTTGAAGTGAGCGTGGATGATTCTGGTGTGGTGTGGGATGTGGATGTGCCTGAAGCACTAACCTTCAGGCCAGCATAGATCCTTGTGGGAGCGAGCCTGCTCGCGATAGCGGTGGATCAGCTAGCACCAATGTTGAATGTCATTCCGCCATCGCGAGCAATCGAGCGTCGACCGGCTGCTCCCACAGGGGAATGGTGTGATTTCACAGATGTAAAAAAAGCCCCGCCTGGGATCACCAGGCGGGGCTTTTTAGTGGCCGATGGAATCAGACGAGAGGTTTAGGCTCGTGTTCTTTTTCCTGGGCTTGCTCGTGTTGCTCTACCGCTTCCTGAACGGAGCGCGGTGCTTCGTGGATCACCGACTCAACCGGCTCGGCAGCCACTTCGGCAGCCGGGGCAGGAGCTGCCTCAACCACTTCAGCAGCAACCGGTGCAGGCTCGGCGGCGACAACCGCTTCAGCTGGAGCCGCAGCGGCAGCCAGTTCAGCTTCCTTCTGCAGACGCTCGGCTTCACGCTTGCGACGACGCACTTCACGCGGGTCGTTAGGCGCACGGCCACTTGGCGTCAGGGCGCTGGCAGGAGCGGCTTCGACCACTGGTGCAGGTGCTTGGGCAACGACCGGTGCTTCAACGGCTGGCGCTTCAACCACCGGGGCCGGGGCCGGTTCTGCAGCGGCAATCACCGGCTCGGAAACCATGGCTTCAGCCACTTGGGTTTCAGCGGCAGGTGCAGCGGTTTCAGCGACGGCTGGCTCGGCAACCCAGTTGAATGCGGTTTGCTCTTCGCGAACTTCACGCACGGTATCAGTCACGGTTTCAACAACCGCTTCCGCAGCCTGGGCAGGTGCTTCTACCACTGGCGCTGGCTCGGCAGCCGCTTCAACAGCAGGCTGAGATTCTGGCGCTGGCGCCACTTCGATTTCCGGCGAGGCGGTGACTTCGACCGGTGTGGTCGCTTCAACGACTGGCGCTTCAACCGGAGCTGCTTCCAGGGTCGCAGCAGTGGCGCGTTCGGCTTGCACATTGGCTTCAGCTTCTGCTGGAGCGCTGATCACGCTGCTGGCAACAGCTGCGGTGACAGCCAGGCCGGCGGCCAGATCGGCAGTGCTTGGCGCTTCAGCGTTTTCGCCGGACTCGGACTCTTCCGAACCTTCGATCACGTTGCCGTTGGCGTCACGCTGACGCTCGCGACGGTTGCTGCGACGACGCTGACCACGGGAGCGGCGGCGTGGACGATCGCCTTCGGCGCTTTCCTGACCGTCTTCCGACAGTTGCTCTTCGTTGGTGGTCAGTTCTTCTTCAGTTGCGGCTGCGGCAGCTTGTTCGGCACGTGGCTGACGTTCTTCACGCGGTGGGCGTGGCGCGCGTTCTTCACGTGGCTGACGAGCCGGGCGTTCTTCAGCGGTAGCAGCCGTAGCGGTAGCAGCGGCGGCCGGAGCAGCCGGAGCGGCATCCAGAGGCTCGCGCAGTTCACGAACGCGTTCTTCACGCTCGCCACGTGGCTTGCGATCTTCACGCGGAGCGCGCGGTGCACGTTCTTCACGAGGCGCGCGTGGTGCGCGTTCTTCGCGGGCTACCGCTGGCGTTTCTTCGCGGGTTTCGCGAGGTTCACGCACTTCCCGTGGCTGACGCTCTTCACGCGGCTCACGTGGTGCGCGTTCTTCACGCGGTGCACGCTCTTCGCGAGGCTTGCGCTCTTCATCGCGGCGACCGTTACGGTTGCGGCTCTGCTGGCGACCGTTGCGACGCTCTTCGTTGCGGGCCGGACGCTCGGCGGCAGGTTTTTCAACCACAACCGGTGCGGCAGGCTCTTCCTTGGTGGCGAACAGGCTCACCAGCGACTTCACCAGGCCTTTGAACAGGCTTGGCTCCGGTACGGCGGCCGGGGCAGGGGCTGGAGCGGCCACCTCTGTTGGCACAGGAGCGTTGGCACGGGCCGGGGCCGTTTTGACCGCAGCTTCCTGGCGAACCAGGGTGCGGGTCGCAGCGGCTGGCTGGACTTCTTCGACTTCGGCAGCGGCAGCGGCGATTTCGTAGCTGGACTGGTTGGTCGCCGCTTCCGGGCTGTCGTCACGCAGGCGCTGTACTTCAAAGTGCGGCGTTTCGAGGTGATCGTTCGGCAGGATGACGATGCGGGCACGGGTGCGCAGTTCGATCTTGGTGATCGAGTTGCGTTTTTCGTTGAGCAGGAACGCCGCCACCGGGATCGGCACTTGTGCACGAACTTCGGCGGTACGGTCTTTCAGGGCTTCTTCTTCGATCAGGCGCAGGATCGCCAGGGACAGCGATTCAACGTCACGGATGATGCCGGTGCCGTTGCAACGCGGGCAGACGATGCCGCTGCTTTCACCCAGGGATGGACGCAGGCGCTGACGGGACATTTCCAGCAGGCCGAAGCGCGAAATGCGACCGACTTGCACGCGAGCGCGGTCGGCTTCCAGGCATTCGCGGACTTTTTCTTCCACGGCGCGCTGGTTCTTGGCTGGGGTCATGTCGATGAAGTCGATGACGATCAGGCCGCCGATGTCGCGCAGGCGCAACTGACGGGCGATTTCCTCGGCCGCTTCAAGGTTGGTTTGCAGCGCGGTTTCTTCGATGTCGCTGCCTTTGGTGGCGCGCGCCGAGTTGATGTCGATGGACACCAGGGCTTCGGTCGGATCGATCACGATGGAACCGCCGGAAGGCAGTTCGACAACGCGCTGGAAAGCGGTTTCGATCTGGCTTTCGATCTGGAAGCGGTTGAACAGCGGAACGCTGTCTTCGTACAGCTTGATCTTGCTGGCGTACTGCGGCATTACCTGGCGGATGAAGGTCAGGGCTTCGTCCTGGGCTTCAACGCTGTCAATCAGCACTTCGCCGATGTCCTGGCGCAGGTAGTCGCGGATCGCGCGGATGATCACGTTGCTTTCCTGGTAGATCAGGAATGGCGCGGCGCGGTCCAGCGAAGCTTCCTTGATGGCGGTCCACAGTTGCAGCAGGTAGTCGAGGTCCCACTGCATTTCTTCGCTGCTGCGGCCAAGGCCTGCAGTGCGCACGATCAGGCCCATGTCGGCCGGGGCAACCAGACCGTTCAGGGCTTCACGCAGTTCGTTGCGCTCTTCGCCTTCGATGCGACGGGAGATACCGCCGGCACGCGGGTTGTTCGGCATCAGCACCAGGTAACGACCGGCCAGGCTGATGAAGGTGGTCAGGGCGGCGCCCTTGTTGCCACGTTCTTCTTTTTCGACCTGAACGATGACTTCCTGGCCTTCGCTCAGGACGTCCTTGATGTTGACGCGACCTTCCGGGGCTTTCTTGAAGTATTCGCGGGAGATTTCTTTGAGGGGCAGGAAGCCGTGGCGCTCAGAGCCGAAATCGACAAAGGCAGCCTCGAGGCTTGGTTCGATGCGAGTAATCCGGCCTTTATAGATGTTGGCCTTCTTCTGCTCGCGTGCACCGGATTCGATGTCCAGGTCGTAGAGGCGCTGGCCATCTACCAGTGCAACACGCAACTCTTCGGGTTGAGTTGCGTTAATCAGCATTCTTTTCATGTAGTACCGTCGGTTTCCGGGCTGCCGGAAACGGCGTTCGGCACACACGACTTCTCACGGTCGGTGTCAGGTGCGTCGGGAGTGGTTGGCCATTTCCCGTGTCCAGCGAAGTCCGGCCAATGTGGGCCTTCATCGCGACGTACGCGTCCTGCTTGCTGTGGCTACTTAAGCACTCAGTCAGGAGGAGGAATCAACCAGCGGCTGTGGACGAGATGAAGCGTCTTGAGAAAGCCTGTTGCTACACAGTCCGGCGGTTGTGCATCTCCACCCTACACGTATCCCTGATAATTCGGGTGCTGCCGCGCGCAGAATCCGCAGCGGGTTGGCATTTACCGTGAGCTCCGAAAGGGGAGGTCACGCATCATGGCTAATTTAGGCGTTGTTTCCGATGCCTTCGCTCGGGGTCATTCGCAGCTGACTGCACTTTGTGAACTGGCCGTGAATATGGCTCGCAAAACGAGTGGAAAACTCTGCTTTGTGGCGTGATTCAGGCCTCATGTCACCTGCGCTCGTTACACCTGCAAACTCCACCGTTACGTAGCGAAAGCCCCGTAGGACGGCCTCGCGTCCTGGTGAATTGCGTTGGTCAGGGCCGGTTTTTGACCGTTGGTCCGCTGTCCAGGCCGCTTTTGGCGGCGTTCGCGACTATAGCAGCAATGATTAAGTGCTTCAATTCCATAAAAAATTGTTATCATCCGCGCCATGACGACGACTACCCCCCCGACTCCAGGCGTACAACTGCTTGAGGTCTCGCCGGAATATGCCGGCCAACGCATTGATAATTTCCTTCTCGCCCGACTCAAAGGCGTGCCCAAGACCTTGATTTATCGCATTTTGCGCAAGGGCGAAGTGCGCGTGAACAAAGGTCGGATCAAGCCCGAGTACAAGCTGCAGGCGGGCGATATCGTGCGCGTGCCGCCGGTTCGCGTGCCTGAGCGCGACGAACCGGTGCCACTGGCACAAGGCCTGTTGCAGCGGCTCGAGGCCTCGATTGTCTTCGAAGACAAGGCACTGATCGTGATCAACAAGCCCGCGGGCATTGCTGTTCATGGTGGCAGCGGCCTGACTTTCGGGGTGATCGAAGCCTTTCGTCAGTTGCGCCCCGATTGCAAAGAGCTCGAACTGGTTCACCGTCTCGACCGTGATACGTCCGGTCTGTTGATGATCGCCAAGAAGCGCAGCATGTTGCGCCACTTGCACACCGCATTGCGCGGTGATGGCGTCGACAAGCGCTACATGGCGCTGGTCCGCGGTAACTGGGCGAGCTCGATCAAGCAAGTCCGTGCGTCGCTGGGCAAGAGCAATCTGCGCTCCGGCGAACGCATGGTCGAGGTCGACGAGGAGGAGGGGAAGGAATCCGTGACCGTGTTCAAGGTCCTGCGCCGCTTCGGCGACTTTGCCACCCTGATCGAAGCCAAGCCGATTACCGGCCGGACTCACCAGATCCGCGTCCATACCTTGCACGCCGGGCATTGCATCGCTGGCGACACCAAGTATGGCGACGAAGGTTTCAGCAAGGAAATCCGCGATCTGGGCGGCAAGCGCCTGTTCCTGCACGCCTACATGCTGACGGTGCCGCTCCCCGATGGTGGTGAGCTGAAGCTGCAAGCGCCGGTCGACGAGATGTGGGCCAAAACCGTGGAGCGATTGAGTGCGCCCATCTGACTACAAGCTGTTGATCTTTGATTGGGACGGCACTCTGGCCGATTCCATTGGTCGGATTGTCGAGGCGATGCACGTTGCCTCGCAGCGTTCCGGTTTTGAGCTGCGCGATGATCTGGCCGTCAAGGGCATCATCGGCCTGGGCTTGCCGGAAGCGATCCGCACCCTGTACCCCGAAATCGGCGACGCCGAGCTGATCGCGTTCCGCGAGCACTATGCTGAGCATTACATCGCGTCGGAGGCTGAGCCTTCGCCGCTGTTCGAGGGTGTGGTCGAGTCGCTCGAGGCATTTCGTGCCGAGGGCTATCATCTGGCTGTGGCGACCGGCAAGGCCCGTCGCGGGCTGGATCGGGTGTTGAAGTCCCATGGCTGGGAGAATTACTTCGATATCACTCGCGCCGCCGACGAAACCGCCAGCAAGCCCCATCCGCTGATGCTCGAACAGATTCTCGCCCATTGCGAGGTCCGCCCGGAACAGGCGTTGATGGTGGGTGATTCGTCCTTTGATTTGCAGATGGCGCGCAACGCCGGCATGGGTTCGGTGGCCGTCAGTTATGGCGCTCAATCGATCGATGCGTTGAGGTTGTATGAGCCGCGACTGGCCATCGACCGTTTTTCAGAATTGCATGCCTGGCTGAATCAGCGGGCTTAACCGGTTGTTTTTTGGGTGGATGGCATGACCGACGAATGGAAGGCGCCCGCCAAGGCAAGCGCAGAGAGCGGTGACGACAAAAGCTGGAAACTGCTGGAAAAGACCCTGCTGGCCGGCATACAGGAGCAGCGCCGGTCCCGTCGCTGGGGGATATTCTTCAAGTTTCTGATTTTTGTGTATCTGTTCGGCGCCATTGTCCTGTTTTCGCCTCTGATGGATATGGAAAAGGCCGGCACCCTTAGTGCCAATTACACGGCGTTGATCGATGTGAGAGGCATGATTGCCGACAAGGAGTCGGCCAGTGCAGACAATATCGTTGGCAGCTTGCGTGCGGCCTTCGAGGACAAGAAGGTCAAGGGCGTCATCCTGCGCATCAACAGCCCGGGCGGCAGTCCAGTGCAGTCGGGTTATGTCTATGACGAGATCAAGCGTCTGCGCGGTCTGCACCCGGACATCAAGCTCTATGCGGTCATTTCCGATCTGGGGGCTTCCGGCGCTTACTACATCGCCAGTGCGGCGGATCAGATCTACGCCGACAAGGCGAGCCTGGTCGGCTCCATCGGTGTGACGGCAGCCGGTTATGGCTTTGTCGGCACCATGGAGAAGCTGGGTGTCGAACGTCGTACCTACACGTCTGGCGAGCACAAGTCGTTCCTTGATCCGTTCCAGCCACAGAAGCCGGAAGAAACCGCCTTCTGGCAGGGCGTGCTCGATACGACCCACAAGCAGTTCATCAATAGCGTCAAGCAGGGTCGTGGCGACCGCCTGAAGGACAAGGAGCATCCGGAGTTGTTCTCTGGCCTGGTCTGGTCCGGCGAGCAGGCACTGCCATTGGGGTTGATCGACGGGCTGGGTAATGCCAGTTCGGTTGCGCGGGATGTGATCGGTGAGAAAGAGCTGGTGGATTTCACCGTTCAGGAATCGCCATTCGATCGCTTTTCGAAAAAGCTCGGCGCCAGCGTTGCTGAGCATTTGGCGATGTGGATGGGTTTTAACGGTCCGTCGCTGCGCTGATTCTGATGTGACATAAAAAACCGGCCTGCGTGGCCGGTTTTCTGGTATCGGGATTCAGGGAACCTGTACGCCTTCAGCCAGCAGCATGTCGATCAGGCGAATCAGCGGCAGGCCGACCAGGCTGGTGGCGTCAGGTCCTTCGGTGCTGCGAAACAGGCTGACCCCCAGGCCTTCGGCCTTGAAGCTGCCTGCGCAGTCGTAGGGTTGTTCGGCGCGCAGGTAGCGTTCGATGCGAGGTGCGTCGAGTGTGCGCATGTGTACGGTGAACGGCACGCAATCGACCTGGCAGTGCCCTGTCTGGCTGTTGAGCAGGGCCAGGCCGGTGAGGAACGTCACGCTGGCACCGCTGGCGGCCAGCAGTTGTTCCCGGGCTTTTTCGAATGTGTGGGGTTTGCCGATAATCCGCTCTCCCAGCACGGCGACCTGGTCGGAGCCGATTATCAGATGAGCGGTATGGCTGTCGGCCAGGGCGCGCGCTTTCTCTTCGGCGAGGCGCTTGACCAGCTCGATGGCGGACTCAGCCGGGCGATGGCTTTCGTCGATATCCGGTGAGCTGCAAGTGAAAGGCAGCTGCAGGCGGGTCAGCAATTCCCGGCGATAGGCCGAGCTGGAAGCGAGTAATAAAGGCAGCATGCACAACTCCATAAGGCGTGTGCGAATTCTAGCGAGGCTTCCAAGTGACGGACAGGGCTGAATTTCCTTTGACATGGGCGGGTGCATCCCTATAATGCTGCGCCTATGTTGAATGACCCGATTCCACCTCACGTTGACCCGCGCAAATTGGCTGATCGTGGCACCACCCTTCAAGGTGAAATGCTGCTGGCCGATTTGGAGAGACTCTGCGACCCGCTTTCCGACAATGTCGGTACGGTGCAGGCTAAATTCGTTTTTGAACGAGATGAACGTAAATCTGTGGTCATCCACAGCTTTATCGACACTGAAGTCAAAATGGTTTGCCAGCGTTGTCTTGAGCTGGTCACCCTGCCGATCCATAGCGAATGCAGTTACGCTGTGGTGAAGGAGGGTGCGAATACCCAGTCGTTGCCGAAAGGTTATGACGTGCTGGAACTGGGCGAAGATCCTTTGGATCTGCAGTCACTGATCGAGGAGGAGCTTCTGCTCGCCTTGCCCATTGTGCCTGCTCATCATCCGGAAGAATGCCAGCAGCCGGCGGGAGCAGATGAGCCCGAACCGAGCGAGGACGAGGTAACGCGGTCCAACCCGTTCAGTGTATTGGCGCAGTTAAAGCGTGACCCAAACGTTTAGGAGTTAATCAATTATGGCTGTTCAGCAGAACAAAAAATCCCGCTCTGCCCGTGACATGCGCCGTTCGCACGACGCTCTCGAGGCTAGCACCCTGTCTGTAGAAAAAACCACCGGTGAAGTTCACCTGCGTCACCACGTATCGCCAGAAGGCGTATACCGTGGTCGTAAAGTGATCGACAAGGGCGCTGACGAGTAATCACTTGTCCGCTCAAGTCATCGCGATTGACGCAATGGGCGGGGACTTCGGTCCCCGCAGCATTGTCCAGGCCAGCCTTGCTTGCCTGTCTGCCACACCCTCGCTGCACCTGACCCTCGTCGGTCAACCCTCCCTTCTTGAAGAGCTGATCGCTGGCCATCCGGCTGTGGATCGCGCGCGCCTGTCGATAATGCCAGCGTCCGAAGTCATCACCATGGACGAAAAGCCTGCCCAGGCCTTGCGCGGCAAACCCGACTCGTCGATGCGCGTGGCGCTTGAGTTGTTGCGTGACGGCAAGGTCCAGGCTTGTGTCAGTGCCGGTAATACCGGTGCGCTGATGGCGTTGTCGCGGTTCGTGCTCAAGACCTTGCCCGGCATTGATCGTCCGGCCATGGTGGCGGCGATTCCGACACAAAAGGGTTATTGCCAGTTGCTCGACCTGGGCGCCAACGTCGATTGCAGTGCCGAGCATCTGTTGCAGTTTGCGGTCATGGGCTCGGTTGCGGCCGAGACCCTGGGCATAGCGCGTCCTCGGGTGGCGTTGCTGAACATCGGCACCGAAGACATCAAGGGCAATCAACAGGTCAAGCTGGCCGCGACTTTGTTGCAAGGCGCCCGTGGCATCAATTACATCGGCTTTATCGAGGGCGACGGTTTGTACCGTGGCGAAGCGGATGTGGTGGTGTGTGACGGTTTTGTCGGCAACATCCTGCTCAAATCCAGCGAAGGTCTGGCGACCATGATTGCCGGGCGCATCGAAGCGTTGTTCAGGAAGAGCGTGGCCTCTCGCGTGGTCGGTGCGCTTGCACTACCGTTGATGAAGCGCCTGCAGGCCGATCTGGCACCTGCCCGGCACAACGGTGCGAGCTTTCTCGGCTTGCAGGGCATTGTGGTGAAAAGCCACGGTTCTGCCGGGGTTCAGGGGTTTCAGAGTGCCATTCAGCGCGCCTTGATCGAGATTCAGGAGAATCTTCCCGAGCGCCTGCACGGTCGTCTGGAGGATTTGTTGCTTTAGGCGTTTTCGTCGGACAATGCTTAAATGTGACCGCTTGGTTCGATGGGCCATCCAACTGTCAGTTTCTTGCGTCCCCAAAGCGGGGCGCCAACTCTCCGACGACAAGATCATTAGGGGCTTGTTACATGTCTGCTTCCCTCGCATTCGTCTTTCCAGGACAGGGTTCGCAGTCCCTCGGCATGCTGGCCGAGCTGGGCGCGCAACATCCGGTTGTCCTTGAAACATTCAAAGAAGCTTCCGATGCACTGGGTTACGACCTGTGGGCACTGACCCAGCAAGGGCCGGAAGAGCAACTCAATCAAACCGATAAAACCCAGCCAGCCATTCTGACCGCCTCTATCGCCCTGTGGCGTTTGTGGCTGGCCGAAGGTGGTGCGCGCCCGGCTTACGTTGCCGGGCACAGCCTGGGTGAATACAGCGCGCTGGTCGCGGCAGGCAGTCTGAGCCTGGGCGATGCGGTGAAGCTCGTCGAGCGTCGTGGCCAGCTGATGCAGGAAGCCGTTCCGGCCGGGCAGGGCGGCATGGCCGCCATCCTGGGTCTGGACGATGCCGACGTACTGGCAGCCTGTGCCGAAGCGGCGCAAGGCGAAGTGGTCAGCGCGGTCAATTTCAACTCGCCGGGCCAGGTGGTCATCGCCGGTGCCAAGGCTGCCGTCGAGCGCGCCATCGAAGGCTGCAAGGCACGTGGTGCCAAGCGCGCCATGCCGTTGCCGGTCAGCGTGCCGTCGCACTGCGAGCTGATGCGCCCGGCTGCCGAGCGTTTTGCAGAATCGATCGCGGCGATCGACTGGCAGGCACCGCAGATTCCAGTGGTGCAGAACGTCAGTGCCCAGGTGCCGGCCGATCTGGAAACCCTCAAGCGCGATCTGCTCGAGCAACTGTACAAGCCAGTACGCTGGGTTGAATCGGTCCAGGCACTGGCCGCCAAGGGCGCGACCAACCTGGTCGAGTGTGGCCCGGGTAAAGTGCTGGCCGGTCTGAACAAGCGTTGCGCCGAAGGCGTGTCGACATCCAACCTCAATACCCCAGACGCTTTCGCTGCCGCCCGTGCAGCGTTGGCCTGAATCAGGAGAAGCTTGCATGAGTCTGCAAGGTAAAGTTGCACTGGTCACCGGTGCAAGCCGTGGCATCGGCCAGGCTATCGCCCTGGAACTGGGTCGTCAGGGCGCCATCGTTGTTGGTACCGCGACCTCCGCGTCGGGTGCTGAGCGCATTGCCGCGACCCTGAAGGAAAACGGTATTCAGGGCACTGGCCTGGAACTCAATGTCACCAGCGACGAGTCCGTGGCAAGTGTTCTGGCGAGCATTCAGGAGCAGTTCGGTGCGCCGGCGATTCTGGTCAATAATGCCGGTATCACCCGCGATAACCTGATGATGCGCATGAAAGACGACGAGTGGCACGACGTTGTCGATACCAATCTGAACAGTCTGTTCCGCCTGTCCAAGGGCGTTTTGCGCGGCATGACCAAAGCTCGTTGGGGCCGAATTATCAGTATTGGCTCGGTTGTGGGTGCCATGGGCAACGCAGGCCAAGTAAACTACGCTGCCGCCAAGGCCGGTCTGGAAGGTTTCAGCCGTGCTCTGGCGCGCGAAGTCGGTTCGCGTTCGATTACGGTAAACTCGGTGGCTCCTGGGTTCATCGATACCGATATGACCCGTGAACTGCCCGAGGCACAGCGTGAAGCCTTGCAGTCGCAGATTCCGCTGGGTCGTCTGGGGCAGGCTCAAGAGATCGCGTCCGTGGTCGCTTTTCTTGCGTCGGACGGTGCGGCTTACGTTACCGGAGCTACAATCCCGGTGAACGGCGGGATGTACATGTAATTCAAATGTGACGGATTGCTTCAAAAAAATGTCATACGAGCTGTCTAAAATCCGTTATAAAGCTGCAATCTATTTATAGGCAGAGGGTCACCGGGTTCGAGGAGTGAAGCTTTCAGTTGAAAAGCTGAAAAGCCTTTCTATACACTTACCCACTGGCCAGCTGCCTGAATTTGTCCATTAGGAGTGAAAACAAGGTATGAGCACCATCGAAGAGCGCGTCAAGAAAATCGTTGCTGAGCAACTGGGCGTTAAAGAAGAAGAAGTGGTCAACACTGCTTCCTTCGTTGAAGACCTGGGTGCCGACTCCCTTGACACCGTTGAGCTGGTGATGGCTCTGGAAGAGGAATTCGAGACCGAAATCCCTGACGAAGAAGCCGAGAAGATCACTACTGTACAAGCTGCAATCGACTACGTTACTAGCCACCAGGCGTAATAGTTTGTAATCGTTGCTCGCTGTCATGGAAAAACCGCACTGCCATCATGGCGTGCGGTTTTTTCTTTAGGCCTGATGCAAAGTCGTCATTTGAAAAAAGGAGAGTGCTGTGTCGCGTAGACGCGTCGTAGTCACCGGTATGGGTATGTTGTCGCCACTGGGCACGGATGTGCCGAGCAGCTGGCAGGGCATTCTGGCTGGCCGCAGTGGCATTGGTCTGATCGAACACGCCGACCTTTCTGCCTATTCCACCCGTTTTGGCGGCTCGGTAAAGGACTTCAATGTCGAGGAATACCTGTCGGTCAAGGAAGCCCGCAAGCTCGACCTGTTCATTCAATACGGTCTGGCCGCAGGTTTTCAGGCGGTACGCAATGCCGGTCTGGAAGTCACTGACGCCAACCGTGAGCGTATCGGCGTGGCCATGGGCTCGGGTATTGGCGGTCTGACCAATATCGAAGAAACCGCCCGCACGCTGCACGAGACCGGCCCACGACGGATCTCTCCGTTCTTCGTGCCAGGCTCGATCATCAATATGATTTCCGGTTTCCTGTCCATCCACCTCGGTGCACAGGGACCCAACTACGCCATCGCCACGGCCTGTACCACCGGTACACACTGCATTGGCATGGCTGCCCGCAACATCATGTACGACGAAGCTGACGTGATGATTGCCGGCGGCGCCGAGATGGCGGCCTGCGGTCTGGGCATGGGCGGCTTCGGCGCTTCCCGCGCGCTGTCGACCCGCAACGACGAGCCGACCCGCGCCAGCCGTCCATGGGACAAGGGCCGCGATGGCTTCGTATTGTCCAATGGTGCCGGTGCGCTGGTACTGGAAGAACTCGAGCACGCCAAGGCGCGTGGCGCGACCATCTACGCCGAGCTGATCGGCTTCGGCACCAGTGGCGATGCCTACCACATGACCTCGCCGCCAGCCGATGGTGCGGGTGCTGCGCGCTGCATCACCAATGCGCTGCGCGATGCCAAAATCAATGGCGATCAAGTGCAGTACATCAACGCCCACGGCACCTCGACTCCTGCAGGCGACTTGGCCGAAGTCAATGCGATCAAGTCAGTATTCGGCGAGCACGCCTACAAGCTGGCCGTCAGTTCCACCAAGTCCATGACCGGTCACCTGCTGGGTGCGGCGGGCGCGGTCGAGGCGATCTTCAGCGTGCTGGCAATCAACAGCCAGGTAGCGCCGCCGACCATCAACCTCGATGAGCCGGACGAAGGCTGCGATCTCGATTTTGTGCCGCACACGGCGCGCAACATGGATATCGATGTGGTCGTTTCCAACTCCTTCGGTTTTGGCGGCACCAACGGTTCGCTGGTGTTCCGTCGGTTCGCAGGCTGATGGACAGCTGGGTCGACGGTCAGCCGGCTGACGCTTTGTCGCTGAAGGATCGCGGCCTGGCTTATGGCGATGGTCTGTTCGAGACCATCGCCGTGCGCAGCGGTCAGCCCGTGTTGCTGGACCGGCATCTGTCGCGCCTGGCGGATGGCTGTTCGCGCCTGGCGATAACAGCCGAGCAGGAGCTGATCCGCAGCGAACTGCTGGCCTACGCCGCGGCACTGGGTGACGGGGTGCTCAAGCTCATTCTCACCCGTGGCGACGGTCTGCGCGGTTATGCCCCCGATCCTTCGGCCCAGGCCCGACGCATTGTGCAAGGCAGTCCACCTGTGGCTTACCCTGCCGCGCATGGTGAGCGGGGTGTTCGTTTGTTTCCCTGCGCCACGCGATTGTCCAGGCAGCCATTACTGGCCGGCCTCAAGCACCTCAATCGTCTTGAGCAAGTCCTCGCCCGTGCCGAATGGCAGGACACCGAGCATGCCGAAGGCTTGATGCTCGATCAGGCCGGGCGCGTAATTGAGGGTGTGTTCAGCAACTTGTTCCTGGTGCGTGATGGCGTGCTCATCACAGCGGACCTCAAGCGCTGCGGCGTGGCAGGCGTGATGCGCGCAGAAATATTGTTTCAGGCCAAGTCGCTGGGAATCCCCACGCAAATCACCGATATCCCCCTCGAACAGCTGCAATGGGCTGACGAAGTCTTTGTCTGCAACAGCGTGTATGGTGTCTGGCCGGTGCGCGCCTATGCTGCTCTTCACTGGCCGGTTGGGCCGCTCACCCGTAAACTCCAAACCATTGCCCGTGTGCTACTGGATGCTTGATACGTGAGACGTAAACTCTTGCTGCTGCTGGAAACCGGAGTGGTTCTGGCGGGGCTGCTGATGGGTGCTTCAGCCTGGAAGATTCATTCGGCGCTGGTACAGCCGCTGAACATTACCCAGGAACAATTGCTGGATGTGCCCAAGGGCACCACGCCGACCCGCACCCTCTACCGACTCGAAGCCAACGGCGTCATCAAGGACGCATTCTGGCTGCGGGTGTATTGGCGCTTCAACCTCGCCAGACAACCCCTGCACAGCGGTGAATACCGCATTCAGCCCGGCATGACCGTCGAAGGCCTGATCGACCTGTGGAAACGCGGGGAAATGGTTCAGTACAGCCTGACCCTGGTCGAAGGCTGGAGTTTCCGTCAGGTCCGCGCAGCGCTGGCCAGGGAAGAGAAGCTCGAACATAGCCTCGACGGTTTGAGCGATAGCCAGGTCATGGACAAGCTCGGCCACACCGGGATTTTTCCGGAAGGGCGCTTCTTCCCTGACACCTATCGTTACGTGCGGGGCATGTCCGATGTCGAGGTGCTGAAAACCGCTTACGACCGCCTCGATGAAGTGCTCGCCAAGGAGTGGGAGAAGCGCGCTGCAGATACACCGTACACCGAACCCTACCAGGCGCTGATCATGGCTTCGCTGGTGGAAAAGGAAACCGGCGTACCGCAGGAGCGCGGGCAGATTGCCGGCGTGTTTGTGCGGCGCATGGCGATGGGCATGCTGCTGCAGACCGACCCGACGGTGATCTACGGCCTCGGCGACCGCTACAGCGGCAAGCTGACCCGGGCTCACCTCAGGGAATCGACGCCGTATAACACTTACATGAATGCGGGATTGCCGCCGACGCCGATTTCGATGGTCGGTCGCGAAGCCATCCATGCGGCACTCAATCCGGTGGACGGCAACAGCCTTTACTTCGTGGCGCGTGGCGATGGCACCCATGTGTTCTCCGACGACCTGGATGCCCACAACAATGCCGTGAAGGAGTTCCAGATCAAGCGCCGCGCCGATTACCGCTCCAGCCCGGCTCCCGCTACTACGCCCGAGATGCCGCCAATCCAGGCTGAGCAAAACGGTATGCAGGAGGCCAGGTCTTCGCAGGAGCAGGCGCCGATCCCGGCCGCTTCACCGAACACGGCTCCCGAGGGGCTGCCGCAAGTACCGGCGCAAGATCCTGCGCCAGCCCCTGAAACGCCCGAACCCGATGCAAGCGCACCGAAAAGCCCGCAATGACTCTGATTAAGGACTGCCTGTGACTGGCTTGTTTATTACTCTGGAAGGCCCGGAAGGCGCCGGCAAGAGCACCAATCGCGAATACCTGGCCGAGCGCCTGCGCGCCGCCGGCATCGAGGTGGTGCTGACCCGCGAGCCGGGTGGCACGCCGTTGGCCGAGCGCATTCGTGAAGTGCTGCTGGCCCCGGTCGATGAAGTCATGAACCCGGATACCGAGTTGCTGTTGGTGTTCGCGGCGCGTGCCCAGCATCTGGCCGAGGTGATTCGCCCGGCGCTGGCCCGCGGTGCCGTGGTCTTGTGTGATCGTTTTACCGACTCGACATACGCCTATCAAGGCGGCGGTCGCGGCTTGTCGCTGGAGCGCATCGCGACCCTGGAAACCTTCGTCCAGGGCGATCTGCGCCCGGATCTCACGCTGATTTTCGATCTGCCTGTCGAGGTCGGCCTGGCCCGCGCCAGCGCTCGTGGTCGTCTGGATCGCTTCGAGCTCGAAGGCCGGACCTTTTTCGATGCCGTACGCAGTGCCTTCCTCAAGCGGGCCAAGGCGGATCCGGCGCGTTATGTGCTGGTCGATGCTGCCCAGCCGTTGGCACAGGTTCAGCAATCGCTGGATGCCTTGCTGCCGCGCCTGCTGGAGTTGAGCCGTGGCTGAGGCCTATCCGTGGCAGGAAAACCTCTGGCAGCAACTGGCCGGTCGCACCCAGCATGCGCACGCCTACCTGCTGCATGGCCCTGCCGGAATCGGCAAGCGGGCACTGGCCGAGCGCTTGATGGCCAGCTTGCTGTGCCAGCGCCCGAACGCGCTGCAAGCCTGCGGCGAATGCAAATCCTGCCTGCTGCTCAGGGCTGGCAGCCATCCGGATAACTACATCCTGGAGCCGGAAGAAGCCGACAAGGCGATCAAGGTCGACCAGGTTCGCGACCTGGTCGGTTTCGTGGTGCAGACCGCACAGTTGGGCGGGCGCAAAGTGGTGCTGATCGAGCCGGCCGAGTCGATGAACATCAACGCCGCCAACGCCTTGCTCAAAAGCCTTGAAGAACCGTCCGGCGATACCGTTCTGTTGCTGGTCAGCCATCAGCCGAGCCGCTTGTTGCCAACCATCAAGAGTCGCTGCGTGCAGCAGGCCTGTCCGCTGCCGGGCGAGGCCATGAGCTTGAAGTGGTTGGCCCAGGCGTTGCCGGAATCCTCCGAAGATGAGCGCGTCGAACTGCTGACGCTGGCCGCCGGTTCGCCGCTGGCGGCGGTCAATCTCCAGGCCCAGGGCGTACGTGAACAGCGCGCGCAAGTGGTGGAAGGGGTGAAAAAACTCCTCAAGCAACAGCAGTCGCCGACGCAACTGGCCGAAGAATGGAAAAACATTCCGATGTTGCGCCTGTTCGATTGGTTCTGCGATTGGTCGAGCCTGATCCTGCGCTATCAATTGACTCAGGATGAAGCCGGCCTTGGCCTGACCGACATGCGCAAGGTCGTGCAATACCTGGCGCAGAAAAGCGCCCAGGGCAAAGTCCTCGATATTCAGGACTGGATCCTCGCCCAGCGGCAGAAAGTCCTGAGCAAGGCCAACCTCAACCCGGCCTTGTTGCTGGAAGCATTGCTGGTGCAATGGGTGTCGTTGCCTGCCCAACGATGACTGTCTGCGCCTAGACTCTGAGTATCAGAACATCGACCGTCCCACCCATACAAGTTGCAGCCCTTTATGCTCGTAGATTCCCATTGTCACCTTGATCGTCTTGACCTGACCGCCCACGAGGGCTCCCTGGATGCTGCCCTGGAAGCTGCCCGGCAGCGTGGGGTCGGGCACTTTCTGTGTATCGGTGTCAGCGCGGACAACGCGGCCGACGTCAAGGCCCTGGCCGAACGTTATGACGATGTCGACTGCTCGGTAGGCGTGCACCCTCTGGATGTGCAGCCGGGGGCCGCGCCGGCGCTGGACTGGCTGTTGCAGGAGCTCAATCACCCGCGGGTGGTGGCGATTGGCGAAACCGGCCTCGATTACCACTACGAGCCGGAAGCGGCAGAGTTGCAGCAGGAATCGTTCCGCCTGCACCTGCAAGCGGCGCAGCAGACCGGCAAACCGGTAATCATCCATACCCGTGGCGCCCGCACCGATACCCTGGACTTGCTGCGGGACGCGGCGCTGCCCCAGGCAGGCGTGTTGCATTGCTTCACCGAAGACTGGGAGATGGCGAAGGCCGCGCTGGACATGGGCTATTACATTTCCCTGTCCGGGATTGTCACTTTTCGCAATGCCGACGCATTGCGTGATGTGGCCAGCAAGGTGCCGGCCGACCGTTTGCTGGTGGAAACCGACTCGCCGTACCTGGCACCGATTCCCTATCGCGGCAAACCAAACCTGCCGCAGTACGTGCGTGAAGTTGCGGAATTTCTGTCAATGTTGCGCGGTGAGCCCTACGAGCGGTTTGCCGAGCAAACCACGGCGAATTTCAAGCGACTGTTCCCGCTGGCACACGTAAAAGGTTAAATCGCAGGCAAAAAAAACCCGGGTTCTGGGGGGTGAATCCGGGTTAAGACCATTAGGAGTAAAACAATGGCACGCGGTCCGTTGGTACCAATATCGGCGTGACACTTGGGGGAGATGCCCCGCCGACAGTTCAAGTATTGATCAGGATTGCGCCTCGTCCAGTTTACCGGTCCGGGTTTTTAAACAAATTTGGAATACGTGCGCTTCGGAAGAGTTCTCATCACCCTGTAAACGTACGCGGAATGACCAGAAAGCGCAGATATGGTCGGATGATCCGTGCATTTTTGCGTAAGTTAGGCATAATACGCGGCTTCGAATTTTGACCCCGACAGACCTTTTCTTATGCATAAAGAACCTCGTAAGGTCCGTGAATTCCGTCGCCGCGAGCAGGAAATTCTCGATACCGCGCTCAAGCTGTTCCTCGAACAAGGTGAAGACAGTGTCACCGTCGAGATGATTGCTGATGCCGTCGGTATCGGCAAAGGCACGATCTACAAGCACTTCAAATCCAAGGCGGAAATCTATCTGCGCCTGATGCTCGACTACGAGCGCGATTTGAACGCTCTGCTGCATTCGGCCGATGTCGACAAGGACAAGGAAGCCCTGTCCCGGGCCTACTTCGAATTCCGCATGCGCGATCCCCAACGCTATCGCCTGTTCGACCGCCTCGAAGAGAAAGTGGTCAAGGGCAACCAGGTGCCGGAGATGATCGAGGAACTGCACAAGATCCGTGCCTCGAACTTCGAACGCCTGACCTTGCTGATCAAGGGCCGGATCAGCGAAGGCAAGCTGGAAGACGTGCCACCTTACTTCCACTACTGCGCGTCCTGGGCGCTGGTGCACGGTGCCGTCGCGCTGTATCACTCGCCGTTCTGGAGCAATGTGCTGGAAGATCAGGAAGGTTTCTTCCAGTTCCTGATGGACATCGGCGTGCGCATGGGCAACAAGCGCAAGCGTGACACCGACACTTCCGGCAGCTGAGCCATTCAGTTGCCTTATTGCGCCATGATTTCGCTACATGGCGCAGTAGCGCAGGAATATACTCAGGTAGAGGACTTGCTAAAACTTGATTTCTGAGTCAAGTTTTAGCGGCCCGATATTCTTCCGCCGGAGTGACCATGATCGTTGATCGTCAAGGCAGGCGTTTTCGCAACTTGCGAATCAGTCTGACCTCTGCCTGCAATTACGCCTGTACCTACTGCGTGCCCAACGGCAAGCGGCTGGTGGCTGCGCAGGATGAATTGTCGGCCGAAGCCATGGCGCGCGGCGTGGCTTATCTGATTGAAGCGGCGGGCATCGAGCGTCTGCGCATTACCGGCGGCGAGCCGCTGGTCAGCCCGAAACTCGAGGCGTTCATGACGGCGGTCGGGCAGATGGGCCTGGAAGACATCAGCCTGACCACCAATGGCCAGTTGCTGGCGAAGAAACTGCCGCTGCTGGTGAACGCCGGTATCCGGCGCCTCAACGTCTCCCTCGATACTCTCGACGCCAGTGCGTTCCGCAGTATTGCCCGGGGCGGCGACCTGGCCACCGTGCTCGACGGCATGAGTGAGGCCAGTGCGGCCGGCATGAAGATCAAGGTCAACATGGTGCCGCTGCGCGGACAGAACCTCGATCAAGTGATGCCGCTGCTCGACTACTGCCTGGAGCGCGGTTATGAACTGCGCTTCATCGAACTGATGCGCATGGGCCACCTGGCCAACGATTCCAATGCCTTTCTGCAGCAGTTCGTCAGTCTCCAGCAATTGCTGAGCCTGATCGGCGAACGCTACGAATACCTGCAAGCCGATGCCCCGGTCGATGCGACGGCCGTTCGATATGAAATTCCCGGCCAGGGTTATTTCGGCGTGATCGCCAACGAGAGCGTGCCTTTCTGCCGTACCTGTTCGCGACTTCGTTTGTCTTCCACCGGGTGGCTGCATGGCTGCCTGTCGTCGAGCAATCGCCATTACATCGGTGACCTGCTGGACAAGCCACGCCATCAGGCCCTGCCGGCCCTGCAGCGGCTGCTGGTGAAAGCCTTGGGTGACAAGCAGGAAGTGGCGTTCTCTGGCGGCGCGACTGTCATGAAGATTATCGGCGGCTGATCTTCCGCAATCGCGAGCAAGCTCGCTCCCACGGGTGATATGCAATCCCCTGTGGGAGCGAGCTTGCTCGCGATTCGGTCTGTCAGATGCTGATGCTAATGAGCTGGCGCGGAAGCTGCATCCTACGGCCATTCGCCGGTTTTCCGACACCGGCCTCTGGAGGATAGGATGCGTAGCCTGGTTTTGCTGCTGGCCGTTTTGGCACTTGGTGGCTGCATGAACGTCAGCGATATGGCCGAAGGGACTCGTTACCATATGAGCGATGCGGGGCTGCTCGATCACAGTGACAGCCGTCGCGTAAACAACCTGCGCATTCAGCCGGACTCGTTCGTCTACATCGCCCAGGGCGCTTTCATGCCGCCGGGCAGCGCCGTTTATCCGCGGCCCAACGTGATTGCCGAAGTCGCGTTCGACGGCTTTGTCGAATATTTCCCGATGGTCCGCCGTGCCCGTACGCCGGAAGGCCTCGACCAGGCCATGGGCGAAGCCCGTGCGGCCGGTGCGCACTATCTGCTCTACACCCGGTTTGCCAAGTCTGACGACCGTATCGGCAACTCGGACGAGTGGCTGGACCAGGAAGCCCTGGATCGTCTCGGCATCGACAGCGGTATGATTCAGATCATGTTGATCGAGACCAGCACCCAGTATTTGATTGATACTGCAACCATCAAGAGTCGTGGCGGTTTACTGACGTTCCACGATAAAAAACCCGAAGACCTGATGGGCCCGCCGCTGGAACAATACGCGCGCAGCCTGCTGGGGCTCAGCGACCAGTAATTTCAAGGAGAACGCCATGAGTGGCCCGCAAAAAGCCAACGACTTGCTGGGGCAAATCCCCAAGACCAAAGGCTTGCCGCCGGTGCACCTGTGGAATCCCGATTTCTGCGGCGACATCGACATGCGCATCGCCCGGGACGGCACCTGGTATTACCTGGGCACGCCGATCGGGCGCAAGCCGATGGTCAAACTGTTCTCCACTATCATTCGCCGCGACGGCGATGATTATTTCCTGATCACACCGGTGGAAAAGGTCGGGATCAAGGTCGACGATGCGCCGTTCGTGGCGATTGCGGTGGACGTGGAAGGCGAGGGCGAGGCGCAGGTGTTGCGCTTTACCACCAACGTCGATGAAACCACCGAGGCCGGCGCCGAGCACCTCCTGCGTGTGGTCATCGACCCGGTAACGCAAGAGCCTGCCCCTTACGTGCATGTGCGCAGCAATCTTGAAGCGTTGATCCATCGCAACGTGTTCTATCAATTGGTGGAGCTGGCGGTGAGTCGCGAGATCGACGGCCAGCGCTGGCTCGGTGTATGGAGTGGCGGCGAGTTCTTCCCCATCGGTCTCGAACCCTGACCCATAACCCTGTGGGAGCGAGCTTGCTCGCGATGAGGGCATAACATTCAACATCCATGTTGCCTGTTACTCCGTCATCGCGAGCAAGCTCGCTCTCACAGGGGTTTGCGAACACTCAAAAAATCAAATTGACATCCAATCATATGATGATTAGCGTGGGCCTCCATCGCGAACGGCATTGAGGTGTCCATGTCCAGCAGCTTTCATGCATCGACGGTTGACTGGCTGGGTTGCTGGCTCGCCACGGGGCAGGTCAAGCCAGGTGAGTCACTCAAGGTCGAAGCCGACCTCGGCGAACAACTCGGCGTGAGCCGCACGGTCATCCGTGAAGCCATCAAGACCCTGGTTGCCAAAGGCATGCTCGAGGTCGGGCCGAAAGTCGGCACGCGGGTATTGCCAGTGCGGCGCTGGAACCTCTTCGATCCACAAGTCGTTGGCTGGTTGTCGCGCAGCGGCTTACCGGAAAACTTCGTCGACGATCTGCTCGACCTGCGCCGCACCATCGAACCGATGGCCGTGCGCTGGGCCTGCGAGCGCGCAACCGGCGAACAGGTGAACGAGATTCTGTTGGCCTGCAACGCGCTGGAACGGGCGGTGGACAGCGGCATCGATTACAACCGTGCCGACCAGTTCTTTCACGAGTGCATCCTCGCCGCCAGCCACAATCAATTCATTGAACAAATGGTTCCCGCGCTCGGCGCGTTGCTGGCGGTGGCCTTTGAAGTGTCCGCCGCCGACCCGGATGAACTGCGTCGCACCTTGCCGATTCACCGGGACCTGGCCGAGGCTATCGCGGCCCGGGATACCGCCCGGGGTGTCTGGGCCTGCATGACCCTGATCGATAACGCGGACCTTGCGATCAAGCGTTACTACCCGCAAGTCATGGCCGATAAAAAAGCCAGCTGACAGCTCGAACCACTGTAGGAGCGAGCTTGCTCGCGATGGTGTATCAGCTACCGCCAGGTCGACTGGCACACCTTCGCGAGCAAGCTGGCTCCTACACAATAAAAACAAGAACAACGCAGGAGGTTTCATGGCGTGGACTGCGGTGACCGAGCATCGGGCACGACTGGGCGAAGGCCCGTTCTGGGATGCGCCCACCCAAGCCCTGTACTGGGTGGATATCGCCGGTAAGCAGGCGTTGCGGTTGATCGGCGCCAACGTGCAGATCTGGCAGATGCCGGAGCACGTGTCGGCGTTCATTCCCTGCGAAAGCGGCGATGCCCTGGTGGCATTGAGCAGCGGCGTGTATCGGCTCGATCTCGACTCACCGGGCCTGGCGCCGCGCCTGACACTGTTTTGCGTTGCCGATCCGCAACCGGGCAACCGCCCCAATGAAGCCCGTTGCGACGCCCAAGGCCGGCTCTGGCTCGGCACCATGCAAAACAACATCGGCGCAAACGGCGAAGACCTGCCCATCGTCCATCGTTCCGGTGGACTGTTCCGCATCGATCGCGCCGGGCGGGTTGCGCCGTTGCTGCGCAATCTGGGCATTCCCAACACGCTGCTGTGGAGCGATGACGCCACCACCGTGTATTTCGGCGACAGCCTCGACGGCACCTTGTATCGACATTTCATCCGTGCCGACGGAGCCCTCGATGCGCCACAGGTCTGGTTTGGTCCGCACGAGCGTGGCGGCCCGGATGGTTCAGCGATGGATGCCGAAGGTTTTATCTGGAATGCCCGTTGGGACGGCAGCTGCCTGCTCAGGTTGAGCCTGGACGGTAAAGTCGATCGGATCATCGAACTGCCGGTCAGTCGTCCCACCAGTTGCGTGTTCGGCGGTTCAGACCTCAAAACTCTGTACATCACCAGCGCGGCCAGTCCGCTGGGCCATCCGTTGGATGGGGCTGTGTTGTCGATCGCAGTAGATGTGCCTGGAAAACATTGCACGCGCTTTGCTGGTTAAATCCCAAAATATGGGATGTAAATATATATATTGAGATTTATTGCAGGCCAGGTTTATAGTCGGCCTCACCAGTTACATGCACTCACACTTAAAAAAACAAAACAGGTGAAGTGATGCAGCGAAGTTCCCCCGTGCTCCCTTGCGGAGCCTGTGCCTCAGAACGTTTCCAAGCTGAAACGTTTTCGCACTCACCTGTTTCCTACCCAGCGCCTTTTGACCGGACATCGACAGATGCCCGGTTTTCGTCGTGTTTTCAAACAGGAGTCTTGATCCATGGCTGAACCACTGTCATTGCCACCGGTTCCCGAACCGCCCAAGGGCGAACGCCTGAAAAACAAGGTCGTCTTGCTGACCGGTGCCGCCCAGGGTATTGGCGAAGCGATTGTGGCGACCTTCGCGTCCCAGCAGGCCAGGTTGATCATCAGCGACATTCAGGTCGAGAAAGTCGAGAAGGTCGCGGCGCATTGGCGAGACCAGGGCGCCGATGTGGTGGCGATCAAGGCCGACGTGTCACGTCAGCAGGACCTGCACGCCATGGCCCGGCTGGCGATCGACCTGCACGGCCGGATCGATGTGCTGGTCAACTGCGCCGGGGTCAACGTATTCCGCGATCCGCTGGAAATGACCGAGGAAGACTGGCGTCGCTGCTTTGCCATCGACCTCGATGGTGCCTGGTACGGTTGCAAGGCGGTGCTGCCGCAGATGATCGAGCAGGGCGTCGGCAGCATCATCAATATCGCGTCCACCCATTCCACCCACATCATTCCTGGATGCTTCCCGTACCCGGTGGCCAAGCATGGCCTGCTCGGCCTGACCCGCGCGCTGGGCATCGAATATGCGCCCAAGGGTGTGCGCGTCAACGCGATTGCGCCGGGCTACATCGAAACCCAGTTGAACGTCGATTACTGGAACGGTTTTGCCGACCCCCACGCCGAACGCCAGCGCGCGTTTGACCTGCACCCGCCGCGCCGCATCGGGCAGCCGATCGAAGTGGCAATGACCGCCGTGTTCCTGGCCAGTGATGAAGCGCCGTTCATCAATGCCTCGTGCATCACCATCGATGGTGGTCGCTCGGTGATGTACCACGACTGAGTGATCGGGCTTTCAGGCGTGTTACTACGCCTGAAATCCAATCATCATACGATATGACTATTGGCAGTATGTGTTTACCGCCCGTTGGTTAACAAAGAACGCTTTCAACGAGTGCTCAAGAAAAATAACAAGGAGTCAGCTTATGAATCGTCGTCATGCTATCCGTTCCCTGTGCTGTGCCGCGTTGGCGGTCTCGGCGTTCAGCCTGAGCAACACGCTGCTGGCAGCCGAGGAAGTGAAGATCGGTTTCCTGGTCAAGCAGGCCGAAGAACCCTGGTTCCAGACCGAGTGGGCCTTTGCCGAAAAGGCCGGGAAAGAGAAGGGCTTCACCCTGATCAAGATCGCCGTGCCCGACGGTGAGAAAACCCTTTCTGCCATCGACAGCCTCGCGGCCAACGGCGCCAAGGGGTTCGTGATCTGCCCGCCGGACGTGTCCCTCGGCCCGGCGATCATGGCCAAGGCCAAACTCAACGGGTTGAAAGTGATCGCCGTCGATGACCGTTTCGTCGATGCCAGCGGCAAGTTCATGGAAGATGTGCCGTACCTTGGCATGGCCGCTTTCGAAGTCGGCCAGAAACAAGGCAATGCCATGGCGACCGAAGCGAAGAAACGCGGCTGGGACTGGAAAGACACCTATGCGGTGATCAACACCTACAACGAACTCGACACCGGCAAGAAGCGCACCGACGGTTCGGTGAAAGCGCTGCAGGATGCCGGCATGCCGAAAGACCACATCCTGTTCGCGGCCCTCAAGACCCTCGACGTGCCGGGCAGCATGGACGCCACCAACTCGGCCCTGGTGAAACTGCCGGGGGCGGCGAAAAACCTGATCATCGGCGGCATGAACGACAACACCGTGCTCGGCGGTGTGCGCGCCACCGAGAGCGCCGGTTTCGCCGCGGCCAACGTGATCGGCATCGGCATCAACGGTACCGACGCCATCGGCGAGCTGAAGAAACCCGACAGCGGCTTCTACGGCTCGATGCTGCCGAGCCCGCACATCGAGGGCTACAACACCGCCAGCATGATGTACGAGTGGGTCACCACCGGCAAAGAACCGGCGAAGTACACCGCCATGGATGACGTGACGCTGATCACCCGCGACAACTTCAAGCAGGAACTGGAAAAGATCGGCCTGTGGAACTGATGGCCGTTTGACTTCAGCGGCGGCCTCGGCGGCGGGGTCGCCTGATCGGTGTGAAGAGGTGGTTATGCACGCGCAAACAATCCAACACGAACACAGCCTTACCGGCAGCTTGCGCTTCAACGGGATCGGCAAGACCTTTCCCGGGGTGAAGGCGCTGGACAACATCAGCTTCGTCGCCCATCCGGGGCAGGTTCACGCCTTGATGGGCGAGAACGGCGCCGGCAAGTCGACGCTGCTGAAAATTCTCGGCGGGGCCTACACGCCTTGCAGCGGTGCCTTGCAGATCGGCGAGCGGACGATGGACTTCAAGTCCACCGCCGACAGCATCGGCAGTGGCGTCGCGGTGATCCACCAGGAGCTGCATCTGGTGCCGGAAATGACCGTGGCTGAGAACCTGTTTCTCGGGCATCTGCCAGCCAGTTTCGGCCTGATCAATCGCAGCACTCTGCGCCAGCAGGCACTGGCCTGCCTCAAAGGCCTGGCCGATGAAATCGACCCGCAGGAGAAAGTCGGGCGCCTGTCTCTCGGCCAGCGGCAACTGGTGGAAATCGCCAAGGCTTTGTCTCGTGGCGCCCACGTGATTGCCTTCGACGAACCCACCAGCAGCCTTTCGGCAAGGGAGATCGACCGCTTGATGGCGATCATCGGCCGGCTGCGGGACGAGGGAAAAGTGGTGCTCTATGTCTCCCATCGCATGGAAGAAGTGTTCCGCATCTGCAACGCGGTGACGGTGTTCAAGGACGGGCGCTACGTGCGCACGTTCGATGACATGAGCCAACTGACCCACGATCAACTGGTCACCTGCATGGTCGGGCGCGACATCCAGGACATCTACGATTACCGCCCGCGCCAACGCGGCGCGGTGGCACTCAAGGTCGACGGACTGCTCGGGCCGGGGTTGCGCGAGCCAGTGAGTTTCGAGGTGCACAAAGGCGAAATCCTCGGGCTGTTCGGGCTGGTCGGGGCCGGTCGCACCGAGCTGTTGCGCCTGCTCAGTGGCCTGGCGCGCCACAGCGCCGGACAGCTGAAACTTCGAGGCCATGAACTGAAGCTGCGTTCACCCCGGGACGCGATTGCCGCCGGGATCCTGTTGTGCCCCGAGGACCGCAAGAAGGAAGGCATCCTGCCGCTGGCCAGCGTCGCGGAGAACATCAACATCAGCGCCCGAGGCGCCCACTCCACCTTCGGTTGCCTGTTGCGTGGCCTGTGGGAGAAGGACAACGCCGAGCAGCAGATCAAGGCGTTGAAAGTGAAGACACCCAACGCGGCGCAGAAAATCATGTACCTGTCCGGTGGCAATCAGCAGAAGGCCATTCTCGGCCGCTGGCTGTCGATGCCGATGAAAGTGCTGCTGCTCGACGAACCCACGCGCGGCATCGACATCGGTGCCAAGGCCGAGATCTACCAGATCATCCATAACCTGGCAGCCGAGGGGATCGCGGTGATTGTGGTGTCCAGCGACTTGATGGAAGTCATGGGCATTTCCGACCGCATCCTGGTGCTGTGCGAAGGCGCCCTGCGTGGCGAGCTGAGCCGCGAACAGGCCAACGAATCCAACCTGCTGCAACTGGCTTTGCCGCGCCAACGCGCCGACGGCGTGGCGAACTGAGAGGTGACTATGATGACAACCCAAAACAACACCCTGCCGACCACGCGCAAACCGCTGGACTTGCGGCGCTTCCTTGATGACTGGGTGATGCTGCTGGCGGCGGTCGGCATCTTTGTCGCCTGCACCTTGCTGATCGACAACTTCCTTTCACCGCTGAACATGCGTGGCTTGGGCCTGGCGATTTCCACCACCGGAATTGCTGCCTGCACCATGTTGTATTGTCTGGCGTCCGGGCATTTCGACTTGTCGGTGGGCTCGGTGATTGCCTGTGCCGGGGTGGTCGCGGCGGTGGTGATGCGCGACACCGACAGCGTGTTTCTCGGTGTCTGTGCCGCGCTGGTGATGGGCCTGATCGTCGGGTTGATCAACGGGATAGTGATCGCCAAGCTGCGGGTCAATGCGCTGATCACCACGCTGGCGACCATGCAGATCGTGCGCGGCCTGGCCTACATCTTCGCCAACGGCAAAGCGGTGGGGGTGTCCCAGGAATCGTTCTTTGTGTTCGGTAACGGCCAGATGTTTGGCGTGCCGGTACCGATCCTGATCACCATCGTCTGCTTCCTGTTCTTCGGCTGGCTGCTGAACTACACCACCTACGGGCGCAACACCATGGCCATCGGCGGCAACCAGGAAGCGGCACTACTGGCCGGTGTGAATGTCGACCGGACCAAGATCATCATCTTCGCCGTACACGGTGTGATCGGCGCGTTGGCCGGGGTGATCCTGGCCTCGCGCATGACCTCCGGCCAGCCAATGATCGGCCAGGGTTTCGAATTGACGGTGATCTCGGCCTGCGTGCTGGGCGGGGTGTCGTTGAGTGGCGGGATCGGCATGATCCGGCACGTGATCGCCGGGGTGTTGATTCTGGCGATCATCGAAAATGCGATGAACCTGAAGAACATCGATACGTTTTATCAGTATGTGATCCGGGGTTCGATTTTGCTTCTGGCCGTCGTGATTGACCGCCTGAAACAGCGCTGATACCCCATTACACCTGTGTGCGAGCTTGCTCGCGATGACGGACTGGCTTCATTACTGGCTCAAATGGCTTTCCTCGTCCTCGGTGGTGCTTGAACCGAGGCCACCACTGCCGGGTGTTTTTTTGTCCGGCAGGTTCGTCCCGCCCTGACGTCCCGCGTCGTTGCCTTGAATCCGCGGGTCGGTGCCGGTGGCGGGCGGCAGGTTATGGTCGATCGTCGTGCCATCGGTGTTCATGCCGGGGGCACTCTGGATGGCGGGAGCCCTGGGTTTTTCCACCGGATTGGTCGGGCCGGTGCTCGAGCCGATGGTTCCGGCGAAGGAGGCGGCGGATAAAAGGGCAGTGAAAACGAGGGCGGTCAACCTGGACAGGGTCATGGTGGTGTCTCCAGCGAGTAGAGTCCTTACCTGATTAGTCCGCCCTCGATCCGGATGGGTGCATTGTCAGCGACGAACGGCTCAGGCCTCCTGCAGTGCCCTGACCGCTATGGCTCTACGCCAGATCAAGCGGCCCACGGTGATCAGCCAGTTGAGCGAGGCAACCGCCAACACCGTGAGCAACAGCGTGGGCATGCCTTGCTCGACGATGATTTTCCCTGCCAGCAATGGAAATCCGAACACGCCGATGAAGTACGACAGGCTGAACAGCAGCAAGGATTGTGCGGTGGTGCCGTTCGGCGCTTCATTGGCGGCCAGGCCGTTGATCACCGAGTAGGTCAGGCCGTAACCGATCCCGAGCATCACTGCGGCGAGCACGTAGCTGACGCTGCTGTCGACGACAAAACCGAACATCACGATCGATGCCAGCATCAGCCCCGAAAGCAGGCACGATGCACGCAATGGATCGCGCTTGACCACGAAACCGGCAACCAGCATGCGGCCGCTGATCGCCGCGCTCATGAAGCCGAGGAAGAACAGCGAATAGTCGAGCGAGCGCGCTGCGGCATAACTGGTTTGAAAGCTCGACAGACCACCGAACACGCAGCCGCCGAGACCAACCATGATGATCGGAAAAACGGCCTTGGACGACAGCACCTGACCCGCTGCACGCCAGGAAATTCGCGACACGCTGCCAGATTGCGCGGGCGCCGGTTTCAGTTGTCGATCCAGGCGCCAGAACAGCAATACGCCGATCAGGCTGGCCAGCGCCGCCAGGTAAAACGCCGCGGTCACCGGATAGCCAAGCGCACTCGCCGCGCGGCCGAGCAAAGGGCCGCTGCCGATCCCGGTCATCATGCTGCCGGACAACAGGGCGAAGTATCTGGCGCGCTGCGCGGGTGTCACCAGGCTCGCCACGATGATCGGCCCCAGGGTGTAGAACACGCCCCAGCCCAAGCCCAGCAGCAGGCCGAAAAACAACAGCAGATGACCGAAGCCCGGGGTCAGGGCGAAGCCCAGGCTGGCCGCTACCAGCAATACACCGAACAGCGCCACCGAGCGGGCGGCACCGAGCAGGTCGGACAAATGACCGGAAACAATCACCGCTGCAAAGGTGCTCAGCATTGCCGCCGAAATCACACTTCCGGCGTCGTGTTCGTTACCGCCGCGAGAACCCATCAGCAACGACAGCAGAAACGTCGAGCCGTAGGACAATGACAACAGGTAACTGGCGAGGCAAAAAAGGCCGAACAGCTTGTTTGAAACTGGGGGTGTTGCGGTGGGCATGACGCGGTTCCTTGACCGGATAAATGAGCAGCGCGTCTATCTAACCACGCAGACCCCGAATATTAGGTCCGAGGTTATCGATTCCAGGGTTAGTGCCGGCCGGAGTAAACCCCCTTTGTAGGAGCGAGCTTGCTCGCGATGACCCCGAGAACACCACATGTATCCAGAAAGCACGCGTTATCGTTAACGACCATCGCGAGCGAGCTCGCTCCTACAGGTGTTGGGACAGTTCCCTCGCCACAAATACCGCGCCGACTTAGTATGGCGTTTTCCACTTTTGACAAGGCACGTCCATGACGATCGAAATCCGCCCGGCGACCCCCAGTGACGCACCGCAAATCCTCGCGTTCATCACTGAACTGGCCGACTACGAACGTGCCCGCCATGAAGTCATCGCCAGCGTTGCCGATATCGAGCGCAGCCTGTTCAGCGAAGGCGCCACAGCCCATGGCCTGATCTGCCTGCGCGAGGGTGCACCCATCGGTTTCGCGGTGTTCTTCTTCAGCTATTCCACCTGGCTTGGCAGCAACTGCCTGTACCTCGAAGACCTCTACATCACCCCGGAACAACGCGGCGGTGGCGCGGGCAAGACCCTGTTGCGGCATCTGGCGAAAATCGCCTGCGCCAACGACTGCGGCCGTTTCGAGTGGAGCGTACTGGAGTGGAATACGCCGGCCATCGATTTCTACAAATCCCTGGGCGCGCAGCCGCAGGAGGAGTGGGTGCGCTATCGGATGGATGGGGCGGTGTTGCGGGATTTTGCAGCGGGTAACTGATCGCTTCTAAAAGATCGCAGCCTTCGGGCTGCGATTTTTTTGCCTTGTCTCATAATATGGGATTGATATTTATATATTGAGATTTGTCCCTTCGCAGGTTTATAGTCCCGCTCACTCACTGCCAAAAACCAAAACAGGTGAAGCGATGCAGGCGCAATTGATCGCGCTCGACTGGGGGACAACCTCATTACGTGCTTACAAACTGGCCGAAGGCGGGCAAGTGCTCGAACAGCGTTCGCTGTCGTCGGGGATCATGCAGCTGCCGAAAGCGCCGCGAATCATTGGCGGCCGGGAATGCGCCGATGGTTTCGAACTGGCCTTCGATGAGGCTTGTGGCGACTGGCTCGACGCCCAGCCGGATTTACCGGTGATTGCCTGCGGCATGGTCGGCAGCGCCCAGGGTTGGAGCGAAGCGGCTTACCGGGACACGCCGGCGAACGTCGCCACGCTCGGTACGTCCTTGCAAACTGTGCGCAGCCGGCGCGGCGTCGATGTGCACATCGTGCCCGGCGTCATCGAGCGTTCGCCTTTGCCGAACGTGATGCGTGGCGAAGAAACCCAGGTACTCGGCGTGCTGCAAAACCTGACGAGCGAGACGGGCGCTGATCTGCTGATCGGCCTGCCGGGCAGCCATTCGAAATGGGTGGAAGTGGCCGACGGCTGCATCGTGCACTTCGACACTTTCATGACCGGCGAAGTCTTCGCTGTGCTCAGTCAACACAGCATTCTCGGGCGCACCCAACAATGTGGCGCGTCTTTCGATGGCGATGCGTTTGATCGCGGCGTGAAGGTCGCGTTGTCGGCGCACGGTGAAATCGGCCTGCTGTCGACGATGTTCAGCGCCCGCAGTCTCGGGCTGACCGGCGAGTTGAGCGCAATCGCCCAGGCGGACTATCTGTCCGGCCTGCTGATCGGCCACGAGTTGACGGCCGTGGCCAATGTCCAGCGGCGCCGACGCAACAGCGTGCATCTGCCTTCGATCATCCTCATCGGCAACACCCAACTCTGTGCCCGCTACAGCCGTGCGCTCGACGCCTGCGGTTTTGCCCGGGTGATTCTGGCCGAACAAGCCACCGAACGCGGGTTGTGGCAACTGGCGCTGGCTGCCGGCCTGGTCACGTGCACCGCATCCCGTTAAACCTGACTGGAGTCCTGACATGCTCAAACAAGCCCTGGCGCAAAACGGCCTGATCGCGATCCTGCGTGGCCTGCGCCCGCAGGAAGCGGCGGCCATCGGCGAAGTCCTGTACGCCGCCGGATTTCGCGTCATCGAAGTGCCGCTCAATTCCCCTGAACCGTACGAAAGTATCCGCATCCTGCGCAGTACCTTGCCCGCCGATTGCCTGATCGGTGCCGGTACGGTGTTGACGCCGGAGCAGGTCGAGCAAGTGAAAGCCGCGGGCGGCCAGGTGATCGTCATGCCCCATAGCGATCCGAAGGTCTTGCGCGCGGCGAAAGCGGCAGGGCTGTACCTGTCGCCGGGTGTCGCCACGCCGACCGAAGCCTTCACGGCACTGGCTGAAGGCGCGGATGTGCTGAAGCTGTTTCCGGCCGAGCAGATGGGGCCGGCAGTCGTCAAAGCCTGGCTCGCCGTATTGCCTGCCGGAACCCTGCTGGCGCCGGTCGGCGGGATCACGCCGGACAACATGCAGTCGTTCATCGACGCCGGTGTCAAAGGTTTCGGCCTCGGTTCCGGCCTGTTCAAACCGGGCATGACGCCTACACAAGTGTCGGCCAATGCCGAGGCCTACGTCGCTGCCTGGAAAGCCCTTCGCTGAGACTTCATTGAGCGCCGAGCGCGCTGCATCTAATAAGAGAGCCAAAAGATGAAAATCACCAAACTGACCACCTTCATCGTTCCGCCGCGCTGGTGCTTCCTCAAGGTCGAAACCGACGAGGGCGTCACCGGTTGGGGTGAGCCCGTGGTCGAAGGCCGCGCCCACACCGTTGCCGCTGCCGTTGAAGAATTGTCCGACTACCTGATCGGTAAAGACCCGCGCAACATCGAAGACATCTGGACCGTGCTCTATCGCGGCGGCTTCTACCGTGGCGGCGCGATCCACATGAGCGCTCTGGCCGGTATCGATCAGGCCTTGTGGGACATCAAGGGCAAGGCGCTGGGCGTGTCGGTCAGCGATCTGCTGGGTGGCCAGGTGCGGGACAAGATTCGTGTGTACTCGTGGATCGGCGGTGACCGTCCAGCGGACACCGCGCGTGCGGCGAAAGAAGCGGTCGAGCGTGGTTTTACCGCGGTGAAAATGAACGGCACCGAAGAGCTGCAATTCCTCGATACCTTCGACAAGGTCGACCAGGCCCTGGCCAACGTCGCTGCCGTGCGCGATGCCGTCGGCCCGAACGTCGGCATAGGCGTCGACTTCCATGGCCGGGTGCACAAGCCCATGGCCAAGGTGCTGATGAAGGAGCTTGATCCGTACAAGCTGATGTTCATCGAAGAGCCGGTGCTGAGCGAAAACTACGAAGCGCTCAAAGAGTTGGCGCCGCTGACCAGTACGCCGATTGCCCTGGGCGAACGGCTGTTCTCGCGCTGGGATTTCAAGCGCGTGCTCAGCGAAGGTTATGTCGACATCATCCAGCCGGATGCCTCCCACGCCGGTGGCATCACCGAAACCCGCAAGATCGCCAACATGGCCGAAGCCTACGACGTGGCGCTGGCGCTGCATTGCCCGCTGGGCCCGATTGCCCTGGCGGCCTGCCTACAACTGGACGCGGCTTGCTATAACGCGTTCATCCAGGAACAGAGCCTGGGCATCCATTACAACGAGAGCAACGACCTGCTCGACTACGTCAAAGACCCAAGGGTGTTCGACTACGACAAAGGCTTCGTGAAGATCCCGAACGGCCCGGGCCTGGGCATCGAGATCAACGAGGAATACGTGATCGAACGCGCCGCCATCGGCCACCGCTGGCGCAACCCGATCTGGCGCCATGCCGATGGCAGTTTTGCCGAGTGGTGATCACTCCCTGACCTACCACTGAACCCTGTAGGAGCGAGCTTGCTCGCGATGGTGTGTCAGTCGACATCAGGCTGAATGACACACCATCGCGAGCAAGCTCGCTCCTACAAGGGGTCTGCACGAAGTTTCAAATTGACCTCAATAACCATAAGAAGAGGCACCCCCTCATGCAACCGCAAACCCTCACCGGGCAGGCGTCGTTGGTGACGCCCAGCCGCAAGCGTTTTTTCATCATGGTGCTGTTGTTCATCACCGTGGTGATCAACTACCTGGACCGCAGCAACCTGTCCATCGCTGCCCCGGCATTGACCAGTGACTTGGGCATCGACCCGATCCACGTCGGCCTGATCTTCTCTGCGTTCGGCTGGACCTACGCGGCCATGCAAATCCCCGGCGGCTGGCTGGTGGATCGCGTGCCACCACGCATCCTTTACAGTGTTGCCTTGCTGCTGTGGTCTGTGGCCACGGTGATGCTCGGCTTCGCCGGCAGCTTCATCGCGCTGTTCGTGTTGCGCATGGCCGTCGGCGCCCTGGAAGCGCCGGCGTACCCGATCAACAGCCGTGTGGTCACCACCTGGTTCCCCGAGCGCGAGCGTGCCACGGCCATCGGTTTCTATACCTCCGGGCAATTCGTCGGTCTGGCCTTCCTGACGCCGGTGCTGGCCTGGCTGCAGCACGAATTCGGCTGGCACATGGTGTTCGTCACCACCGGCGCGGTGGGCATTGTGTGGGCGGTGATCTGGTACGCGGTGTATCGCGAGCCACGGGATTTCAAAGGCGCCAATGACGCGGAAATCGATTTGATCCGCGAGGGCGGCGGGCTGGTGGATATCCAGGCCGAACAGGCCAAGGTCAAAGCCAAATTCAGCTGGACCGACCTGGGGATTGTCCTGACCAAGCGCAAGCTCTGGGGCATTTACCTCGGGCAGTTCTGCCTCAACTCGACACTGTGGTTCTTCCTCACCTGGTTCCCGACCTACCTGGTGAAGTATCGCGGCATGGACTTCATCAAGTCCGGCCTGTTGGCATCGCTGCCGTTTCTCGCCGCGTTTATCGGTGTGCTGTGTTCCGGTTTCTTCTCGGACTTTTTGATCCGTCGCGGTTACACGGTAGGTTTCGCCCGCAAGTTGCCGATCATCAGTGGCCTGCTGATTTCCACCTCGATCATCGGCGCCAACTATGTCGAGTCGACGCCGTTGGTGATTGCCTTCCTCGCGCTGGCATTCTTCGGCAATGGCCTGGCTTCGATTACCTGGTCGCTGGTATCGACTTTGGCTCCGGCGCGCTTGCTCGGGCTGACCGGTGGTGTGTTCAACTTCATCGGCAACCTGTCGGCGATTGCCACGCCTATCGTGATCGGCTTCCTCGCGACGGGTGATTCTTTTGCCCCGGCGATCACCTACATCTCGGTGCTGGCACTGATTGGCGCACTGTCCTACATCTTGCTGGTGGGCAAGGTCGAGCGTATCAAGTTGTAGTCGTGGCACGCGGGCGACCATAATGCCGCCCGTTCACTCGCTCAACGGTAAAGGCTGGATATGCAGGAAGACGCCCCAAAAATCGCCAAGGACGCCGCGCCGACCGGCACCCAGACCCTGCTTCGCGGGTTGGGTGTGGTCCAGGCCGTGGCCAGCGGCGCCCGCGATCTCAAGGAAATCGCCCGGCTGATCGGCACCACGCGCAGCACCACCCATCGCCTGGCCAGTTGCCTGGTGGACGAGCGTTATCTGCGGGTGGTGCCGCAAGTCGGTTATTTGCTGGGGCCGAAACTGATCGAACTGGGCTTTCAGGCCCGTGAAGAGCTGCCGTTGGTGACCCTGGCCGGGCCGTACCTGGATGAGTTGTCGGCGTTGACCGGCGACACCATTCACCTGGCGATCCGTGAAGGCGACGAAGTGCTGTACCTGCACAAGAATCCGGGGCGCAATGGCCCGGAAATGCGTTCGCGGGTCGGCCATCGCATGCCGTTGGCGCGCACCGGGATCGGCAAGGCGCTGATGCTCGATGATTCGCAGCAGGAGTGGCAGCGCCTGTACGAAGTCAGCCTGCCGGTGGGTGGGAAAAACCAGTTCTGGCCGCAGCACCCGGAGCAAACCTGGGAGCAGTTTCAGCAGCGCATGGTCGAGTATGTGGCCGGCGGTTATGCGTTCGACCTGGAAGACAACGAACCTTCGATCCGCTGTGTGGCCGCTCCGATCCGTGATGCCAGCAAGCGCATCGTCGCCGGCATCAGCATTGCCAGTACTGTGCCTTACATGCCGCTGGAAAAAATGGCCGAGCTGATTCCCCTGATCAAAGGGGTCACGGCCCGGCTGTCGGCGGAGCTTGGCTTGAAGGTTTAGATTTTCAAGGTCGCCATGTCGATGACGAAGCGGTACTTCACGTCACCGGCGATCATGCGGGCGTAAGCCTCGTTGATCTGGCGGATGTCGAGCATCTCGATGTCGCAGGTGATGTTGTGTTCGGCGCAGAAATCCAGCACTTCCTGGGTTTCGGCGATGCCGCCGATCAGCGAGCCGGCGAGCACGCGACGCCCCAACACCAGTTTGGCGGCATGTACCGGTGGCTCCACCGGTTCGATCAACCCCACCAGGATATGTACGCCGTCGAATCGCAGCGTATCGAGGTAAGGGTTGAGGTCGTGCTGCACCGGAATGGTGTCGAGCAGGAAATCGAAGTGCCCGGCCGCAGCCTGCATCTGGGCATCATCGGTGGACACGATCACATGGTCCGCACCCTGGCGACGAGCCTCTTCGGCCTTGCTCGCCGAACGGGTGAACAAGGTCACCTCGGCGCCCATGGCCTTGGCGAACTTGATGCCCATGTGGCCCAGGCCGCCCATGCCGAGAATCCCGACCTTGTCACCGGCCTTCACGCCGTAGTGCTTGAGCGGTGAGTAGGTGGTGATGCCGGCGCACAGGATCGGCGCGGCGCTGGCCAGGGGCAGTTTTTCCGGGATACGCACCACAAAGTGCTCGCTGACCACGATGCTGTCGGAGTAGCCGCCCATGGTGTTGCTGCCATCCACGCGGTCCGGGGTGGCGTAGGTCATGGTCGGACCTTCGAGGCAGTATTGCTCGAGGTTGGCCTGGCAGGCTTCGCAGCTGCGGCACGAATCGACCATGCAGCCGACACCGACCAGATCACCGACTTTATGCTGGGTGACACTCGCACCTACGGCGGTCACCTTGCCTACGATTTCGTGGCCAGGCATCAGCGGGTAAACGGCAATGCCCCACTCGTTGCGGGCCTGATGGATGTCGGAATGGCAGACGCCGCAGTAGAGAATCTCGATGGCAACGTCGTCAGGCCTTGGGCTGCGACGTTCGAATTTCACGGGGGCGAGGGGAGTGGTGGCCGACTGGGCGGCGTATCCGATGGCGGTGTACATGGTGAACCTCGCAAAAACGCTGACGGGTGAGGTGGCGCATTCTGGGCGTCGTCCCCTGTACCGGCCATGGCGATTCCTCCGGGTGTCATGCCTATTCCTCCGGCATCCGCCTCTGTTCGAAGCCATTGGCAATCAGACCTGCGATGATGCTTTCGTCCCTTATTCCGTGACCTTTTTTGTGAAGAGCCCCGATGCTGTTGACCCGTTACCTTGATGCCAATGCCACCCTGGTTTCGCTGATCGAGCCGCTGTCCACTCGCGACGGTTTCGTCCCGACTGCGTTGCCGGGCGTACAGGTTCTGCGGGCCAGTTGCGACGTGGCCCGTGGGCCGCAGATCTATGAGCCGAGCCTGGTGATCATCGCCCAGGGCAGCAAACTGGCGTACCTGGGGCCGCGCACCCTGGAATATGGTGCTGGGCATTACCTGATTCAGGCGCTGCCGGTGCCGTTCGAGTGTGAAACCTTTGCCGCGCCCAGCGGGCCCATGCTGGGTGTTTCCGTCGCGATCGACCGGGTGATGCTGGGCGAGTTGGTGTTGGCGATGGGCCTGGCGCCGGGGCGGCATATTCCGGCGCAAACACCGGAGTCCATGACCTCGGCAGTGCTCGATGACGCCATGCGCGGTTGTGTCGAGCGGCTGCTGCGTTGCCTGCACGATCCGCTGGAATGCCAGATCATGGGGCAAGCGCGTTTGCGTGAGTTGCTGTTCGTCGCCTTGCGCGGTCCGCAAGCCGATGTGTTGCGGGCACTGGTTGAGCAGCAGGGGCAATTCGCCCGGATCGCGGCATCCCTCAGTCATCTGCATGCGCATTACACCGAACCGTTGAATGTCGAGACCCTGGCCAGTTGCGCCAACATGAGTGCGTCGACCTTTCACGAGCATTTCAAGCGCAGCACCTTGTTGTCACCGGTGCAGTACCTGAAGCGATTGCGTCTGCTGCGGGCACAGCAGTTGTTGGTGGGGGAGGGGCTGGGTGTGGCGCAGGTGGCGCATCGGGTGGGGTATCAGAGCACGTCGCAGTTCAGTCGCGAGTACAAGCGGTACTTCGAGCGTAATCCCGGGGATGAACGCGCTGCCTGAGTTGGTAATAGATCCCCTGTGGGAGCGGTGTTATGTCCTGAATCGCACGCAACAAAAAGGCCCCCGTTTCGGGAGCCTTGATGTTCAGCGGTTCGGCTTACATGTTCGGGTAAGTCGGGCCGCCGGCACCTTCCGGCGCCACCCAGGTGATGTTCTGAGCAGGATCCTTGATGTCGCAGGTCTTGCAGTGAACGCAGTTCTGGGCGTTGATCTGGAAGCGCTTCTCGCCGTCTTCCTTGGTGATCACTTCATACACGCCGGCCGGGCAGTAACGCTGGGCAGGTTCGTCGTACAGCGGCAGGTTCTTGCTGATCGGGATGCTCGCGTCGGCCAGCTTCAAGTGGCATGGCTGCTCTTCTTCGTGGTTGGTACCGGAGATGAACACCGAGCTGAGTTTGTCGAAGCTGAGCTTGCCGTCCGGTTTCGGGTAGTCGATCTTCTTGCAGTCGGCCGCGAGCTTGAGGCAAGCGTAATCCGGCTTGGTGTCGTGCAGGGTGAACGGCAGTTTGCCGCCGAAGATGTTCTGGTCGAGCCAGTTGAAACCGCCGCCGACGATGGCGCCGAACTTGTGGATTGCCGGGCCGAAGTTGCGGCTGGCGAACAGTTCTTCGTAGAGCCAGCTCTTCTTGAACGCGTCCACATAAGTGGTCAGCTCTTCGGTGCCGTCCTTCTCGGCGAACAGCGCCTCGGCCACGGATTCAGCGGCGAGCATGCCGGACTTCATCGCAGTGTGGCTGCCTTTGATCTTGGCAAAGTTCAGGGTGCCGAGGTCGCAACCGATCAGCGCGCCGCCCTTGAACACCATTTTCGGCAGCGAGTTCAGGCCGCCCTTGCAGATGGCGCGAGCGCCATAGCTGATGCGCTTGCCGCCTTCCAGGTACTGAGCAAGCACCGGGTGATGCTTGAGACGCTGGAACTCATCGAACGGCGACAGGTAGGTGTTGCTGTAGGACAGGTCGACGATCAGGCCAACCACGACCTGGTTGTTTTCCAGGTGATAGAGGAACGAGCCACCGGTGTTCTCGGTGCCCATGATGTCCATCGGCCAACCGGCGGTGTGCACTACCAGGCCTGGCTGATGCTTGGCCGGGTCGACTTCCCAGATTTCCTTCAGGCCGATGCCGTAGTGCTGGGCATCAGCGTCAGTGTCCAGGTTGAAGCGCTTGATCAGTTGCTTGCCGATGTGGCCACGGCAACCTTCGGCGAACAGCGTGTACTTGCCACGCAGTTCCATGCCCGGGGTATACAGGCCTTCCTTCGGGTTGCCTTCGCGGTCAACGCCCAGGTCGCCGGTGATGATCCCGCGAACCACACCGTTTTCGTCGATCAGCGCTTCCTGAGCGGCGAAGCCAGGGTAGATTTCCACGCCCAGGTTCTCGGCCTGCTGGGCCAGCCAGCGGCACAGGTTGCCCAGGGAGATGATGTAGTTGCCTTCGTTGTGCATGGTCTTGGGCACAAAGAAGTCTGGAATTTTCTGCGCGCTTTCAGCGTTCTTGAGCACGAAGATGTCGTCGCGGGTGACGGGCGTGTTCAGCGGCGCGCCGAGTTCTTTCCAGTTCGGGAACAGTTCGTTCAGGGCCCGTGGTTCGAACACGGCGCCGGACAGAATGTGAGCACCGACTTCGGAGCCTTTTTCGACCACGCAGACGCTGATTTCCTTACCGGCTTCGGCGGCCTTCTGCTTCAAGCGGCAGGCGGCGGAAAGACCAGCGGGGCCGGCACCGACGATGACCACGTCGAATTCCATGTATTCGCGTTCCACAGGTTATCTCCTACTCAAGGCTCAACAGTTTTTTTTCTAATTTGGAAGTCGGGTGTCGCATCCATGAATTCCGGCGCAACGCCGGAAGAGGACAATCGATTGACCACCTTTCTCTTTTGGTGGCGCATTATATCTACACCACTCTCAGCGTCCAATACAAACGTTTGTTTGAATTGGCTCAAAGCCAGAGAAATCAAAGTCACGCGCCTTATGAACGGCCATTTTGGCGTATTGACCGGAATAGGCGTTCCGGTCAAGATACGGGCGGTTTTGCGCTCGCCGTAGGCTGGCTGTTGGTTTCAAGAGCACCTCTAAAGACAGGGCGATGGCAGTAGAGAGTGATGCGCTGCGCGGGTTTGATGTGCAGTTTACACGCCGCGATGTTGAATGACTCGTCAGTCACCACTGACCAACGGTCATCCAGATCATGAGCGATGGTCACTTGACAGCTTTGCCGGCGTTTTTGGAGGTGCCCTTGCGCCCGATGAGCATCAACCGCCAGGTTCGCCTAGGCGACTTTCTTTTCACCGGAGAGTAACGAGGAATCCATGAAGGTTCTTGTAGCTGTCAAACGCGTTGTGGATTACAACGTCAAGGTTCGCGTCAAGGCGGACAATTCCGGCGTCGATCTTGCCAACGTCAAGATGTCGATGAACCCGTTCTGCGAAATCGCCGTGGAAGAAGCCGTACGCCTGAAAGAGAAGGGTGTTGCGACTGAAATCGTCGTCGTCTCCGTAGGCCCGTCCACCGCTCAAGAGCAACTGCGCACCGCGCTGGCTCTGGGTGCCGACCGCGCCATCCTCGTCGAGTCCGCCGAAGACCTGACTTCCCTGGCTGTTGCCAAACTGTTGAAAGCTGTTGTCGACAAGGAACAGCCTCAGCTGGTGATCCTTGGCAAACAGGCCATCGACAGCGACAACAACCAGACCGGCCAGATGCTCGCTGCATTGAGTGGCTACGGTCAGGGCACGTTCGCTTCGAAAGTCGAAATCAGCGGCGACAGCGTAGCTGTGACCCGTGAAATCGACGGCGGCGCGCAGACGGTTTCCCTGAAACTGCCGGCGATCGTCACCACCGACCTGCGTTTGAACGAGCCGCGTTATGCGTCTCTGCCAAACATCATGAAAGCCAAGAAGAAGCCTCTCGAAGTGCTGACTCCGGATGCTTTGGGCGTTTCCACCGCCTCCACCAACAAGACTTTGAAAGTCGAAGCGCCGGCTGCACGTAGCGCGGGTATCAAGGTCAAGTCGGTGGCTGAACTGGTCGAGAAACTGAAAAACGAAGCGAAGGTAATCTAAATGACTATCTTGGTTATTGCTGAACACGACAACAAAGTGCTGGCCCCGGCCACGCTGAACACCGTTGCTGCTGCCGCCAAAATCGGTGGCGACATCCACGTTCTGGTTGCAGGTCAGGGCGCTGGCGCCGTGGCTGAAGCCGCTGCGAAAGTAGCTGGCGTGGCTAAAGTGCTGGTGGCCGACAACGCCGCCTATGCACATCAACTGCCGGAAAACGTTGCTCCTCTGGTTGCAGAGTTGGGCAAGGGCTACAGCCACATCCTGGCTGCCGCCACTTCCAACGGCAAAAACATCCTGCCGCGCGTTGCCGCTGCACTGGACGTTGACCAGATCTCCGAGATCATCTCGGTAGAAAGCGCCGACACTTTCAAGCGTCCGATCTATGCCGGTAACGCCATCGCTACCGTTCAGTCGAACGCTGCGGTCAAGGTGATCACCGTGCGTGCCACCGGTTTCGACCCGGTTGCAGCTGAAGGTGGCTCCGCTGCCGTTGAAGCTGTTGGCGCTGCCCACGACGCTGGCATCTCCAGCTTCGTTGGCGAAGAACTGGCCAAGTCCGATCGTCCGGAACTGACCGCTGCCAAGATCGTCGTTTCCGGCGGTCGCGGCATGCAGAATGGCGACAACTTCAAACACCTGTACGCCCTGGCCGACAAGCTGGGCGCTGCCGTCGGTGCATCGCGCGCCGCAGTCGACGCAGGTTTTGTACCCAACGACATGCAGGTCGGTCAGACCGGCAAGATCGTTGCTCCACAGCTGTACATCGCCGTCGGTATCTCCGGCGCGATCCAGCACCTGGCCGGCATGAAAGACTCCAAAGTGATCGTTGCGATCAACAAGGACGAAGAAGCGCCGATCTTCCAGGTGGCCGATTACGGCCTGGTGGCGGACCTGTTCGAAGCCATCCCTGAGTTGGAGAAGCTGGTCTAATCCGGCTGCTTCACTTATAAAGAGCCCGGCCTTTTGGTCGGGCTTTTTTTTGCTCTTCATTCTGTAGGAGCGAGCTTGCTCGCGATGGACGTTAACGATGACGCGTCGATCCTGGATAAACGCGGTGTCTTTGAATCCATCGCGAGCAAGCTCGCTCCTACAGGGGGGGCATAACCAGGTATGAGTGGAGTGTGAAGCCATGGATCTGCGCTGTGTGTGGAGCTTGCTGGGATTGACGCTATTGCCGGCGCTGTCTGTCGCCGCGGGTAAATGCGAGCGGCTGGTGGTCACCGGCAGCCCGGATGCACCGCCGTACCTGTGGCAAGACCCGCACAATCCCAAATACCTGATCGGTGCCAGCGCCGATTTGCTGCAGCAAGTGGCGGGGGAGTTGGGGCTCAAGGTCGAACTGCTTTATGCCGGAAAACGCGCCCAGGCCCTGGACGAAGTGCGCAGCGGGCGCATGGACATGCTGGCGGACGCGACGTTGACCGTCAGCGAGCTGGAGACCCTGGACTACATCCATCCAGCCTTGCTGGAAAACGACTACCTGGTCTGGACTCGCAAGGACTCGACACTGGTCTACAACGAAGCACAGGACCTGCACGGCCATCCCGGTGCCGTGTCGGAAAAGGCCCGAATGACCCCGCAATTCAGCACCTTTGCTGGACAGCAACTGACCCTCACGCGCACGTCCAACCTGACCCAGGCCTTTCAGAAACTGCTGTTGGGCGAGGTCGAGTTTGTACTGGCAGGGCGTTACTCGGGCATGGCGACCGCACAGACACTGGGCATGGCCGCTGACCTGGTCGCGCGCGCGCAACCGGTCGACAAACCTGGCCTGTACCTGGCGATTTCCCATGACTCGGCGTGCAACGATCCGTGGTTGCGCGGACAGTTGGCCAAAAAGATGACAGAATTGCCCGCGTCCGGACTGACGGAGGCCGTGCTGATGCGCAATATCGAGCGATGGAAAGCACAACGCTCACAACCACAGCCAAGCCCCCCGCAACAACCCGTCAGTACCCCAAAACAGTAAGGATTTTCAGTGAGTATTCGACCTCTTTTCGCTGCCGTGGCCTTTGCCGCCCTGACGGGTTGTGCAACCGATCCTGCGCCGAATGAACAGATTCGCCTGACCGAACAGGCACTCGAACAGGCCAAGGCCGTAGGCGCCACCGCCGACGATGTGCCGGAAATGAAACTGGCCGAAGACAAGTTCAACCGCGCCAAGGGCAACATGACCGATCAATCCTTCAAAAACGCACGCATGCGGGCCGAACAGGCCGAACTCGATGCGCGCCTGGCTGAAGCCAAGGTGTTGACGGCCAAGAGCGAGGAACAGTTGAACGTGCTCAACACCCGCATCGCCCGCCTGCGCAAGCAACTGGGGGATGCCCAATGAGCCTCAAGAGCAAAGCCCTCGGCGGTTTGATCCTGGCAGGCTGCGCGAGCCTCTTTGGCTGCGCCAGCCAGCACAGCGAGTCCGCGTTGCAGCAGGCCGGTGCCGACTTTCAGAAGGTCAAGGAAGACTCCAATGTGCTGCGAATCGCCCCCAAGGACGTGATTCGCGCCGGTGAGTCCCTGGCCCGTGCCGATCGCCTGTCCAGCTATTGGGGCAGCGGTTCGGACGTGGTGCATTACGCCTACCTGAGCCAGCGCTACAGCGCCATTGCCCGGGAGCACACCAATCAGGTGCTCAACGAAGAGCAGGCGGCGAAACTCGAACTGGAACGGCAGCGTCTGCAACTGGCATTGCGTGAATCCAAACTGTTCAGCGTGCAGCAGCAAGGCAAATGGCTCGAGGAGCAGATCCTGGCATTGACGACCAGCCAGACCGACCGCGGTCTGGTGATGACCTTGGGCGACATGCTGTTCGACACCGGCGAAGCGGAATTGAAACCGTCGGCCAACCGTGTGGTGTTGAAGATCGTGCAGTTCCTGCAACTCAACCCCAAGCGAGTGGTGCGGATCGAAGGTTATACGGACAGTACCGGGGGCAAGCAGGAAAACCTCAAGCTGTCCCGCGACCGCGCGCAATCGGTGGCTGACGTGCTGATGGACCTGGGTATCGACGACAAGCGCATCCAGGTCGAGGGTTATGGCGACGAGTATCCGGTGGACGCGAACGCGTCGGAACGGGGCCGGGCGCAGAATCGTCGGGTGGAAATTGTGTTTTCCGACGAAAAGGGCCAGCTCGGCGCTGCCCGCTAAGGGTTGCGTCGCTGGAAAGCCCGGCCTGCCATGCAGTGCCGGGTTTTTTTATGCCTGCCGATTACCGCACAAAACAGTACAGATTTTGCTGACACTGCACTGTACGGTCGACTATTGTGGCAACTGTCCCCGTACACTTCTAAACTGTTCCGGTATTGTTTCACACAAGAATAAAATGCCCGTGAAATCGAGTGCTGCGTCATGACCAATCTTTTGCTCTATCAACGTATTGCTCAACAACTGGCCGAAGACATCCGCCGTGGGGTCTATCAGCCGGGGGAGCGCGTGCCTTCGGTGCGCAAGATGAGCTCGCAGCTCAATGTCAGCCATGCGACGGTGTTGCAGGCGTATGCCAATCTCGAGGATCAGGGGCTGATCCGCGCCCGGCCGCAGTCGGGTTACTACGTGCACCAGACGCCGGCGCTCACCGCGCCGACGCCGGACATCGCCCGGGTCGAGCGCCCCGGGCTGGTCACCCGCAGCAGCATCATTCAGCAAGTCCTGGTCGAGTCCCGTCGTGAAGGTGTCTTCCCGCTGGGCGCTGCGGTGCCGAGTGTCGACTATTTGCCGGTGCGGGCACTGCATCAGCAATTGGCCAAAGTCACCCGTTTCCATAGCCCGCGGGCCTTCAGCTACATGTTCAGCCCTGGTTTCGAGCCGTTGCGCCGACAGGTGGCGATCCGCATGCGCGATGCCGGCGTGGTGGTCGATCCGTCGGAAGTGGTGATCACCCACGGTTGCGTCGATGCGCTGCAGATGTCCTTGCGTGTGCTGACCCGTCCGGGCGATCTGATCGCGGCCGAGTCGCCGACCTATTACGGGTTGCTGCAACTGGCCGACCTGTTGGGGCTCAAGGTCATCGAGATCCCCAGTGATCCAGCCACGGGCATGAGCCTGGAAGCCCTGCAACTGGCGGCCAACCAATGGTCGATCAAGGCGTTGGTGCTGACCACCCGCCTGAGCAATCCGTTGGGCGGCACCATGCCAGAGGAGCGGCAGAAACAATTGCTGCGCCTGGCGTCGGACTTCGATATCCAGATTGTCGAAGACGATATCTACGGTGAGCTGATGTTCGAGCAGGGGCGCACCAAGTCTCTCAAGGCCTATGATCGGCTGGACCGGGTGATCTATTGCTCGAGTTTCTCCAAGACCCTGTCGCCTGGCGTGCGGATCGGCTGGATGATTGCCGGCAAGTATCAGCAGGAAATCCAGCGCTTGCAGACCTTCAGTACGCATTCCGCGTGCAGCGTGACCCAGATGGGTATTGCCGCGTACCTGGAAAATGGCGGGTACGACCGGCATTTGCGCTTCATCCGTCAGGAGTACCGGAAAAACCTCAGCGCCTTCCAATTGGCGGTGCAGCAGTATTTCCCTGAAGGCACGCAGATGACCCGACCTACCGGCGGCTTCATTCTGTGGGTCAGTCTGCCGGGGCGGGTCAACACGCAAGAGTTGCACGTGCGGGCATTGCAGCAGGGCATCAGTATCGCGCCGGGACTGATCTTCAGTAATACCGAGCAATTCAATCACTGCATCCGGCTCAACTGCGGCACCCCGTGGAACCGCGAGGCCGAGCGTGCATTGATGACCCTGGGCATGCTGGCCACCCAACTCTGCCAGGAGATGGCTGGCGGTTTGTAACAGGCTGCGACTGCGCTTGTCTTGTGGGCTGCAACAGGCGAGCATATGCATCTCTGCCGTTTGCACCCACCGTTGGATACATGAAACCGACTTTTCCTGCCGCCTGGCTTTGGCTCTGCCTGATTGCGAGTATTCAGCCGGCATCCGTCGTGGCTGCCACCGAGCAGGATCAGACTACCGGCAGTTTCCACGTCGCACCGATAGAAGCCGCACCTGTCAAAAAAGCCTCGGTGGCCGGTAAGCAGGCGACGCCCGTGAAAAAGCGTCCGCCCATTGCCTCCAAATCGAAACCGGCCAGCGAGGTGGCAAAGACTGAGCTTCCATCTACCAAACTGGATCTGAGCTTGCCCAAGGATATGGTTCAAGAGCTCAAGCCGGTCGGAACGGTGCCGTTGGTCAGGCGCGAACCGTTGTTACCCCAGATGTTCGGTGACAAAAGCGGCAACAGCGAGTTCCAGCTCAACGGCCGCCTGCTCAGCAACGAAATGCAGCTGCAACTGCGAAATGAAGAACGCCACGAGGTCGAAGGCGCGGCACTGGATTTCGAGTTCAAGCAGTAACCCTGTCAGGATCCACGAGCCGCAGGCCAGACGCTTTGTCGGAGACTGGCCGGTCATGCTCGTTTGCGTTGAAAAACCCGCCCGCAGGTAATTTAAAACAACTGTTTTAACGGGTACTCTGTGCCCCGTCCATTAACACATTGCTCGTCGCGAGGAGCTTGTCGTCATGAAATGCCGTGAGGGCTGTGGCGCTTGTTGCATTGCCCCTTCCATCAGTTCGCCGATTCCCGGTATGCCCAATGGCAAGGCCGCGGGGCAGCGTTGCCTGCAACTTTCCTCCGATAACCTGTGCAGTATTTTCGGCCAGCCGGAACGGCCGGCGGTGTGTTCTGCCTTCGAGGCCGACCCCGAGGTGTGCGGAAGCAGCAGCGAAGAAGCCATCCGGTTGATTGGCTGGTGGGAGCAAATGACGGCGGCGTGATGTGTTCTACGAACGGAACTTCAACAATAAGGAATAAGACTATGGGTTCGCTGCATCGTATGGCTGTGTTGTGTGGTTTGGCGGTTGTGCTAGCTACCTCGGCGGCTCAGGCCGAAGACTGGAAAGTCAAGAAAGACGAAGACGGCATCAAGATCTCCCTGAGTGAAGTGGCCGGCTCCGACTACAAGGCCTACCAGGGCGTCACGCTGATGAAGACCACCATGGCCAAGCTGCGTGCGTTGCAGGACGACGTGTCCGGAGCCTGCGCCTGGATTCACGAATGCAAAACCCAGAAGCTGCTCAAGCACGAAGGTGAGCAGAGCTGGACCTACACTCAGTTCAACACCCCGTGGCCGGTTACTCCCCGTGATTCGGTGTTGCACATCACCACCATCGAAGGGGCCGATGGCAGCCTGACCCGCAAGCTCGAAGGCGTGCCGAAATACATTCCTGAAGAAAAAGGCTTCGTCCGGGTCACCAAGGTCGACGGTTTCTGGAAGTTCGTACCCAAGGGCGACCAGATCGAAGTGACCTATCAGGTGCACACAGAGCCGGGCGGCAGCGTGCCGTCGATGGTGGCCAACAAGTTCGTGGTGGATGCCCCGTTCAATACCTTGAAAGCCCTCAAGGAACGCGCCGAGAAGTAATTGTGTCACTCTTTTGAGGTGACTTCGTGACGCCCCGACTCGATCGGGGCGTTTGCTTTTTTGAACGATGCTCAGGTTTTAATTTGTTTCCGGATATGCGTTGCACGAAATTTTCACCCACTCTCCAAGACAATTCGCCGGCTCTCCCGTAACGCGCAGCGTATGGCTGAATGCAGGATGAAAGACTCGGGATGAGGGTAGTTATCAATGGCAATGCTGCCGTTGATCGTGCAACATTTGCGCACCGCGCAAACCCCCAGGCCTGGTACGGGCCGAAAAGAGGGCAAGGCGCAGCTGTATTTTTGAAACTTCAACTTCCAATGGGTCCTAAAACGACATGGCAATCCCGGACGCCCTGAGTCAGCAGCGAGCTTCTAGTCGCCTGCTGCAACCGACCGTCAAATCGCATCTGGCCTACACGCTGTTGTGTGCCCTGGTCATGATGGTCATGTTCAGTCTGCTGCGCGTCGCGCTGCTGGCTTACAACAGCTCAATGATCCTCGACACACCGGCTTCGACCTTCCTCGAGGCATTCGCCAACGGTCTGCGTTTCGACCTGCGCCTGGTGGTCTATCTCAGTATTCCGTTGCTGCTGGCCTTGTTCAGCGCCCGGGCCATGGCGGCACGCGGGCTGTTCCGACTCTGGCTGACAGTGGTCTCCAGCATCGCGCTGTTCCTGGGCCTGATGGAGATGGACTTCTATCGTGAATTCCACCAGCGCCTCAACGGCCTGGTCTTCCAGTACGTCAAGGAAGACCCGAAAACCGTGGCCAGCATGCTCTGGTATGGTTTTCCGGTGGTCCGCTATCTGCTGGCGTGGGCTCTGGGTACCGTGATCCTGAGCATGGCATTCAAGGGTGCCGACCGTGCGACCCGCCCTCGTGGCCCGTTCAGTGGCGGCAGCATCGGCACACGCAAGGTCGCGCCGTGGTATGCACGCATTGGCGTGTTCGTGGTTTGCCTGCTGATCTGCGTCGTCGCGGCCCGTGGCACCTTGCGCCAAGGCCCGCCGATGCGCTGGGGTGATGTCTACACCACAGATTCCAACTTCGCCAACCAGTTGGGTCTCAACGGTACGCTTTCTCTGGTCGCCGCCGCCAAGAGCCGGATGTCCGAGGATCGCGACAATATCTGGAAAGCCACGCTGCCACAGCCACAAGCCCAGCAAGTGGTGCGTGACATGCTGGTGATGGCGGATGACAAACTGGTGGATGGCGAGACCGCGGCGGTACGTCGCGATTACACCCCGCCAGCCGACAAGACCTTGCCGATCAAGAACGTCGTCGTGATCCTGATGGAAAGCATGGCCGGTCACTCGGTGGGTGCGCTGGGTGGGCCAGGCAACATCACGCCGTACCTCGACAAACTGTCGAAGGAAGGCTTGCTGTTCGACCGCTTCTTCTCCAACGGTACCCATACCCACCAGGGCATGTTCGCCACCATGGCCTGTTTCCCGAACCTGCCGGGCTTCGAATACCTGATGCAGACCCCGGAAGGCAGCCACAAGCTGTCCGGCCTGCCGCAGTTGCTCAGCGCCCGTGACTTCGACGACGTGTATGTCTACAACGGCGATTTCGCCTGGGACAACCAGTCGGGTTTCTTCAGCAACCAAGGCATGACCAACTTCATCGGCCGTAACGATTTCGTGAATCCGGTGTTCTCTGATCCGACCTGGGGCGTGTCCGACCAGGACATGTTCGACCGTGGCCTGGTCGAGCTCAAGGCGCGGGAAAACGGCAAGCCGTTCTATGCCTTGCTGCAAACCCTGTCCAACCACACGCCTTACGCCTTGCCGACGCCATTGCCGGTCGAGCGCGTGACCGATCGTGGCAACCTGAACGAACACCTGACCGCCATGCGTTACTCGGACTGGGCACTGGGCCAGTTCTTTGAAAAGGCCCGCAAGGAGCCGTACTTCAAGGAAACCCTGTTTGTCGTCGTCGGTGACCACGGTTTTGGTAACGAACGGCAGATCACCGAAATGGACCTGGGCCGCTTCAACGTGCCGATGCTGATGATCGCGCCGGGCATCCAGGAAAAGTTCGGCCAGCGTGACCACACCGTGGGCACTCAGATCGACATCGTGCCGACCATCATGGGCCGCATCGGTGGCGAAGTACGTCATCAGTGCTGGGGACGCGACCTGCTCAACCTGCCGCAAGGCGACGCCGGTATTGGTGTGATCAAGCCGTCGGGCAGTGAGCAGACCACGGCCGTCCTCACCGCGGACCAGATTCTGGTCCTGCCGAAGGACAAGGACATGGCGCCGAAGTTGTATCAGTATGAATTGGGTGCCAACCCTCGCGCCGAAGTCATTGCTGATGCGCCGCGTACCGCCGAGTTGAAACTCAAGCTCGAAGCGTTCCTGCAAACAGCGACCAAGAGTCTGCTGGACAACACCGCCGGTGTTGTTGATGGCAAGCCGGACTAAGTTGTGACGCAAAAAAAGAGGCCCTTCAAGGGCCTCTTTTTTTGCCTGGCGGATACTTATATTCGGCCAAGCAAGAGCAGGATCAACAGCACCACCAATACGACGCCGATGATACCGGACGGGCCGTAACCCCAACTTCTGGAGTGCGGGAAGACCGGTAAACCACCGATCAGTAACAGGATCAGAATGATGATCAGTATTGTGCCCATGTCTATTTCCTTGTCGAAAATGCAGTGGATTGACCATGCCAATCAAGGTCAGCGGGAATGAAGTAAATTCGAGCTGCTTAAAAATTCGGACTATTGCGTTTGCAGGAAAATTCCAAGTTTTTTTGAAGTATTTCGCACGGGTTCTTATTTTTTGTAGTCGCCTTGATTGCGTCAGACGCTCCCGCAGTTTGCTCGGGCCATTCAGCAATCTGATGGAGCGTGGGTCGGGCAATTTCCTTCGCTACACTCGGTGCATCTTCCAAGAACAACAAGGCTGTCTGCTATGCAAAATCGCATGATGATCACTGGTGCAGGCTCTGGCCTGGGTCGCGAAATCGCGCTGCGCTGGGCGCGTGAAGGCTGGCAACTGGCTTTGTCGGACGTCAGCGAGCCCGGCTTGCAGGAAACCCTCAAGCTGGTCCGCGAAGCGGGCGGCGACGGTTTCATCCAGCGCTGCGACGTACGCGATTACAGCCAGTTGACAGCGTTCGCCCAGGCCTGCGAGGTCAAACTCGGCGGCATCGATGTCATCGTCAATAACGCGGGTGTAGCGTCTGGCGGGTTCTTCAGTGAGTTGTCCCTGGAGGACTGGGACTGGCAGATCGCGATCAACCTGATGGGCGTGGTCAAGGGCTGCAAGGCTTTCCTGCCACTGCTGGAAAAAAGCAAAGGCAAGATCATTAACATCGCGTCCATGGCCGCGCTGATGCAAGGCCCGGCGATGAGCAACTACAACGTGGCCAAGGCGGGCGTGGTGGCATTGTCCGAAAGCCTGCTGATCGAGCTGGCGCATCAGGAAGTCGGCGTGCATGTGGTGTGTCCGTCGTTCTTCCAGACCAACCTGCTGGACTCCTTCCGTGGTCCGACCCCGGCCATGAAAGCCCAGGTCGGCAAGTTGCTGGAAAGCTCGCCCATCAGCGCCGCCGACATCGCCGACTACATCTATCAGCAGGTCGCCGCCGGCGAGTTCATGATTCTGCCCCACGAACAGGGCCGCATGGCCTGGGCGATCAAGCAGAAGAACCCGCAATTGCTCTACAACGAAATGACCGCCATGGCCGACAAAATGCGCGCCAAGGCCAGGCAATCCGCAAGCTGATCTTGCCCGCAGGCAACGCTGTGGTTAGGGTGGCCGCCATCGGCCATCCTCGCGAGACGCTTGCATGCTTAATTACCTGTGGTTTTTCGTCGCCGCGCTGTTCGAAATTGCCGGTTGCTTTGCTTTCTGGATGTGGCTGCGCCAGGGGAAAAGCATGTGGTGGGTGGTGCCGGCGCTCCTGAGCCTGACCCTGTTCGCCCTGCTGCTGACCCGGATCGAAGCCACCTACGCCGGCCGCGCCTACGCCGCTTACGGCGGCATCTACATCATTGCCTCAATCGGCTGGCTGGCCGTGGTCGAGCGGATTCGTCCGCTGGGTTCGGACTGGCTCGGCGTGGCGCTGTGTGTGATCGGCGCGAGCATCATTCTGTTCGGGCCGCGATTCTCCGCGTCCTGACAGATCGGCCCTACAATCAACCGGTCTGTCAGACCTTTCCGTAAGTGGTGTGCGTCAAGGGCTGTCAGTCCGGTCTGGTTTGCTGTCGGAGCATTGTAGGCGTACCGCGGGCCGGGCATCTTCAAGGGCCAGAAACTCCTGAAGGACACTCCTCATGCTCGTACTCACTCGCGTTGTGGGCGAAACCATTTCCATCGGTGAAAACATTTCCGTGCGCGTTCTCGCGATCAACGGAAGCAACATCCGCTTTGGCGTTGAAGCGCCTCAGGACGTCAATGTGCACCGCTGTGAAATCTACGAACGCATCCAGAACAAACTGGCGAAAACCAAGGGACGCTGAAGACTTCAGTCGAACAGGTGCTTGGGCACATCGTGCTTGAGCATCAGTTGGCACTGCTCGCTTTCCGGGTCGAAGACAATCAGTGCCTGACCCTTGGTCAAGGCCTGGCGCACGCGCAGTACGCGGGTTTCCAGGGGGGTGTCGTCACCATTGTCCGTGCCGTCGCGGGTCACGAAATCCTCGATCAGGCGGGTGAGGGTGTCGACTTGAAGTTGGTCGTGGGGGATCAGCATAGGCACCTCGGTTGGATCAATGGCGCGATGCTACGGCGAATGACCGGTATCGGCTAGCCTGGGGTTTGATGTCGTCTGCTCTGACGCCATCGCGAGCAAGCTCGTTCCCACAGGCGACCGGGTTCTTTCATGGGAATGCGGTCGAGTGTGGGAACGAGCTTGCTCGCGATAGCGGTTTACCAGGCAATGAAGATCCTGGATCAGTTCTCCGACCGCTGCCCCACCAGGCTGTCCACCGACGGCACCCGTGTATCGCTTTCCATCTGTGTGTCATGTTCGAGCTGATGGCTGAAGCGGTCCAGTGAGCCTTTGGCCGGTTGTGCATCGCTGGCAAACACGGGCGGGCTGAGGATGTACGCACCGAGCAGGCGGCTCAGGGCGGCGAGGCTGTCGATGTGGGTGCGCTCGTAACCGTGGGTGGCATCGCAGCCGAAGGCGAGCAGGGCGGTGCGAATGTCGTGGCCGGCGGTCACCGCTGAATGGGCGTCGCTGAAGTAGTAGCGGAACAGGTCGCGGCGTGCCGGCAACTCGTTGTCGCTGGCCAGGCGCAGGAGGTGGCGTGACAGGTGATAGTCATACGGCCCGCCGGAATCCTGCATCGCGATGCTCACTGCATGCTCGCTGGAATGTTGGCCAGGCGCGACCGGCGCGATGTCGATGCCGACGAATTCACTGACGTCCCAGGGCAGCGCCGCCGCCGCGCCGCTGCCGGTTTCTTCGGTGATGGTGAACAGCGGATGGCAGTCGATCATCAGTTCTTCACCACTGTCGACAATGGCCTTGAGCGCCGCCAGCAGTGCGGCCACCCCGGCCTTGTCGTCGAGGTGACGGGCGCTGATGTGGCCGCTTTCGGTGAACTCCGGCAGCGGGTCGAAGGCGACGAAATCGCCGACGCTGATGCCCAGCGACTCGCAGTCGGCACGGGTGGCACAGTAGGCGTCCAGACGCAATTCGATGTGATCCCAACTGATCGGCATCTCATCCACGGCGGTATTGAATGCGTGCCCGGAAGCCATCAGCGGCAAGACGCTGCCGCGGATCACGCCATTGTCGGTAAACAGGCTGACCCGGCTGCCCTCGGCAAAGCGGCTGGACCAGCAGCCGACGGGCGCGAGGGTCAGACGGCCGTTGTCCTTTACTGCACGCACCGCCGCGCCAATGGTGTCCAGATGGGCGGAAACGGCGCGGTCGGGGCTGTTCTTCTTGCCCTTGAGCGTGGCGCGGATGGTGCCGCGACGGGTCAGCTCGAAGGGAATGCCCAGTTCTTCAAGACGTTCGGCGACGTAGCGCACGATGGTGTCGGTGAACCCGGTGGGGCTGGGAATGGCGAGCATTTCCAGCAGCACTTTTTGCAGATAGCCGAGGTCCGGTTCGGGGATTTTGCTGGTCATGGAAACTCCTGATGAGTTGAGCGCATCGATGGTTTCGATGAGGGGTTTGTTTTGCCTGTCAGGCCGCCATCGCGAGCAAGCTCGCTCCCACAGGGAAATGCGATCAAAGGTGGGAGCGAGCTTGCTCGCGATGGCATCAGCCCAGCCAACACATGGCTAAGAGACCACCGGCTGACTGTACGGAAACAACAGATCCACAAACCGCTCCGCCGTCGGCTGCGGTTCGTGGTTGGCCAGCCCGGCCCGTTCGTTGGCTTCGATAAACACATAGTCCGGCTGGTCAGCGGCGGAAACCATCAAGTCAAGGCCGACCATGGGAATGTCCAGCGCCCGAGCCGCGCGGACGGCGGCGTCCACCAGCGTCGGGTGCAGGATCGCCGTGACATCCTCAAGCACGCCGCCGGTATGAAGATTCGCCGTGCGCCGTACGAACAGGTGCTCACCGGCCGGCAGAATGCTGTTGTAGTCGTATCCGGCGGCGCGCAAGGTGCGCAGGGTTTCCTGGTCCTGCGGGATCTTGCTTTCGCCGCCCGTGGCCGCCTGTCGCCGTCGGCTCTGGGCTTCGATCAATGCACCGATGGAGTGTTGGCCGTCGCCGACCACTTCGGCTGGCCGGCGAATGGCGGCGGCGACCACTTCAAAACCGATCACCACAATGCGCAGGTCCAGGCCCTCGTGGAAACTTTCCAGCAGCACGCGGCTGTCGAAGTGGCGAGCGGCTTCTATGGCTTGCTGCACTTCTTCTATGGTGCGCAAATCCACCGCCACCCCTTGGCCCTGTTCACCATCCAGTGGCTTGACCACCACGCGCTGGTGTTCATCGAGGAAGGCCAGATTGTCATCGGCGTTACCCGCCAGTTGCTGCGCCGGCAGGTTCAACCCCGCTGCCTTGAGCACTCTGTGGGTCAGGCTTTTGTCCTGGCACAGGGTCATGCTGACGGCGCTGGTCAGGTCGCTCAGGGATTCACGGCAGCGTACCCGGCGCCCGCCATGGCTGAGGGTGAACATCCCGGCGTCGGCGTCATCGACGTGCACATCGATGCCACGACGGTGTGCTTCTTCGACAATGATCCGCGCGTAGGGGTTGAACGCGGCTTCCGGGCCGGGCCCGAGAAACAGCGGCTGATTGATGCCGTTCTTGCGCTTGATGGCGAAGGTCGTCAGGTTACGAAAACCGAGCTTGGCGTAAAGGTTTTTCGCCTGGCGGTTGTCGTGCAGCACCGACAGGTCGAGGCAGGCGAGCCCGCGACTCATGAAGTGTTCGATCAAATGCCGCACCAGCACTTCACCGACACCCGGCCGCGCACAATGCGGGTCGACCGCCAGGCACCACAGGCTGCTGCCGTTTTCCGGGTCGTTGAAGGCCTTGTGGTGGTTGAGGCCCATGACGCTGCCGATGACCGCGCCGCTGTCCTCGTCTTCGGCCAGCCAGTACACCGGGCCGCCCAGATGGCGCGGCGTCAGCAGGGTGGCATCGATCGGCAACATGCCGCGGGCCTGATACAGCTGATTGATCGCCTGCCAGTCGGCATCGCTTTGCGCGCGTCGAATGCGGAAACCGCGAAACACCCGGGTCGCCTGACGGTAGTCGCTGAACCACAGGCGCAAGGTATCGGACGGGTCGAGGAACAGCTGCGTCGGCTCCAGCCCCAGCACTTGCTGGGGCGCGGCAACGTACAGGGCAATGTCCCGTTCGCCGGGCTGCTCGTTGAGCAACTCCCCGGCCAGGCTCGCGGCATCGGCAAAGGTGTGGCCGATCAGCAAGCGCCCCCAGCCGCAATGCACGGCAATCGGCGCCCCGCCGAGTTCACTGCCATCCTCGGCCAGACGAGCCTGCAAGCGTTCGTAGGAGGGCGACTGGCCGCGCAACAGGCGTTGGCTGAAAGCCGTGGCGTGAGGTTTCATCGGTCAGATTCCTTGTTCGCTGAGCCACAGGTTGAGGGCCGCCAGTTGCCACAGCTTCGAGCCGCGCAACGGTGTCAATTGCCCCTGTGGATCAGTCAGTAGACGGTCGAGCATCGCGGGGTTGAACAGGCCGCGATCCTGGCTGGGGTCAAGCAGCAGCTCGCGCACCCATTCCAGCGTATCGCCCTGCAAATGCTTGAGGCCCGGCACCGGGAAGTAACCTTTCTTGCGGTCGATCACTTCACTGGGAATCACTTGTCGCGCGGCTTCTTTCAAGACTTGCTTGCCGCCGTCCGGCAGTTTGAAACGCCCCGGAATCCGTGCCGACAGCTCCACCAGGCGGTAATCGAGAAACGGCGTGCGCGCTTCCAGGCCCCAGGCCATGGTCATGTTGTCGACCCGTTTGACCGGGTCGTCCACCAGCATCACCGTGCTGTCCAGACGCAAGGCCTTGTCCACCGCCGCATCTGCACCGGGCTGGGCGAAATGCGCTTTGACGAAGTCACCGGCGGCGTCATTCGCGGTCAGCCATTTCGGTTGCACGGTGGCGGCGTAGTCGTCGTAACTGCAGTCGAAAAACGCTTCGCGGTACGCGGCATACGAATCACTCGCGCCGTCCACTTGCGGATACCAGTGGTAACCGGCGAACAGTTCATCGGCGCCCTGGCCGCTCTGGACGACTTTGCAGTGTTTGGCCACCTCCCGTGACAACAGGTAGAAGGCGATGCAGTCATGGCTGACCATCGGCTCGCTCATGGCACGGAACGCGGCGGGCAGTTGTTCGATGATTTCCTTTTCGTCGATGCGCAGTTGATGGTGCTGCGTGCCGTAGTGTCGGGCGATCAGGTCCGAATACTGGAACTCGTCTCCACGCTCGCCGCCGGCATCCTGGAAGCCGATGGAGAAGGTCGACAGATTGTCCACGCCGACTTCCCGCAATAGACCCACCAGCAGACTTGAATCGACACCGCCGGACAGCAGCACGCCGACATCCACCGCCGCACGCTGACGAATCGCTACCGCTTCGCGGGTGCTGTCGAGCACACGGTCGCGCCAGTCCTCGAGGGTCAGCTTCGTCTCATCGGCGTGAGGGCCGTAGGGCAGGGTCCACCAGGTTTTCTGCTCGGTGCGACCATCGGCTTCGATGCGCATCCAGGTGGCCGGCGGCAGTTTTTCAATGCCCGCCAGCAAAGTGCGCGGTGCCGGGACCACGGAGTGGAAGTTCAGATAGTGATTGAGCGCCGCGGGATCGAGGATCGGGTTGATGTCGCCGCCCTTGAGTAATGCCGGCAGCGCCGAGGCGAAGCGCAGGCGCTGGTCGGTGCGCGACAGGTACAGCGGTTTCACGCCGAGACGGTCGCGGGCGATGAACAGGCGTTGGGCATCGCGCTCCCAAACGGCAAAGGCAAACATGCCGTTGAGTTTCGGCAGCAAGGCTTCGCCCCAGGCGTGATAACCCTTGAGCAACACTTCGGTGTCGCCACCGGAATAGAAGGCGTAACCCAGGCTTTCAAGTTCCGCGCGCAGTTCCGGAAAGTTGTAGATCGCCCCGTTGAAGGCCAGGGACAAGCCCAGTTGCGGGTCGATCATCGGCTGCGCCGAGCCGTCCGACAGGTCCATGATCTTCAGGCGCCGATGGCCCAGGGCAACCGGCCCCTGGCTATGAAAACCCCAGGCGTCGGGGCCGCGGGGGGCCAGGTGATGGGTGATTCGTTCAATGGCTGCAAGGTCTGCAGGTTGATGATCAAAACGTAACTCGCCAGCTAATCCGCACATAAATTCCTTACCGGTTTTTCCGTTGGGGAGGGTCGATCGATACCGCGCCGAAACGGCGGGTACTCAGAAAGTGACCCTCCTCGGTAAGGGGAGTTTTAGATCGATGAGTTATATGCGCGCCAGACCACGGCCGAATCGCCCCGTGAGGGCGACTTCGGCTGCTCTATCGACTACTTACCCCGGATCAGGCGTCTCAGGGCAAATCGGTTGGGGTGACAGGCTTCGGCCACGCTTCTGGGCAACGGCAGGGGTTCGTTGTCCAGCCAGGCTGCCAGCAGTTCTGCGGACAGCGGCGCGGTGATCAGGCCGCGCGAGCCGTGACCGCTGTTGACGTACAAACCGTCAAGCCATGGGCATTCGACGTCCGGCACCTGCCGGGCATCCTTGCCCAGCGCCGCATACGCCTGAGTGAACGCCTGGGTGTCGGCCAAGGGGCCGACGATTGGCAAGTAGTCGGGGCTGGTGCAGCGAAAAGCGGCGCGCCCCTGGAGACTTTCAGGCGCAAGTTTATCGGCCTGTAAACGCTCGACCAGATCATGGGAAATCTCTTCGAGCATGGCCAGGTTGCCCAGGTGTTCTGCCGTGGTCGGTGTCAGGTCATCGCTCTTGAAATCGAAACTGGCCCCCAGGGTGTGTTCGCCCAAACGGGCGGGGGCGACATAGCCTTCGGCACACACCACGGTGCTCAGGGCCTGGCTTTGCGGAGTTTGCGCCAAGCGGGTGATTTGCCCGCGAATGCGCTTGAGCGGCAGCTCGGCGCTCTCGGGGAAACGCTGGATTTCAGCCGCACCGGCGAGCACCACCACGGGAGCATCGGCAAGCAACCGCTCGCTGTCCCAGGCTTGCCAACGGCCTTCAACCTTGCGCAGTTCCAGCGCATCGTGATGGGTGAGCAATTGAATCAGTGGATGCGCAGCCTGCCACTGGCACAGCGCCGGTGGGTGGACCCAGCCGCCTTCGGGATAGAACAGGCCGCCGTGTGCCAGTCCGATACCGGCCACGGCCTGTGCTTCGGGTTGATCCAGCAGGTGCAGCAAGTCCACGGGAAACGCCGCGGCCAATTGCGCCTGGCGTTCGGCTTCCTTGGCATTGAAGGCCAGTTGCAGCACGCCACAATCGTCCCAATCGCGGCCTCGTTGCAAGTGTTCGAGCAGACGTCGGGTGTAGCCGAATCCACTGACGATCATTTGCGACAGCGCCGTGCCATGGGCGGATAACTTCAGGTAGAGCACACCCTGCGGGTTGCCCGAGGCTTCCCGGGCGATGGCGTCGTGGCGCTCCAGCAATGTCACTTGCCAGCCCCGCGCGGCGAGGCTGGCGGCGCTGGCACAACCGGCCAGGCCGGCACCGATCACCAGTGCCTGGCGCTCGCCGGTCAGCGGGGCCGGGCGTGCGAACCAGGGTTTATCCAGGGCCGGGGCCGGCGTTTCCAGGGGCCAGCCGAGGAACTCACCGCGCAGGATCTCCCATTTGTGGCCGATGCCGGGGGTGCGTTTCATCTTGAAGCCGGCGGCGTTGAGCAGGCGCCGCACCCAGCCGGTGCTGGTGAAGGTGCTGATGGATGCACCGGGAGCGGCCAGGCGAGCCAGCTCGGCAAACAGTTCGGCGGTCCACATGTCGGGGTTTTTCGCCGGGGCGAAACCGTCGAGGAACCAGGCGTCGATTCGGGCATCGAGTTGCGGCAGTTGCTCCAGTGCATCGCCGATCAGCAGCGTCAGGGTGACGCGGCCGTGGTCCAGCGTCAGGCGCTGAAAACCCTGATGGATGGCCACGTATTGCTCAAGCAGTTGATCGGCAAATACCTTGAGTTCCGGCCACAGTGCCAGGGCCCGTTGCAAGTCGTCCGGGCTCAACGGGTATTTCTCTACGCTGACAAAATGCAGCCGCGCTCCGGCCGCTGCGTGTTGCTCGAACACCTGCCAGGCGCACAAAAAATTCAGCCCGGTGCCGAACCCCGTCTCACCGATGACCAGCCGCCCACCCTTGGGCAAGGCGGCAAAGCGTTCGGCCAGTCGATTCTGCTCGATGAATACATAGCGGGTTTCATCCAGCCCTGACTTGTCGGAGAAGTACACATCGTCGAACACTCGCGAATACGGGCGACCTTGGTCGTCCCAGTCGAGCTGGGCGTGGGGCAATACAGGTTTCATGGCAGGCTCGGCAGCGGCAAGGCGGCCATTCTAGCCGATTGAAGGTGTGGTGCTTGATCCGTGGCAAGGTATGAACGGGCTGAAACCGGGAAAATCATCAACCTGCACAAAGCCCCCTCGCCACAGGAATCCGCAACCATCCGGAAAATCTCCACTGACCTTCAGGTCCATCCGCTAGTCTTGCTCACATCTGGAAGGGAGCCGCCCATGTTTGAATCCGCCGAAATCGATCACGCCATCGACAAAGAAACCTACGACGCCGAAATCCCGGCCCTGCGCGAAGCGTTGCTCGAAGCGCAATTCGAATTGCAGCAGCAACGCCGCTTCCCGGTGATCATTTTGATCAATGGCATCGAAGGTGCCGGCAAGGGTGAGACGATCAAGGTGCTCAACGAGTGGATGGACCCGCGCCTGATCGAGGTCCGCACGTTCGATCAGCAAACCGACGAAGAGCTGGCGCGGCCACCGGCCTGGCGGTACTGGCGGATGCTCCCGGCCAAGGGGCGCATGGGGATTTTCTTCGGCAACTGGTACAGCCAGATGCTGCAGGGGCGGGTCCATGGCGAGTTCAAGGATCCGCGCCTGGACCAGGCGATCAATGCCGCCGAGCGCCTGGAAAAGATGCTCTGCGATGAAGGTGCGCTGATCTTCAAGTTCTGGTTCCACCTCTCCAAGAAGCAAATGAAGGCTCGCCTCAAGGCACTGGCCGACGACCCGCTGCACAGCTGGCGCATCAGCCCGCTGGACTGGCAGCAGTCGCAAACCTACGACAGGTTCGTGAAGTATGGTGAACGGGCGCTGCGCCGCACCAGTCGCGTTTATGCACCCTGGCATGTGATCGCCGGGGCGGATGCCCATTATCGCAGCCTGGCCGTGGGGCGGATTCTGCTGGCGGGCCTGCAGGGCGCATTGAAGCGACCGAAGATCCATCCGGAAAAGGTCAGCGCCGCGCCAGTGTTCCCCAGTGTCGATCAAGTGAACCTGATCGACAGCCTGGACCTGACCCTGCAGTTGGACAAAGAAGATTACGAAGAACAACTGATCACCGAGCAGGCGCGGTTTTCCGGGTTGATGCGTGACAAACGCATGCGCCGCCACGCGCTGGTGGCGGTGTTCGAAGGCAACGACGCGGCCGGCAAGGGCGGGGCGATCCGCCGGGTAGCGGCAGCGCTTGATCCGCGCCAGTACAGCATCGTGCCGATTGCCGCGCCCACCGAGGAAGAACGGGCGCAACCGTATCTGTGGCGCTTCTGGCGGCACCTGCCGGCCCGGGGCAAGTTCACCGTGTTCGACCGCTCCTGGTATGGCCGGGTGTTGGTGGAGCGCATCGAAGGTTTTTGCAGCCCGGCAGACTGGCTGCGTGCCTACGGTGAAATCAACGATTTCGAAGAACAGCTCACCGACGCCGGTGTGATCGTGGTCAAGTTCTGGCTGTCCATCGACAAACAGACGCAACTGGAGCGCTTCGAAGAGCGCGAAAAGATCCCCTTCAAACGCTTCAAGATCACTGAGGACGACTGGCGCAACCGTGATAAATGGGACGACTATCGCGCGGCGGTCGGCGACATGGTCGACCGTACCAGCACCGAGATTGCGCCCTGGACCCTGGTGGAAGCCAACGACAAACGCTGGGCGCGGGTCAAAGTCTTGCGCACCATCAACCGGGCACTGGAGGAGGCTTTCGAAAAAACCGCCCGGCATGAACGCAAGCGTAAGGACAAGGATTGAGGCCATGGTTACGCATACGCGGGATGAATGATCGTCGCGGCGGGTGAAGAGCTGGACTTATGCTCGGTCCACTCTCAACCGATAACAACAATGAGGTATGTCATGCGTGAAGTGGTGATCGTCGACAGCGTGCGGACCGGCCTGGCCAAATCCTTTCGCGGTAAATTCAACATGACCCGCCCGGACGACATGGCGGCACACTGTGTCGATGCACTGTTGGCGCGCACCGGTATCGATCCGGCGAGCGTCGAGGACTGCATCGTTGGCGCCGGCTCCAACGAAGGCGCCCAGGGTTTCAATATCGGTCGCAATGTCGCGGTGCTCTCGCGCCTGGGCATCGGCACGGCCGGCATGACCCTCAACCGGTTCTGTTCCTCGGGCCTGCAGGCGATCGCCATTGCCGCCAACCAGATCGCTTCGGGTTGCAGCGACATCATCGTCGCCGGCGGCGTCGAGTCCATCAGCCTGACCATGAAGAGCGTCAACACCGACAACCTGATCAATCCGCTGCTCAAGGAACAGGTGCCGGGCATCTACTTCCCGATGGGCCAGACTGCTGAAATCGTCGCGCGTCGGTACAACGTCAGCCGCCAAGAGCAGGACCTGTATGCGTTGCAAAGCCAGCAGCGCACCGCAGAGGCTCAGGCCGCCGGGCTGTTCACTGATGAAATCGTGCCGATGTCGGTGAAGTATCGCGTTGAAGACAAGGCCACAGGTCAAGCACAGATCCTCGACGGCATCGTCGACCGCGATGACTGCAACCGCCCGGACACCACCCTGGAAAGTCTGACCGGGTTGAAGCCGGTGTTCGCCGAAGATGGCTCGGTCACGGCGGGTAACTCTTCGCAGCTGTCTGACGGCGCGTCCATGACTCTGGTGATGAGCCTGGAGAAAGCGCTGGAACTGGGGCTCAAGCCGAAAGCGTTCTTCCGCGGCTTTACCGTGGCCGGTTGCGCGCCGGACGAGATGGGCATCGGCCCGGTATTTTCGGTACCGAAACTGCTCAAGGCCAAAGGCTTGCGGATTGACGACATCGACCTGTGGGAACTCAACGAAGCGTTCGCCTCGCAGTGCCTGTACAGCCGCAATCGCCTGGAAATCGACAACGCCCGGTACAACGTCAACGGCGGCTCGATTTCCATCGGTCACCCGTTTGGCATGACCGGCTCGCGCCAGGTCGGGCATCTGGTTCGTGAATTGCAGCGACGCAATCTGCGGTACGGCATCGTCACCATGTGCGTGGGTGGCGGGATGGGGGCAACCGGGCTGTTTGAAGCGGTGCGGTAAGCCTCGATATTTCTCGTTGTCAGTTCGATAGTCATCGCGAGCAAGCTCGCTCCCACAGTGTTCAGCGGCGATCACAAATGTTGTGTACGTCGCAAAACCTGTGGGAGCGAGCTTGCTCGCGATGGGTGCGCCACGGTCAAAAAAATCACCTGAAGATTACGACCCGCACAGTTTCATTCGCGGCCAGACCGAAACTGTGCCTGTGTACGCCACCGCTGGGGGCCTAGAATGACGACTCCTGTCAGTTGGCGTTGGGGTTCACATGCACATTTCATCGGGTCGCTGGGGTTACGGTCTGTTCCTGGCCTTGTTGACCGCGTTGTTGTGGGGAATCCTGCCGATCAAGCTCAAACAAGTGTTGCTGGTAATGGACCCGGTGACGGTGACCTGGTTTCGCCTGATGGTATCCGGCGGCTGCCTGTTCATTTACCTGGCGGCCACCAGGCGTCTGCCCAGCCGCAAGGTGCTCGGTCCTCGTGGTGGCTGGTTGGTGCTGATGGCGGTGCTCGGCCTGGTCGGTAACTATGTGTTGTATCTGATGGGCCTGAACCTGCTCAGCCCCGGTACGGCGCAACTGGTAGTGCAGATGGGACCGATCATGCTGCTGATCGCCAGTCTGTTTGTGTTCAAGGAGCGTTTCAGCCTGGGGCAGGGGATTGGCCTGCTGGTACTGCTGATCGGCTTTGCGCTGTTTTTCAACCAGCGCTTGAGTGAGTTGCTCACGTCTCTGACCGACTACACCGCCGGTGTGCTGCTTGTGTTGCTGGCGTCCACGGTCTGGACCTTCTATGCCCTGGGGCAGAAGCAATTGCTGACGGTGTGGAATTCGCTGCAGGTGATGATGGTGATCTACCTGTTCTGCGCAGCGCTGTTGACGCCGTGGGTGCATCCGCTCGAAGCGTTGCAATTAAGCCCCTTGCAGGGTTGGTTGCTGCTGGCGTGCTGCCTCAACACCCTGATTGCCTATGGCGCGTTTGCCGAGGCCCTGGCCCATTGGGAAGCCTCCCGGGTCAGCGCGACGCTGGCCATCACGCCGTTGGTGACCTTTGCCGCGGTTGCCATGGCTGCGTGGCTGTGGCCCGACTATGTGCATGCCGAGACGATCAATGGCCTGGGATATGGCGGTGCGGTGCTGGTGGTGCTGGGGTCGGCGCTGGTGGCGTTGGGGCCTTCGTTGATTGCCGGGCTGAAGGCGCGGAAGGTGCGGATGGCAGCCAGTTAGACCGCGTTATCGTTCATCGCGGGCATGCCACGCTCCCACAGGGTTTGCGTCGTCCACAATATCAATGAACGACGCAAAACCTGTGGGAGCGTGGCTTGCCCGCGATGACGGACGATCAGGCGCTACCGATTCAGCCCTTGGCCCCACCCTCCAGCATGTTCTCCGGCCTCACCCACGCATCGAACTCTTCGTCTGTCAGATACCCGAGCTGCAACGCCGCCTCGCGCAAGGTCAGGCCTTCGCTGTAGGCTTTCTTGGCGATCTCCGCCGATTTGTCATAGCCGATGTGCGGGTTGAGTGCCGTCACCAGCATCAAGCCACGCTCCAGGTGCTCAGCCATTTTTTCCGCATCCGGCTCCAGACCGGCCACGCAGTGCTGCTGGAAGTTGCTGCAGCCATCAGCCAGTAAACGGATCGATTGCAGCAGGTTGTGGATGATCACCGGTTTGAACACGTTGAGCTGCAAGTGGCCCTGACTGGCGGCAAAGCCAATGGCGACATCGTTGCCCAATACCTGGCAGGCCAGCATCGACAGCGCTTCGCATTGGGTCGGGTTGACCTTGCCCGGCATGATCGAACTGCCCGGTTCATTGGCCGGCAGCCTGACTTCGGCGAAGCCGGCGCGCGGGCCGGAACCCAGCAGGCGCAGATCGTTGGCGATTTTCATCAGCGTCACGGCGAGGGTTTTCAGCGCGCCGGACAGCGTGGTCAGCGGCTCATGACCGGCCAGCGCGGCAAACTTGTTCGGCGCGGTGATAAACGGCAAACCGGAGAGGGCGGCCAATTCTGCGGCGATGGCCTCACCAAAGCCGTGGGGTGAATTGAGCCCGGTGCCGACGGCCGTTCCACCCTGGGCCAGTTCGCAGACCGAGGGCAGTGCGCTGCGGATCGCCCGCTCGGCGTAATCGAGTTGCGCGATGAAGGCTGAGATCTCCTGGCCGAAGCTGATGGGTGTCGCATCCATCATGTGGGTGCGGCCGGTCTTGACCAGTTTCATGTGGCGTGCGGCCAGTTCGGCCAGCCCGCCAGACAGTTCGCTGATCGCCGGCAGCAAGTGCTGTTGCACCGCCTGGACAGCCGCGATATGCATGGCGGTGGGGAAGCAGTCGTTGGAGCTCTGGGAGCGATTGACGTGATCGTTGGGGTGCACCGGGGACTTGCCGCCACGGGGGTTGCCGGCCAGCTCGTTGGCGCGACCGGCGATCACTTCATTGACGTTCATGTTGCTCTGGGTACCGCTGCCGGTTTGCCAGACCACCAGCGGAAACTGGTCGTCGTGGTCGCCGGCGAGCACCTCGTCGGCCGCCTGCTCGATCAGGCGGGCGATATCGGCGGGCACGTCGCCATTGCGATCATTGACCCGTGCCGCGGCTTTCTTGATCAGCGCCAGGGCATGCAACACGGCCAGCGGCATGCGTTCGTTGCCGATGGCGAAGTTGATCAGCGAGCGTTGCGTCTGAGCGCCCCAATAGGCTTCATCCGGGACTTCAACCTGGCCGAGGCTGTCGGTTTCGATACGGCTCATCTTGCTCACTCCTGTAGGTCCGATTGCGCAGTTTAGGCCGTGATCGACGGCCGTGGTTCCATCAGTCTGAAATTGACCATTCAACCCCTCTAAATCAGGTGCGACAAGGCTTGGGGTTGAGCGACACACTTTTTTAGGCGCAGAATGGACGCCCTTGGGGTCTTACCTCGCCAGCTAGAAAAGGAAACTCGATGACTCGTCTTCGTGCCATCTGTACCGCCGTTGCTTTGGTCTGCGCCAGCGGCCAGGTTCTTGCCGACACCGCCAGCCATAACGCCAGTGCCGAGGCTTTCCTGACCATGGCGCACGCTGACAAACTGGGCACCCCGGTGTACATGCAAGTACAGCAGATGTTTGCCCAGCGTTTCGAACAGACCAAAGCCCCTGAGTCGAAAAAGGCCGTGTTGGAAACCTACCAGGCCAAGGCCAACGCCGCTCTGGACCAGGCCATTGGCTGGAACAAGCTGAAACCGGACATGGTCAAGCTCTACACCACCAACTTCACCGAATCCGAGCTCAAGGACCTGGTTGCGTTCTACCAGTCGCCACTGGGCAAGAAAGTCCTGGAAAAAATGCCTCAGCTGACCCAGCAATCGGCCCAGATGACCCAGGCCAAGCTGGAAAGCGCGGTGCCTGTGGTCAACAAGCTGCTGGCTGACATGACCGCCGAGCTGACGCCGAAAGACGCAGCCGCCCCAGCCAAGAAAAAGCCTTAAGCGGAGTTCGGTATGACCATGCAACAACGCATCGAATCGACGCTGGGCCTGCTTCAGCCCGAGCATCTGCAAGTGCTGGATGAAAGCCACATGCACAGCCGTGGGCTGCAAACCCATTTCAAGGCTGTGGTGGTCAGTACGCAGTTCGAAGGCCTGAACCGGGTCAAGCGCCACCAGAAGGTCTACGGCACGCTCGGCGAGCTGATGGGAGAGTTCCATGCGTTGGCGCTGCATACCTACACGCCAGAAGAATGGGCACAGATTGACGCAGCTCCGGCCTCGCCGACCTGTGCCGGCGGCAGCAAGCACTAAACTCCGGTTTTTTGTTAGAATGCCCAACGCGCCGCTAACCCGGCGCGTTTTTTTTCGCATCCGGTTCACCCCTTACGAGGGTAGCCACCTGGAGATTTACCCATGACACAACAGATTGTCGTGGCGGCACTGTATAAGTTCGTCACCCTGGAAGATTACGTCGCCCTGCGCGAGCCCCTGCTGCAAGCGATGGTCGACAACGGCATCAAAGGCACCCTGCTGATTGCCGAAGAAGGCATCAACGGCACCGTGTCCGGCAGCCGCGAAGGCATCGACGGGCTGATGGCCTGGCTCAAGAACGACCCGCGCATGGACGACATCGACCACAAAGAGTCGTACTGCGACGAGCAGCCGTTCTACCGCACCAAGGTCAAACTCAAGAAAGAAATCGTCACCCTCGGCGTGGAAGGCGTGGACCCGAACAAAAAGGTCGGCACCTACGTCGATCCACAGGACTGGAACGCGCTGATCAGCGACCCGGAAGTGTTGTTGATCGACACCCGTAACGACTACGAAGTCTCGATCGGTACCTTCGAAGGCGCCATCGACCCGAAAACCACCAGTTTTCGCGAATTTCCCGATTACATCAAAGCCAACTTCGACCCGGCCGTGCACAAGAAGGTCGCGATGTTCTGCACTGGCGGCATCCGCTGCGAGAAGGCCTCGAGCTACATGCTCAGCGAGGGCTACGGTGAGGTTTTTCACCTCAAGGGTGGCATCCTGAAGTACCTCGAAGAGGTGCCGCAGGAAGAAACCAAGTGGCAGGGCGATTGCTTCGTGTTCGACAACCGCGTGACCGTTCGTCACGACCTGAGCGAGGGCGACTACGATCAATGTCATGCCTGCCGCACACCGGTGAGTGTGGAAGACCGCGCGTCCGAGCATTACGTGGCCGGCATCAGTTGCCCGCATTGCTGGGATAAGCTGAGCGAGAAGACCCGTCGCAGTGCGATCGACCGGCAGAAGCAGATCGAACTGGCCAAGGCTCGTAACCAGCCTCACCCGATCGGCTTCAACTACAAGCAAGCATCTTCCGAGGCCTGAACCATGTCTGCGCGCCTGCTCTATGTGATGGACCCGATGTGTTCCTGGTGCTGGGGGTTTGCCCCCGTGGCCAAGTCACTGGTCGAGCAGGCGCAAGCCGCGGGTGTGGATGTGCACTTGATCGTGGGTGGTTTGCGCACCGGTAGCGGTGCGGCGCTGGAGCCGACCACCCGACGCTACATTCTTGAGCACTGGCAGGCGGTCACCGAGGCCACCGGCCAGCCCTTCAAGTTTGAGGGCGCGTTACCCGATGGCTTTGTCTACGACACCGAGCCTGCCTGCCGGGCACTGGTGACGGCGCGCGGACTGGCGCCGGATTGTGCCTGGAAGCTGCTCGGGCTGATTCAGCATGCGTTTTATGTCGAAGGTCGGGACGTCACCCGCGCCAGCGTGCTGGTGGAACTGGCCGAGCAGGCCGGCGTGCCGCGCATCGAGTTCGCCGCCGCTTTCGACCGTGCCGACATGCACACTGCGACTGAAGCCGATTTCACCTGGGTCCAGGACCTGGGCATTGCCGGTTTCCCCACCCTGCTGGCCGAGCGTAACGGCCAACTGGCGTTGTTGACCAATGGCTATCAGCCGTTGAGCGAGTTGTCCCCGCTGCTCGGCCGCTGGCTGGAGCGTGCTGCCTGTGCATGACCTGCCTGATGATGTCGCACCCGCTAAACGTGTCGACCGTCTGAGCTGGGCGGAAATCCGCCGCCTGGCCCTGCATCACAAGAAATCCCTGTGGATCGCCAACGGCGTAGCCGTGCTGGCGACCTTGTGCAGCGTGCCGATTCCCTTGCTCCTGCCGTTGCTGGTGGACGAGGTGTTGCTGGGGCACGGTGATGCCGCGCTGAAGATCATGAACCACGTGCTGCCCGAAGGCTGGCAGAAGGCCGCTGGCTACATCGGCCTGATGCTGGTGGTGACCTTGACCCTGCGTTGCACGGCTCTGCTGTTCAACGTGGTGCAGGCGAAATTGTTCGCCGGGTTGGCCAAGGACATCGTCTACCGCATTCGCATACGCCTGATCGAGCGTCTCAAGGGTATCTCCCTGGGCGAATACGAAAGCCTGGGCAGCGGAACGGTGACTACGCACCTGGTCACCGACCTGGACACGCTGGACAAATTCGTCGGCGAAACCCTCAGCCGTTTCCTCGTGGCCATGCTGACCCTGGTCGGCACGGCGGGCATTCTGATGTGGATGCACTGGCAGCTGGCTTTGCTGATTCTGCTGTTCAACCCGCTGGTGATCTATGCCACGGTGCAGTTGGGCAAGCGGGTCAAACATCTGAAGAAACTCGAGAACGACAGCACTTCACGCTTTACCCAGGCGCTGACCGAAACGCTGGATGCCATCCAGGAAGTTCGCGCCGGCAACCGCCAGGGGTTTTTCCTCGGTCGCTTGGGCCAGCGCGCCCGGGACGTGCGTGACTATGCGGTGAATTCGCAATGGAAAACCGATGCATCGAACCGGGCCAGCGGTTTGCTGTTCCAGTTCGGTATCGATATTTTCCGGGCCGCGGCGATGCTCACCGTGCTGTTTTCCGACCTTTCAATCGGCCAGATGCTCGCGGTGTTCAGCTACCTGTGGTTCATGATCGGCCCGGTTGAACAGTTGCTGAACCTGCAATATGCCTACTACGCTGCCGGCGGTGCGCTGTCGCGGATCAACGAGTTGCTGTCCCGAGCCGATGAGCCCCAATACCCGGGCGGCATAGACCCTTTCGTCGGTCGCGAGACGGTCGGGCTGGAAGTACAAGGGCTGAGCTTCGGTTACGGTGATGAACTGGTCCTGAACCAGATGAACCTGTCCATCGCCCCTGGCGAAAAGGTCGCGATCGTCGGCGCCAGTGGTGGCGGCAAGAGCACGCTGGTGCAACTGCTGCTGGGCTTGTACACGCCGTTGGCCGGAACCATTCGCTTCGGCGGTTCGACCCAGCAGGAGATCGGCCTGGAAACCGTGCGGGAAAATGTTGCCGTGGTCCTGCAACATCCGGCGCTGTTCAACGATACCATCCGGGCCAACCTGACCATGGGTCGCGAGCGCAGTGACGAGGCCTGCTGGCAGGCGCTGGAAATCGCCCAATTGCACGGTACGGTCCGGGATTTGCCCAAGGGCCTGGACAGCATCGTCGGGCGCTCCGGGGTGCGGTTGTCCGGCGGGCAACGTCAACGCCTGGCCATCGCCCGGATGGTACTGGCCGAGCCCAAGGTGGTGATTCTCGACGAAGCCACCTCTGCGCTGGATGCCGCCACCGAATACAACCTGCACCAGGCCTTGGCGCGGTTTCTGAGCAACCGCACCACGTTGATCATTGCCCACCGCCTTTCGGCGGTAAAACAGGCCGACCGTGTGCTGGTGTTCGACGGCGGGCAAATTGCCGAGGATGGCGATCATCAGCAACTGATTGCCGACGGTGGCCTGTACGCCAAGCTGTATGGGCATTTGCAGCGGTTGTAGTGAAATGATATCAAGGTTGCAGGGCGCCACTTCAATACTATAAAAAACATCATCGCGGCCGAATTCAGTGGCCGCGATATTCCCTCCGGGCATAGCTTGTCGCTTGCCGGGATCGGAATCGCAACCTAGTCTAGCTATAGCGATTTCGTCCGGAAGACGAGCAAGCGGTGCTAATGCAAGGGACCTCATGAATCAAACGCGGACTCTCGGAACGCCACGGCTGTTGGGCATCGTCTGGCCATTTATCGCCGTTGTAGTGTTTCAAGCCTTGTTGGGCGGCGTTAGCCTTTACGTACTGTCGGCGGTTCGCGGCTATGTTGCCGGCGAAAGCCTCTGGTCCAAGGGCCAGAAGGACGCAATCTATTACCTCAACCTCTATGCCGACAGCGGCGACGAAGCGATTTTTCGTAAATACCAGCACGCCATTTCCGTGCCTCAGGGCGGGCATGAGTTGCGTGTGGCGCTGGATCATCAACCGCCGAATATAGAGGCGGCACGTGTGGCGATTCTCAAGGGTGGCAACCACCCGGAAGACGTTTCCAGCCTGATCTGGCTGTACCTCAACTTTCGTCACTTCAGTTACCTCGAAAAAGCCATCCACCTTTGGACCGTGGGGGATGCCTATCTAGTCCAGCTCGATGACGTTGCGCGGGACATGCATCAGCACATCACTGCCGGCCCGGCCTCCGGCGCGGACGTACAGCGCTGGAAGGAGCAGATTTTCGCCATCAACGACGGTGTGACGCCGGCGGCAAAGGCGTTCAGCGATGCCTTGGGTGAGGGTTCGCGGGTCATTCTTCGTTTGCTGCTGCTGACTAACCTCGCCACTGCTCTTGGATTGATTGCGCTGGCGCTGATGCGCACCCATAAACTGCTCAAGCAGCGCCATGCGTTCGCCGATGCGCTGCAACTGGAAAAAGAACGGGCGCAGATCACCTTGCAATCAATTGGTGATGGGGTGATCACCACGGATGTTTCCGGTGCAATCGCCTACATGAATCCGGCGGCCGAGGCGATGACCCACTGGAAGGCCGAGCAGGCGACGGGATTGCCGCTGGCGGCGCTGTTCAACCTGTTGGACGAAAATGCCCAGACCGATGGTTTCACCCTGATCGAGCATATTCTGAGCGGCCAGCTCAGTGGCGGCAGTGAACACTCCAAGTTGATTCAACGCCTGGACGGCAGCACGGTGTCGGTCACGCTGGTGGGCGCGCCCATCCGCAATGCCGGAAAAGTCAGCGGGACGGTGCTGGTGCTGCATGACATGACCCAGGAGCGGCAGTACATCGCCAATCTGTCGTGGCAGGCGACCCACGATGCCTTGACCGGCCTTGCCAACCGTCGCGAGTTCGAATATCGCCTGGAACAGGCGCTGCACAACCTGACCCGCCATTCGGGTCGCCATGCCCTGATGTTCCTCGATCTGGACCAGTTCAAGCTGGTCAACGACACCTGCGGCCACGCGGCGGGGGACGAACTGCTGCGGCACATCTGCGCGCTGTTGCAATCGGGGCTGCGCGAAGGCGACACCCTGGCGCGCCTTGGCGGCGACGAGTTCGGCATCCTGCTGGAAAACTGCGCACCGGAAGCGGCGGAGAAAATTGCCGAAAGCCTGCGCCAGACGGTGCAGAATCTGCATTTTGTCTGGAAAGGCCGGCCTTTCGTGACCACTGTCAGTATCGGGCTGGTCCATGTCGCGCAGAACCCGACGACGCTCGAAGCCTCGCTGCGTGCTGCCGACATGGCGTGCTACATGGCCAAGGAAAAGGGTCGGAACCGGGTCCAGGTCTATCATCCGGATGACTCGGAATTGTCCCTGCGCTTCGGCGAGATGGCCTGGGTGCAGCGTTTGCACATGGCGCTGGAGGAAGACCGCTTCTGCCTGTACGCCCAGGAAATTGCCCCCTTGGGTCATGTCGATCAGGGCGGCGGGCACATTGAAATCCTGCTGCGACTACATGATGAAGCCGGGCGGATGATCTTGCCCGACAGCTTCATTCCGGCAGCTGAACGCTATGGCCTGATGAGCTCGCTTGATCGTTGGGTGGTGCAGAACGTGTTCAAGATCATCGCCCAATGCCGGGCCGAGCAAGGCCACGGACCGCTGGCTATGTGTGCGATCAATCTGTCAGGCACGACGATTGGGGATGAGGCGTTTCTGGACTTCTTGCGCGAACAGTTTGTGACGTATTCGATTCCGCCTGAAATGATTTGTTTTGAAATTACTGAAACCAGTGCCATTTCAAATCTTGGCAGCGCCATTCGATTCATTAATGAACTCAAAGGCTTAGGCTGCCATTTTTCGCTGGATGACTTTTGCGCCGGAATGTCCTCATTCGCGTACCTGAAACATTTGCCTGTAGACTTCCTGAAGATCGACGGGAGTTTCGTAAAGGATATGCTGGACGACCCGATTAACCGCGCCATGGTCGAAGTGATCAATCACATTGGCCATGTGATGGGTAAGCGCACGATTGCCGAGTTTGTCGAAACGCCCCAGATCGAGCAGGCATTGCTGGAAATCGGGGTGGATTACGCTCAAGGGTATGTGATTGAACGCCCGCAGTTGTTTACCAGTGATAGTCTGTTAAGTCGTCCCGCCAGGCCGCAACCGCTGTTGTTCAAGGCGCCTGGCACGTTCCGTTGAGACTCCTGCCGGTCTTACAATCACAATCAAAAGGAGCTCGACAGTGATCGATACATTCAACCGAACCGGACCGCTCATGGAAGCTGCAAGTTACCCTGCCTGGGCCCAGCGCCTGATCCAGGATTGCAGCGAGAGCAAGCGCCGGGTTGTCGAACACGAACTGTACCAACGCATGCGAGACAACAAACTCAGTGCGAAGACCATGCGCCAGTACCTGATCGGTGGCTGGCCGGTGGTCGAACAGTTCGCGTTGTATATGGCACAAAACCTGACCAAGACCCGCTTTGCCCGTCATCCCGGCGAAGACATGGCCCGTCGCTGGCTGATGCGTAACATCCGCGTCGAACTGAACCACGCCGATTACTGGGTGAACTGGAGTCGCGCGCACGGTGTCAGCCTGGAAGAGCTGCAGGCTCAGCAGGTTCCCCCCGAGCTTCACGCCTTGAGCCATTGGTGCTGGCACACCAGTTCAGCCGACTCGCTGATCGTTGCGATTGCCGCCACCAACTACGCCATCGAAGGAGCGACCGGGGAATGGTCGGCGGTAGTGTGTTCCAACGGTATCTACGCCGCCTCGTTCCCCGAGGAAGATCGTAAGCGGGCGATGAAGTGGCTGAAGATGCATGCCCAGTACGACGATGCCCATCCATGGGAAGCCCTTGAGATCATCTGCACATTGGCGGGCACCAACCCCGGCAAATCCCTGCAGGTGGAGTTGCGTCAGGCCGTTTGCAAGAGCTACGACTATATGTACCTGTTTCTCGAACGTTGCATGCAAATGGAGCACGCAGAGTGGGTACCGGTCGTGCGTGAGCGGATGGCATTGGCCGAAGGCTGATTCAATCGCTGCTTGAAAAACAACTGTGGGAGCGAGCCTGCTCGCGAATACGGACTGTCAGTCAACATCATCGTTGAAAGTCAGATCCCATTCGCGAGCAAGCCCGCTCCCACATTGGTTTGTGTCGTGGCTGAAAAATCAGCCCGCCATCTCCAGCCGGTTACGACCTTCGCGCTTGGCCACATACAACGCGCTGTCTGCCCGTCGCAACAGGCTTTCGGCAGACTCGCCGGGCAACAGGGTCGAACAGCCGAGGCTGACCGTCAGCAGGATCCTGTGACCATCGGCCAGGTACTCTTCAGACTGGGCTGCAAACCGCAGCCGCTCACCGACCATGGCCGCGGCCTCGCGACAGGTATTCGACAGCAGGATCAGGAACTCCTCGCCGCCATAGCGGAACACCATGTCCACGTTGCGCAGCTGGTTTTTGATCGTGGCGGCGACCGCCTTGAGCACGTCATCACCTGTGCTGTGACCATGGGTATCATTGACTAGCTTGAAATGATCGATGTCCAGCATCAGTACTGACAACGGTTGCAGATGGCGCCGGGACAGTTCGATTTCCCTTTGCAGCGTCTGGTCCATGGCGATGCGGTTACCGGCACCGGTCAGCGGGTCGCGCAGTGCGCTTTGGGTGGCGGTACGGTACAGCAGCGCATTGCGCATCGGGAAAAGCAGTGCGGCCAGCAGTGATTCGAGATTGCCCTGATCCTGTTCGCTGAAACGCTGATTGCGACGGAAGATCAGCTCACCCAGGTGTTCGCCTTCGTGGCTGAGGCTGTAACTGATGGAGTGGTGGCCGCGTTGGCCGAACTCCAGGCGCAGGTCACTGCTCTTGTGCTGGTAGCACAAGGCGTCCAACGGCACCAACCGCTGAATCTCGCGATAGAACGTCCCAAGAATGCGTTGCGGCTCCAGACTGGTTTGCAACTGCAGGCTCAGTTGCTGGCGCAATTGCGCAAGACTGACAGGTCTTTCCAGGAGGGGAGGCTGCTGACCAAAGCCCAGGCGCTGCAATTTGGCGCTATCGAAGTCAATTGCGTTGGTCTGGGAAGGTGGTTTCATAAGGCATGCGCCCCTAAGCAGTAAGGCTGTCTTACAAGCAGGGTGAGAGCGGCTTAGGGCTGCGCGTCGTACTGGTCCGTCAGTCCCGTAGGACATTTCGTACAAGTTTAATCCGCTTTGTAGAAGATGAGTAATCTCTGCGCTCAAGCTTCACCCCCGTCTGCTTTCACTTTACGTGTCTGAGCAAACTTAGAGCGAAAGTCGTGCCATTCGGTTCATCCGAATAAAAGTCGTATTAAATCAATGGGTTGTTGTTTGTCTGCTGCCTGTGTAGCGCAGCGTGTGACGTTTGTTTGACAGGTGCCTGGCTCGAACCCGAGAGCCTTCAAGTGCCGCGACAGGAAGCTGGCGCGGCACTAAAAAGCGACGTACGGTCGTTACTGGGCGTTGAACGCCTGGCCATTGATACCGGTGCTGTCCGGGCCCATCAGGTAAAGGTAGACCGGCATGATCTCCTCGGGCGTCGGGTTGTTCAGTGGGTTTTCACCCGGGTAAGCCTGGGCGCGCATGCTGGTGCGGGTGGCGCCCGGGTTGATGCTGTTGGAGCGCACCGGGGCCACGGTATCGACTTCGTCAGCCAGGGTTTGCATCAAGCCTTCAGTGGCGAATTTGGAGACGCCGTAAGCGCCCCAATATGCACGCCCCTTGCGGCCGACGCTGCTGGAAGTGAACACCACCGAGGCATCCTGCGACAACTTGAGCAGCGGCAGCAGGGTGCTGGTGAGCATGAACATGGCATTGACGTTGACTTGCATGACCCGCATGAAGTTTTCGCCGGAAAGCTGCTCGATCGGCGTGCGCGGGCCGATGATCGAGGCATTGTGCAGGAGACCGTCGAGATGCCCGAATTCGCTTTCGATCATCGCTGCCAGCTCATCGTATTGATGGGGCAGGGCGGTTTCGAGGTTGAAGGGGATGACTGCCGGTTGTGGATGGCCGGCGGCTTCGATTTCGTCGTAGACCTGGGTCAGGTTGGCTTCGGTCTTGCCCAGCAGCAGCACGGTTGCGCCGTGTGCCGCGTAGGTTTTTGCCGCTGCGGCACCGATGCCGCGTCCTGCGCCGGTGACCAGGATGACCCGATCCTTGAGCAGTTCGGGGCGGGCGGAATAATCAAACATAAAAACCTCTACAAAAATTCTTCAGGTCAAGCGCTATCCCTGTAGGAGCGAGCTTGCTCCGGGCGGCGTTCCGACGATGGGCGTAAACGATGACGACCCCGTGGCGCTCTCAGGTTCTTCGCGAGCAAGCTCGCTCCTACAGAGGTCAACGACAGTCTCAGCAGCTACAGAGGGCGCTATCCAAAACCTTGCGCAGCTCCAACGGATGATCGACCACCACGTCCGCTCCCCAGTGTCGCGGGTTGTCATCCGGGTGGATGTAGCCGAAGGTCACCGCAGCAGTCTTGGTGCCGGCATCACGGCCGGACTCGATGTCGCGCAGGTCATCGCCAACGAACAGCACGCTGGCCGGATCGAGGTCGAGCATCTTGCAGGCGAGGATCAGCGGCTCGGGATCCGGTTTGCTGTTTTTCACATGATCCGGGCAGATCAGCAGCGCCGAACGCTCGGCCAGTCCCAGCTGTTGCATGATCGGCTCGGCGAAGCGCAACGGCTTGTTGGTGACCACGCCCCAGATCAGGTTGGCCTTCTCGATGTCCGCCAGCAGTTCGCCCATGCCGTCGAACAGCTTGCTATGGACGGCACAACCGACGAGGTAGCGCTCCAGGAACTCCAGGCGCAACTCCTCGAATCCCGGCGATTCCGGGTCCATGGAGAAGGTCACTGCGACCATCGCCTTGGCGCCGCCGGAAATCTCGTCGCGAATGTGTTTGTCGTTCATCGGTGGCAAGCCACGGTCGGCACGCATCGCCTGGCAGATCGCAATGAAGTCCGGCGCGGTGTCGAGCAGGGTGCCGTCCATGTCGAAAAGAACTGCTCTGATTGGCATCGGCTTATTCCTCGCGCAGGGTCTGGATCATGTAGTTGACGTCCACGTCGGAGGCCAGTTTGTAGTGCTTGGTCAGCGGGTTGTAGGTCAGGCCGATGATGTCCTTGACGGACAGGCCGGCCATGCGGCTCCAGGCGCCAAGTTCGGAAGGGCGAATGAATTTCTTGAAATCGTGGGTGCCGCGCGGCAGCAACTTCATGATGTATTCGGCGCCGACGATGGCGAACAGGTACGCCTTCGGATTGCGGTTGATGGTCGAGAAGAACACCTGGCCGCCGGGCTTGACCATGCGGAAGCAGGCACGGATGACCGACGACGGGTCTGGCACGTGCTCAAGCATTTCCAGGCAGGTGACCACGTCGAACTGCTCGGGCATTTCCTCGGCCAGGGCTTCGGCGGTGATCTGCCGGTATTCGACGCTCACGCCCGACTCCAGCTGATGAAGCTGGGCAACCGCCAACGGCGCTTCGCCCATGTCGATACCCATCACGGTCGCGCCGCGCTGAGCCATGGCCTCGCTGAGGATGCCGCCGCCGCAACCGACGTCGAGGACCTTCTTGCCGGCCAGGTGGACGCGTTCATCAATCCAGTTGACCCGCAGCGGGTTGATGTCGTGCAGCGGTTTGAATTCGCTTTCGCGGTCCCACCAGCGATGGGCCAGGGCCTCGAATTTGGCGATTTCGGCGTAGTCGACGTTGCTCATGGTTTAAGTCCTCTAAAACTTGAAAAATCCTGTTGCCCCGGATTGTGCTCCAGGGTGCTTACGATTCGGTGCGGCCACTGATGCGCCGGCCCCAGGCCTTCGCGACAGTACTTAGCTGTTGTTCATCCAGGCGTGTCAGGCGGCGGTCGTCGAGCAACTGCTTGCCGGCAACCCAAAGGTGTTTCACGCAGTCCCGGCCGGTGGCGTATATAAGCTGCGAAACCGGGTCGTAGACCGGCTGCTGGGCCAGCCCCGAGAGATCGAAAGCCACCATGTCCGCGGCCTTGCCGATTTCCAGCGAGCCGACTTCGGCCTCGATACCCAGTGCCCGGGCACCGTTGAGGGTGGCCATGCGCAAGGCACGATGGGCATCCAGCGCGGTGGCCGAACCGGCGACAGCCTTGGCCAGCAGGGCCGCGGTGCGGGTTTCGCCGAGCAGGTCCAGGTCGTTGTTGCTGGCCGCGCCATCGGTGCCGACCGCGACATTGACCCCGGCCTGCCACAAACGCTCTACCGGGCAGAACCCGCTGGCCAGCTTCAGGTTCGATTCCGGGCAATGAATCACATTGCTGTTGCTTTCTACCAGCAGCGTCATGTCTTCTTCGCTGATCTGGGTCATGTGAACCGCCTGGAAGCGTGGCCCCAGCAAGCCCAGGCGCGCCAGTCGGGCCAGCGGTCGTTCACCGCGCTGCTCGACCGATTGCTGCACTTCAAACGCCGTTTCATGCACGTGCATGTGGATCGAGGCGTCCAGTTCTTCGGCGATCACCCGGATTTTTTCCAGATTTTCATCGCCCACGGTGTAGGGTGCATGGGGGCCGAAGGTGATTTTGATGCGCTCGTGGTGCTTGAGATCGCCAAACAACTCGACGCCCTGACGAATGGCTTCGTCCGCTGTAGCGGCGCCCGGAATGGGGAAGTCGAGGATCGGAATCGCGATCTGCGCGCGAATGCCGCTGTTGTGCACGCGCTCGCTGGCAACCTTCGGGAAGAAGTACATGTCAGAGAAACAGGTGATGCCACCTTTGATTTGCTCGGCGATGGCCAGATCCGTGCCGTCGCGCACGAAGTCCTCGTCGACCCACTTGGCTTCGGCGGGCCAGATGTGGTTCTCCAGCCAGGTCATCAATGGCAGGTCATCGGCCAGGCCACGGAACAGCGTCATCGCCGCGTGCCCGTGGGCATTGATCAGGCCGGGGCTGAGCAACATGTCGGGCAACTCGCGGGTTTCGGTTGCGTTAAGCTTCAGTGCGGCGGAACGTGGGCCGATAAACACGATGCGTCCATCACGGATGCCCACGCCATGTTCCTTGAGGACAACACCAGCAGGTTCGACGGGTACCAGCCAGGTCGGCAGCAATAACAGGTCGAGCGCAGCGGCAGTGTTCGGCATCGAGGGTCGGTTCCAGTGCTTTTGTAAAGGATGGCGAAGTATACCCGAGCGTCTTCGCGGGGGGATCGCTATAATCGGCGGCTTTTGTTCATGAGTGCGGGGTGAGGGATGCGCGATCGACTGTTGGCTGCGGAAAAGGTAAAGGCCATCGATTGGCGTGATGGCGCTCTCCATCTGCTGGATCAGCGCATTTTGCCGTTCGAGGAAACCTGGATCGCCTACACCAGTGCAGCCGGTGTGGCCGAGGCCATTCGCTCGATGGTGGTGCGCGGTGCGCCGGCGATTGGTATCAGTGCCGCTTATGGCATCGTGCTCGCGGCCCGTGCCCGGATTGCCGAAGGTGGCGACTGGTACGCGGCGCTGGAAGAGGATTTCGCGCTGCTGGCCGATTCCCGTCCCACTGCGGTCAACCTGTTCTGGGCGCTGGGACGCATGCACGACCGGCTTGATCGCCTGAAAGACAATGCCGATCCGCTGGAGGTGCTGGAAGCAGAGGCCATCGCCATTCACGAAAGCGATCGCGAAGCCAACCTGACCATGGCGCAACTGGGTGTGGACCTGATCCGCAAGCATCAGGGCAACGCCCAGGCGATCCTGACCCACTGCAACACCGGCGCACTGGCCACGGGCGGCTTTGGCACGGCGCTGGGGGTGATTCGTGGGGCTTTCATCGAGGGCATGGTCGAGCGGGTGTATGTCGACGAAACCCGCCCATGGCTGCAGGGCTCGCGGCTGACCGCGTGGGAGCTGGCCAATGAAGGCATTCCCGTGACCCTCAATGTCGATTCCGCCGCCGCGCATATCATGAAGACCAAAGGCCCTACCTGGGTCATCGTCGGTGCTGACCGGATCACCGCCAATGGCGACGTGGCCAACAAGATCGGCACCTATCAACTGGCCGTCAACGCCATGCACCACGGCGTGCGCTTCATGGTGGTGGCGCCGAGTTCGACCATCGACATGCACCTGGCCAGCGGCGATGACATCCCGATTGAGGAACGTGATGGCCGCGAGTTGCTGGAGGTCGGTGGCAAGCGGGTGGGCGCGGATGTCGAAGCGTTCAATCCGGTGTTCGATGTGACTCCGGCGGACCTGATCGATGCGATCGTCACCGAAAAAGGCATCGTCGAGCGCCCGGATACGGCGAAAATGGCGCAGTTGATGTGCCGTAAGCGCCTGCATTAATAGCTTCTGGCGTCTGAAAGATAGCCATCGCGAGCAAGCTCGCTCCCACAGTGTTTGCGGTGCACACAAAACCTGTGGGAGCGAGCTTGCTCGCGATGGGGTCGTCAAACCCAATGAACCAACCCGAATCAGCCACAAATTCTCCATTCAACACGGCTCTAAGCCCCTCTCGTCCCCTTCAAGCCTGTCACCGGTCAACTAACTACTCTCCATGCGCATCTGGGGGATAGGTGCGTGGCGGCTCTTGTGATAACATCCGGCGGTTTCCAGGGTTGCCCGAAGTGGCGACCCGTACTGCGCAGATCCATGGCATAACTCGTTGATTTGTCGTAAGTCGGTGCATGGCACTCAGCCTGTATCGGCGAGCTTCGTTGGTCCCATATGGATGTGACGAAGTTTCACCAGAAAAAGGAATCAGGCTTCTCATGGGCGAACTGGCCAAAGAAATCCTCCCGGTCAATATCGAAGACGAGCTGAAGCAGTCCTACCTCGACTACGCGATGAGCGTAATTGTCGGGCGGGCACTGCCGGATGCGCGCGATGGCTTGAAGCCCGTGCACCGGCGCGTGCTGTTCGCGATGAGCGAGCTGGGCAACGACTTCAACAAGCCGTACAAGAAATCTGCCCGTGTTGTCGGTGACGTGATCGGTAAGTATCACCCGCACGGTGATACCGCGGTGTACGACACCATCGTTCGGATGGCGCAGCCATTCTCCCTGCGCTACCTGCTGGTAGACGGCCAGGGCAACTTCGGCTCGGTGGACGGCGACAACGCCGCGGCCATGCGATACACCGAAGTGCGCATGACCAAGCTGGCGCACGAGCTGCTGGCTGACCTGCATAAAGAAACCGTGGACTGGGTGCCGAACTACGACGGCACCGAAATGATCCCGGCGGTCATGCCGACCCGTATTCCCAACCTGCTGGTCAACGGCTCCAGCGGTATCGCCGTGGGCATGGCGACCAACATTCCGCCGCACAACCTCGGTGAAGTCATCGACGGTTGCCTGGCGCTCATCGACAATCCAGAGCTGACTGTCGACGAGCTGATGCAATACATCCCCGGTCCGGACTTCCCGACCGCCGCGATCATCAACGGTCGTGCCGGCATCATCGAAGCCTACCGCACCGGTCGCGGGCGCATTTACATGCGCGCCCGCTCGATGATCGAAGACATCGACAAGGTCGGTGGCCGCCAGCAGATCGTCATCACCGAACTCCCTTACCAGCTGAACAAGGCGCGTCTGATCGAGAAGATCGCCGAGCTGGTAAAAGAGAAGAAGCTCGAAGGCATCACCGAGCTGCGCGACGAGTCCGACAAGGACGGTATGCGCGTCGTGATCGAACTGCGTCGCGGCGAAGTGCCTGAGGTCATCCTCAACAACCTCTACGCCCAGACCCAGCTGCAAGCGGTGTTCGGTATCAACATCGTCGCGCTGATCGACGGCCGTCCGCGGATCCTGAACCTCAAGGATCTGCTGGAAGCCTTCGTCCGCCACCGTCGCGAAGTGGTGACCCGTCGTACCGTGTTCGAACTGCGCAAGGCGCGCGAGCGTGGTCACATCCTTGAAGGTCAAGCGGTTGCCCTGTCGAACATCGACCCGGTCATCGCCCTGATCAAGGCATCGCCAACGCCGTCGGAAGCCAAGGAAGCGCTGGTCAGCACCCCTTGGGAATCCTCTGCTGTGGTGGCAATGGTTGAACGTGCCGGCGCTGATTCGTGCCGTCCGGAAAACCTCGATCCGCAATACGGTCTGCGCGACGGCAAGTACTTCCTGTCGCCAGAGCAGGCGCAAGCCATTCTGGAACTGCGTCTGCACCGCCTGACCGGCCTGGAACACGAAAAGCTGCTGGCCGAGTATCAAGAGATCCTCAACCAGATCGGCGAGCTGATCCGCATCCTCAACAGCGCCACGCGCCTGATGGAAGTGATTCGCGAAGAGCTGGAAGTGATTCGCGCCGAGTACGGCGACGTGCGTCGCACCGAGATCCTCGATGCCCGTCTCGACCTGACCCTGGGTGACATGATCCCGGAAGAAGAGCGCGTCGTGACCATTTCCCACGGTGGCTACGCCAAGACCCAGCCGCTGGCTGCGTACCAGGCCCAGCGTCGTGGCGGTAAAGGCAAGTCGGCGACCGGCGTCAAGGATGAGGACTACATCGCTCACCTGCTGGTTGCCAACAGCCACACCACGCTGCTGCTGTTCTCCAGCAAGGGCAAGGTGTACTGGCTGAAAACCTACGAAATCCCTGAAGCGTCCCGCGCTGCCCGTGGTCGTCCGCTGGTCAACCTGCTGCCACTGGATGACGGTGAATACATCACCACCATGCTGCCGGTCGAGGAATACACCGAAGGTCACTACATCTTCATGGCCACCGCCAACGGCACCGTGAAGAAGACCCCGCTGGAATCCTTCAGCCGTCAACGCAGCGTCGGCCTGATCGCACTGGAACTGGACGAAGGCGACGTGCTGATTTCTGCTGCCATCACCGATGGCGAGCGTGAAGTCATGCTGTTCTCCGACGGCGGCAAAGTGACGCGCTTCAAGGAATCCGACGTTCGCGCCATGGGCCGTACCGCCCGCGGTGTGCGCGGCATGCGTCTACCGGAAGGTCAGAAGCTGATTTCCATGCTGATTCCGGAAGAAGGCAGCCAGATCCTCACCGCTTCGGCGCGTGGCTACGGCAAGCGCACGGCGATCACCGAGTTCCCTGAATACAAGCGTGGCGGTCAGGGCGTTATCGCCATGGTCAGCAACGAACGTAACGGCCGTCTGGTCGGTGCGGTCCAGGTACTCGACGGCGAGGAAATCATGCTGATTTCCGACCAAGGCACCCTGGTGCGTACCCGTGTCGACGAAGTGTCCAGCCTGGGTCGTAACACCCAGGGCGTGACCCTGATCAAACTGGCCAACGACGAAACACTGGTCGGGCTGGAGCGGGTTCAAGAGCCGTCGGAAGTCGAGGGTGAAGAGCTGGAAGGTGAAGAGGGTGAAGGGTTTGTCGGTGAAGTCGTGATCGACGACGTTGCCGAAGACCAGCAACTCGACGCCGCCGCTGACGAAGAACCACAGGAATAAGTGGGCAAGCAGGGGGCGGATGAAAATTCGCCCCCTTGTTGTTTGTCCCTTTTGAAATAATGAAATCCCCTGTAGGAGCGAGCTTGCTCGCGATGGTCGTCAACGATAACGCAGGGCGTCTGGTGCACCCTTGCGCTCTCAGGTTTTTCGCGAGCAAGCTCGCTCCTACAGTGATACCACCAAATCAGAGCGAGATTGGATGTGAGCAAGAGAGCCTATAACTTCTGTGCCGGTCCTGCGGCGCTTCCCGAAGCTGTCCTGCAGCGCGCCCAGGGTGAACTCCTCGACTGGCACGGCAAGGGTCTGTCGGTCATGGAAATGAGCCATCGCAGTGATGAGTTCGTGTCCATCGCCACCAAGGCCGAGCAGGATCTGCGTGATCTGCTGAATATCCCCTCGAACTATAAAGTGCTGTTTCTGCAAGGCGGCGCCAGCCAGCAATTTGCTCAGATTCCTCTGAACCTGTTGCCGGAAAACGGCTCGGCCGACTATATCGACACCGGTATCTGGTCGCAGAAGGCCATCGAAGAAGCTTCGCGCTTCGGCCACGTCAACGTTGCCGCCACCGCCAAGCCTTACGATTATTTCGCCATTCCCGGCCAGAACGAGTGGAAGCTGTCGAAAGACGCGGCCTACGTTCACTACGCGCCGAACGAAACCATCGGCGGCCTGGAGTTTCAGTGGATCCCGGAAACCGGCGATGTTCCGCTGGTGGCCGACATGTCCTCGGACATTCTGTCGCGCCCGGTGGATGTGTCGCGCTTCGGCATGATCTACGCCGGTGCCCAGAAAAACATCGGCCCGAGCGGTATCGTCGTCAACATCGTACGCGAAGACCTGCTGGGCAAGGCCCGTTCCCTGTGCCCGACCATGCTCGACTACAAGGTCGCGGCTGATAACGGCTCGATGTACAACACCCCGCCGACGCTGGCCTGGTACCTGTCCGGCCTGGTGTTCGAGTGGCTCAAGGAGCAGGGCGGCGTCGAGGCCATCGGCAAGCTCAACGAAGTCAAGCAGCGCACGCTGTACAGCTTCATCGATGCCAGCGGCCTGTATAGCAACCCGATCAACAAGTCGGACCGCTCGTGGATGAACGTGCCGTTCCGCCTGGCTGATGATCGCCTGGACAAGCCGTTCCTGGCCGGTGCCGACGAGCGTGGCCTGTTGAACCTCAAGGGCCACCGTTCCGTGGGTGGCATGCGCGCCTCCATCTATAACGCCGTCGACATCAACGCCGTCAATGCGCTGATTTCGTACATGGCAGAGTTCGAGAAGGAACACGGCTAATGTCTGAGCAAGAACTCAAGGCACTGCGCCTGCGCATTGATGCCCTGGACGAAAAGGTCCTGGAGCTGATCAGTGAGCGTGCGCGCTGCGCCCAGGAAGTCGCGCGAGTAAAGATGGCCTCGCTGGCCGAAGGCGAAGTGCCGGTGTTCTATCGTCCCGAGCGCGAAGCTCAGGTGCTCAAGCGTGTCATGGAACGCAACCAGGGGCCGCTGGGCAACGAAGAGATGGCGCGGTTGTTCCGTGAAATCATGTCTTCGTGCCTGGCGCTCGAACAGCCGCTGAAAGTGGCTTATCTCGGCCCTGAAGGCACCTTCACTCAGGCAGCGGCCATGAAGCACTTCGGCCACGCCGTGATCAGCAAGCCGATGGCGGCGATCGACGAAGTGTTCCGTGAAGTGGCGGCGGGGGCGGTGAATTTTGGTGTGGTGCCGGTGGAGAACTCCACCGAAGGCGCGGTCAACCACACCCTCGACAGCTTCCTCGAACATGACATGGTGATCTGCGGTGAAGTCGAGCTGCGTATCCACCATCACCTGTTGGTCGGTGAAAACACCAAGACCGACAGCATCAGTCGCATCTACTCCCACGCCCAGTCACTGGCCCAGTGCCGCAAGTGGCTGGACGCCCATTACCCGAATGTCGAGCGCGTGGCGGTGTCCAGCAACGCCGAAGCGGCCAAGCGGGTCAAGGGTGAGTGGAACTCGGCGGCGATTGCCGGCGATATGGCGGCCGGCCTGTACGGCTTGACCCGACTGGCCGAAAAAATCGAGGACCGTCCGGATAACTCCACGCGCTTCCTCATGATCGGCAACCAGGAAGTGCCACCGACCGGCGACGACAAGACATCGATCATCGTTTCGATGAGCAACAAGCCGGGTGCGCTTCACGAGTTGCTGGTGCCGTTCCACGACAATGGCATCGACCTGACGCGAATCGAGACCCGTCCGTCGCGCAGCGGTAAATGGACCTATGTGTTCTTCATCGACTTCGTCGGCCACCACCGCGACCCCTTGGTCAAAGGTGTGCTGGAAAAGATCAGTCAGGAAGCAGTGGCACTCAAGGTGCTGGGTTCCTACCCGAAAGCAGTTCTCTAAGGGGCGGTAGCAAATGAGTGGCAATTTCCTCGCTCTGGCACAGCCGGGCGTGCAACAACTTTCGCCTTACGTTCCGGGCAAACCCGTGGACGAACTGGCGCGTGAGCTGGACCTCGATCCAGCCAGTATCGTCAAGCTGGCGAGCAACGAAAACCCGCTGGGCGCTGGCCCCAAGGCGCTGGCGGCGATCCGCGATGCGCTGGCCGAGCTGACCCGTTATCCGGACGGCAACGGTTTTGCCCTCAAGAGTCTGCTGGCCGAGCAGTGCCGCGTCGAACTCGATCAGGTCACGTTGGGCAACGGTTCCAACGACATCCTGGAACTGGTTGCGCGTGCTTATCTGGCACCGGGCCTGAACGCCGTGTTCAGCGAGCATGCATTCGCTGTCTACCCGATTGCCACCCAGGCGGTCGGCGCACAGGCCAAAGTGGTTCCGGCCAAGGATTGGGGGCATGACCTGCCTGCCATGCTGGCGGCGATCGATGCCAACACCCGCGTGGTGTTCATCGCCAACCCGAACAACCCGACCGGGACCTGGTTCGACGCCGAGGCGCTGGACGAATTCCTGCAGGATGTGCCGGAGCATGTGCTGGTCGTACTGGACGAGGCTTACATCGAATACGCCGAAGGCAGCGATCTGCCGGATGGCCTGGACTTCCTGGCGGCTTATCCGAACCTGCTGGTTTCTCGCACCTTCTCCAAGGCCTATGGCCTGGCGGCGCTGCGCGTGGGTTATGGCTTGTCCACGGCGGTGGTCGCAGACGTGCTGAACCGTGTACGCCAGCCGTTCAACGTCAACAGCCTGGCCCTGGCCGCGGCCTGTGCGGCGTTGAAGGACGAAGAGTATCTGGCGCAAAGCCGTCAGTTGAACGAGTCCGGCATGCAGCAGCTGGAGGCCGGTTTCCGTGAGCTGGGGCTAAGCTGGATACCATCCAAAGGCAATTTCATTTGCGTCGATCTCGGTCAGGTCGCGGCCCCGGTGTTCCAGGGCTTGCTTCGTGAAGGCGTGATCGTGCGTCCGGTGGCCAACTACGGCATGCCAAACCACCTGCGCATCACCATTGGCCTGCCGGCAGAGAACAGCCGCTTCCTTGAGGCGCTCACCAAGGTTCTGGCTCGTGGTTGATGTCACTGCGCTGCAATCTGCTGAACCTATGATCGGTCGCCTGGTGGTGGTCGGTCTCGGGTTGATCGGCGGTTCGTTTGCCAAGGGCTTGCGTGAAAGCGGTCTGTGCCGCGAAGTGGTCGGAGTCGATCTCGATCCGCAATCGCGCAAGCTCGCGGTCGAGTTGGGTGTGGTGGATCGCTGCGAGGAAGACCTGGGTGTTGCTTGTCAGGGCGCCGACGTCATCCAGCTGGCGGTGCCGATCCTGGCCATGGAGAAAGTGCTTGCGCGTCTGGCGGGCATGGATCTGGGGCAGGCGATCCTGACCGATGTCGGCAGTGCCAAGGGCAATGTGGTGCGCGCGGCCACCGAAGCATTTGGCAAGATGCCGTCATGCTTTGTGCCGGGGCACCCGATTGCCGGTTCAGAGCAGAGTGGGGTGGAAGCCTCCAACGCTGAACTGTTCCGTCGCCACAAGGTGATCCTGACGCCGCTGGAGCAAACCGATCCGGCAGCCCTGGCGGTAGTCGACCGTTTGTGGCGCGAGTTGGGCGCCGATGTCGAGCACATGCAGGTCGAGCGTCACGACGAAGTACTGGCCGCGACCAGCCATCTGCCGCACTTGCTGGCGTTCGGCCTGGTCGATTCGCTGGCCAAGCGCAATGAAAATCTTGAGATCTTCCGTTACGCTGCGGGCGGTTTCCGCGATTTCACAAGAATCGCCGGAAGCGACCCGGTCATGTGGCACGACATCTTCCTCGCCAACCGCGAAGCTGTCCTGCGCACACTCGATACATTTCGCAGCGATCTCGACGCCTTGCGCGACGCGGTCGATGCAGGGGATGGGCACCAATTGTTGGGCGTTTTCACTCGCGCCCGGGTTGCCCGCGAGCATTTCAGTAAAATCCTGGCCCGCAGGGCCTATGTGGACGCTATGAATTCCAACGATCTGATTTTCCTGGCTCAACCTGGTGGCCGCCTGTCCGGTCGGATTCGCGTACCGGGTGACAAATCGATTTCCCACCGTTCGATCATGCTTGGCTCCCTGGCCGAAGGCGTCACCGAAGTCGAAGGTTTCCTCGAGGGCGAAGATGCCCTGGCGACCTTGCAGGCTTTCCGTGACATGGGCGTGGTCATCGAAGGTCCGCACCACGGTCGCGTGACCATTCACGGCGTTGGCCTGCATGGCCTGAAGCCGGCACCGGGCCCGATCTATCTGGGCAACTCCGGTACTTCGATGCGTCTGCTGTCCGGCCTGTTGGCCGCGCAGAACTTCGACAGCACCCTGACCGGCGACGCTTCGCTGTCCAAGCGCCCGATGAATCGCGTGGCCAATCCGCTGCGTGAAATGGGCGCGGTGATCGAAACCGCCGCCGAAGGTCGTCCACCGATGACCATTCGTGGTGGCAACAAGCTCAAGGGCCTGACCTATACCATGCCGATGGCCAGTGCCCAGGTTAAGTCCTGCCTGCTGCTGGCCGGTCTGTATGCCGAAGGCAAGACCACGGTGACCGAGCCTGCTCCGACCCGCGACCATACCGAGCGCATGCTGCGTGGCTTCGGCTACCCGGTAACGGTCAACGGTGCGACCGCATCGGTCGAGTCCGGCAACAAGCTGACCGCGACCCATATCGAAGTCCCGGGTGATATTTCGTCCTCGGCGTTCTTCCTGGTAGCAGCATCGATCGCTGAGGGTTCGGAACTGGTGCTGGAACACGTCGGCATCAACCCGACTCGTACCGGCGTGATTGACATCCTGCGCCTGATGGGCGCCGACATCACCCTGGAAAACCAGCGTGAAGTGGGTGGCGAACCGGTGGCTGACTTGCGCGTACGTGCAGCTAAACTCAAGGGTATCGAGATTCCCGAGGCGCTGGTTCCGCTGGCGATCGACGAGTTCCCGGTGCTGTTCGTCGCCGCCGCCTGTGCCGAAGGGCGCACCGTGTTGCGTGGTGCCGAAGAGCTGCGGGTCAAGGAGTCGGATCGCATCCAGGTCATGGCGGATGGTTTGCTGGCGCTGGGCGTCAAGTGCGACCCAACCCCGGATGGCATCATCATCGACGGCGGCCAGATCGGCGGCGGTGAAGTGCACGGTCATGGTGATCACCGTATTGCCATGGCGTTCAGCGTTGCTTCGCTGCGCGCCAGTGCGCCAATCCGCATTCATGATTGCGCCAACGTCGCGACGTCGTTCCCGAATTTCCTGGCGCTGTGCGCACAGGTCGGTATTCGCGTGGCGCAAGAGGCACAGTCGTGAACAACATTGCACCGGTCATCACCATCGATGGGCCAAGTGGTTCGGGCAAGGGCACGGTAGCCGGGATTCTGGCCAAGCGCCTGGGCTGGAACCTGCTGGATTCCGGTGCGTTGTACCGATTGCTGGCCTTCGCCGCGCATAACCATGGTGTCGACCTGACCAATGAAGAGCTGCTGAAGAAACTCGCCGCTCATCTGGATGTGCAGTTCATCGCGGCGACGGACGGTCAGTTGCAACGCATCATCCTGGAAGGTGATGAAGTCAGCGATGTCATTCGCACCGAAAGCGTCGGTTCCGGCGCTTCCCAGGTGGCTGCATTGCCCGCTGTACGCGAGGCGCTGCTGCAGCGCCAGCGAGCTTTTCAGGAAGCGCCGGGCCTTGTGGCGGATGGTCGCGACATGGGTACGGTAGTTTTTCCTGACGCGCCGCTGAAGATTTTTCTGACCGCCAGCGCCGAGGAGCGGGCACGCCGTCGATATTTGCAGTTGAAGGGCAAGGTCGAGGGTGTTAGTCTGTCGAGTCTGCTAGATGAGATACGTGCGCGCGATGAGCGTGACACCCAGCGAGCGGTAGCCCCGCTCAAACCGGCGGCTGACGCCATACAGCTGGATTCCACGGAATTATCCATCGACCAGGTGCTGGAACGCATCATGAGCGAGATCGCCATTCGCGATATCGCCGGGTGACCAAGAAGGCCGCAGGGGACCAGTCATAGTCCTGCGGTGGCTTCTTTTAAATGAAACTAACCCACACCGTCTGGGGTGTGGAGATGGGCGTATTCTTCGCCCTCATCAACAGGAATTAAAATGAGCGAAAGCTTTGCGGAACTCTTTGAAGAAAGCCTAAAAACCCTGAACCTTCAGGCAGGCTCCATCATCACCGGTGTTATCGTTGATATCGATTACCAAGCTCGCTGGGTAACCGTTCACGCTGGCCTGAAGTCTGAAGCACTCATCCCGCTTGAGCAGTTCTACAACGACGCTGGCGAACTGAACATCAACGTCGGTGACGAAGTTCACGTTGCTCTGGACTCGGTTGAAGACGGCTTTGGTGAAACCAAGCTGTCCCGTGAAAAAGCCAAGCGCGCTGAATGCTGGATTGTTCTGGAAGCAGCCTTCGCAGCCGAAGAAGTGGTCAAGGGCGTTATCAACGGTAAGGTTAAAGGCGGCTTCACTGTCGACGTTAACGGCATCCGTGCGTTCCTGCCAGGTTCTCTGGTTGACGTCCGTCCAGTGCGCGACACCACGCACCTGGAAGGCAAAGAGCTGGAATTCAAGGTCATCAAGCTGGACCAGAAGCGCAACAACGTTGTCGTTTCCCGTCGCAGCGTCCTGGAAGCCGAGAACTCCGCCGAGCGCGAAGCTCTGCTGGAATCCCTGCAGGAAGGCCAACAAGTCAAAGGTATCGTCAAGAACCTCACCGATTACGGCGCATTCGTCGATCTGGGTGGCGTCGATGGCCTGCTGCACATTACCGACATGGCTTGGAAGCGTATCAAGCATCCTTCCGAAATCGTCAACGTTGGCGACGAGATCGATGTCAAGGTTCTGAAATACGATCGCGAGCGCAATCGTGTTTCCCTGGGCCTGAAGCAACTGGGCGAAGATCCATGGGTTGCTATCAAAGCCCGTTACCCAGAAAGCACTCGCGTTACCGCGCGTGTAACCAACCTGACCGACTACGGCTGCTTCGCTGAGCTGGAAGAAGGCGTTGAAGGTCTGGTACACGTTTCCGAAATGGACTGGACCAACAAGAACATCCACCCTTCGAAAGTCGTACAAGTCGGCGACGAAGTGGAAGTCATGGTTCTGGACATCGACGAAGAGCGTCGTCGTATCTCCCTGGGCATCAAGCAGTGCAAATCTAACCCATGGGAAGATTTCTCTGGCCAGTTCAACAAGGGCGATAAAATCTCCGGCACCATCAAGTCGATCACCGATTTCGGTATCTTCATTGGTCTGGACGGCGGCATCGACGGTCTGGTTCACCTGTCCGACATCTCCTGGAACGAAGTGGGCGAAGAAGCCGTTCGCCGCTTCAAGAAGGGCGACGAGCTGGACACCGTTATCCTGTCGGTTGACCCAGAGCGCGAGCGCATCTCCCTGGGTATCAAGCAACTGGAAAGCGATCCGTTCTCCGAGTACGTTCAAGAGAACGACAAAGGCGCCATCGTTAAAGGCATCGTGAAGGAAGTTGACGCTAAAGGCGCCATCATCACTCTGGCCGACGATATCGAAGCGACTCTGAAAGCCTCCGAAATCAGCCGTGACCGCGTTGAAGACGCGCGCAACGTTCTGAAAGAAGGCGAAGAAGTAGAAGCCAAGATCATCAGCGTTGACCGCAAGAGCCGTGTAATTCAGCTCTCGATCAAGTCGAAAGACGTTGAAGACGAGAAAGAAGCAATCCAGAGCCTGCGCGACAAGCCAGTAGCTACTGATGCTCCTGTGGCCACCACTCTGGGTGACCTGCTGCGTGCACAAATGGAAAAACAGAACTAAGTTCTGACTTTCTGTAAAAAAGGGCGACTTCGGTCGCCCTTTTTTGTGCCTGGCGTTTGGTGAATTGCGTTCGGATGCAGTTGCCTGGGGCGTGAACCAAAAACGCCAAAAGAAGGTCTGAATGTTTAGTCGGATCAAGCGCTTATTTGCAGCTAGTCTTTAGCCTGAGACTAATGATCGCCTGACAGGCTTTCTGGCAAAAGGACGTGAATGAACAAGCTCATTGTCGCAGTGGCAGTGCTGGCATTGGCGGGTTGTACCACCAGCGCCAAGACTCACGTAGTGCGTGGGGTTAGCGGTATTGAGGTCGATTGTTCGGGGCTCGGTTCGAAATGGGACAAGTGTTACAAGCGTGCGGCCAAGGAATGCAAGGGAACGGGCTACCAGGTCGTGGCAAGGTCTGATGATCTCAAGGAAGACGAGGAGGAGGGTGGGCTTTTCGGGTTCAACCCGGCAGGTTTCCTGACGCGCACTATGCTGGTGATTTGCCGATGACAGGGTGATCGCCCAGAGTCTTCCCGTTCCGGGGATCAAGCATTTTGGGGGGCTGGGATAGATGGTAAAACTCAGGCTGTTCAAAATCGTGCAGGCGTGCTAAAACCTTTGAAGCGCTGATCTAGCTGCTTGAAAAAGAAGGGAAAAATATGACGAAGTCGGAGTTGATCGAACGAATTGTCACCCATCAAGGGCTGCTCTCATCCAAGGATGTGGAGCTGGCCATCAAGACCATGCTTGAGCAAATGTCCCAATGTCTGGCTACCGGGGATCGTATCGAGATCCGGGGGTTTGGCAGCTTCTCTCTGCACTACCGTGCGCCACGGGTAGGGCGCAATCCGAAAACTGGCCAGTCTGTCAGTCTCGATGGCAAGTTCGTTCCGCATTTCAAGCCGGGGAAAGAGCTTAGGGATCGGGTGAATGAGGACGAGGAGGAGCAGCAGTGAGTGGAAAGGCTCGTAGCGCCGCCCCAATTCGTTATGTCGGGTTCATCCTGATGATCTTAATAGTTGTATTGATAGTGGCGTTTGTGCTGGAAAACCAAGAATTAGTTGGTGTGCAATTTCTAGGTTGGTTGATGCCTAAACTTCCAGTGTCACTGTATATGTTGCTGTCGTTGTTAATCGGTTTGGCGGTGGGGCCTCTGTTCAGTTGGTGTGCTAGCCTCAGAAAGTATCGGGGTTAGAAGTCTGTTAACTTTAGGTCAAGATAGGACAGGCCGTTGCATTTTAGTCAGTTCGCAAGAAGTGGCGGGCTGTTTGTTTCGTAGATAAGTCTTTTCTAGCGTTTAAGGGTACTGATCATTATGCTCCAACTCTCGACCGCCTCAACAAGCAGTGATGAGATAGATATTTTTGTCTTGATCAAAGCGCTTTGGGTGCAGAAGTGGGTAGTTATCAGTGTAATCATTCTGGTGACTATAGCCTCGGCGGTATATGCCTTTACAGCTAAGCCATTGTATGAGGCCAGAATTTACGTATTGCCTCCCACTCAAAACGATATTGCGGATTTTAACTATGGTCGAACATTGAATTCCGACCTGCCGCCTTTCACTGTTAAAGATGTTTATGACGTATTTGTTCGTAATCTCTTTAGTGAATCCTTGCGACGTTCTTTTTTCGATGAGGTTTATTTACCGTCGTTGACTGAAAATGCACGCAAGGGTTCGCGCGACCGTCTGTATCAAAATTTCTCAAAGCAGTTGGTTATATCTGTGGGTGGTAAGGAAGGCCCAGACCGTTATTCTGTTACTGTGCAGGGCTACAACCCTTCGGAAGCTGGTGAATGGGTGCGCACTTATGTTCAAAATGCCGGTGTTGCAGCAAAAAACGAAATGATCAAAAACGTGGTTAGAGAGGCTCAGGTTAGAGCGCGCAACTTGGAACAACAGATTAATGGTCTCCGTGAAAGTGCTCGCCGAGAGCGAGAGGACAAAATAAAGGTCCTAAGTGAGGCTCTGGTGATTGCTAGGGCCGTTGGTTTGAACAAACCGGTCATTATCAGTGGGAGAACGTCTGCGGAGTTGTCTCTAGGTGTGGATAGTCAGGCTTTGTATATGCGTGGAAGTGATGCGCTCCAAGCCGAAATTGATGGCTTGGAAAGGCGTGAGTCTGATGATCCGTTCATTCAGAGTCTGCGAGTTTTGCAAGTTAAGTACTTATTTCTTAAAAATCTGACAATCGATTCCTCCAGTGTTTCGGTATATCGACAGGACGGAGCAGTTGACGATCCCGATAGTCCGATCAAGCCGAATAAATTATCAATTCTGATACAGGGGGCGTGCTTTGGGCTCTTCCTGGGGCTGGCGTTGGCTCTGTTCAGGTATTTCAAACCTTTGTTGCGCGCAAAAATTTTGGTTCCCTCCTCGCATACCTGAGGTGGGTAAATTGCCTATTGGCTGCAAGGGCGTCCGGGGCTTTCTTTTGGATGCTTGTGTTGCGTTCGGAAACGCAGCGCTCGCCACTCTGAGCAGTCGTTTTCAAATACGTGCCCTTCCTTACCCCCCCCCTTTTTTTTGCTTGGTCGCGGAGGGGGAGGGGGATGGCGCGCCAAGCGTTCGCGGTTCGATGGCAATATCAAGCCATAAAGCGCATGCCGATACGTAGAAATGCGGCTACCTATCAAAATCTGGTAACGCAATTGTGTCATCTAGGAGATAATAGCGAGCGGGGCAATTAGAAGGCCTTCGCCTGATGCCGGGAAAAGTGTATAGATTTTAGAATTGCCTTAAATATTATTGCGCTGGGCGTTGGTCTATGGTAGGCGAGTTGGTTATGGTTGCGGGACAGGGATGCGGAACAGAATGATTAGGCCAATCATCAACATTGGTTGTCAGGCAGTTTTTAAACTAATGTTCGCTATCGCATCTCTGAAAGTAGTGGCGTTTTATGTTGGGCCGAGCGGCATGGCTGTAGTTGGACAGATACAGGCCTTTCTTCAGATTTTAAGTGCTGGTGTATCTTCGGTAACGACCACCGGTGTGGTAAAGCTGATAGCTGAAGATAAATATCCAAAAGAGCGAGTCCTGCAGTCGTCATTGATGCTGCTATTGGCTTTTAGTTTTTCTTTCGCTTTGGTTTTGCTTTTCTCAAGCACACTTATTTCAAATTTTTTCTTACAAGGTGGGTGGGCAGAGGTGTTGATGCTTCTGCCTCTAGGTGCATTTTTTATAGGTTTGAATAATTTATTCATTTCTTATTTTAATGGTGGTCAAAAATACAGTGAGTATTTTTGGTATTCCGTGATAACAGCATTTTTTACAGCGCTGTTGACGTGTGCTTGTTCCATTGTTTTTGGCAAGCCAGGAGCTGTTTATTCAATAGCGCTGGCACCTGCTATTGCGGGTGTGTGCGTGCTGCTTCTGCCTGCGAGATTTCGACTTCCACGCCTCAATCTGGTTAGTTTGGATGTTGAAGTCATAAAAATATTGTTGTCTTACTCCCTTATGGCCTTGGGGTCGGTAGTCATAGTCTACGGCGTTCAGATTGTCCTGCGAGACTATATATCTACTAACGGCTCAATGGCTGAGGCAGGCACGTGGTATGCAGTGACTCGTCTGTCCGACATATACATGGGTATATGTAGTGTTCTCTTTTCTACGTTGTTGTTACCTAAGTACAGTTCACAAGAGGGTAGGGGGCTGACGAGTTTAGTGTTTCGTATAGGGGTAATGGCACTCGGTTTTGTTGTTGTGATGGCTGTCTCTGTAAACGTATTGGCGAGCTTCGCTATTTGGTTGATTTATGGTGATGCTTTTGCAGCTGCAACCGGAATCATGAAGGTTTATGTAATTGGCGATGCTTTAAAGTGTCTGAGTTGGGTGTTTCTTTATATGATGATAGCTAAACAGCATGTTCGATTCTATCTCGCCTACGAAATGCTTAGTGCGTTGTTGTATCTCCTTTTCTGTGTTTTGTGTTATCGGTTTTATGGTTTCAATAATATGGCTTATGGATATCCACTGCAGGGGGCTGTTTCTCTGACTGTGGTATTAATATGGTTCTTGGTAACGCGATACAACTCAACGCCTTTAGAACAGAATAATAAGTATGACGCAGTATAATATTGTATATGTTGTGGTTTGGTTGCTGGCTATTCTCTCATTGAGAAAAGATAATCTTCCTTCGGCATGGTTGTTTTTTTTACAGGTGACGTTGCTTGCCTTGTTTGTGGGGTTGAAGTTTCAAACCGGATATGATTGGCCAATCTATGAGGCGCATTACGCTGCGGTCCAAAGTGGGGAGGCTTTTTATCTTGATTTTGAGTTTGGGTACGAGTGGCTTGTCCAGTTTTCAACAAGTATAGGGTTGGCGTTCGAGCAGTTTTCTGCGGTAATAAGTATATTGGAGGTTTCTTTTATAGCTTTCGCAGCAAGACGATTTTTTCCCAGGTATTGCCTGGTCGTTATGGCGATAATGTACTCGGTTCCAGATTTTTATTTGATACCTGCATTTTCTCTGCTTAGGCAAGGTCTTGCAGTTAGTATATTTTTGATAGGTGTGTATAAGTTTTTTTCAGATAAAAAAATCTCAGGCTTCGTCTTCTTTGCGATTGCTTGCTCGTTGCACTATTCGATTGTAGGTGGGTTGTTGCTACTTGCATTGCTCTATATGTTTCCCTTAAGTCGAAGGGCGTTTTCATTGGTTTTTGCTGCTTCGGTGGCGCTGTATGTATCCTCTTTTGATATCATTCGCGGTGTTGTTGAGGTTCTGATTGTTTACGTCAATCCAAAATATATGATTTATTTGGATCGTGATGTTTTTAATGCGTCCTTTGCATATCGAGCTGCATTTGCTGTCGTTTCACTAGTGTTTTTTGTATGTATATATGGGGCATGGGTAAAACATGAGTCCTCTAGTGTTGAGAACCTTGGTGATGGGGGCGGGGTACAAACCTGTCGGCTAGCCTTGTTGGGGCTGCTCATTCCTTTGATTATATTTGGATTTCCAACTCTATCCACCCGGTATCAGTTTTTCTTCGCCATATTTCTTGTAGGGTGTGCACTCGGGGCTTTGCAGTATGTGACATACGCAAGTCGCATTATTGTCATATTTGTGGTTGCGATAATTGCATACTTGCCATTCTATAGATTTCTCTCAAGTCCGCTTTCTATTGTTTATATACCCTATCAAAGTCAGCTCTTTTATGATCATAAAAATTCGACTGGGCAAGATCGTACCAATGATTTGCTCAACCAATTAGACGTGCTGTGGTCCAAATAATGAAAACAAGTAAACATATCGTTCTGCTTACTACCAAATACGCAGATGACAAGAAAGATGCCTGGTTGACTAATGAGTTGGCCTACTCATTGAATGAGGAAGGGCATAATGTCTCGGTGGTTGTTTTCTCGTGGCTCAAGAATGAACCTGTGTCATTCACTAAGGTGATTGATGGTATCAAGGTTATCAGGGTCAAGCTTCCGGCTATATTTTACAATACAGGGGTCATCGGTACTGCCCTGAAGATTTTCCTGTTTCCCTTCCTGGCTCGCCATGAAGTGCGAAAGCAAGTGGATAAATGCGACTTGTTAATTGCCAATACGCCTTGTGTGACTATTTTGGGGATGTCGCGTTATTTTAGGAAGAAATATGACTCCCGGTCTTTTCTGGTGCTCTGGGATTTCTTCCCATATTACTTGAAAGACCTTGGTGCTATTAGAAATAAGCTGTTTTTTGGCTTTTTCCGTTATCTTGAGCAGATAATGTATAAAAGTTTTGATCGTATCGGATGCATGACTGAAGGGAATGCGAAATTCCTGTTTGATAATTTTCCGGCAGTGGATAAGCAGCGTGTTGAAATTTTGCCTCTTTGGGCGAAGATCAAGCAGGTTGATCCGATAGATAAGTCTGAAATAAGGTTGAAGTACGATTTGCCATCGGCGGGGTTTATCGCTGTTTATGGTGGTGCAATGTCTATTGTTCAGGAGTTGGACAATATTCTCGATTTGGCCGAGCTCTACTCTGGCGGTGATGTGACCTTCCTTTTTATTGGCAAGGGGACTGAGAAGGAAAGGTTGGAGAAGTCGGTAATTGCTCGAGGGTTAAAGAACGTAAAGTTTATCGACTACGTGCCTCGTGATGAGTATCAGCATGTAGTTCAGGCCTGTGATGTGGGTCTGATTTCGCTGTCTAAGAAGTTAACTGTGCCGAGCTTTCCCTCTAAGTCATTAGATTATTTTAAAGTTTCTCTTCCGGTGCTTGCGTCTTTGGATTCAGTTACGGATTTTGGAGATATCCTTGAAAACAAAATATGTGCTGGTTTTGCCGTAGTGGCGGGAGATGTAACTAATCTAAAAGGCAAGTTGGACTTGTTGATTAAGGATGCTGAGCTCTGTAAGGCGCTAGGGGCCAATGGTCGGCGCTATTACGAAAAATACTTGAGCGTCGAGAACGCAAGAAGTATTATCATTTCATCACAATAAGTGGGGTCTTCTCATGGCTATTTCTTTCAGTAACTCAACGCTTTTGATCACCGGTGGCACCGGGTCGTTTGGTAATGCTGTGCTGAAACGGTTTCTCGATACCGATATCAAAGAAATCCGCGTGTTCAGCCGAGACGAGAAAAAGCAAGATGACATGCGTAAAAAATACGCAAACACCAAGCTGAAGTTTTATATTGGCGACGTCAGAGATTTCCAAAGTGTGCTCAACGCTACTCGTGGAGTAGATTATATTTTTCACGCCGCTGCCTTGAAGCAGGTCCCTTCATGCGAATTCCATCCAATGGAGGCTGTGAAAACAAATGTGCTTGGTACGGATAACGTACTGGAAGCGGCAATACAGAATAACGTCAAGCGCGTAGTTTGCCTGAGTACCGATAAAGCTGTTTATCCAATCAATGCAATGGGTATATCCAAAGCAATGATGGAAAAAGTAATGGTTGCCAAATCGCGTAACGATAATAATACGGTTATCTGCGGTACTCGCTACGGTAACGTGATGGCGTCCCGCGGTTCCGTTATTCCTTTGTTTGTTGATCAGATCCGCTCGGGCATACCTCTGAGCCTGACTGATCCAAACATGACGCGATTCATGATGACTTTGGCAGATGCGGTCGATCTGGTTTTGTATGCTTTTGAGCATGGCACAAATGGTGACATGTTCGTCCAGAAAGCTCCTGCAGCGACTGTGGAAGTATTGGCGAAAGCATTGATCAATATGCTTAATGTGCCAGATCATCCCGTTCAGGTTATTGGCACCCGTCATGGTGAAAAGCTTTTCGAAGCGTTGCTTAGTCGCGAAGAAATGGCCTGCGCAGAAGACCGCGGTGACTACTTCCGCGTACCGCCGGATCTGCGGGATCTGAATTACTCCAAGTTTGTGGAGCAGGGTGAGACTAAAATTTCTCGCACAGAAGACTACAACTCGCATAATACCGAGCGTCTTGATGTAGAAGGTATGCAGAAACTGCTCCTCAAGTTAAACTTTATGCGCGCTATCCAGCGTGGTGAGCACGCCACACCTGAGGAATAAGTAATGAAGGTTCTGATTACAGGTGCCAATGGTTTTGTCGGCCAGAATCTTATTTCGCATCTGAGCGAGAAGTCAGATGTCGAAGTGGTGCGCTTTACCCGCGAAGATTCGCTGGAAAACCTACCGAGTCTGGTTGCCCAGGTTGACTTTATTTTCCATCTGGCCGGTGTCAATCGTCCGTTGGACCCGCAGGAGTTTCATACCGGCAATACCGATTTGACTCGTGCGCTCTGTGATGCTATTCGTCTCGGTGGCCGGAAAGTTCCAGTATTGTATACGTCGTCGAGTCAAGCGGAGTTGGATAACCCATACGGCAGCAGTAAGCTTGGTGCCGAGCAAGTACTGCTTGATCTGAACTCGAAAAATGGTTCGGAAGTACACTTGTTTCGTTTGCCTAATGTATTTGGTAAGTGGGCTCGTCCTAACTATAATTCAGCGGTTGCAACTTTTTGCAATAATATCGCTCGCGGTCTGCCAATTCAAATCAATGATCCACATGCGCGCATTAATCTGGTTTACATAGATGATGTAATTGCATGCTTCATTGCTGTAATGGAAGGGAAGAAGTCGGGCTCGCCGTTTGTTAGTGTTGAGCCTCAATATAATATTACGGTGGGTGAGCTTTCTGAGCAATTGGCGGCCTTCCGTGATAGTCGAAAGTCGATGATTACCGAGTCGGTAGGGACTGGGCTTGTAAGGGCTCTTTATTCCACTTACTTGAGTTATCTGCCGCCCGAGCGTTTTACTTACGAAGTTCCCAAGCACGGTGATCCGCGCGGGGTTTTTGTGGAGATGCTTAAAACCAAAGAGGCCGGACAGTTTTCTTACTTTACTGCGCACCCAGGAATAACACGCGGCGGGCATTACCATCACACAAAGACGGAAAAGTTTCTTGTCATCAAAGGCACGGCATGTTTCCGTTTTCGTCATATTGTTTCGGGCGAGTTTTACGAATTGTTCACTTCCGGAGAAAATCCGGAAATTGTCGAAACAGTTCCAGGCTGGAGCCACGACATTACCAATATTGGCAGTGAGGAAATGATCGTTATGCTTTGGGCTAACGAGATTTTTGATCGCGAAGCACCTGATACGTTTACCTTTCCTGTTGGTACTGAAGCGTAATAACCGTATGCGCCGCTTTATTCCTTAAATAAGGAATGGGGCGGCGCTGTGCTTTTATGGGGGCTTGCGATCGCTTGAAGTGGTAGTCTTGTAAATCCGGTTTTTGACAGTTCGTCACCCACTCGCTGGGTCAAAAACAGGCCGGAAAGTCTGTTGGTATTGACTTTTTCGTTGGAGTTATTCCTCGAAGGGATCACCACGGGGTGATCGGATGTGGCCACCGAGCGTGGTGGAGATGAGGCGCGATCGATGGTGAACCGCCCTTTATCGCCCGTTCGCACTCAATCACCCAGGATGCAGAAGCCAAGTGGTGTAGCGTCCACTCGTCCATTAATGGCCCCCATTGGGCTTCATCCATGCTAATGGATAGCGTTAGTGGCAGTTGAAGATTAGAATTGTTGATCGTTTTTATCACTTATTAAAATGTGACGTTTAAAAATGAAAAAATTGAAAATCGTTACCGTAGTGGGTACTCGCCCGGAAATCATTCGCCTGTCGCGCGTCATGGCCGCTCTGGACAGGGACTGCGACCATGTTCTAGTGCACACCGGGCAGAATTATGACTATGAATTGAACGAGATTTTCTTTCAGGATCTCGGTATCCGTAAACCCGACCACTTTCTGAATGCTGCTGGTGCAACAGGTGCGGAAACCATCGGTAACGTCATTATTACCGTTGATCGCGTGCTGGCCGAGGTTCAGCCTGAGGCTCTTCTCGTCCTCGGCGACACCAACAGCTGCATGGCGGTCATTCCCGCCAAACGTCGCAAAATTCCGACCTTCCATATGGAAGCTGGTAACCGCTGCTTCGACATGCGTGTACCTGAAGAGATCAACCGACGTATTGTGGATCACACCGCAGATATCAATTTAACTTACAGTACCATTGCGCGTGACTATCTGCTAAGTGAAGGTTTGCCACCAGACAGGGTCATCAAAACTGGCAGCCCGATGTTTGAGGTACTTAATTATTATCGTGAAGGTATCGATTCTTCGGACGTGCTGGAGCGGCTTGGGCTTGAGCAGGGCAAGTTTTTTGTAGTGAGCGCACACCGTGAAGAAAATATTGATTCCGATACTAACTTCGGCAAGCTTGTTGACGTGCTCAACGCAGTCGCGGCGCACTATGACTATCCGGTAATTGTTTCCACTCACCCGCGGACACAGAAGCGTGTCGATGCCATGGGGGTGAAGTTTCACGAGAATGTTCGTCTGTTAAAGCCGCTCGGCTTCAAGGACTACAACAAGTTGCAGCTTGAGTCCAAAGCAGTACTTTCCGATAGCGGTACGATCAATGAAGAATCCTCCATTCTCAATTTCCCGGCGTTGAATATCCGTGAGGCGCACGAGCGTCCAGAGGGTATGGAAGAAGCCGCTGTGATGATGGTTGGCCTTGAGTCCGAGCGAGTGATGCAGGCCTTGCAGGTGCTGGACGGTCAAAGCCGAGGCGAGGTTCGCAGTCTGCGCCTGGTGGCAGACTACAGCATGCCGAATGTGGCCGATAAGGTGGTTCGAATCGTTCACAGCTACCTTGATTATGTAAATCGCGTGGTTTGGAAAAAGTATTGAGTTGAGCTGTGGGAATGTCTGAGAATAAATTAAGGATTTTAGTAGTTACTCAGTATTTTTGGCCTGAGAATATGCGTATCAATGATTTGGTACGCGATTTTTCGGATAATGGTCATGAGGTGACTGTTTTGACAGGATGGCCCAACTATCCTGAAGGCGCGGTATTCTCTGAATATAAGACCAATCCTGAGTGCTTCAAGAGTTACTTTGGTGCACGTATAGTCCGAGTTCCATTGGTCTCGCGCGGCAAGAGAAGTATCCGCTTGATGCTAAATTACCTTTCTTTTTTTTTCAGCGCTTCCACAATAGGTGCTGCGAAACTCCGTAACGAAAAATTCGATGCGGTTTTCGTATATGCGGTTTCTCCGATTATGGCTGCGATTCCGGCGGTTGTAATTGGACGTATGAAGAAAGCTCCGGTTTATGTTTGGGTTCTTGACCTATGGCCGGAAACCCTTCGAGCTGTTGGCGTATTGCGCAATCCTACCCTGCTGGCAATGGTTGGGCGCGTGGTTTCGTGGATCTATAACCGCGCCGATTATTTGCTTTTACAATCAGAAGGCTTCTCAAGCAGTGTAAAGCAATATTGCACTAAAGAGATTTCTCCAGAGCGCCTGGTTTATTTTCCAAGTTGGGCGGAAGATGAATTTTCGGGCTGTCCAGAAAAGTCATCAAGTTTGCTAGAGCGGGATGACTCTACCTTTACGGTCGTTTTTGCCGGTAATTTGGGTGACGCTCAGGATTTGCCAGCAGTGCTGGATGCCGCTGAGTCCTTGAAGCATAGCGCCTCAGTACGCTGGGTAATCGTCGGGGACGGCCGCATGAGTAAGTGGCTGGGCGAGCAAGTTGAATCAAGAGGCTTGCAGAACGTATTGCTGCTGGGCCGGCACCCGCTGAGCGCCATGCCAGAAATCTTTGCCTGCGCGGATGCGTTACTGGTTTCGCTGAAAACCAACGATGTGTTTGAAAAAACAGTTCCCGGGAAAGTCCAAGCCTATTTGGCATCGAGCAAACCAATCCTGGGGATGATCAATGGTGAGGCTGCGAGAATTATTGAGGACTCCGGTTGCGGTTACACCTGCCCTTCAGGAGATGCTCAGGGGCTTGCGCGAATCACCCTGAAAATGGCAACCACGGATTCTGTTCAGCGTGAATTCATGGGGCAGGCCGGCCGTTCGTATTATTGGAGCCACTTTTCGAAAGTTACTCTTTTACGACGTTTGGAAGCACTGTTCCGTGCAGGGACTTTACGAAGGGATGTCAAATAAATAATGACGAAGTCAATATTTTTAACCGGTGCAACCGGGTTCGTAGGCGGAGCAGTTTTTAGCCGTTTGCTCACGGATAATTACACTGTTATTGCCGCTTTACGTAAAGGGACGGACTTACGTGAAGATCATGTTGCGAAGATTCACGTAGACAACATTGACGGAACCACTGACTGGCAGGGTAGTCTTGCCGGCGTGGACGTCATCATACATTCAGCAGCTCGTGTTCATGTAATGAATGACACTGAAGCCAACCCCTTGGCTGCCTTTAGGCAGGTCAATGTGGATGGCACGCTCAACTTGGCACGTCATGCGGCTGCGGCCGGTGTTCGACGGTTTATCTTTATCAGTTCGATCAAGGTAAACGGAGAAGGCACATTGCCAAACACCACCTATTCGCCTGAGGATACACCTGCCCCGGCAGACCCGTATGGCATTTCCAAGATGGAGGCAGAGCAGGGGCTTCGTGAGCTCGCGGCGAAAACGGGTATGGAGGTTGTCATTATCCGCCCAGTGCTGGTTTATGGCCCCGGGGTAAAAGCTAATTTCCGGAATATGATGCAGTGGCTTGATAAAGGTGTTCCCTTGCCTTTCGGCGCCATTCATAACAGCCGCAGTCTGGTCGCCTTGGATAATCTGGTGGACTTGATTCTCACCTGCATCAGTCATCCCGCGGCGGCCAACCAGACATTCCTGGTCAGTGATGGCGAAGATCTTTCTACAACGCAGTTGCTGCGAAAAATGGCATTTGCTCTTGGGCGGTCGGCGCGTCTATTACCAGTGCCGTCCTGGGTATTAGGTGGCGGTGCGACAGTGTTGGGCAGAAAAGACCTGTCAAATCGACTGTGTGGGTCTCTGCGGGTAGACATCAGTAAAACGCGCGCCCTGCTTGGTTGGTCCCCACCGGTCTCGGTGGATGACGCTCTGAAAGCTACCGCACAATATTTTCGAGAAAGTAAAATAAAATGATTTATTGGTGGTTGATTCCCGCGGTGGCTGGTGTTTCATTGATATTAACTGCGCTACTGCGTCGTTATGCTTTGGCTCGCAGCATTGTTGATATTCCCAACGCTCGAAGTTCTCACTCGATACCAACTCCTCGCGGTGGCGGAGTTGCGATTGTTCTCGCGTTCTTGCTGGTACTGCCTTTTCTGGGTTGGGCTCAACTGGTCTCGTTGCCCGTATTGGTGGCTATCGGGGGAGCAGGGGCATTAGTAGCTGTGGTCGGCTTTATGGACGACCACGGTCATATCGCTGCTCGTTGGCGCTTGCTTGGACATTTTTGTGCTGCCGCCTGGGCTTTGATCTGGCTGGGGGGGGTACCTCCCCTCACCTTGTTCGGAATGAGCGTCGATCTCGGCTGGCTTGGTTATGTTTTGGCTGCTTTCTATTTGGTATGGATGCTGAATCTGTATAATTTCATGGACGGAATCGACGGTATCGCCAGTGTTGAGGCGATTTGTTCCTGCTTGGGAGCCTGTCTGCTCTATTGGTTGAGCGGATTTGAAAACCTGATGTGGGTCGCGGGAATGTTGGCCATGGCCGTAGTGGGATTCTTGTTCTGGAACTTCCCTCCAGCACGCATTTTTATGGGAGACGCCGGCAGCGGGTTCCTGGGTGTAGTGCTTGCTATCATCTCTATTCAGGCTGCCTGGACGGCGCCGCAATTACTCTGGGCCTGGCTGATTTTATTGGGGGTTTTCATTGTTGATGCGACCTTCACTTTAATTCGACGCCTTGTTCGTGGTGATAAAGTTTACGAAGCTCATCGCAGCCATGCGTATCAGTTCGCATCGCGCAGATATGGCAAACACCTGCCAGTGACGCTAGCGGTAGGGGCAATTAACATCGGCTGGTTGCTGCCCATCGCATTGTGCGTGAGCTACTTCGGGCTGGATGGCGCGCTAGGTCTGGTTCTTGCCTACATTCCTTTAGTGATTTTGGCGGTGAAGTTCCATGCGGGCGAACTCGAAAGAAGCCAGATGTTCGGCAACTGATTCATGGGTTTTTGAAGTAACGAGTGCGTCAGGAGACGTACACGCGTTCAACTGGGAAGCGTTTCGAGGTGTACGAGGGCGTTATGGATAAGTTACGCACGCTGTTGCTGGGGTTGCCGCGTCGGCAAAAGCGCCTCATTCAGGTTTCGACGGATGTCATTCTGGTATGGGTAGCGCTTTGGCTGGCATTTTTGGTACGGCTCGGCATTGACGACATGGTCAATCCGCTGATTGCCCACACTTGGCTTTTTTTGAGTGCCCCGGTGGTCGCAATCCCTTTGTTCATCCGCTTTGGCATGTATCGTGCTGTGATGCGATATTTTGGCAACGATGCTCTTATAGCGATTATCAAAGCGGTCAGTTTGTCGTCTCTAATTCTTGGTGTATTTGTTTATTGGTACAGCAATCATCAAAATCTTGTTCCGCGGTCGATCATTTTCAACTATTGGTGGCTGAGTCTGATTATGGTTGGCGGATTGCGTCTGGCGATGCGGCAATACTTCCTGGGTGATTGGTTTGCTGCTGCGCAGCATGTACCTTTTACCAATAGGGACGACGGTTTACCCAGAGTCGCCATTTTTGGCGCTGGCGCGGCAGGAAATCAGCTGGTAGCCGCACTGCGTATGGGGCGCATGATGCGTCCGGTGGCCTTTATAGACGATGATAAGAGCATCGCCGATCGTGTTATTTCCGGGCTTCAGGTTTATAAGCCAAAGCATATTCAACAGATGATCGACGAGACAGGGGCTCAGGAAATTCTGTTAGCAATTCCTTCTGCTAGTCGTGGCCGGCGTCGCGAAATTCTTGGTTTCCTCGAAGGTTTTCCGCTCCATGTTCGAAGCGTTCCCGGATTCATGGACCTGGCTAGTGGCCGGGTCAAAGTCGATGACATTCAGGAAGTAGACATTGCCGACCTGTTGGGGCGTGACGCTGTTCCGGCCCAAGGTGATTTGCTGGAGCATTGCATAACGGGACAATCTGTTCTGGTCACCGGCGCTGGCGGATCAATTGGTTCTGAATTATGTCGTCAGATTCTTTCTTTGGGACCGACGACGCTTCTGTTGTTTGAACACAGCGAGTTTAATCTTTACAGCATTTTGTCCGAACTTGAGCAGCGCGTAAGCAGAGAATCGCTCTCTGTTCGTCTTTTGCCCATCCTGGGGTCGGTACGAAATAAGGAAAAATTACTGGATGTGATGAGGGTTTGGCGCGTAGATACGGTTTATCACGCGGCAGCTTACAAGCATGTTCCGATGGTTGAGCACAATATTGCTGAGGGTGTCCTAAATAACGTAATCGGCACACTCAATACCGCTCAGGCGGCGTTGATGGCAGGTGTCGCCAACTTTGTTTTGATATCGACAGATAAAGCGGTGCGCCCGACAAACGTAATGGGCAGCACAAAACGTCTTGCTGAATTGACGCTACAGGCGCTCAGTCGAGAACTCGCCCCGGTACTATTCGGTGACGACACCAACGTTTCACGGGTAAACAAAACGCGCTTCACTATGGTACGTTTTGGCAATGTTCTGGGGTCCTCCGGTTCGGTCATCCCGTTATTTCACAAGCAGATCAAATCCGGCGGGCCACTGACGGTAACCCATCCAAAGATCACTCGTTATTTCATGACTATTCCCGAGGCGGCCCAGCTTGTAATTCAAGCAGGTTCGATGGGGCAGGGTGGCGACGTCTTTGTGTTAGATATGGGAGAGCCAGTAAGAATCGTAGAGCTTGCTGAAAAGATGATCCATCTTTCGGGCTTGAGTGTGCGTTCGGAAAAGAACCCGCATGGGGATATTTCTATCGAGTTCACGGGCTTGCGACCCGGCGAAAAGCTTTACGAAGAGCTGCTGATTGGTGACAACGTGGCGGCCACCCAGCATCCGATGATCATGACTGCCAACGAGGATCATCTTCCCTGGGATGTACTCAAAATCAAGCTGGCTGAATTACTTTGCTCGATTGAACAGGATGATTATGTGCGCGTCCGCCAACTGTTGCGCGAAACCGTCAGCGGTTACGCTCCTGACGGCGATATCGTAGACTGGATCTACCAGCAGCGCCGTTTGGAACCTTGATTGCTTCACATTCGGAAATGTACACGTTTTTGACAGTTCCGTAACATGGCCTAAATTTGGGAAGCAGCTTAGGAAAAGCTTCTTCTTTCAATTCATGTCATGGAGCATCATCATGCGCAAAGGTTACTTCTACTCTTTGGTTTTTGCCCTTTTGAGCGGCGCTTCTGTTGCAGCTATTGCTGCTCCGGAAGCTAAAGCTGTTGAGTCTTCCGTGGTCACGGAAGCTGGTACTAGAGCGAAGGCCAATAAAGTTGATCTCAATGGTGCAGATGCACCAACACTTCAACGTGAGCTAGCCGGTGTTGGGGAGGCGAAGGCCAAGGCAATTGTTGCGTATCGTGACAATAATGGGCCGTTTGCGTCAGTGGATGAACTCCTTGAGGTCAAGGGGATTGGTAAGGCAATTCTGGAAAGTAACCGAGACAAGATTGAAGTGAATTAATCGCGAGAGTAATAAAAAGGCCGATCATTGATCGGCCTTTTTATTAGAGCGGGAAATAAGCTTGCAGCTAGTCTGCAGTGCTTTTGTCAGTCGGTTTTTTAGGCAGCATGATTGTCCGGGCAGCAGCGAGCATTGTTCCGAGCATCAGTCCGAATATCAAACCTAAGCCAACGATTAACGCTTTCTTCGGCTTGATAGGGGCTTGCGGGGGAGACGCCGGTCTGTCGATATTAACCAGATTAAATTGTTCAAAATTGACATGCAGGTTTTTCAGGTGTGCCAGCTCTTCCCGGATCTCACCTAAGCCTTTTAAGAACAGCTCTTCGTTATTACGCTGTTTAAGCAGGGCAACTTTCCGGTTATTGGCGAGGAGGTTAAGCTCTTTCTGGATTTCATCAACGCGAGGCTCAGTAAAGTCATCGGAGTTTCGGGAGACGAGTGTTGTGCGCTCTGCTTCAAGTGCCGACTGACCCATAAAATAAAGAGGTATTTGTTGGTTGCTTACTTCTGTACGAATCATGTTGCCTTGCCTTGTCTGCCCAGCCTCTCCAAGGGCAGATGGCGTGGTAGGCGCAACAATTCCCAGCTTTTTGGCAATCGATATTGCCTCATCCAACTGTTTCACACGATTTTGTCGACGAGTTTGCAATTGTTGCCGTAGGGCTTTGAGTTCGTCTTGTAGAGTTTCTTTTTTTAACTGATCCTTTTCAAGGAGTTCTGCGATTTCCGAGTCTTTGTTGGCTTCGTATGCAGCTTTCTTGGATAACAGCTTTCTTTCTGTTTGCGCGATCCGGTTCTCAACAAGAGTTTTAAAGTCCGCTTCGACCTTCTCTTTTTCGCGCTTGACTACAAACTCGGTAAAGTTGTTAACAATAGCCACCCCATCCACGCCAGATGGATACTCTACGCTAAATTTAATTGCCTCCGAAAGATTAGAGGTTTTTTTAGGGTCGATTTGCTCAACCGTAAACGCATTAGTATTGAAGCGTTCGAGGGTCTCTTCGATTGACTTGCCGTCGACTTGTATGGGAGCGAGTAAATCCGGATTGGTCTGGAAGAAACTTAAACGTTCGGTATAAGAATCCATGGACGAACCAATACGTCTTAAGGCTTGCTCTGGTTGAATCTTATAAAGGCCGGACTCGTTTAACATGTCCAGGTCTGTAGCTGCCACAGGCCTGATTTCGTTCTGTACTTTATATTGAGGTTGCGCCGTTAATGCATAAGTTACTGCGATCGCTGTGGAAAGCCCGGTGAAGAGCAGAATAATAGATCTTTGCTTCCATAAGTCGCGAAGAAACTCTGTAATATCGATTTCATGATGTTCAATGTCAGGACGTATTTTTGTAGGGAAGTTCATGAAACCCTCAAATTACAAAAAGTCAGCTGGCGTTGAGAAATGCTCTATCGGTCTTCGCTGACAGTGGTGGTGAAAAACAATTAGTAACGTTTTGCATTCTCCCGTATCTACATTCTGACGGCAAGCTGTTGACAAGTTAAACCGCTGTTTATGCAATCTATTCCTACTCAGCGGAGCCGGCAGACTCCGCAGTATGCAGCAGGCAGGTCTTTGGTGCGTTGCTGTAAGGGTTCGAGTTACCGTCGTGCTGAAGGAGGGGACAGGAAGGGGCCATATTTTTGGGCTTGTCCGCGTGGCCGCTTGCCCGTCAGAAAAATTATGTGTGTAATAAAACAGTTAAATTATGCTTATAATGAAATCTCTGTTCTCATCCTAGTGTTCCCAGGAGCATAGTCATGAACTCTACCCAGTCCCAAGGTACGGCCCTCGTCACCGGTGCTTCTTCCGGCATCGGGGCGGTTTACGCTGAGCGGTTGGCAGCTCGTGGTTTTGATTTGTTGCTGGTGGCTCGCGACGAGCAGCGACTGGAGGCGGCCGCGAGCACACTGCGCACGGCGCATGGGATCAAGGTCGAAGTGCTGAAGGCGGATCTGACCCAAAAACAAGACGTGCTGCAGCTCGAACAGCGGTTACGCAGCGATTCAAGTATCAGTTTGTTGCTCAATAACGCCGGCGTGGCGGCGGACGGGCTATTGGCCAATGCCGATACCGATCAACTGGAGCGAATGATTCAGTTGAACATCACGGCGGTCACGCGATTGGCCGCGGCGGCTGCAGCCAGTTTTACCAAGGCCGGGCGCGGCACGATCATCAATATTGCATCGGTGGTGGTGTTGTTCCCCGAGCGTTTCAATGCGACGTACAGCGCCAGCAAGGCCTATGTGTTGAGCTTGACTCAATCGTTGAACGCCGAGCTGGATGGCACCGGTGTGAAGATCCAGGCGGTCCTGCCCGGTGTGACACGCACCGAGATCTGGGAGCGTTCTGGTATCGATGCGTCAGAGATTCCTGCGGACATGGTGATGGAGGCGGGCGAGATGGTCGATGCGGCGTTGTCGGGTCTGGACCAGGGTGAATTGATCACCATTCCTTCGTTACCGGATACGGGCGATTGGGATGCCTTTGTGGCGGCGCGTCTTGTGATGGCGCCGAACCTTTCCAAAAGCAAGGCCGCTGCCCGTTATCGGTAAGCGCCATCAACCGGCTTGAGGTATGTGTGGTATGAGTAATTGTCGTGTGGTTGTAACAGGTATGGGCCTGGTGTCGCCGCTGGGGAGCGGTGTCGAAATGGTCTGGGAGCGTCTGCTGGCCGGGCGTTCCGGGCTGCGCAATCTGCCGCAGGAGGTGGTTGCCGATCTGCCGGCCACGGTCGGTGGTGCCGTGCCCACGCTGGCTGACGATCCGGAGGCGGGGTTCGATCCGGACCGGGCAACCCCACCCAAGGAACAGAAGAAGATGGACCGCTTTATTCTGTTCGCCATGGAAGCGGCGCGTCAGGCACTGGAGCAAGCAGGCTGGCAGGCGCTGGACGCCAACGCCCAGGAGCGCACGGCCACCATCATCGGTTCAGGTGTGGGCGGTTTTGGCGCGATTGCGGATGCGGTACGTACGACCGACAGCCGTGGGCCGCGACGCTTGTCTCCGTTCACAATTCCTTCGTTTTTGGTCAATCTCGCGGCCGGCCATGTCTCGATAGCGCATGGCTTCAAAGGTCCATTGGGTGCGCCAGTTACGGCTTGCGCGGCCGGTGTGCAGGCAATCGGCGATGCGGCGCGTTTGATTCGTGCGGGGGAAGCGGACATTGCGGTATGCGGTGGCGCCGAAGCGGCGATCGATCGGGTCAGCCTTGCCGGGTTTGCGGCTGCTCGCGCCTTGTCCAGCGCTTACAACGAAACGCCTGAGCGCGCTTCGCGACCGTTCGACAGTGGTCGAGATGGATTTGTCATGGGAGAAGGGGCCGGGCTGCTGGTCATCGAGTCTCTGGACCATGCACTGGCCCGGGGCGCGCACCCGCTGGCGGAGCTGGTCGGCTACGGCACCAGCGCCGATGCCTTTCACCTGACCGCCGGCCCCGAGGACGGCAGCGGTGCGCGGCGAGCGATGTCGTTGGCGTTGGCACAAGCAGGTGTTTCACCGGCTCAGGTTCAGCATCTGAATGCGCATGCAACCTCGACTCCGGTGGGGGATCTGGGAGAGCTGGCGGCGATCAAGGCATTGTTCGGCGCGCAAAACGGCATCGCCGTGACATCGACCAAGTCGGCGACCGGGCATTTGCTCGGTGCAGCGGGTGGACTCGAAGCGATCTTTACGCTGCTGGCGATCCGCGACCAGATCGTGCCGGCGACCCTCAACTTCGAAAACCCGGACCCTGCCGCTGAAGGCGTGGACATCGTTCATGGCAATGCTCGGCCGATGGCCATCGAATACGCATTGTCCAACGGCTTCGGATTTGGCGGGGTCAATGCCAGTGTGCTGTTCAAGCGTTGGCAGGGTTAATCCTGCGAGTGTTTGAGGTGTTCGCGTGCGACGTCGAGAATCCGTTGGGCAAATTCGGCGTCGGCAACGCTACGCGATAACAGCAAGGCGCCGACCAGCGTAGACATGATCACAATGCTGCGCTCGGCGCTCCGCTCTCCGTCAAGGGTGTGCTGGATCTGATCGAGTCGCGCCTGGAGCACGACATCGCTGGTTGGACTCGGTTGACCACGCAGTCCCAGTTCCGAAGAAATGGTCAACAGCGGGCAGCCTTCCTGAGGTGAGGTTTGATGCCATTCGGACAGATAAGCGTCGATGAAGGATTCGAGTGGATGCTCTTCGGCGAAGATTTGCGCGCACAACTCGTCGACTTGTGCGCCAGCCTCTTGCAAGGCTTTCTCTACCAGTTCGTCTTTGGACTTGAAGTGCGAGTAAAAGCCACCGTGGGTCAAGCCCAGTGCTTTCATCAGGGGTTGCAGCCCGGTCGCGCCGATACCATCGCGTCGAAATCGCGCTGAAGCTTCTTTGATTATGCGTTGGTGGGTCTGGGCTTTATGGTCCTGCGAGTAACGCATCTGATATCTCCGCATCAATGCGGACATATTAACCAATGAAAATTGCATGGTGACTGTACTTCTACTTCTAAAAAACATGCAGATGCTTCGATATGGGTCAAAAGCGGCATGATTTCAGGTGCTTTCACACAAAAACAAACCCCGCCGTTTCAGGCGGGGTTTTCAGTCAGCGGTCCTGCGCTTCCTTGGCGTCCATTTCCGCATTGCGTTCGGCGACGCGCTTACGTTGCTCTTCGGTCAATTCGACCTTGTTGGCGGTGTCGCGCAGCATCATCAGACCACCAACGATCGAGCCGATGGCAACGACCAGAATCAACCAGGCATACCAGGGCATAGGACTCTCCTTGAAAGCAGGCGGGTTGGCGAGGGTTCGCCAACCGATCGTGCATACCACTTTGAGTGATGGGGTTTTGTCGCAGTTCCATCGCTATTACCCCCATTCTATGCCTGTTGTTCAAGGTTCACTCGAACGCTTTCAATGTCCGGTCAACATCGCATCCGCCGGTGCGTCGGCGCGCAATTGCGCGGTGAGCATGAAGTACAGGAAACCGGCCGCCATGAAGCCCAGGAAGATCAGGCCGATCACCGTGTTGAACCAGGCCATCGCCACCAGGCACACCACCGCCAGCATCAGTGCAATGAACGGCACCAGCGGGTAGCACGGGGCGCGGAAGGTGCGCTCCAGGTTCGGCTCGGTTTTACGCAGTTTGAACAGGCTGAGCATGCTCATGATGTACATCACGATGGCGCCGAACACGGCCATGGTGATCATCGCGGCGGTCAGTGTCATGCCGCCGAGGTTGATCAGGCCGTCGCTGTAGATGGCTGCAATGCCGATCACACCGCCGGCGACGATTGCCCGGTGCGGGGTTTGAAAGCGCGACAATCTGGCCAGGGACGCCGGCAGGTAACCGGCCCGGGCGAGTGCGAAGAACTGCCGCGAGTAGCCGAGGATGATCCCGTGGAAACTCGCCACCAGGCCGAACAGGCCGATCCACACCAGCATGTGCAGCCAGCCCGAGCTTTCGCCGACCACGGTTTTCATTGCCTGCGGCAGCGGGTCGTTGATGTTCGACAGGGTGCGCCAGTCACCGACACCACCGGCGAAGAACATCACACCCATCGCCAGCAGCACAAGGGTCAGAATACCGCTGATGTAAGCCTTGGGAATCGTGCGTTTCGGGTCCTTGGCTTCTTCGGCGGCCATGGCTGCGCCTTCGATGGCGAGGAAGAACCAGATGGCAAAGGGGATGGCCGCGAACATCCCGGCAATCGCCGGGGCGCCGAACACGTCGGAGCCGGCCCAGCCATTAAGCGCGAAGTTGCTGAAGCTGAATGCCGGGGCGACCACGCCCATGAACACCAGCAATTCAGCGACCGCCAACACGCAGACCACCAGTTCGAAGGTCGCCGCCAGTTTCACGCCGAGGATGTTGAGGCCCATGAATACGAGGTAGGCACCGACTGCCGCGTGTTTCGGGTCCAGGGCAGGAAACTGGACATTTAGGTAGGCGCCGATGGCCAGGGCAATCGCCGGTGGGGCGAAGACGAATTCGATCAGTGTCGCCAGCCCGGCGATCAAACCGCCTTTCTCGCCAAAGGCGCGACGACTGTAGGCAAAGGGACCGCCAGCGTGAGGAATGGCGGTGGTCAGTTCGGTGAAGCTGAAAATGAAGCAGGTGTACATGGTGGCGACCATGAACGAAGTCACCAGAAAGCCCAAGGTTCCGGCCACGCCCCAGCCATAGCTCCAGCCGAAATACTCTCCGGAAATCACCAGCCCGACCGCAATGCCCCACAGGTGCAAGGTGCCCAGCGTGGGTTTGAGTTGTGTGTTCATGGGTTTGCTCCCTGAGTGGTTTGGAAAGCTCAGGGGAGGCCAGTGCAGTGGGCGTGCCATTTCGCGATTGCACGTCGTAATGGGCTGAAAGCTGTCGTATCGGGGATGTTCGCCACTGGATGCGCGAATATTGTGCGTCAGTCAGGGGCGCGCCGGTTTCAAATGCGGCTTTCGCGAGCAAGCCCGCATACCCGCTCCCCACACCGCTGCAACGCGCAGGTTTGGTATTTCAATGCCGGCGCGGGCAGCGGTTGATATTCAGGCTTGCAGATTGAGGCACTCGCGCAACGCCGTTTGCCAGTCTGGTTGGCTGACCCCCCAGTCGCGTTGCAAGCGACTGCAATCCAGGCGCGAGTTGAGCGGTCGGGCTGCGGGTGTCGGGTAGTCGCTGGACGGGATCGGTAACAGGTCGGCGCAGGGCTTGCCCTGTTGTCGCAGCGCTTCACCGATCGCCTGGGCGAAGCCGAACCAGGAGGTCTCACCTTGAGCGCTCAGGTGATAAGTACCCCAGTTGGTAACCTGACTCGTCTGCCAGCGTTCAATCAGGGCAAGGGTGCTATTGGCGATTGTACCGGCCCATGTAGGAGCGCCGATTTGGTCGGCGACTACACGTAACTCAGGTTTCTCTTGCAGCAAACGTTGCATCGTCAGCAGGAAGTTGCGGCCATGAGTCGAGTAGACCCAGCTGGTACGCAGAATCAGATGTTTACCTTGCACGTCCCTGATGGCCTGTTCACCGGCCAGCTTGCTCTTGCCGTACACCCCGAGCGGATTGGGCGTGTCGTCCTCGTTGTAAGGTCCGGCTTTCGTCCCGTCGAATACATAGTCCGTGGAGTAATGTATCAACGGGATGTCGAGAGCCAGCGCTTCTTCGGCCAGGATGCCGGGAGCTACGGCGTTAATGGCAAAGGCTGATTGCGGTTCACTTTCTGCCAGATCAACCGCTGTATGGGCCGCCGCGTTGATGATCAGATCGGGTCGAATGTTTTGCACTTGATGGCGAATCTGATCGGGCTGCGCGAGATCGAGCTGATCGCGACCCAATACGACCAGTTCGCCGACAGCCCCCAGCCGCTGTTGCAATTCATGTGAAACCTGACCGTGTCGGCCATTGATGAGTATTTTCACGGGAACAGTCCAGTCTCGTTACCGGGCGAATCGGGCTCGCACAGGTTCATTGCTCTTCCCCTGCCAGCTTGGCCAGGTACTGGCCATACCCGGTTTTGCCAAAGTACCGGGCGCGCTCCATCAACTGTTCGCGGTTGATCCAGGCATTTTCATAGGCGATCTCTTCGAGACAGGCGACTTTGAGACCCTGGCGGTGTTCGATGGTCTGCACGTACTGAGAGGCTTCGAGCAAGCTATCGTGGGTGCCGGTGTCGAGCCAGGCGAAACCTCGGCCAAAACGCTCGACCTGCAGATCGCCACGTTGCAGATAGGCATTGTTGACGTCTGTGATTTCCAGCTCGCCGCGAGGCGAAGGTTTCACCGCCTTGGCGATCTCGATCACATCGTTGTCGTAGAAGTACAGGCCGGTAACGGCATAACTGGATTTCGGCGCTTTCGGTTTTTCTTCGATCGAAAGGGCACGGCCATCGCTGTCGAAATCAATCACGCCGAAGCGCTCGGGGTCCTTGACCCAGTAGCCGAATACGGTGGCGCCGGAGGTGCGTTTTGCCGCGTTCTGCAATTGTTCGCCAAAGTGCTGACCATGGAAGATGTTGTCGCCCAGGATCAGGCACACAGGGTCATCGCCAATGAACTCTTCGCCAATCAGAAAGGCCTGGGCCAGACCGTCCGGTGATGGCTGCTCGGCAAAGCTGAAATTCACCCCGAACTGGCTGCCGTCACCCAGCAGATTGCGATACTGGGGCAGATCCTGCGGGGTGGAGATCAGCAGAATATCCTTGATGCCGGCCAGCATCAGCACCGAAATCGGATAGTAGATCATTGGCTTGTCGTAGACCGGCAACAGCTGTTTCGACACTCCAAGCGTAATCGGGTGCAGGCGCGTGCCCGAGCCACCCGCCAAAACGATGCCTTTCATCATGCGAGCAGCTCCTTGGGATTGATGGCGCCAAGGCGTTCGCCCTGATAGCTGCCGTCTTGAACGCGGCGGCACCATTCCAGATTGTCCAGGTACCATTGAACGGTTTTGCGCAGGCCGGTTTCGAAGGTCTCTTCGGGCACCCAGCCCAGTTCGCGTTCAATCTTGCTGGCGTCGATTGCGTAACGCAGGTCATGCCCAGGGCGATCCTGGACGAACGTGATCAGGTCGGCGTAATGCGCAACGCCCTCGGGCTTGTGCGGTGCCAATTCTTCGAGCAGGGCGCAGATGCCACGCACCACGTCGATGTTCTTTTGTTCGTTATGCCCGCCGATGTTGTAAGTCTCGCCGACGGTGCCGGTGGTCACCACTTTGAGCAGCGCACGGGCGTGATCCTCGACGAACAGCCAGTCGCGAACCTGCAGGCCATTGCCATACACCGGCAGCGGCTTGCCGGCCAACGCATTGAGGATGACCAGCGGAATCAGTTTCTCGGGGAAGTGGAACGGCCCGTAATTGTTCGAGCAATTGGTCAGCAGCACCGGCAAGCCATAGGTCCGTTGCCAGGCGCGGACCAGATGGTCGGACGCTGCCTTGCTGGCGGAGTAGGGCGAGCTCGGCGCGTAGGGCGTCGTTTCCGTGAACAGATCATCGACACCGTGCAGGTCGCCGTAAACCTCGTCAGTGGAAATGTGATGAAAGCGGAAGGTGCTTTTCTCAGGTTCCGGGAGGGCTTGCCAATAGGCTCGGGCGGCTTCGAGCAGGCTGTAGGTGCCGACAATGTTGGTCTGGATGAATTCCGATGGCCCGTCGATGGAACGATCGACGTGGGATTCCGCTGCCAGGTGCATGATCGCGTGAGGCTGAAAGCGCGCCAGCACTGCACTGACGGTCGCCTGATCGACAATATCGGCCTGAACGAACTCGTAGCGAGTGTCGTTGGCAATGCTGGTCAGCGACTCGAGATTGCCGGCATACGTCAGTTTGTCCAGGTTGAGCACTTCATGCTCAGTGTGTTGAATCAGCTCGCGGACAAGGGCCGAGCCTATGAAACCGGCTCCGCCGGTAATTAGGATACGCACGTTGGGCCAGCCTTTTTCAGTAATGCGAATAGAGGTAGCTTGCAGGCGCAAGCGGGGAGGTGCAAGAGATCCTGACCCCAATCGGTTGCGTCGCGTCATTTGGGCCGGATTATCCATGACTTGCAACCAGCACTCACTACTCTCGCGCACAATTTAACGCTCTACGTACGACACTCCCGGTTTTTTCCGTGCTGGAACGCCTTCCCGCACCCTGTAACCCCCGCGTAAACCCACTCTTTACGCTTTCTTTATGCCCTGCGGGCACCCTCGATCTCGTTCCTTTACAGCCTCCTTTCCGACAATGACTCCACACGCGGCAATACGCCGTAACACGGAGAACTTCCATGAGCGTTCTGGACGGGGTGTCGCTGCTGCTGGCAGTGGGGCTGTTCATTTATCTGTTTGTTGCGCTGCTGCGCGCGGACCGGAACTAGGAGCGGCTATGCACAGTTATGACTATTGGCTGATCCTCGGTTTTTTTGCCCTGGTTTTGGTCCCGGCGCCGTTTCTCGGGCGCTTCTACTACAAGGTGATGGAAGGGCAGCGCACCTGGCTGACGCCGATTCTCGGTCCGGTCGAGCGTGGTTGTTATCGTCTGGCCGGCGTCGATCCGAAAGCCGAACAGAGCTGGCAGAAATACGCCCTGGCCTTGATTGCCTTCAACCTCGCGGGTTTCCTGCTGCTGTTCACGATCCTGTTGTTCCAGGACCACCTGCCGCTCAACCCGCAGAACCTGCCGGGTCAGGAGTGGACGCTGGCGTTCAACACCGCCGTCAGCTTCATGACCAACACCAACTGGCAGGCCTACAGCGGCGAAGCGTCCCTGAGCTACTTGAGCCAGATGGCTGGCCTCACTGTGCAGAACTTCGTCAGCGCCGCCACCGGTCTGGCGGTACTGGTCGCGTTGTGTCGCGGCATCGGCCGCAAATCCACCCGGACTCTGGGCAACTTCTGGGTCGACATGACCCGTGCCACCCTCTACGGCTTGCTGCCGCTGTGCCTGCTGCTGGCGCTGTACCTGGTCTGGCAGGGCGTGCCGCAAACTTTCTCGCAGTACGTGAATGCAGTGACTATGCAGGGTGTTGACCAAGTGATTCCGCTGGGACCGGCTGCCAGTCAGATTGCCATCAAGCAATTGGGCACCAACGGTGGTGGCTTCTTCGGCGTGAACTCGGCGCATCCGTTCGAGAACCCGACGGCGTGGAGCAACCTGTTCGAAGTGGCCTCGATCATCCTGATCCCGGTGGCACTGGTGTTCACCTTCGGTCACTACGTAAAGGACCTGCGTCAGAGTCGCGCGATCATCGCCTGCATGCTGGCGCTGTTCCTGATCGGCGGCGCGACCTCGCTGTGGGCTGAATACCAACCTAACCCTGCCTTGAACAACGTCGCTGTCGAGCAGACCGCGCCGCTGGAAGGCAAGGAAGCGCGTTTCGGCACCACCGCCACCGTGCTCTGGTCGGTGACCACCACGTCCGCGTCGAACGGTTCGGTAAACGGCATGCACGACAGCCTCAACCCACTGAGCGGCATGGTGGCCCTGGTCAACATGATGGTCGGCGAAGTGATCTTCGGCGGTGTTGGCGCAGGGCTCTACGGCATGTTGCTCAACGTGCTGATCGCGGTGTTCCTCGCCGGCCTGATGATCGGTCGTACTCCGGAATACCTCGGCAAGAAACTGCAAGCCAGGGAAGTGCAATTGCTGGTGGTGACCCTGATGGTCATGCCGATTGGCGTACTGGTGCTCGGCGCGATCGCCGCCAGCCTGCCAGGCCCGGTGGCTGCGGTGAGCAACCCTGGGCCTCACGGATTCAGTCAGATGCTCTACGCCTACACCTCGGCCAGTGCCAACAACGGTTCCGCTTTCGCTGGCTTTGGCGCCAATACCCCCTTCCACAACCTGATGCTGGGCCTGGGCATGTTGATCGGTCGCTTCGGCTACATCCTCCCGGTCCTGGCCCTGGCCGGCAGCCTGGCGCTGAAGAAAACCGCCCCGATCGGGCAGAACAGCTTCCCGACCCACGGTCCGCTGTTCGTGACCCTGCTGACCGTGACCATTTTGCTGGTGGGTGGATTGACCTTCCTGCCGACTTTGGCACTGGGTCCAATCGCTGAACATCTGGGTATGGCTGCTTTTGGGTTAAAGAGCTAAGGAGCTGATGATGAATATGCCCGTAACCAAAACCGTCGCCGCCAAGGCACCGGAACAAACTAAAACCGCGATCTCGGCCCTGTGGCGCCCGGCGCTGCTGCAAGCTTTCGTCAAGCTCGACCCTCGGCAGTTGCAGCGTGCGCCGGTGATGCTGGTGGTCGAACTGACGGCGATCCTGACCACCGTGCTGTGCTTCATTCCCGACACCGCAGTGCCGACTTTCGTCGCCGCGCAAATCGCTGTGTGGCTGTGGTTCACCGTCCTGTTCGCCAACTTCGCCGAGGCCCTGGCCGAAGGTCGCGGCAAGGCCCGCGCCGACAGCCTCAAGGCCGGCAGTGAAGGCTTGAGCGCCCGGCGCAAAACCGGCAACGGCAGCTTTCAGGTGGTGCCCGCCGCCAACCTGCGCAAGGGCGATGTGGTGCGCGTCGAAGCCGGGGAGATGATCCCCGGTGACGGCGAGGTGATCGAAGGCATCGCGGCGGTCAACGAAGCGGCGATTACCGGTGAATCGGCCCCCGTGATTCGCGAGTCCGGTGGCGACCGTTCGGCCGTCACCGGCAACACTCGGCTGGTGTCCGACTGGCTGCTGGTGAAGATTACCGCCAACCCCGGTGAGTCGACCCTGGACCGCATGATCGCCCTGGTCGAAGGCGCCAAGCGCCAGAAAACCCCGAACGAAGTGGCGCTCGATATTCTGCTGATCGGCCTGACCCTGATCTTCCTGCTGGTGGTCGTCACCCTGCAACCGTTCGCCCACTTCGCCAACGGCAGCCTGCCGCTGGTGTTCCTGGTGGCGCTGTTGGTCACGTTGATTCCGACCACCATCGGCGGCTTGCTGTCGGCCATCGGTATCGCCGGTATGGATCGCCTGGTGCGCCTGAACGTGATCGCCAAGTCCGGTCGTGCGGTGGAAGCGGCGGGGGACGTGCACGTCCTGCTGCTGGACAAGACCGGCACCATCACCTTCGGTAACCGTCGTTGCTCGGCGGTGTATGCCGCGCCTGGCGTGACAGCCGGGGAGTTGGCCGAAGGCGCGTTGCTGGCCTCGCTGGCCGACGACACTGCGGAAGGCAAGTCGATCGTCGAGTACCTGCGCGGCACCCATCCGCAACCGGAACCGTCCGCTGAGGTGCTGACAGCCGTGCCATTCAGTGCCGAAACCCGCTTGTCCGGTGTCGACTATCAGGGGCGCGTGTACCGCAAGGGCGCGGTGGATTCGTTGCTGGCGTTCGTTGGTCTCAAGCGTGCTGACCTGGCACCGGCCCTGTCCCGTGAAATCGACAAGATCGCCCAAAGCGGCGGCACCCCGTTGCTGGTGTGTGCCGATGGCAAGTTGCTCGGGGCGATCCACCTCAAGGACGTGGTCAAGCCCGGTATCCGCGAGCGTTTCGCCGAGTTGCGCAAACTGGGGATCCGCACCGTCATGGTCACCGGCGACAACCCGTTGACCGCCGCTGCCATCGCCGCTGAGGCAGGTGTGGACGATGTGTTGGCCGAAGCCACGCCGGAGAAAAAACTGGCGCGCATTCGTCACGAGCAAAACGACGGTCGTCTGGTCGCCATGTGCGGCGACGGCGCCAACGACGCTCCGGCCCTGGCCCAGGCGGACGTCGGCATGGCGATGAACGACGGCACGCAGGCGGCCCGTGAAGCGGCCAACATGGTCGACCTCGACAGCGACCCGACCAAGCTGCTGGACGTGGTGCAGATCGGCAAGGAGTTGCTGGTCACCCGCGGTGCGCTGACGACGTTTTCCATTGCCAACGACGTGGCCAAGTATTTCGCAATCCTGCCGGCGCTGTTCGCCGCGATCTACCCGCAACTGGGCGTGCTCAATGTGATGCACCTGAGCAGCCCGCAGAGCGCGATTCTCTCGGCGATCGTGTTTAACGCCCTGATCATTGTGGTGCTGATTCCGCTGGCGCTGCGCGGTGTGCGGGTTCACGCGGCGAGTGCGGCAGCGTTGTTGCGGCGCAATCTGTTGATCTACGGCCTGGGCGGGATTCTGGTGCCGTTCGTGGGGATCAAGGCGATCGACATGCTGTTGACGGCGTTGCATCTGGTTTGACTGAACACCCCCCCTGTAGGAGCGAGCTCGCGATGGTGGTTAACGATAACGCGCCCTTTCTGACAAAGCGCGGCGCCTTCAGATCCATCGCGAGCAAGCTCGCTCCTACAGGTTTTTCCTGTGAATTCGAGGATTTTCAAATGTCCACATTGATACGCCCGGCCCTGAGCCTGCTGGTCCTGATGACGCTGATCACCGGCGTCGCTTATCCACTGGTGGTCACCGGCGTGGCCCAGGTCGCGTTCCCGGATCAGGCCAACGGCAGCCTGGTGCGGGATGCCGAGGGCAAGGTCCGCGGGTCCTCTCTGATCGCTCAGGATTTCGTTGGCGACGCCTGGTTCCACCCGCGTCCTTCGGCCGGTGCCTTTGCCACCGTGTCGAGCAGTGCCAGCAACCTGTCGCCGAGCAACCCGGCGCTGGCGATGCGGGTGATCGACGATGCCAGCAAACTGCTGGTGCCAGGCCAGGGACCGGTGCCATTGGCGCTGGTCACTACGTCCGGCAGCGGTCTCGATCCGCACTTGCCACCGGCGGCGATTGCCTATCAACTGGCGCGTGTCGCGACGGCGCGCAATCTGCCGGTAGCGACCCTGCAACAACTGCTGGACGCCCACATCGAGCAGCCATTGGTAGGCCCGCCGGTGGTGAATGTGCTTGAGTTGAATCGGGCGCTGGAAAAACTGTAAATCAGCGGCGCTGCCAATCGCGGGCAAGCCCGCTCTCACATTGGAGTGCGTACACCTGTGGGAGCGGGCTTGCTCGCGAAGACTGCAGAACAGTCACTACATCAATCCAGGTAAAAAGAGACCCCAAGCATGAGCAACTCCGGCCGCGCCGACGCGCTGTTAGCAGACCTGCCCCGCGATGGCCGTGGCCGGCTCAAAGTGTTTCTCGGTGCCGCGCCGGGTGTCGGCAAGACCTACGCCATGCTGCAAGCGGCCCACACCCAGTTGCGCCAAGGGGTGAAAGTCATTGCCGGCGTCGTCGAAACCCACGGCCGGGCCGAAACCGAAGCCCTGCTCGGCGGCTTGTCGCAGCAGCCGTTGGTACGCTCCGAGTACCGTGGCGTGTTGCTCGAAGAAATGGACCTCGACGGTCTGCTCCTCGCCAAACCCAAGCTGGTGCTGGTCGACGAACTGGCGCACACCAACGCACCCGGCAGTCGTCACGAAAAACGCTGGCAGGACATTCAGGAACTGCTCGCCGCCGGCATCGATGTGTACACCACGGTCAACGTCCAGCATCTGGAAAGCCTCAACGATCAGGTGCGCGGCATCACCGGTGTGCAGGTCCGCGAAACCCTGCCGGACTGGGTATTGCAGGAAGCTTATGAACTGCTGCTGATCGACTTGCCACCACGGGAGCTGCTCGAGCGATTGCGCGATGGCAAGGTCTATGTGCCGGAGCAGGCGCGGGCGGCCATCGATGCGTTCTTTTCCCAGACCAACCTGACGGCCCTGCGCGAACTGGCGATGCAAACCGCGGCGGCTCAAGTCGATAACGATCTGGCCCAAGGGTATCGTCAGTTGGGGCAAGCGGCGCCGGCCGTGCGCGGGCGTTTGCTGGTAGGGGTCGACGGCGATGCCCAGGCCGAGCGCCTGGTGCGTCATGCCAGTCGCGTGGCCCAGCGGCGGCACCTGCCCTGGAGCCTGGTGCACGTGGACAACGGCAGCGTGCGTGACGAGCAGTCCCGCCTGCGCCTGCAAAGCGCCCAGCAACTGGCCGAGCGCCTGGGCGGCGAAGTGGTGTTGCTGCGCGCCGGTGAAGTGGCGAAAACCTTGATCCAGCATGCCGCCGAACGCCGCGCCAGCCTGGTGCTGGTGGGCCAGTCCCGGCCGCGTTTGCGCCGACGTCTGTTCGGTGGCGGGCTGGCGGCGCGTCTGCTGCGTAATGCGCGCGGGCTGGAAATCAACGTTCTCGACAGCGATCACCAACCGCATCAACCCCATCGGCGGTCGATGCATTCACTGGTCTGGTTCGACTACGCATTGGCCGTGGTGGCGACGATTCTGGCCAGCGCTCTGGCCTGGGCCGTGGCGAGCGTACTGCCACTACCGAACATCTCCCTGGTGTTCCTTGCGGCGGTATTGCTGGTGGCGGTGCGCAGCAGTCTCGGGCCGGCGCTGGCCTGTGCGGCGCTGTCGTTCCTGACCTATGACTTCCTGTTCATTCCGCCGAATTTCTCTTTCAGCATCCAGCGCGAAGAAGACGTGCTGACCTTGCTGTTTTTCCTGCTGATGGCGGCCCTCACCGGCAACCTCGCGGCGCGCCAGCGCAGGCAATTGCAGGCACTGCGCGATACCCAGGAAGAGACCACCGAACTGCTCGACCTGTCACGCAAACTGACCGCCGCCACCGACCGCCAGGCCGTGGTCAGCGCGGCTGCCCAGCACCTCAACGGTTGGAGCGACGTGCAACTGTGCCTGCTCAATCGCGACGGGCAAAACGGCTGGAAAGTCGAAACCGGTGGCCCGCTGGAGTTCACCGAAGCTGAGCGCGCCGCCGCCGATTGGGCCTGGCAGCACGATCAACCCGCGGGTGCGGGCACCGGCACCTTGCCGTTCGGCCGCTGGTGGTGGTGGCCGTTATCGGTGGAAGACGGCCCGCTGGCGTTGCTCGGCGTGTGCGCCAGGGAAGGCCAGGCCCTGAGCGGCCAACGCCGACGCTTGTTGACCGCGCTGACCCAACCGCTGGCTCAGGCGCTGGCCCGGGCGCAACTGGCCGATGATCTGGAAGCGGCGCGGCTGCACGGCGAAACCGAGCAACTGCGCAGCGCCTTGCTGGCTTCGGTGTCCCACGATTTACGCACACCGTTGACATCCATGCGCGGCAGTATCGATAGCCTGCTGGCCCTGGGTGAAGCGATCCCGCTGGAGGATCGACGTGAACTGCTCGAAGGCACCCGTGATGAAGCCGAGCGCCTCGACCGGTACATTCAAAACCTGCTCGACATGACCCGGCTCGGCCACGGTACCCTGAAGCTGGCGCGGGACTGGGTATCGCCGGCAGACATCGTCGGCAGTGCGCTCAACCGTCTGCGGACAGTCCTTGCGCCGTTGCAGGTCAGCACCGACGTGCCGGCCGAGTTACCGTTGCTGTTCGTGCATGCCGCACTGATCGAACAGGCACTGATCAACGTGATGGAAAACGCCGCGCGGTTTTCGCCACCCCACGGGCGTTTGCAATTGTGCGCAGGGGCTGATGACAGTGAGCTGTTTTTCTCGGTCAGCGACGAGGGCCCGGGGATTCCGGAGGAGGATCGGGCGAAGATTTTCGACATGTTCTATACCGCGGCGCGGGGTGATCGCGGCGGGCAGGGTACGGGGCTGGGGCTGGCAATTTGTCAGGGCATGGTCGGTGCCCATGGCGGGCGTATCAGCGTTGCCGACGGCATCGAGGGGCGCGGCACCTGCATCACGTTGCACCTGCCGCTACAGGCTCAGCCGGGATACGAAAGTGAAGCCTGATCGCGCTTGCGCTACTCTCTTGCCACTTCTTTGTGTTGATGTGAATTCATGAGCCAGACCGCGACCATTTTGGTCATTGACGACGAACCGCAGATCCGCAAATTCCTGCGCATCAGCCTCGCTTCCCAGGGCTACAAAGTGCTGGAGGCGGGCACCGGAAGTGAAGGATTGGCGCAAGCTGCGTTGAACAAACCGGACTTGCTGGTACTCGATCTCGGCTTGCCGGACATGGACGGCCAACAGGTATTGCGCGATTTTCGCGAATGGTCGACGGTGCCGGTACTGGTGCTCTCCGTGCGCGCCGGTGAAGGGCAGAAAGTCGAGGCCCTGGATGGCGGCGCCAATGACTATGTGACCAAGCCATTCGGCATTCAGGAGTTCCTGGCGCGGATCCGTGCGTTATTGCGCCAGGCGCCCGCAGGCGAGGTGCAACAAGCGGAGCTGAACTTCGGTCCGTTGACGGTCGACCTGGCGTATCGCCGGGTGCTGCTCGACGATGTCGAAGTCGCACTGACTCGCAAGGAGTACGCCGTGCTGGCGCAACTGGCGCGGCATCCCGGGCGGGTGATCACCCAGCAGCAATTGCTCAAGGACATCTGGGGGCCGACCCATACCGAAGACACTCACTACCTGCGCATCGTGGTCGGGCATTTGCGCCAGAAACTGGCGGATGACCCGACCCGACCACGGTTCATCGTGACCGAGGCTGGGGTGGGGTATCGGTTGTTGAGTGAAGGCAGCCTTTAGATCTTCGTTGCCTGGTCTGAAGTCATCGCGAGCAAGCTCGCTCCCACAGTAAATCTTTGGTGTTCACAAAATGTGTGTCTGCCCGAAACTCCTGTGGGAGCGAGCTTGCTCGCGATGAGGCCCTTGCATTCAATCGAGAATTTTCAGACGTTCAGTTCTGCTCATTCTCATACCGGTCCAGCGTATCCCGCGCAATCTCCCGTCCCAGCGCGATCAACTCCGGCGCCTTGTAGAACTCGAAAAACCGACACACGCGCTTGGGCACATTGATCAGGATGTCCGGCGGATACCCGGCAATCTTGTACTGCGCCAGTGACGTCTGCATCACCTCGAAACTCTGGTTGATCAAATCCAGCAAGGACGCCGGCCCGACGTTGTCGATGATGAACGAACCGGTGGCGGAGCGGGGGGCGCCACTGGTTTCCGGAGCGGCCGCGGGTTGCTGCGCCTGGGGCTCGGCGGATTCGATCCACGGGTTGAGCTCCGCACCTTCGGCCTTCAAGGCTTCCTGTTCCAGAATCAACAATTGCTCGGCTTGTTTGCGCCGGAACGGCAACTTCGAGCCGACGGAGTTGATCAGGCTGTCGAAGCGGGTCTTGAAGGCGGCGGGACGCTGGATGACCGGTAATTGATAGTGGCGCTGGTTGGTGGCGTTGAGGTTGACCGCGATGATCAAATCGCAATGGCTGGACACCACCGGCACGATCGGCAGCGGGTTGAGAATGCCGCCGTCCACCAGCATGCGGTTGCCTTGCATCACCGGGGTAAACAGGCTGGGAATCGCTGCCGAGGCGCGCATGGCCTGATGCAGGCAACCTTCCTGGAACCAGATTTCCTGCTGGTTGGTCAGGTCGGTGGCAACCGCGGTGTAGGGGATGCGCAAATCTTCGATGTTGATCTCGCCGACGATCTTGCGGATCTGTCCGAAGACTTTCTCGCCACGGATCGCCCCCAGACGAAAACTGACGTCCACCAGACGCAACACGTCGAGATAATCCAGGCTCTCGATCCAGTCGCGGTAGTCATTGAGTTTGCCGGCGGCGTAGATCCCGCCCACCACCGCGCCCATGGAGCATCCGGCGATACAGGCAATGTCATAGCCGCGCCGTTCGATCTCTTCAATGACCCCGATATGTGCATAACCCCGGGCTCCACCCGAGCCCAATACCAGTGCGACACGCTTTTTCATGGATCGCCCTCGTTTGAATGATTCAACAATGCACCCATCGAGGGCCTTGCTTCAATCGCCATGGTCGTTCGAGGGGACAATCGCGTCGTATTTTCGACACTCCATGGCGGCACATGGTTATTCTCGTCGGCGCTATAGTTTGCACAGCGGACCAACGGCACTTTTCAGGTGCCACAACGTCTTACCTGCATGACTGTTGACCTATTCTTGAGGAGTGAGTGATGAAAGCCTGGATCTGCGTGCCATTGATTGCCCTGGCGCTGGCCGGTTGTGCCGGCAAAACCGCTTATCGCGACAGCTGCGGTAGTAACCTGGATGCGGCATGGCATGAACTGGACCTGGCCAAAGCCGAAGGTTTCGCCGGGACCGTCAGCTACTCCAAGGCCCTGTCGCTGTTGACCGCAGCCAAGACCCAGCAGCAATTCGAGGGGTTCGAAGGCTGCACCAAAAAAGCCGAGAAGGCTCGTTTCTATATTCGTGAATCGCGTGCAGGGCGTTAAAAGCAAAAAGCGGTGACAAGCTCTAAGCTGCAAGAGCCTTCGAGCTTTCAGCCTGGAGCTTGCAACCTGGCGCTGTTTACGGAGTAAACCCCCATGATCGATCGGTTGGTGGCTCGGGTTCTGGGCCTGGAAGTTCGTCTGCTGGCCTGTCAGGCCCGCTTGAAAGAGCGTACAGACCCTGAAGCGTTACATGATCTGCGTACAACCATGCGACGGTTACGCAGCCTGTTGCGACCCTTGCGCGGGTTGCCCGGCGTCGAACAACTGGAAGCGGCGGCCTCCCGGGTGGGCGATCTGACCACACCATTGCGTGATCGCGAAGTGCTGGCGGCGTACCTGCTCCAGCACCATCAACCCCAAGCCGCACAGTGGCGCATGGCGCAAATGGCCGAGGCTTACCCGGCCGTGGCGACCAGTCCCGAACTCGCGCAAATGTTGATCGTCCTCGATGCGTTTCCGCGTTTTCTGCGTGCCGCCCAGCGCCAGGGATTGCTCAAGGGCCTGCGCAAGCGCATCGAAAAACGCCTGGGCAAGCAATGGAAAAAACTCGACGAGGCACTGCATGATCCGACCCACGACCGTCATCGGCTGCGCCTGCTGATCAAGCGCGTGCGCTATGGCATCGACGCTTATCCAGAGCTGGACCGTTTGCCGAAAGCGGCCATGCCCCGGCTGAAATCGGCCCAGGGTGCGCTGGGTGACTGGCACGATTGCGTGCAATGGCTGGCGATGGCTGAACGGGAAGCGGATTTGCAACCCTGTGTTGCCGTATGGGAAGCCACCATGGCCGAGGCCGAAACCCGAGCGGACCGCGTTCTGGAAAAATTCAGCAAGGCCTGTTTCAAATCCTGAGACCACTCGAGATCCTTTGTGGGAGCGAGCTTGCTCGCGATGAGGTCGTGACATTCAACATTGATGTTGGCTGTCCGGGCGCTATCGCGAGCAGGCTCGCTCCTGCAGGTCATATGTCCGGCACGAGCCTTGTGCGACTTATCTGTCAGTCAATTTGGCCGGAATAGGCGATGTATCAACGTCGCCAGATGGTTAAGATCCCTTCATCTTTTTCCATTCCCAGAGGTTTTCATGCGTTTTTCCGAACTGCTCAACGCTGTCCGCAGCCAGCCGATGGAGCTGTCTATCCCGGCCTCATGGGCCCAGGGGCGAGCCAGTTTCGGTGGCCTGGTGGCCGCTTTGCAGTACGAAGCCATGCGCGCCCGGGTTCCGGCGGATCGACCGGTGCGTTCGTTGGCAATCACCTTTGTCGGCCCGGTTGAGCCCGAGGTGCCGGTCAGTTTTGACGTCGAGGTGCTGCGCGAAGGCAAGGCCGTCAGCCAAGTGCTGGGCCGGGTGATGCAGAAGGGCCAGGTGGTGACGTTGATTCAGGGCAGCTTCGGCGCCTCGCGACCTTCGGAAGTGGCGGTGGCCGCTGAACCGGCACCTGAAATGAAGCACTGGGACGAATGCCAGGAATTGCCTTTCGTCGAAGGCGTCATCCCGGAGTTCATGCGGCATCTGGCGATGCGCTGGAGTGTCGGCGGGCTGCCGTTCAGCGGTAGCACATCCCGGCAAATGGGTGGCTGGGTACGTTTGCGCGGCGACGTAAAGGAAGAGGCTATCGGCGAGGCGCATATCCTGGCGCTGGTGGACGCCTGGCCGCCGGCCCTGATGCCGTTTTTGAAGAAGCCGGCGATGGGCAGCACGCTGACCTGGACCATCGAATTCGTGCAGCCGCTGCTGGAACTGAACACCCTGGACTGGTGCAAATACCTCGTCGAAACCGAATACGCCGCCGACGGCTACGGGCATGCCGCCGCAAAAATGTGGAGCGCGGATGGTCGGTTGATCGCCATGAGCCGGCAGACCGTGACTGTGTTCGCCTGATCAGTGACGGCGGTGGCGCTCACGCCAGGCGCGCCACCAGCCGCCGCTGAGGAAGAACCGTGGAAACGTCAGGAACTGCTCGACCAACAGGCGTGATACCGCATCCTTGCGATCACTGAAGGGTTCGGAGGCTTGGGTCTCCAGGTTGTGGCCGTGGCGTTGCAAGGCCAGCGCCGCAATCACACCGATTACGCCGATGGCGATATTTGCCAGGCTCAGGCTGAACACCCCGGTCACAATCAGCAGAAATGCCACGATGAACAGCGGCACCGCGATCAGGTGCAGCACCAGATTGGTCGGGTGCTGATGATTGTTCGGGTACGCTCGCCATTGCCAGGCGGGTAGGTTGGGGTGACGTTTGCCCATGATGCTGATCCTCGATCCATGTTGAACTACATGATTGAAGGATAGGCCCGGTAAATGCTGGCGGCGAATCAAGGCTGGCTATTGGCTTGATAGGTGCCATGACTGGAATAGATGGTGCCAGTTCTGAAGCCTTCGCGAGCAAGCCCGCTCCCACATTTTGACCGTACTCCAATGAAAGAACGCGGTCACCTGTGGGAGCGGGCTTGCCCGCGAAGAGGCTCTCAAAGTTTCAGTTGACCTATCGCCTTGCTCAACTCACCGGCCAATGCCGCCAGCTCATTGCTGGTGGTCGCCGACGTCACCGTCTGATGCACCGTGTTCTCGGTCACGTCACGGATGCTCACCACCGCCCGGTTCATTTCCTCCGCCACCTGGCTCTGCTGCTCGGCCGCCACCGCGATCTGCGTGTTGCTTTCACGCATCTGCGCCACCGCTCCGGTGATCTCGGCCAATGCCGCGCCGGCCTCTTGCGCCTGTTGTACGCAGTCGTCGGCCTTGAACGAGCTCTCTTGCATGAAATCCACGGCGTCCCGTGTGCCGGCCTGCAACGCCGAGACCATGAGGGTGATCTCATCCGTGGAGGCCTGCACGCGTTTGGCGAGGTTGCGTACTTCATCGGCGACTACCGCGAAACCGCGACCCATTTCGCCGGCCCGGGCCGCTTCGATGGCGGCGTTGAGCGCCAACAGGTTGGTCTGCTCGGCGATGCTGTGAATCACGTTGACCACGCCGTTGATTTTCTGGCTGTCCTCGGCCAGGCGTTGAATCATCTCGGCAGTCTGCTGGACGCCGGTGGACAGTCCGGCAATCGACCGCTGCACCCGTGTCACAACCGCCTGCCCGCTGCCGGCCAGGGTATCGGCCGATTGCGAAAGGTCACGGGTGGCACCCGCGTGTTGAGCGATGTGATAGACCGTGGCGGTCATTTCATTGATCGCTGTGGCGGCCTGATCGGTTTCGCTTTGCTGGCCCAGCATGCCGTGGCGCACTTCATTCATGCTGGCCGCCAGCCGTGCGGCGCCGACGTCCAGTTGCCGGGCGGTGCTGGCGACGGTGTTGACCACCCGTTGATAACCGGCCTGCATGGCGTTGAAGGCGTTGGCCATTTGTCCGACTTCGTCGCTGCAGGCCAATGGCACGCGGGCCGACAGGTCGCCGGTTTTCTCCACGTGCAACATGACGTCTTTCAAGGTGTTGAGCTGGCTGAGCAGGAAGCGGATCAATAACTGCGATGCACCGAGCATTGCCAGCATCAGGATGAACACCGCCACCGCGTAGTTGGCAAAACGCTCGTTGAACACCTGGCTCAGGCTCGGACCATGGGCAATCACGGCGACCCGCTGGCCGTCGGCACGGGTAAACACTTCGGCACCCATCAGCGGATTGTCACCGAACAGCGGCATCACGTTGATCTCGACCCAGCCATTGGCGTCGGCCAGTTCTTGCACGGGTTGCTCATTGAGCGTGGGTGCCTGTCCTCGGCTGAACGCAAGGAAGTTGTCGGCGTGGGGCAACGTTTGCCCGGCGGGCCAGGCTTCGAGCAATCGCGCTTGAGCCTGGGCCGAAGCCTGGGCGGCGCGACTGCGGGCCTGCTGTTCGAGTTGCACCGCGTACAGCACCAGCAACAGGGTGGTGACGAAAGCGACGGCGTTGACCGCCCAGAATTTGTATTTCAGCGAGATATTGCTAAGCCAGGCACCCATGGAGGTCTTCTCTGATAGCGAAAACAGTTTTGGCAAGACGCCATCATTGTGCCGCTATACAGGTGACTGACTCTTGATGCAGATCAACTTCAAACCTGTGGGATTTATGGCAATCAGGAGATCAATGGCAGACCATAAAACGCCCGCGCGCACGCGGTGGTATGCGCTGCCAGATCTTCCAGGCTTTCCCCGCGATGCAGTGCCACTTCGCGCAGTACTTCGGTCAGGTACGCCGGCTCGTTTCGCCCGTTTTTCGGCTTGGGGCGCAGGCTGCGCGGCAGCAGATACGGTGCATCGCTTTCGAGCATCAGGCGTCCGCGCTTGATCTCCTTGACCAGTGGGTGCAAATGCGTGCCCCGGCGCTCGTCGCAGATCCAGCCGGTAATGCCGATGTGCAAGTCCAGGTCGAGATAGCTGAACAGTGCCTTCTGCTCTCCAGTGAAGCAGTGCACTACGGCGGCCGGCAGTCGGTCGCGGAAGTCGCGCAGGATTTCCAGCAGGCGCTGGCTGGCGTCGCGTTCGTGCAGAAAAACCGGCAGCTGCAATTCGACGGCCATGGCCAGGTGTTCTTCGAGGACCTTCTCCTGTTGCGGGCGCGGCGAGAAATCACGGTTGAAATCCAGCCCGCATTCGCCCACGGCCACTACATTCGGCTCCAGGAGCAAGCTGCGCAAACGTCGGGCGCTGTCGGCGTTCCAGTCGCTGGCGCAGTGAGGGTGAATACCGGCGGTGGCGAACAGGCGCTGGGCGCTTTCGTCCAGTTGCTGGCACAGCTCAAGGGCCTGTTCACTGCCCTCGACACTGGTGCCGGTCAGCACCAGTTGGCACACGCCGGCCGCGTAGGCGCGGTCAAGTACGGCTTGGTGTTTGTCGGCAAAACTGGCGTTGGTCAGGTTGACGCCGATATCGATGAGTTGCATGGTGCTACCTCGGCCCAAAGGCCGGAAAGCATATCAGAGCCGTGGATTTATAAGAAAAACCAAGAACTACAACGGGTTAACGCTGTCTCTTGAGCCGCGGACCAGGCCTGGTTGGTAGTTTTGCCATCATTGTGCCAGTCTTTCGCACGTTGCCAGCGCCTTGGGCGCTCTGTTTTTGTCGCCGCGCTTGATGGTTTTGGTCATTGAAGCGGGCCTCATATTCTTTCCGGAGAGTGGATGATTCGTCCCTCGGTTTTGCTACTGCTGTGTTGTTCGCTGCTACTGCCGATGACGGCGGTCGCGCGTCTGCCCGGGCCGTTGCAAGCGGTACCGGCGAGCAAGGTGCGCGATCTTGCGGAAATACGCAGCAGTCGTGTGCTGCGGGTGTTGGTCAACCAGAGCCGCAACAGTTCCGGTGAAGTCCAGGGGCAGGCGATCGGGGTCGAGTACCATCGCCTGAGAGCGTTCGAGCAATACCTCAACGGCCACGCCCGTGACGGTCAGGAAATCACCCTCAAGATCATTCCCAAGGCCAAGGATCAACTGCTTGGCGCATTGCAGCGGGGGGAGGGCGATCTGGTGGCGCCAGGCGAGTTGCTCGAGCTGCAACCCGGCTTCGCCGTCAGCACCAGTGAGCCGATTGCCAGCAACATCCCGTTGGTCCTGGTGGGCATCAAGGGCGAACGCCGCTACACCAGGCTTGAACAGCTTTCCGGCAAGACCCTGGCATTACCCGCAGGCAGCGCCGCCGGGGATGCCGTCAGCCAGATCAATCAAAAGCTCGCCTTGCACAAACTGCCACCGGTCACGATCGAATGGGTCGATCCGAGCCTTGCCGTCGAGGATGTACTGGAGATGGTGCAGGGCGGGATCTTCCACCTGACCATCGTCGAGCAACCGATCGCCGAACGCTGGGGCAAGATCCTGCCCAGGCTGCGTTTCGACAAACAGGTACTCGTCAGTGATCCGGGAGAGGAATTCTGGTTCGTGCGCCGTGATGCCTCGATGCTGCGGGCCAGCATTGATCGCTTCCTCACCGTCTACAAAAAACCATCGGATCAGGACGCCGCGTTCCTGCGGATCTATCGTCGTCTCTATCAAGTGCACTATCCACTGGCCAAGGCGGACCGACAGCGCCTGGAAAAACTTCGCCCGGTGCTGCAGAAACATGCCGACGCCCAGGGCATGGACTGGCTGAACCTGGCGGCGCTGGCCTTCAAGGAGTCATCCCTGCAACCCGCCGCCCGCAGTGGCGGTGGCCCCACCGGTCTGATGCAGATCACGCCTTCTGCGGCGCAGCGGGTGGGGGTCAACAATATTCAGGACCTTGATGGCAATGTGCAGGCCGGGGCCAAGTACCTGGCGATGATCCGGCGCAAATTCTTTGCCAGTCCGAAACTCAACGAGCGCGAACGCATGGCCTTCGTGCTGGCGGCCTACAACATCGGGCCGGAGCGGGTGCAAGGCATGCGCGCCGAAGCCCGTCGGCGAGGCTTGAATCCCAACCAGTGGTTCTTCCAGGTCGAACGCATTGCCATGGAGCAAGTGGGTATGGGGCCTGTCAGTTATGTTAATAGCGTGAACAAGTATTACTTGGCGTTCGACCGGGAGCGGGAGTCGTTGGAGCCCCAGGGGCAAAAGGTTGTCTCACGCAAATGATCAATTAATCTGATTGTTATGACGGGTTTTTTGCGCTTTTAGTATGTGAATTACTGATTAATATAGCGGCCAACCCACACACACTGACAAGGAATGAAACAGCATGAGCACTCTGATCAATAAGGTACTGTCTACACGCGCTGGCTACGGCCTGACCGTTCTGCGCATCGTGGTCGGCATTATTTTCGCCGCTCACGGTTCGCAAAAACTCTTCGGGGCATTCGGTGGCTATGGTCTGGCTGGAACCGCGCAGTACATGGAAAGCCTCGGACTGACGCCGGGTTACCTGATGGCGGCACTGGCGGGCGGCACCGAATTCTTCGCCGGCCTGGCCCTGATCATCGGCTTGCTGGTTCGCCCGGCCGCACTGGGCCTGATCTTCCTGTCGCTGGTTGCGATTTTCTCGGTGCACATCAGCAACGGTCTGTTCATGGCCAACAACGGTTATGAGTTCGCCCTGGCGTTGCTCGGTGGCAGTCTCGCGGTATTGATCGAAGGTGCGGGCAAGCTCTCGGCGGACCGTGCCATCGCCGGTTGACCGCTCTGGTTCAACGAAAAGGCCCGCATTGTGCGGGCCTTTTTTGTTGAGCGTCATTCTTGACACTGTCCAGTCAGCTTCTCTAGGATGTTGCTCATGCGCCGATTTAAACAGCTACTTGCGGGGCGCCAGGTGACTCATCCAGTTGCCGATAGAAGCCGGAACAGGCTTCGAAATACCGCTAAAGCGCTGGTTCGGTGTTGCCTCTCACCTGCCATGCAGACTTTTGAGGCAGAGACACGACACAATGAATGCACTAAACCCCGTTGTACGTCCCGCGCCGATCACGGCACATCTCACCCAGCGCAATCCAAAAATCCTGCTTGGCGGCAAACATCAGCCGACGCTCTTGCGTTATCTCGATGGCTGGCCACGTCGTACCGGCGGTCCCGCTGCCTTCCTGATCCAGTTTGTCGAAGACGGTGAGTCGCTCGCTCGTTTCGCCAACGACAGTTTCGATCTGGCAGTGATTCAGTCCCCCAGCCTCGAAGATGCGCCTGAAGTGATTCGGCAACTGACCCGCGTTGCCCGGCAGGGGCTGATTACCCGGCTTTAACGCTCACGGGTACTCGATTGCCACGATGTACACGCACTGCTCACCCGTCGGTGTCTGGACCCGGACTTCGGCGTCCAGTGCCTTGCCGATCAATGCGCGGGCGAGGGGCGAGTCGATGCTGATCAGGCCCTGTTTGAGGTCCAGTTCATCCGGCCCGACAATGCGGTAGCGCGACTCTTTGCCATCCTCGTCCTCGATCGTGACCCAGGCGCCGAAATAGACCTTGTTCGGATCGCTGGGTTTTTCGCTGACCACCTTGAGCGCTTCCAGGCGTTTGGTGAGAAAACGCACGCGGCTGTCGATCTCTCGCAGCATCTTTTTGCCATAGGTGTATTCGGCGTTCTCCGAGCGATCACCCTGGGCCGCGGCTTCGCTGACAGCCTGGGTAACCTGGGGTCGACGTACATGCCACAACTCATGGAACTCGGCGCGCATCCGCGCTTCACCCTCGGGGGTGATCAGCGCGGTGCCAGCGGTGCGGGGAGGGCGGTAACGGCTCATGACAGCTTCTTGTGGTGAGGATGGCAGGAGTCTATCAACCCTCGCGCAGAACTGTCAGCGGGCTGGCGTTCAATGCCCGACGGGTGCCGAACACCCCTGCACCACCAATGAGCACGGCGCCCACCAGTGGGAGCAACAACAGCCATGGATGTGGATGCCACGGCAGGTCAAAGGCGTAGCGATAGAGCACCCAGCTCACCACTTCCGAACCCAGTGCCGCCAGCAAGCCACTGACTGCGCCCAGCAAACCGAACTCGATACGCCGGGCCTTGACCAGCAATTGCCGCTCCGCCCCCAGCGCACGCAACAGCGCGCCCTGGCGAATGCGTTCATCCAGCGTCGCTTGCAGGCCGGAGAACAGCACCGCCATCCCCGCCGCCAACACGAACAACAACACGTACTCCACCGCCAGGGTCACCTGGGCGAGGATGCTGCGCAGTTGCTCCAGCAAGGCTTCGACCTGCAGGATGGTCACCGCCGGGAAGGCGCGGGACAGGTCGACAATCTGTTGGTCGTGACCCGCTGCCAGATAGAAACTGGTCAGGTAGGTCGCTGGCAGATCCTTGAGGGTGCCGGGCTGGAAGATCATGAAGAAGTTCGGCTGGAAGTTGTCCCAGTTGATCTCCCGCAGGCTGGTGACCTTCGCCTCGCGATTGACTCCGCCAACGCTGAATACCAGGTGGTCGCCGAGCTTTATTTTCAAACTCTCGGCGACCTTGCCTTCTACCGACACGCCGGGAACATCGTCCGGCATCTGTTGGTTCCACCAATTGCCGGCCGTGAGTTTGTTGCCCGACGGCAGGTCCGCGGCCCAGGTCAGGCTCAGGTCGCGCTGGATCGCCCGGTCCCCGGCCGATTCCTTGGTGACGATTTGCTGTACAGGCTCGCCGTTGATGCTGATCAAGCGTCCAGGCACTACCGGGTACAACGGTGCCGATTGCGCCGATACGGTGATCAGGTGATCGGTGAAGGCCTGTTTGTCCGCCGGCAGGATGTTCAGCGCGAAGTAGTTTGGAGCGTTTTTCGGCAGCTGGTTCTGCCAGGTGTCCAGCAACTCGCCGCGCAGCAGCGCAATCAGCGCCATTGACAGCAGAATCAGGCCGAACGCCAGGGACTGGCCCGCGGCAGCGAGCGGGTGACGCAGCAGTTGGCCCAGTCCCAGGCGCCAGGGCAAGGACGCACGAGCAAGCATGCGCCGCAGGCTCTTCAACAGCAGCAACAACAAGCCGCCCAGCACCAACGCTGCAATCACGCCGCCGCCGAGCAGGGCAAAGGTCAGCACCAGGTCCAGGCTCAGGCGCCACATGATCAGGGCGAGGGCGCCCAGCGCTGCGCCGTAGACCATCCAGGTGCTGGAAGGGATCGGCAGCATGTCCCGGCGCAGCACGCGCAATGGCGGAACCCGACCCAGAGCCGCCAGTGGCGGCAAGGCGAATCCGGCCAACGCCACCAGTCCGGTACCGATCCCGGCAATGGCCGGAAACAGCCCGCCCGGAGGCACGTCGGTCGGCAACAAGTCATGCAGCAGGGCAAACAACCCCAGCTGTGCGAGCCAGCCGAGGAGGGCGCCGCTGATGCTGGCCAGCAGCCCGAGGACAGTCAGTTGCAGGCTGAACAGCACCATGGTTTCCCGGCGCGACAGCCCGAGGCAGCGCAGCAAGGCACTGGCATCGAACCGTCGGGTGGCGAAGCGGGTTGCCGACAGCGCCACCGCCACGCCGGACAGTAACACCGCCACCAGGCTGGCCATGTTCAGGTAGCGTTCGGCTTTGCCCAGGGCGCCACCGATCTGTCGATTACCGTCGCGGGCGTCCTGCAAGCGCTGGTTGGCGGCAAGCCCCGGTTTGATCAGTTGCCGATACGTCTCGAGTGCCTGAGCGCTGCCTCGCCATAATTCGCGATAGCTGACCCTGCTGCCGGGCTGCACCACGCCGGTGGCTGCAAGGTCGTCGAGGTTGATCAGCACCCGCGGTGTCAGGCTGTAGAAATTGCCGGCGCGATCGGGTTCGTAAGTCAGCACCCGCGCCAGTTTCAGGGTTTTCATGCCGACATCGATGCTGTCGCCGATCTTCAGGTCCAGGGCGGTCAGCAGGCGTGCCTCGACCCAGGCTTCACCGGGGTGCGGTCCGCCACCGACTATTTGCGTGGCAAAGGGGGCGGGCGCGCTTTTCAATTCGCCGCGTAGCGGGTAGGTGTCATCGGCCGCCTTGATGCTGGACAGCTGAATGCTGTTGTCGGTGGCGATGACGCTGGAGAACTCCACCACTTGAGCGTGTTCCAGACCCAGTTCGGTGCCGCTTCTTATCTGTTCGGGGTGCGCAGGCGAACTGCCTTCGAGCAGCAGGTCGGCACCAAGGAATTCGGTAGCGCGCAGCATCATGGCGCCGTTCAGGCGCGCGCCAAAGTAACCGATGGCGGTGCTGGCGGCCACGGCCACCAGCAAGGCGAAAAACAACACGCGCAATTCACCGGCGCGGGCATCGCGCAGCAATTGGCGGATGGCGAGACTGAACAGGCGCAACAGCGGCAGGCGTGCCATCAAGGCTCCAGAGGGGCGACCAGCAGGCCGGCTTCAAGACGGATCAGGCGCCGGCAGCGATGGGCCAGGCGTTCATCGTGAGTCACCAGCACCAGGGTCGTGCCGCGCTCCTGGTTGAGCTCGAACAGCAAGTCGCTGATGCGCTCGCCGGTGTGGCTGTCGAGGTTGCCGGTCGGTTCGTCGGCGAACAGCACATCGGGCTCGGCGGCAAACGCTCGGGCAATCGCCACGCGTTGTTGCTCGCCTCCGGAGAGCTGGCGCGGCGAGTGAGTCAGGCGTTGGCCCAGTCCCACCCGTTGCAGCAATTGGGTGGCGCGTTCGCGGGCGTCTTTGCGGCCATCGAGCTCCAGTGGCAACATGACGTTTTCCAGGGCATTGAGACTGTCGAGCAGCTGAAACGATTGAAAGACAAAACCCACGTGCTCGGCGCGGATGCGCGCACGCTGGTCTTCATCGAGGTTGCTCAGGCCTTGCCCGGCGAGTGTGACTTCGCCGCTGCTCGGCAGGTCGAGGCCGGCAAGCAGACCCAGCAGGGTGGACTTGCCGGAGCCGGAAGCGCCGACGATGGCCAGGCTGTCGCCCTTGTTCAGTTCCAGGCTGAGTTGGTGCAGGATGGTCAGTTCACCTTCCGCGCTGGGAACCACTTTGCTAAGGTCCTTCGCGATGAGAATGCTTGCGCCCATGGAGAGTCCGATGCGTGTCTGGTTTTTGAGTGCTGGCCTGGCCTTGATGTGCATGGCCCAAAACGCAGCGGCGGGTACAGTCCTGATCGTTGGCGATAGTATCAGCGCCGGTTTCGGGCTGGATACCCGGCTGGGGTGGGTGTCGCTGCTTGAGCAACGGCTCAGGCACGAAGGTTTCGACGACAAAGTGGTCAATGCGTCCATCAGTGGCGACACCAGTGCCGGAGGCCAGGCGCGCCTGCCCGCGCTGCTTGCAGAGCATAAACCGGAACTGGTGATCCTCGAGCTGGGCGGCAATGATGGTCTGCGCGGGATGCTGCCAACTCAATTGCAACAAAATCTTGCTTCGATGATCGACAGCTCCCGGGCCAGCGGTGCCAAGGTGTTGCTGCTCGGCATGCAATTGCCACCCAACTATGGTGCGCGTTACACCAAGGCGTTCGCCGAGGTCTACAGCAACCTGGCCGATGAGAAAAAGATCCCGCTGGTGCCGTTTTTCCTCGATGGCGTAGGCGGCCATCCGGACTTGATGCAGGCTGACGGCATACACCCGGCGGCCGGGGCCCAGGACAAGTTGCTGGAAAATGTCTGGCCTACTCTAAAACCGCTGTTATGACACTTTTCTAGAAGCAGGCTTTCGGCTAAGGTGGCGCCCCCGATTTGGAGCCCCCGATGCCGCGTCCCGCCTGGTCACTATTTGCCTATCAACTGATCGAGCCTGACGAACAGCTGGATCTGTTCGCCTGCCAGGAAGTGCGGGTGCATCTGGTGACCCGTCAGCTGGAGTTGGGCGGTTCGGCGGACCGGACACTGTGCGGCAGTCTGTTGCCGGCGCAACCGCGCTGGTCGAGTGTTGATCGCCGGGTGTTTCAGGACCAGCGGCTGTGTTCGTTGTGCCGGGCCATTCTTGAGTCGCAGAAGCGGGGGACGTCGCCGATCTGGCCGGAATTGCGGTTTGAGCTTTGATCTGTCATTGCGCGTTAGCCTTTTGCCGACTGTGCGTGTATCCGTTTCTGCGGTAACGGCCGCATTGCCCTCCGGTCAGTTGCGCTCGGCCTGTTGAGTGGTGAAGAGCACGGGTGTGCGCCGACCTGCCGTTGCTCTGCTCTTCTGTAGGAGCGAGCTTGCTCGCGATGGACGTCAACGATAACGCGTGCTGCCTGAATGCCCGCGTTGTCCTGGCGTTTTTCGCGAGCAAGCTCGCTCCTACAGGGAAACGCGTTCAGTTGTGATCGGCCCGGCCAGCAGGCCGCCTCACCCTCAAAAATCCACACCGCCTGCCCTATAGCCTTCGCGAGCAAGCTCGCTCCTACACGGGATCGAAGATAATCGCAAAATCGGCCCGCACTGCCTGTAATCGGGCGATCTCCCCGAAATAACGGACTGCAGTGTACAATCGCGTTCTTATACTCTCAGTTGATCATGCATAGGATTTTCCGGATGTTGTCGCGCTTTCCTGCCGTCACCCGCTGCCTGACTCTTGCCGCCCTCTTAGTGGCCGGTCCAGTCGCAGCATTGGAGCTTCCCCTGCCACCGCCCGGTGAGGACATCATCGGCCAGGTGCAGGTGATCAAGGCCAAGTACGAAGATACCTTCGCCGACCTTGGTACCGCCTACGATCTGGGCTACACGGAAATGGTCGCGGCCAACCCGGGTGTCGATGCCTGGTTGCCTGGCGCCGGTACGGAAATCATTCTGCCGACTCGCTTCATCCTGCCACCAGGTCCGCGTGAAGGCATCGTGATCAACCTGGCCGAGTACCGCCTCTATTACTACCCGAAAGGCAAGAACGTGGTGTACACGTTCCCGCTGGGTATCGGTCGTGAAGGCTGGGGCTCGCCGATTGCCCACACCAGCATCACCGCCAAGACACCGAACCCTACCTGGACGCCTCCGGCTTCGATCAAGGCCGAGCACGCAGCAGACGGTGATCCGCTGCCCAACGTCGTGCCGGCCGGCCCTGACAACCCGCTGGGGCCGTTCAAGTTCACCCTGGGCACACCGGGCTACCTGATCCACGGTTCGAACAAGAAGTTCGGTATCGGCATGCGCACCAGCCACGGTTGCTTCCGCATGTTCAACAACAACGTGCTGGAAATGGCGGGCATGGTACCGGTCGGAACGTCCGTGCGGATCATCAACGACCCGTACAAGTTTGGTCTGAGTGGCGGCAAGGTCTATCTGGAGGCGCATACGCCGCTGGACGACAAGGGCAACCCGTCGGTGGTCGACAAGCACACCGCAGTCATCAATGCGATGCTCAAGCGTGAAGACATCACCAACAACCTGCGTATGAACTGGGATGTGGTGCGTGATGTGGTCGCCGCTGAAGACGGCCTGCCGGTTGAGATCGCTGTGCCGGGCAACGGCGTTGCACCGATGGTATCGAGCATGCCGATCGACCCGCTGCAGTAACGCTGGCAAAGAGCCCGTCGGCGCGGACAGCGTCGACGGGTTTTTTATTGCCTGGAGAAACGCCAGGCAATAAAAAAGCCGACCCAAAAAATGGGTCGGCTTGATAACAATCCCGAAGGATTATTACTTGCGGCTAGCTTTGTCCAGCATGCGCAGAGCACGCTCGTTAGCTTCGTCAGCAGTCTGTTGTGCTTTTTGAGCAGCAGCCAGAGCTTCATCAGCTTTACGGTAAGCTTCGTCTGCACGAGCCTGGGAGCGAGCAGCTGCGTCTTCAGTAGCGGTCAGACGTGCTTCGGTTTCTTTCGATGCGCTGCTGCAACCGGTAGCCAGAACTGCGGCCAGAGCCAGAGCAGAGAATTTCAGAACGTTGTTCATCGTGTTCCCCTTCAAGGACTTTCTATTAAGTAGCTATCTCCTCCGATTGAGGAAAGAGCCGGCGTACATACTACCCATTACTTGTAGTAAGTAAAACTGACGTGACGCAAGAAGCAAAAAAAATTGTAGGCGTTGATTCTTTTTCGAGCAACTTTTAACTGAACTGTTTAAAAAATATCCAGCTGCAAGGCCCGTGGCTGAGCGAACTGGAGAGAAAAAGTTCCTTCGGCACACCGCTCTTTTTCCCGCCTGGCTAAAGTCCGCCTACATGGATTCGTCTACACTTTTGTTCGGCTTTTGCGTAGCGCCTCCCAATATCTTTCTCGATGTTCAGGTGACTTTAACAGCGGGCGCTCGTCTTAAGTCTCAACATCCGGCAATGTTCAGGCTATCGACCCGGAGTGATCTTCGGTCGAGCGCAATCCTGCGTGATCCGGAGCAGCACCCGCCAACCCGCACGATGACGAGCGCACCTTGAGCATTTCTGCCAATGGTGCCTACTATTTGTACGTGCTCGGTAGCGCGAGATCGGTGCAGCTCTTCTCGGTGCCCACTCAGGCACGGGGTGGCGTAGATGTTCCTTCGCCGGAAAAACATCGGTAAGGTAGGGGTCGGAATTCCAGACCCGCGAGGAGTAGTGATGAGCGAGGCGTTGTCCATCCACCATGACCAGGCTGGTCATCAGTTCGAGACCAATGTGGACGGTCATCGTGCCTATCTGACCTATATGGATCTGGGGAAACAGACCCTGGATATCTATCGCACCTTCGTGCCCAACGCATTGCGTGGTCGCGGTATTGCGGCAGCCTTGACCGAGAGGGCGCTGGAGTACGCTGACGAAATGGGCTACACCGTCATTCCATCGTGCTCCTACGTCGAGCGCTACATGGAGCGTCACCAGCGGCATGCGGCCAAGCTGAGTCAGTGACCTTCAACAAAACGAACACATAAAAAAACGCCGGGTCCAGCCCGGCGTTTTTTTTGTGTGTGCTTTTTGCGCCGCCAAACAGGCGATCAGCTGCGATCGCGTTTAGGCAGCACATCCTTGAGCTTGGCATGCATGCTGCGCAAGGTGTTTTCGGTCGCGGTCCAGTCGATGCAGGCGTCGGTGATCGACACGCCGTATTGCAGGTCGGCGAGGTCTTTCGGGATCGCCTGGGCGCCCCAGTTCAAGTGGCTTTCAACCATCAGGCCGATGATCGACTTGTTGCCTTCGAGGATCTGGTTGGCGACGTTCTCCATCACCAGCGGTTGCAGGGCCGGATCCTTGTTGGAGTTGGCGTGGCTGCAATCGACCATGATGTTCGGCTTGATCTTCGCCTTGTTCAGCGCCTGCTCGCAGAGCGCAACGCTGACCGAATCGTAGTTCGGTTTGCCGTTGCCGCCGCGCAGCACCACGTGACCGTAGGCATTGCCCTTGGTGGTCACGATCGACACGCCACCTTCCTGGTTGATACCCAGGAAGCGGTGCGGGCTGGAAACCGATTGCAGGGCGTTGATCGCCACGGTCAGGCCGCCATCTGTGCCGTTCTTGAAGCCGACGGCCGAGGACAGCCCGGAGGCCATTTCACGGTGAGTCTGGGATTCGGTGGTGCGCGCGCCGATGGCCGACCAGCTGATCAGGTCCTGCAAGTATTGCGGGGAGATCGGGTCGAGGGCTTCGGTGGCGGTCGGCAGGCCTTTTTCGGCCAGGTCCAGCAGCAACTGGCGACCGATGTGCAAGCCGTCCTGGATCTTGAACGAGTCGTCCAGGTACGGGTCGTTGATCAAGCCTTTCCAGCCGACGGTGGTACGTGGCTTCTCGAAATACACGCGCATGACCAGATACAGGGTATCGGACACTTCGGCGGCGAGAACTTTCAGGCGCTCGGCATATTCGTGGGCGGCCTTGATGTCGTGGATCGAGCAAGGCCCGATGACGACGAACAGGCGATGGTCGGTGCCATCCAGAATGTTGCGAATGACTTCGCGGCCCTTGGTGACGGTGCGCAGTGCGGCGTCGCTCAGGGGAATATCGCGCTTGAGCTGATCGGGAGTGATCAGTGTCTCGTTGGAGGCGACGTTTAGGTCGTTGATCGGTAAATCAGCCATCGTTTACTCGTCAGGTCACGGGTGCCGGCCGCCAGCGAACCCGCGCGGCGGAGCACAGCAAATTAAGCGCGTCGGGGAGCTGAACCTTAGCGCGTTACACCGTGGCTCGACAATGGGCAGACGCCGGTTTGGTGGGGTTTCGCAGTCAGTTTCCCTGCCGCGAGGGGCAAACCGATCAAGAATGCCTCTATTCCAGCACCGGTTGCGCAAAAGCCTTGCGCACCGAATCGTGAGAGAACTCGTCGGCATGCTCCTGGACCCATTCGAGGGCCAGGGCCTGGATGTCCTGCAAGTCTTCGTGGGCCTCATGCAGGCGGCAGTAGCGTTCGATCTGGCAGACCTGTTCGCCCATCCGGGCGCTGAACAGCGTTTGTTCATCGACGAAAGCGATGCCTACCAGATAACCGCGCTTGCGTCGCAGGCACCAGGCGACATAGCCCAGGTAGCGCATGTCCGGGTTCACGGTCGGCATGCGTACCTCCAGCGCCGTGCCGTGACGCCACGCGCGGTGATAATTGCAAGCCATGCCCCCGAGACTGATAGTGTGCAGCTGTCGTCGCGAAAGACACTCAGGTTTCAGCAACGTTAATTCGACGGGCACATCGTCAGGGTGAGGAATGAATCGTCCCATGAACACAGACTCCATGTGTCGGCCATCTGACATTGTTCCTCCCAGTATAGTGGTCGAATTGGAACTGACCGATTTTGACGCCGACCAACGGCTGCTGGCGATGAGCGGTGTATCGCTGGTCATTTTCACCAGTGTCGGCTGCGCCAGTTGCCGTTTTGCCCGCGAGCAATTGCCGACACTCGACCTGGCAGTCGATCGACTGTGCTGGATCGATGCCGGCAACAACGGCGGGGTGGTCGAGCGTTATCAGGTTTTTCACTTGCCGGCGCTGTTTGTCGTTCGCGACGGTGAATTCTTTGGAGCACTGAAATCGCGCCTGACCGGCACCGAGCTCAATCGGGCCGTGCACCAGGCGCTGAGTCGAACAGCAGAGGAGTTGCCATGATGGGGACAGTTGCCAAGCCGACGATCGGCATTATCGGGACCGGCGCAATCGGCGGTTTCTACGGGGTGATGCTGGCACGTGCCGGTTTTGATGTGCATTTTCTGCTGCGCAGCGAGTTCTCCGCGGTGGCCGAGCATGGCTTGCGAGTCGATAGCGCGCCCCACGGTGTACTGACGTTGAACCCGGTGCAGGCCTATTCGGACGCGCAAGACATGCCACCTTGCGATTGGCTGCTGGTGGGCGCGAAAACCACCAGCAACGCCGACCTGGCACCTGCCATCCTGCAGGCGGCGGCACCGAACGCCAAGGTACTGCTGTTGCAAAACGGCCTGGACGTCGAAGACAGCCTGCGCGCGTTGCTCCCCGATTCGCTGCATGTGCTTGGAGGGCTCTGCTACATCTGCGTCCATCGCGAGGCGCCGGGTGTCATTACCCATCAGGCGCTGGGCGCGGTCCATGTGGGTTATCACAGCGGTCCCGCCGATGGGCCGGCACGCAGCGCAATTGTCGAGGAGGGCGTCGGGCTGTTTCGCAGCGCCGGCCTCGATTCCCAGGCCATGGCGAATTTACATCAGGCGCGTTGGCAAAAACTGGTCTGGAATATCCCTTACAACGGTCTCTCGGTTTTGCTGGGGGCGAGCACCACACCGTTGATGGCCGATGCCGACAGCCGCGAGCTGGTCAAGGCGCTGATGGCTGAAGTGGTGCAAGGCGCTGTTGCCTGCGGGCACGACGTACCGGCAGGCTATGCCGAGCATTTGTTCATGGTGACCGAAAAGATGCCCGACTACTGGCCGAGCATGTACCACGATTATTTGCACAAGCGACCGCTGGAACTGGCCGCGATCTACGCCCGGCCTTTGGCGGCGGCGAAGGCAGCCGGGTGTGAGATGCCACGCATCGAGGCCTTGTATCGCAGTTTGAGTTTCATTGATCGACGCAATACCTGATTCGACCGACCTGAGGGGGAAGGGCATGCCAAAGGCAATTGACGACAAGCTGGTGCTGGCGATTTCTTCGCGGGCGCTGTTCGACCTGAGCGAAAGCCACAAGGTCTACCTGTCGAGTGGTGTCGAGGCCTACCGGCAATATCAGATCGAACACGAAGACGAAATCCTCGAGCCCGGCGATGCCTTCCCGTTGGTGCAGAAACTCCTGAACCTCAACAACAGCCTCGGCCGCGCCCGGGTCGAGGTGATTCTGGTGTCGCGTAACAGCGCCGACACCGGGCTGCGGGTGTTCAACTCGATTGACCACTACGGACTGGCCATTTCCCGTGCGGCCTTTGTCGGTGGGCGCAGTCCGTATCCCTACCTCAAGGCCTTTGGCTGCGACCTGTTTCTCTCGACCCACGCCGAAGACGTGCGCAATGCACTGGACGCCGGGTTCGCGGCAGCGACCATTCTGTCGGGCGGTGCCAGCCGTGCGGCCAGCGACGAGTTACGCATTGCCTTCGATGGAGACGCGGTACTGTTTTCCGATGAGTCGGAACGCGTTTATCAGGCCGGTGGTCTGGAGGCGTTCCAGGCCAGCGAGCGTGAGGCCGCCCGCGAACCGTTGCGCGGTGGGCCGTTCAAAGGGTTTCTCGCGGCCCTCAACCTGTTGCAGCGTGAGTTCCCGGAGGACACCTGTCCGATCCGTACCGCGCTGGTCACGGCGCGATCGGCGCCGGCCCATGAGCGGGTCATTCGCACGTTGCGCGAATGGGACATCCGTCTCGACGAGTCGCTGTTCCTCGGCGGCCTGACCAAGTCGGCCTTTCTCGAAGCCTTCGCGGCCGACGTGTTTTTCGACGATCAGGCCGGTCACTGCGAGTTGGCCCGAGAAGTCGTCGCCACCGGTCATGTGCCCCATGGCATAAGCAACGAGCAAAAGGTTTAAGCCCACCGTTCAATGCGTTGCGCGGGACGTCGTAGTCGCCAAGGCACTGCTAAGCTGAATCAAATCTCCGCCATGTTGGCAGTCGAGGAGGTCATATGATTCGTTCGATGCTGTATGCCACTGACCTTGGTCTGTACGCGCCCGTGGTGATGCAGCATGCCCTGGAACTGGCCAGGACCTTCAATGCCAGTTTGTATGTCGTGCATGCGGTTGAACCCATGGGGTTGTTTGCCGAATCGGTGCTGCAAAGTTATCTCGATGAACAGGCGCTGAACGAGTTTCACAGCCAGGGCCTCAATACGGTGATTGCCAGTATCGAGCAGCGGGTGCTCGACAGTTTTCGTGAGGAGTTGGGGGATGAAGGGGAGCACGACCTGGAGCGGATTCAGGCAGTACGGGTGCTGCAGGGCGATCCGTCGCAGGTGATTCTGGACCAGGCGCAGAAACTCTCCGTGGATTTGTTGATCGTAGGTAGTCACAGCCATGGTGCTGGTGCGGAAACGCCTCTGGGGCGAACCGCCGCCCGAGTGTTGCAACTGTCCAAGGTGCCGGTCTATCTGGTGCCGCTGGTGCAACGTCGTCGTCAAGGGGATCGCTAGAACACGAATAATGGCAATTTGATAAAAAAGTTCTAGATTTATTCTTCGAGCCATTAATATAGTTATATACCGTCGCTGATGCCCGTGGCGTCTACCTGCTTTGAGGGATTCATATGAAGCTTCAACAATTGCGCTACATCTGGGAAGTGGCGCACCACGACCTCAACGTTTCCGCTACAGCCCAAAGCCTTTACACCTCTCAACCGGGCATCAGCAAGCAGATCCGTCTGCTGGAAGACGAACTGGGCGTCGAGGTTTTTGCCCGTAGCGGCAAGCACCTGACCCGTGTCACCCCGGCCGGTGAGCGCATCATCACCACCGCTGGCGAGATTCTGCGCAAGGTTGAAAGCATCAAGCAGATCGCCCAGGAGTTCTCCAACGAGAAGAAAGGCACCCTGTCGATTGCCACCACTCATACCCAGGCGCGTTATGCGTTGCCGCCGGTAATCAGCAATTTCATCAAGCAATACCCGGACGTGGCCCTGCACATGCATCAGGGATCGCCGATGCAAATCGCCGAAATGGCCGCTGACGGCACCGTGGATTTCGCCATTGCCACCGAAGCGCTCGAGCTGTTCGGTGATCTGGTGATGATGCCGTGCTACCGCTGGAACCGTTGCGTGGTCGTGCCTCAGGGCCACCCGCTGACCAAACTGTCGAAACTGACCCTCGAAGCACTGGCCGAATACCCGATCGTGACGTACGTGTTCGGTTTTACCGGCCGTTCGAAACTCGACGAAGCCTTCAGCCATCGCGGCCTGACGCCGAAAGTGGTGTTCACCGCCGCCGACGCCGACGTGATCAAGACCTATGTTCGCCTGGGTCTGGGCGTAGGCATCGTGGCAAAAATGGCTGTCGACACCAAGCTCGATAGCGACCTGGTGGTACTCGATGCCAGCGAACTGTTCGAGTCCAGCGTAACCAAGATCGGCTTCCGTCGCGGCACCTTCCTGCGGGGTTTCATGTGCGACTTCATCGAGAAGTTCGCGCCGCACCTGACCCGCGAAGTCATGGCCAAGGCCATTCAGTGCCACAACAAGCAGGAACTGGAAGAGCTGTTCGAGGGCGTCGAACTACCCGTTCACTGATAGCGTTTCCTGCCGGTCAAACCACCTCGGTGACAGCGAACTGTTGCCGAGCACCCGCCACCATGATCTCCACCTCATCGCCCTCGAACTTGCCCAGCAGGCTTTTGCCCAGCGGTGAGCGCGGGGTGATGACGGTGATCAGTTGCCCCACCAGATCGACCTTCAACCCTGCTGCATCGGGGGCCAGAAACAGCCATTGTTCGCGCCCCTTTTCGTCCTCCAGCCCCAGCAGCGCGCCCACTTCGATGCCCCGCTGATCGTCATACGGACGCAGGGCGAGGTTCTGGCAGAGGCTCAGTGACTGGCGAATTTCCTCGACCCGCCTGGCTTGCCCGGCCGCGAGATAGGACGCTTCCAGCCCCAGGGTGTCGTACTTGTTCTCGGCGATGTTTTCTTCGTGGGTCGCCGTTTCGTAGGCGGTTTGCGCGGCCCGTTCGGCGATGTCGAGATCGATCCGCAGCCTGTCGAGAATCAGTTGGTGGACGGTTTGCTTATTCATGATCAATCGCAGAATTGCAGGACGTTGGCGCGGCTTTTTTCGCTGGGTGCAGTCCGGTCCTGTTGCAGCCAGAACTGACAGTTCGGGTTGGCCAGGTTGCGACTGCTGCTGCGTGCCTGATCAAGCCGTTGCTGCTGTTCGTTCTTGCGCAGGTTTTCTTCATATTGCTCGAACAGCGGGCTCTGTGGCGGAATGTTCGGCAGCGGTTGAGCCGCTGCGGGTGGTTGGGCCAGCTGCTCAACCGCCGCCGCGACCGGGGCGAGTTGCTCGCTGAAAAGCAGGCGCGACGCGAGCCAGCAGGTCAACACAATGGCAATGAACCCTAGCCACATGCCGAGGGCGATACTGCCGGTCAGTTGCAGGGCGCTGAGGCTGATCGGGAAGGATCGGCGCGGAGTGGGGCGGTGGGGCATGGTTGCCTCCTGGCGAAAGGTCACTGGCGAGTGGCGATTGTCGCATGAAGAATAATCGCCGTCGGCTCTTCTGCACGGGGTAATTTATGCGGACAATCGGCGCCTTTGCCAACGGGAGCCTGGAATGCCTGAAATGAAAACCCGCTGGGATATTTTTTGCACCGTGGTCGACAACTTCGGCGACATCGGCGTGACCTGGCGACTGGCCCGGCAACTGGTGGCCGAACATGGGCTGGCGGTGCGTCTATGGGTCGATGACCTGCGAGCGTTCGAGCGCCTGTGCCCGGAAATCGACATCCATGCTCCCAGGCAGTTGCAGCAAGACGTCGAAGTGCGCCAATGGCCAGCCGAGTGGCAACCGACCGAAGCCGCCGATGTGGTGATTGCTGCATTTGCCTGCCAATTGCCGAGCGCCTATATGGAGGCCATGGCCGAACGGGAGAAGACGCCGCTGTGGATGAACCTGGATTACCTGAGTGCCGAGGACTGGGTCATCGGCTGCCATGGTTTGCCCTCGGTGAAGTACAAAAACGTGCAGAAGTTCTTCTTCTTCCCAGGATTCCAGAAGGGCACCGGCGGACTGCTGCGTGAGCGAGGGTTGCTGGAGCTGCGTCGGCAATTTCAGCAAAACCCGCAGGCTCAAAGAAAATTCCTGCAAGGTTTGGGAATTGATCCTGCGCCCGGCGCGCAGCTGATCTCATTGTTTGCATACGAAAACACCGGTCTGGCCAGTTGGCTCGATGCAATGGCTGGCGATTCTACTGCCACTCATCTGCTGGTGCCGGAAGGGCGGATTCTCGGCGACGTCGAACGTTGGCTCGGTGTGCAGGGGCTGACGGCCGGTACCGTGCATGTGCGTGAAGCCTTGACCGTGCAAGTGCTGCCATTCGTCCGGCAGGACCAATACGACCGGTTGCTGTGGTGCTGCGATTTCAATGCCGTGCGCGGCGAAGATTCCTTTGTGCGCGCCCAATGGGCTGGCCGGCCATTTCTCTGGCACATCTACCGGCAGGAAGAAGACATCCACCTGGACAAGCTCGAAGCCTTCCTCGAACTCTATGTAAAGGGGTTATCTGCGCCTGCGCGGGAGGCGATCAGCGGTCTCTGGCGGGCGTGGAACGCCGGTGAAAAAATGGCCGACCACTGGCAATTCACTCGTAAACACTGGCCAGAGCTGGAAAAACACGCCGAGGCGTGGTGTCTGGAGCAGGCCTTGCAGGCCGATCTTGCCACGGCGCTGGTACAGTTTTATGGAAATTGGATATGATACGCGGCCTAGATTTTTGTAAATCCCATCCAAATTCGGATATTCGCAATGAAAACTGGTAAAGAACTGAAACCCGGGACCGTGATTCGTCTCGAAAACGATCCTTGGCTGGTTCAGAAAGCTGAATTCACCAAGTCTGGTCGTAACAGCGCGATCATGAAGACCAAGCTGAAAAACCTGCTGACCGGTTACAAGACCGAGATCGTTTACAGCGCCGACGACAAACTGGACGACGTAATCCTCGACCGCAAAGAAGCGACCCTGTCCTTCATCAGCGGCGACACCTACACGTTCATGGACACCACCGACTACACCATGTACGAGCTGAACGCTGAAGACATCGAAGCCGTTCTGCCTTTCGTTGAAGAAGGCATGACCGATGTTTGCGAAGCGATCTTCTTCGAAGAGCGTCTGGTTTCCGTAGAGCTGCCGACCACTATCGTGCGTCAGGTTGACTACACCGAAGGTTCCGCGCGCGGCGACACTTCCGGCAAGGTGATGAAGCCTGCCAAACTGAAGAACGGTACCGAGCTGTCGGTTGCTGACTTCATCGAGATCGGCGACATGATCGAGATCGATACCCGCGAAGGCGGTTCCTACAAAGGCCGTGCCAAATAAGCACAGCTTCAGGAATGAAAAAGCCCGACCATTGAGTCGGGCTTTTTTTGCCTTCGATTTCGGGTTCAACCAGAAACCCTGTGGGAGCGAGCTTGCTCGCGATGGCGTCCGACCATTCAACAAAGATGTTGCCTGACAGTCCGCTATCGCGAGCAAGCTCGCTCCCACAGTTTTTATTTCAGGTGTTCCTTGAGCTCTTGCGAAGCCTGCAACATCGCCGAACGCACCGCTGGCACCTGGCTCACTACGTTGAGCAAACCGTAGTCGTGGATCAGGCCGTTGTAGCGAACCGAGGTCACCGGCACACCGGCCTCGTCCAGCTTGCGGGCGTAGGCTTCGCCTTCGTCGCGCAACACGTCGGCCCCGGCGGTCTGCACCAGCGCTGGAGGCAATCCTTTCAACTGGGCGGTGGTTGCGCGCAGTGGCGAGGCGTAGATCTCGTTCCGTTGCTTGGCGTCGATGGTGTAGTTGTCCCAGAACCACTTCATCATGTTTTTGGTGAGGAAGTGCCCTTCGGAAAACTGGTTGTAGGACGCGGTTTCGAAGTTGGCATCAGTCACCGGCCACAACAGCACCTGGAACCTGATCGCCGGTGTGCCCTTGTCCTTGGCCATCAGCGCAACCACAGCCGCCATGTTGCCGCCGACACTGTTGCCGGCTACCGCCAGGCGCTGGCCATCGACGTTGATCTCTTTGCCGTGCTCGGCCACCCATCGGGTTGCGGCGTAAGCCTGGTTGATCGCCACCGGGTAATGCGCTTCCGGCGACGGCGTGTAGTTCACGAATACGGCCGCGGCACCCGAACCCGTCACCAGGTCACGCACCAGCCGCTCGTGGGTCGGGAAGTCCCCCAGCACCCAGCCACCGCCGTGGAAGAACATGAACACCGGCAGCTCGCCCTTGACCCCGGCCGGCCGGACGATGGTCAGGCTGATCGGTTGGCCGTCGACTTGAATGGTCTTCTGGCTGACATCGGCTTTTGGCAGCGTCAGCTTCACTCCCGCCTGCGCGCCCACCAGCACGGCGCGGGCCTCGGCGGGCGTCATTTGCTCCATCGGCTTGCCGGTTCCGGCGTTGAGAACGTCGAGGAACGCCTGGGTGTTGTGTTCAACCCCGGTACCTGCGAACGCGTTGCTGATGGACAAGGCGAGAAGGGTACCGGTCAAGACTTTGCTGAAAGTGTTCATGTTCGTTTCCTGTTCGGGCCTGGGTAGTCAGCGCTTAGACGGTTACGTGCAGACGCACATCGACGTTGCCACGGGTGGCGTTGGAGTACGGGCAGACCTGGTGGGCCGCATCGACCAGTGCTTGAGCATCGGCTTGTTCAAGACCCGGCAGGCTGATGTGCAGGTCGATGTCCAGGCCGAAGCCGCCAGGGATCTGGCCGATGCCGACATGAGCGGTGATCGAAGCGTCGTTAGGAATGCTGCGCTTGGTCTGGCTGGCCACGAATTTCAGGGCACCGATGAAGCAGGCGGAGTAGCCGGCAGCGAACAGTTGCTCTGGGTTGGTGGCTGCGCCGCCGGCACCGCCGAGTTCTTTGGGCGTGGCGAGCTTGACGTCGAGGATGTTGTCGCTGGAAACCGCACGACCGTCACGGCCACCGGTGGAGGTTGCGATTGCGGTGTAGAGAGTTTGCATGGTGAAAGCCTCGTTCAGGGTTTTGTTTGGTTTGCGCTAAATGTTTGCGCGCTAAGTAAGTGCTAAATAAATGTATCGCGCTAATGTTTGGCGCGCAATATAATTTTCCAAAGAAATTTGAAAAAAGACGCAAGGCTGTGAGGTGGTTTAGGTTGAAAGTATTGAGCTAGAGCTATCGAGGGGGATTTTCAGCGGGTTTTTTTCTGGGGAGGGTGGCGAACCCGGTTTTCTGGTGGGCCGCAGAGCCGCTGTGGGAGCGAGCTTGCTCGCGATTGCAGTCTCACATTCAGCAATGATGCTGACTGATACACCGCCATCGCGAGCAAGCTCGCTCCCACAAGGGATTTGTGGTGGTTTGGAGACTAGAGGCTATCTTGCAGGTGGCGACGCAACTCCTGCAGTTCCGCCTGCAGGTTTTTCAGGCGCTCCAGGGTCATCCCGCTGGCGCCGAGGATGCATTGGGGAATGTCCCGGGCCTTGTCGCGCAACGCCCGGCCCTGTTCGGTGAGTTCGACGATCACCACCCGCTCATCTTCGCGGCTGCGGGTTCGGCTGAGCAGGCCTTCGGCTTCCAGGCGCTTGAGCAGCGGCGTCAACGAGCCAGGATCGGTCAGCAACCGCGTGCTGATTTCACCTACGGTCAAACCGTCCTTTTCCCACAACACCATCATCGCCAGGTATTGCGGGTAGGTCAGGCCCAGCGCTTGCAGCAAGGGTTTGTAGACCTTGGTCATCATCAGCGAAGTGGAATGCAGGGCGAAGCACGCCTGATTGTCCAGCATCAGGTTGTCGCAGTTGTCCGGGGTGTTGCGCTCGGTGGTCATGTCGAAGCCTTGATCTGTGATCTGAGGAATCTAGCGGGCGAATCTTTAATGCGCCAGATAATTTTGATCAGTGCCGTTGCAAATGGGTTTGCAGCTCCAGGTCCCAGGGCGGAATCGGGCTGAAGCGGGTTTTCAGGTACTCCAGCAACAAGCGACTGCGGGAGTTTGGCTGCTGTTCCAGGCGCAAGGCGTAGATGCCGGCGCTTTCCGGTTTCGGCAGACCGCTGTCGCAGAACAGCGGCAGCAACTCACCCCGCAACAGGTATTCGCTGGCCAGCCAGGTCGGCAGGTGCGCGATACCCAGTCCGGCCAATGCGCCGCACACCAGCGCCTCGGCATTGTTGGCGCTCATACGGATCCGCGCCGGCCGGTGCAACTGCATTTGCCCGTCGCGCTCGAAACGCCAGGCGAAGGGCGGAGCCAGGCCATCCCAGTCGAGTCCGTCGTGTTCAATCAGTTGTGTCGGCTCGGTCGGCACGCCGCGACGTCGCAAATAATCAGGGCTGGCGCAGGCGATACGCACCATGCTCGCCAGTGGCGTGGCCACCAGTCGCGTGTCGGCCAATTGCCCGGCGCGCAGCACCAGATCGACCTTGCCGAGGTTCAGGCCCTGCATGTCGACGAAGCTGTCGATCAAGTGCAACTGCACATCGAGCCCGGGGTAGAGCATCAGGAAATCGGCAATCACCGGTGCCAGGTGCCGGCGACCAAAGGCTGCCGGCGCATCGATACGAATCAGGCCTTCCGGCGCGCTGCTCAGGGACACCGCCTCGGCCCGGGCCAGGCGCAATTCGGCGACGATCCGCCGTGCGCGCTCGGCAAAGGCCAATCCCGCCGGCGTGGCGCGTACCGCATGCGTGCTGCGCAGGAACAGCTGACTGCCGACCGCGCTTTCCAGGCTGTCGATACGCCGTGCCACGGCCGAAGGGGTTAGCGGATGACGGCGCGAGGCGGCGGAAAAACTGCCGGTTTCCAGCACGTCGAGGAACAAGGCCAGTTGGTCGGTCAGTTGATTGGGGTTCATGGCAGGTTTGTGCTTGTGCGAATTTGGCACAGCCATTGTGCGTTGCTATGCGTTTCCGTGCCAGAAGCAACTGCGTAGGATCAAAGGCCTGACGGCAACGGGGAAAATGTTGTGATTGAGTTCTTGATGTATCTGGTGTTCGGCGCTGCGTTGGGCACGCTCGGCGGTTTGTTTGGCATCGGCGGCGGCCTGATCGCCATTCCGCTGCTGGGCGTGCTGTTCGGGCTCGATCAGCAGATTGCCCAAGGCACCGCGCTGGTGATGGTGGTGCCGAACGTGATGCTGGCGCTATGGCGCTATCATCAGCGCATCCGGATCGAACTGCGCCACGCGTTACCGCTGGCCATCATGGGGTTCTGCTTCGCCTGGCTCGGGTCGATCTGGGCGGTGGGCATTGATGCGCAAACCATGCGCATAGGCTTTGTCGCCTTTCTGATCGCACTCTCGGCGTATAACCTCGTTCGCATGTTCGCCGCCAGTGCTCCGCCGGCTTCGCAGATGAACTACTCATGGCCCTGGCTGGGCCTGCTTGGTGCTGCATCCGGCACGATGGGCGGGCTGTTCGGCGTGGGTGGCGCGGTGGTGGCGACACCGGTGCTGACCAGTCTGTTCGGCACGAGCCAAGTGGTTGCGCAGGGGCTGTCGTTGGCGCTGGCCTTGCCGAGTACGGGGGTGACGCTGGTGACTTACGCCGCGCACCATCAGGTCAGCTGGGTGATCGGCTTGCCCTTGGCGGTCGGTGGGCTGATGAGCATCAGTTGGGGCGTGAAGGTTGCCCACGCATTGCCGGAGCGGCTGCTGCGCGGGCTGTTTTGCGGGTTCCTGGTGTTCTGTGCGGTGATGCTCGCCTTCAAAGTTTGAAGCCTTCGATGATGTGCTCGGCCAGGCACTCGGTGATGGGTGACGGGTTATGCAGGTTGCGCACGAGCATGATGCTGGCCTCGGGCAGCAGCGGCAGGTCCTGGGCCTCACCGAGGATGCGCATGTCCGCGGTGATCAGGCTTTCAAGTTGCGCCGTGACGGCCAGGCCGGCGCTGACCACGGCCATGATCGCCGACAGGCTGTCGCTGTTGTACGCCACCCGGTAATCGCGCCCCCGGGCATCCAGGGTATTGCAGGCCCACTGGCGGCAGAAGCAATCACTGTTGAACATCGCCAGTGGCAGCGGCGTCTGCTCGTGGGCGCTGTAGCATTGTGCCTCGGCCCAGACAAAGCGTTCCTTGCGCAACAACTGGCCGATTTCGCTGCCCGGTTCGCGGGTCACGATGGACAGGTCGAGGTCCTGGCGCATCAGCAGTTGTTTTGATGATTCGCAGTGCACTTCTATCTGAATCAGCGGGTAAGACTGGGCAAACCGGCGCAGAATCCCCGGGAGGAACCGCATCACATAATCGTCCGGCGTGCCGATACGCACCGTGCCGACCATGTCGGGCTCACGCAACGTATTGAAGACCTCGCTGTGCAGCTTGAGGATGCGTCGCGCATAGCCGAGCAGCACCTGGCCTTCAGCCGTCAGTCGCACCTGCCGCCCGTCGCGCTGGAACAACTGACGCTGCAGCACATCTTCTTCCAGTCGTTTCATCTGCATGCTGACGGCGGACTGGGTGCGGTTGACCAATTCCCCGGCGCGGGTAAAGCCGCCCTGGTCGGCGATGGCGACGAAGGTGCGCAAGACTTCGGTATCGATACTCGGGTAGGCCGACATTCATCAATCTCCGAGATATGTGACATCAGAAACATTCGTTGGATTGATCTTAGACCCGGCGCGAGACTGGAGCCATCCAAACGGAGGGCAACAAGATGAAAGGTCAACATGAGTTCCAAGGATCAGAAAAACACTCGATTCACGTGATATCCGATCTGCTGCACAAGGTCGGCCGCTGGTACGAATTGCATCGCGAGCGCGAATTGCTGGCGAGCTTGAGCGACGAAGCACTCAAGGACATCGGCATGAGCCGTGCGGATGTGGAGAACGAGTCGATCAAGCCGTTCTGGAATGACCCGATGCATAAATGATGAATGCCACGCTACACAAACCCCTTACCGGTGAGATAGGTTGCGAGCAGACAAGGAGGCACCCATGCCCGCAACGTTGTCCTTTACCCTCAAACAGGCTCGGCGTCTGGCGCTGGCCGCCCAAGGGTTCAACGGGCGGTCGCCGCCAGCGGCGATCAAGGCTGTTGCGCTCAATCGCCTGATCGAACGGCTGGGCATTTTGCAGATCGATTCGGTCAATGCATTGGTGCGTTCGCACTACCTTCCGCTATTTTCCCGCCTCGGTAACTACTCCTCCGATTTGCTCGACCAGGCTGCCTGGAGTCAGGGCCGGCGCCGTACGTTGTTCGAGTATTGGGGCCATGAAGCCTCGTTGTTGCCACTTTCCATGTTCCCGCTGATGCGCTGGCGCATGCAGCGTGCCAGACGTGGCGAGGATATTTATCAGCAGCTGGCGCGCTTCGGTCGTGAGCAACAGGACACAATTCGCCGGGTGCTGGCCTCGGTCGAGGAGCAGGGCGCGCTGGGGGCCGGCAGCCTGTCGACCCGTCAGGAACGGGCCGGCCCCTGGTGGGACTGGAGCGCGGAAAAGCATGCGCTGGAATGGTTGTTCGCTGCCGGTGAAGTGACTGTTGCCGGACGGCGCGGATTCGAAAGGCTCTACGATCTGCCGGAGCGGGTGATTCCCTCGGCGGTGCTTGCGCACCCCGTCCTGAGTGAAGACGAGGCCCAGCGCGGCCTGTTGCGGCATGCGGCAACGGCCTTGGGGGTCGGTACGGAGAAGGATTTGCGTGACTATTTCCGCTTGAATCCTGCGGACAGTCGTCCACGTTTGGCCGAGTTGGTCGAGGCCGGGGAATTGCTGACCTGCGAACTGCAGGGCTGGCGACTACCGGCCTATTGTCTGCCCGAGCCAAAAGTACCGCGTAAAGTCGTGGCCAGTGCCTTGCTTTCGCCGTTCGATTCGCTGATCTGGGAACGCAGCCGGACCGAGCGGCTGTTTGATTTTCGCTATCGGCTGGAGATCTACACGCCGCCGGACAAACGGGTGTACGGCTATTACGTCCTGCCGTTTTTGCACAACGAACGGATTGCCGCACGAGTCGATCTGCGCGCCGAACGGGGGGTGGGCCGTTTGGCGGTGCATGCGGTGCATGAAGAGGAGCCCGGGCTGGACGACGAGGGGATGTTGGCGTTGGCGGTCAATCTGCGGCAGATGGCGGATTGGCTGGGGCTGGCGCAGGTTCAGCTGAATTGCCCGCGGGCGAGTGCGGCGAGGTTGCGGGTGGCACTGGCACAGATTGAGGGTGGCTGAGCTGGCCTCTTCGCGAGCAAGCTCGCTCCCACAGGGGAGCGCGGTCCAATGTGGGAGCGAGCTTGCTCGCGATGGCGGTCTATCAGAGAAGCAAAATCTAGCGCCGAACCTGCTTCAAGGTTTCAGCAATCAAAAACGCCAGCTCCAGCGACTGATCGGCATTCATCCGCGGGTCGCAGTGGGTGTGATAACGATCCGACAAGCCATCCTCGGTAATCGGCCGTGCACCACCGATGCACTCGGTCACGTTCTGCCCGGTCATTTCAATGTGGATACCCCCGGCATAACTGCCTTCGGCTTCGTGTACCTGGAAGAACTGCTTCACCTCGCCAAGGATCTGCGCAAAGTCACGGGTCTTGTAGCCGCTGCTGGCCTTGATGGTGTTGCCGTGCATCGGGTCCGAACTCCACAGCACCTGCTTGCCTTCGCGCTGGACGGCGCGGATCAGCTGAGGCAAGTGATCGCCGACCTTGTTCGCGCCCATCCGCGCGATCAGGTTCAGGCGACCCGGATCGTTCTGCGGGTTGAGCACGTCGATCAAGCGAATCAGGTCGTCCGGGTTCATGCTCGGGCCGACCTTGACCCCGATCGGGTTGTTCACCCCGCGCAGGAATTCGACGTGGGCGCCGTCCAGCTGACGGGTGCGGTCGCCGATCCACAGCATGTGGGCCGAGCAGTCGTAGTAGTCGTTGGTCAGGCTGTCGCGACGCACGAAGGCTTCTTCGTAGTTCAGCAGCAGCGCTTCGTGGGCGGTGAAGAAACTGGTTTCGCGCAACTGCGGCGAGCTGTCCATGCCGCAGGCGCGCATGAATGCCAGGGTTTCATCGATACGGTCGGCCAGGTGGCTGTACTTTTCCGCCAGCGCTGAGTTGGCAATGAAGTCCAGGTTCCACTTGTGCACCTGGTGCAGATCGGCAAAACCGCCCTGGGCAAATGCACGCAACAGGTTCAGGGTGGCGGTGGACTGGTGATAGGACTGCAGCAGGCGTTCCGGGTCCGGCACGCGGCTTTTTTCGTCGAAACCGATGCCGTTGACGATGTCGCCACGGTAGGCGGGCAAGGTCACGCCATCGATGGTTTCGTCATTGGCCGAACGGGGCTTGGCGAACTGCCCGGCCATGCGCCCGACCTTGACCACTGGGCAGCCGGCGGCAAAGGTCATCACGATCGCCATCTGCAACAACACCTTGAAGGTGTCGCGGATTTTCGCCGCGGAGAATTCGGCGAAGCTTTCGGCGCAGTCGCCACCCTGCAACAGAAACGCGCGGCCCTGGGTCACCTCGGCAAACTGACGGCGCAACTCCCGGGCTTCACCGGCAAACACCAGTGGCGGATAGCTGGCCAGGGTCTGCTCGACCTGCTGCAGATGCGCGGCGTCGGGGTATCGGGGTTGTTGCTGGATCGGCAGGGCGCGCCAGCTGTCAGGGCTCCAGGGTTGGCTCATCACGGTCTCTAGTGTTTTCGCTCGGACGTCCATGTTATCAGCAAATTAGTGCGTGACCTGTTCCTGTCGCTTCGCCGACAATCTCGCCTTTGCCGCTCTCTACACGCGGTGTTATTGCGTTGCCGGCCCCGGTGACGATCAGGAGATGAAATGACTGAGGAGCGCGTCGAGCATCTGCTCGCCGAGGTACAGGACGAGTTCGGCGTGATTCGTGTGCTGGAAGTGGCCGATTACCGTTTTCTCGAATTCGGTGATGCCATCGAGCAAAGCTGCGTGTTCACGGCCGATCCGAGCTGGCTCGAGTACGACTACACCCGGGCGATGCTGATTGGTGCGCTGTGCCACCAGCAACCGGAAAGTGCGCTGTTTCTCGGCCTCGGCGCCGGGACACTGACCCAGGCCTGCCTCAAGTTCCTGCCGCTGGAAGATGTCGAAGCCATCGAACTACGCCCGGACGTACCGCGCCTGGCTATTGAATATCTGGGGCTGGATGACGATCCGCGCCTGTACATCCGCGTTGGCGATGCGCTGGAACTGCTGGACACCGCTGAGTCGGCCGACCTGATTTTCGTCGACCTTTATACCGATGTCGGTCCGGGTGTCGGTCATCTGGCATGGAGCTTTCTGGAAAACTGCCAGAAGCGATTGAATCCGGGTGGCTGGCTGGTCATCAATCAGTGGGCGACCGACGATGGCAAACCCCTGGGCGCCGCCTTGTTGCGCGGTTTGTATCACCGACATTACTGGGAGCTGCCGGTGAAGGAGGGCAACGTGATTCTGATCGTGCCGTCGGAGCTGGACCAGGAACTGGACATGGACGGCCTGATCGCCCGCGCCGAAGCGCTGGCGCCGCGGTTGGGGTACTCGCTGGATTCGTTGATCAAGTGCATTCGTCCGGCTACCTGAGTTATCAGTGATGGCCCTATCGCGAGCAGGCTCGCTCCCACATTTGACCGCGATCCCTTGTGGGAGCGAGCTTGCTCGCGATAGCTTTCTTACTGGCAATACAAGGCTAAACCCCTTTGAACACGCCCGGCCGCCGCTCCACCATCGACCGCACACCTTCCTTGACGTCCTCGGTAGCCATCAACTTCTTGACTAGCTGCGGCAACGCCTGTGCCGCCGCGGTTTCCCCTTCATACCGGGCCTGTCGCGCAGACATCAGCGTCGCCTGCACGCCAAGCGGTGCCTGACGGGCGATCCGTTCGGCCAGTTCAATCGCCCGGGGCAGCAAGTCCTCACTGGCCATGACCTCCTGCACCAGACCCAGGTGCAAGGCATCACGGGCGTCGAATTCATCACCGGTCAACAACCAGCGCATGGCATTGCCCCAGCCGGCCACTTGATGCAGGCGCAGGGTGGCGCCGCCGAACGGGAAGATTCCGCGTTGCACTTCCATCTGCGCGAACCGGGTGTTGCTGGCGCACAGGTTGATGTCGGCGGCCAGCATCAACTCGATGCCGATGGTCAGGCAGTAGCCCTGGGCGGCGACGATTACCGGTTTGCTGACCCTGGGACCTGCGAACACCGCCCACGGATCACAGCCGCCGGGTGGAACCTGCCAGCCATCTGTCAGTGTGACGCTGGCATTGACCAGGTCGAGCCCGGCGGTGAAGTGTTCGCCATGAGCGAACACCACCGCCACCCGCGCCTCGCTGTCGGCTTCGAACTCGCCATAGGCCAGGCTCAACGCGTTGAGCAGGTCGAGATCGAAGGCATTGCGCTTGGCCACCCGATCCAGACCGATCAGGAACACATGACCATGCCGTTCGCGGCTGACTCGACTGGAGCTGGGCTGATTCATGGAGCGGTCCTCAGGGTGGGAAAGGCATGCCAGACCGGCGGTCTGCACGGCAAAGGGTGAACCGTTTTAGCGCCATCACCCGCAAGGCCGGGCCTTTGAAAAATAGACGGCTGACCGATTATTCGCAAAGCCTGTTACACAACGGTGTATCCGGTGGATTTCCGATAAAAAAAGCTCCCTTTTTGGGCGAATTCCGGTATAGTGCGCGCCGGCCTTTAACCGGGCCGCGTTTAGGTAGCGCAATTCCCCGAAGCCAGCTTCGGCTGCACGTCCGCCCAGCGGACTCTTCCTTGACGATTCTTTTCATTCATTCGTTTTCGCAAATCCCCGCCGACAAAGCTGCCAGGGCGACTCTTGAGTCTCAACACGGCATGTGCAGCTTTGGAGCATGGGTCTTTGCGGATGCACTTAGAGGCAGACCCATGACCCAGGAAATCGGCGGCTTCGCCGCTCTTGAACTTCATCCAAATATTGTCGCTGCAGTAGTCGCTACCGGCTATGAAGAGCCTTCGGCCATTCAGCAGCAGTCGATCCCGATCATTCTCGCCGGTCACGATATGATTGGTCAGGCGCAAACCGGTACCGGTAAAACCGCTGCCTTTGCCCTGCCAATTCTGCACCGCATTGATCCGTCCAAGCGCGAGCCGCAAGCTCTGATCCTGGCCCCAACTCGTGAGTTGGCGCTACAAGTTGCAACCGCTTTCGAAACCTACGCCAAGCAAATGCCGGGCGTGACTGTTGTGGCTGTCTACGGCGGCGCGCCGATGGGCCCACAACTGAAAGCAATCCGTAATGGCGCACAAATCGTTGTCGCCACTCCGGGCCGTCTGTGCGACCACCTGCGTCGCGACGAAAAAGTACTGGCGACCGTGAACCACCTGGTTCTCGACGAAGCCGACGAAATGCTCAAGCTGGGCTTCATGGACGACCTGGAAGTCATCTTCAAGGCCATGCCGGAAACCCGTCAGACCGTACTGTTCTCGGCCACCTTGCCTCAATCGATCCGTGCCATCGCCGAACGCCACCTGCGCGATCCGAAGCACGTCAAGATTCAGAGCAAGACCCAGACCGTTACCGCGATCGAGCAGGCTCACCTGCTGGTTCACGCTGACCAGAAGACTTCGGCCGTTCTCAGCTTGCTGGAAGTGGAAGATTTCGACGCCCTGATCATGTTCGTGCGCACCAAGCAAGCGACCCTGGACCTGGCCAGTGCCCTGGAAGCCAAAGGCTACAAAGCCGCTGCGCTGAACGGTGACATCGCCCAGAACCAGCGTGAGCGCGTGATCGACTCCCTCAAGGATGGCCGTCTGGACATCGTTGTGGCGACCGACGTTGCCGCTCGTGGCCTGGACGTTCCGCGCATCACTCACGTGTTCAACGTTGACATGCCGTACGATCCAGAGTCCTACGTTCACCGTATCGGCCGTACCGGCCGTGCCGGTCGCGAAGGTCGTGCACTGCTGCTGGTGACTCCGCGTGAGCGCCGCATGCTGCAAGTGATCGAGCGTGTAACCGGTCAAAAGGTTGCTGAAGTTCGCCTGCCGGACGCTCAAGCCGTTCTGGATGCGCGCATCAAGAAGCTGACCAACAGCCTGTCGCCGCTGGTGGCTGAAGCCGAATCGACCCACGGTGATCTGCTCGATCGCCTGACCGCCGACATCGGTTGCAGCCCGCGTGCCCTGGCCGCAGCCCTGCTGCGCAAGGCTACCAACGGTCAAGCGCTGAACCTGGCCGCTATCGAGAAAGAGCGTCCACTGGTGCCGAACAATGCACCACGTGGCGATCGTCCAGAGCGTTCCGGTGATCGTCCTGAGCGTGGTGACCGCGAGCGTCGCGCTCCGATGCCACTGGGCGAAGGTCGTGCACGTTGCCGTACCGCGCTGGGCGCGCGTGACGGTATCGCCGCCAAGAACCTGCTGGGCGCCATCCTCAACGAAGGTGGCCTGGCGCGTGAAGCGATCGGTCGCATCCAGGTGCGTGACAGCTTCAGCCTCGTCGAGCTGCCGGAAGATGGTCTGGAGAAGTTGCTGACCAAGCTGAAGGACACTCGCGTTGCCGGTAAGCAGTTGAAGCTGCGTCGCTACCGCGAAGATTGATCCGCTCTCGGGCTGATTGATCGAACATGAAAAATCCCCGACTGGTTCGGGGATTTTTTTTGCCTGCAGTTCAAGCCCGGCTGAAGAGTGGCGGTGCCCCCTTCGCGAGCAAGCCCGCTCCCACAGACGACCGCGTTACTTCAGAAAGAATGCGATCAAATGTGGGAGCGGGCTTGCTCGCGAAGCGGTCTGTCTGTCAGCCGAAGCGGTAAATATCCATGCCCAGCGCTCCCATGGTGAACCCTTGGTGAGCAACGCTGAACTGCCCGCCAGTGGCGCGGGCAAAGTACAACGGCAACAAGTGCTCATCACTCGGATGATTGCGTACAGCGTTTGGCGCCTGCGCGCGATAGTCGTGCAGCGCGGCTTCGTCGTTCGCTGCGAGTTTGTCGATCATCCAGTCGCGAAACGCCAGGGCCCAGGGCTCAACGCTCTCGGGGCCGGCATGCCAGTCCAGTTCCCGCAGGTTGTGAGTGATGCTGCCGGAGCCGATCAGCAGGACGCCATGCTCGCGCAGGCTGGCCAGTGCGTGGCCAACACGGGTCTGCAGGGCAGGACCGCCACGGGTGGGCAATGAAACCTGGACAATCGGGATGTCTGCCTGCGGATACATCAGCGATAAAGGCACCCAGACGCCATGGTCGAAAGGCCGATTGCTGTCGATACGTGCAGCAAAGCCAGCGGTTTTCAATAGATCGGCAACCTCGGCGGCGAGTCGTGGGTCACCGGGAGCCGGGTACTGGACTTCGAACAGGGCTTTGGGGAAGCCCCCGAAGTCATGCCAGGTTTCCGGTTGTGGATTGCCGCTGACCAGCAGCTCATTGCTTTCCCAGTGCGCGGAAACAATCACGATGGCCTTGGGCTTCGGTATCTCGGCGGCCAGGCGGGCAAGTGCCGGCCCGCTGGCGCCGGGTTCCAGGGCGAGCATGGGGGAGCCGTGGGATATGTACAGGCTGGGGAACATGAATGAGCTCCTGAGAGTTAAGATGCAACATCTTCAGTCAGATCATTAATCTAAATCTAATATAAGTTTTAGAGTGTTTTGATCGAATTTTCGGGGTTATTTATGCAGCCGGAGTTTTGGCACAAGAAATGGGCGGCGAACCAGATCGGCTTTCATCTGCCGCAGGTGAACCCTCATCTGAAGCGGTTCTGGCCAGCGTTAAGCCTTGAAGAAGGCGCACGCGTGTTGGTGCCGTTATGTGGAAAAAGCCTGGATTTGCTATGGCTCGCCCATCAAGGCCATGAGGTCTTGGGAGTCGAACTGTCGGAAAAAGCCGTCGAGGAGTTTTTCAGCGAACATGGCTTTGATCCGGCCATCAGCGAGCAGGGGCCGTTCAAGGTTTATCGGGCAGGTTCCATTGAGCTGTGGTGCGGCGATTTCTTCGAGCTGACGGCAGGCGATGTGGCCGACTGCTCCGCGCTTTATGATCGCGCGGCGTTGATCGCGCTGCCGGCGGAAATGCGAGAGCGCTACGCCGCCCATTTGAAGCGGATATTGCCGAAGGAGTCCCATGGCCTGGTGATTACCCTGGACTATGACCAGGCGCAAATGCCCGGCCCGCCGTTTGCTGTGCTCGATGATGAGGTGCGGCGGTTGTTCGGGGACTCATGGGCGCTGAAGATCCTGGAAGATCAGGATGTGTTGAGCGAGAGCGGGAAATTCCTGGAGGCGGGTGTCACGCGGCTTGAGGAGCGGGTTTATCGGGTTTCCAGTCGGTAATAGTGGCTGGCTGTACTGGCCTCATCGCGAGCAAGCTCGCTCCCACAGGGAATTTGTGTGCGACTCAGAACCTGTGTGGGAGCGAGCCTGCTCGCGATGAGGCCAGAATGAGCACCGCGGCAATCTGCAGACAAAAAAAGGCCCGCATCGCTGCGGGCCTTTTGCTTTGCTGTGGAGTGTATTAGCCCCGACGACGAGCCAGAGCGTCGATGCGCTCTTCCAGCGGCGGGTGGCTCATGAACATGCGAGCGAAGCCTTGCTTGATGCCACCGTTGATGCCGAAGGCGTTCAGGGTGTCGGGCATGTGCACCGGCAGCCCTTGTTCCGCCCGCAGGCGTTGCAGGGCGCCAATCATCGCGGCGGTGCCGGCCAGGTTTGCACCGGCTTCGTCGGCACGGAATTCACGCTTGCGCGAGAACCACATGACGATGGCGCTGGCCAGGATGCCCAGAACCAGTTCGGCGAAGATGGTCGCCACGTAGTAGGCAATACCCTGGCCTTCTTCGTTCTTGAAGATCACCTTGTCGACGAAATTGCCGATGATCCGTGCGAAGAACATCACGAAGGTATTCACCACGCCCTGGATCAACGCCAGGGTGACCATGTCGCCATTGGCCACGTGACCGATTTCGTGGGCCAGGACGGCTTTCACTTCATCCGGCGAGAAGCGCTCGAGCAATCCCTGGCTGACCGCGACCAATGCGTCGTTCTTGTTCCAGCCGGTGGCGAAGGCGTTCGCCTCGTAGGCCGGGAAGATACCGACTTCGGGCATCTTGATCCCGGCTTCGCGAGACAGTTGCTCGACGGTTTGCAGCAGCCATTGCTCGTGACGGGTGCGTGGCTGGGTGATGATCTGGGTGCTGGTGCTCATCTTCGCCATCCACTTGGAGATGAACAGCGAGAACAGCGAACCTGCGAAACCAAAGACCGCACAGAAGATCAGCAGCTGATTGAGGTTAAGGTCAACCCCATTGGCCGCCATGAACCCGTTGAAGCCGAAAAGGCTCAGGGTGATGCTGGCAATCAGCACGACCGCCAGGTTAGTGGCCAAGAACAGCAGGATGCGCATCATGGTTGTAGAAATCTCCTCATGCTTAAGATGTGGCGTACTGCGGGGTATATAAGGTGCTGCACCGGGGTATTCAACCGGGTGACTATTTCAAACTGTGTCCTACGGCAACAGTCTAGCTGCTTGCAGGGCATTTCCGACAAGTATGCGGGAAGTGTTTGTCAGTCAATTCATGTCGAAGGCCCCGCCTTTGTTAGGCGCGAGCAGGCAAGGCGCGATCCGGCAGCGGTCAAGGCGACCGTCAGTGGCGCAATGCAAACAAATGTTGCCGGATGAATCACCGTGCGACGTTCGGGAACGCCGCACGGTGACAGATCGCTTATTGGCGGTAGGACTTGAGGAAGCCGCCAATGCGTCCGATGGCCATCTCCAGGTCATCGACACGGGGCAGGGTCACGACGCGGAAGTGGTCTGGCCATGGCCAGTTGAAAGCGGTGCCTTGAACCACCAGCAGCTTCTCGGAGAGCAGCAGGTCGAGGACGAATTTTTCGTCGTTATGGATCGGGCAGACCTTGGGGTCGATCCGCGGGAATGCATACAGCGCCCCCATCGGCTTGACGCAGCTCACGCCCGGAATGTCGTTGAGCAACTCCCAGGTGCGGTTGCGTTGCTCCAGCAGGCGGCCCTGGGGCAGCACCAGGTCATTGATGCTCTGATAGCCACCCAGGGCGGTCTGGATCGCATGCTGGCTCGGCACGTTGGCACACAGGCGCATGTTGGCCAGCATGTCGATGCCTTCGATGTAGCTCTGGGCGTGGTGTTTCGGGCCGGAGATGGCGATCCAGCCGGAACGGAAACCGGCCACGCGATAGGACTTGGACAGGCCGTTGAAGGTCAGGCAGAGCAGGTCCGGCGCCAGGGAGGCGGTGCAGATGTGCACGGCGTCATCGTAGAGGATCTTGTCGTAGATCTCGTCGGAGAACACCACCAGATTGTGCTGGCGAGCCAGTTCCAGCATGCCCAGCAGGACTTCTTTGGAGTACACCGCGCCGGTCGGGTTGTTCGGGTTGATGATCACCAGGGCCTTGGTGTTCGGGGTGATCTTGGCCTTGATGTCGGCCAGGTCTGGCCACCAGTTGGCTTGCTCGTCGCACAGGTAATGCACCGGGTTACCGCCCGATAGGCTCACCGCTGCGGTCCACAACGGATAGTCCGGCGCTGGCACCAGCACTTCGTCGCCGTTGTTGAGCAGGGCCTGCATCGACATCACGATCAGTTCGGAAACGCCGTTGCCCAGGTAGATGTCTTCAATGCCGACGCCTTCCACCTGCTTTTGCTGGTAGTACTGCATGACGGCCTTGCGCGCACTGAACAGACCCTTGGAATCGCTGTAGCCCTGGGCGGTCGGCAGGTTGCGGATTACGTCCTGGAGGATTTCATCCGGTGCTTCGAAACCAAAGGGCGCCGGGTTGCCGATGTTCAGCTTGAGGATGCGATGGCCTTCCTCTTCCAGGCGCTTGGCGTGCTTGAGCACCGGGCCGCGAATGTCGTAGCAGACGTTGGCGAGCTTGTTCGATTTGCTGACCTGCATGGCGATGTGTTCCCGAAAATGAACGATCCAGACGGCGTTTGGGCAACCGTGCTGGGAATCCTGCGTATTCACACAGGCCTGACGCCTTGAGATGCAGCACCCATATTTCCGTTTGAATGCGCGTGGTCTGGCTGCCAGACTGGCGTTTGACGAGGCGCAATCATACGTGCCGCCCGATCCGTGGAAAAGGTACAGATCGGGCTTTTTCAGCCGCTGAGGTGTGATGATGGAAAAGTTGGAAAAAACCCTGGAAGAATGGAAGGCGATGCTCGACCCGGAGCAGTACAACGTGTGTCGCCTCAAAGGCACCGAACGACCGTTTTCCGGCAAGTACAACGCCACCAAGACCGACGGAATCTACCACTGCATCTGCTGTAACGAGCCGCTGTTCGACTCCAAAACCAAGTTCGACTCGGGTTGCGGCTGGCCGAGCTTCTACGCGCCGATCGGCGACAGCGCCATGACCGAAATCCGTGATGTCAGCCACGGCATGATCCGCACCGAAGTGGTCTGCGCCAAATGCGACGCGCACCTGGGGCACGTTTTTCCTGACGGCCCGCCGCCAACGGGCCTGCGTTACTGCATCAATTCGGTGTGCCTGGACCTGGTGCCGCGCGTGTAATGGGAGCCCTGTAGGAGCGAGCTTGCTCGCAATGGTCGTCAACGATAACGCGGGAAGCCTGGTGCCCCGAGTTGTTCTCTGGTCCATCGCGAGCAAGCTCGCTCCTACAGTGGATTGGCGTTCGATAATTTAAATTGCATACAATTCAATTGCTCGCTATTTTGTTATCTCTTCCATTCAATCGGAACCTCAAACATGAGCGACAACCTGCTGAGCATTCCTTGCACCACGATCAAGGGTGAGCAAAAGACTCTGGCGGATTTCGCCGGCAAAGCCGTGTTGGTGGTCAACACGGCCAGCAAGTGCGGTTTCACTCCGCAGTACAAAGGCCTGGAAGAGCTGTGGCAGACCTACAAGGACCAGGGCCTGGTGGTGCTCGGCTTTCCCTGCAACCAGTTCGGCAAGCAAGAGCCGGGCAATGAAGGGGCGATCTCCGAGTTCTGCGAGCTGAACTTCGGTGTCAGCTTCCCGCTGTTCAAAAAGATCGACGTCAATGGTGCCGATGCCCATCCGCTGTTCGTGCAATTGAAAAAGCGCGCACCGGGGGTGCTGGGTTCCCAGGGCATCAAGTGGAACTTCACCAAGTTCCTGATCGGCAAGGACGGGCAACTGGTCAAGCGCTTCGCTCCGGCGACCAAGCCGCAGGACCTGACCCGCGAGATCGAAGCCCTGCTCAAATGAACACCTTGTCAGTCGATTCCCTGAAGCTCGACAGCCAGTTGTGCTTCAAGCTGTACGCGGCATCCCGGGCGGTGATTCGCGGCTACAAGCCAATGCTCGATCAGTTGGGCCTGACTTACCCTCAGTACCTGGCGATGCTGGTTTTATGGGAGTGGCAGGAAGCGACCCCGGAGCAACCGACCGTCAAGGCATTGGGCGAGCGTTTGGCTCTGGATTCCGGCACGCTGACACCCTTGCTCAAGCGCCTGGAACAACTGCAACTGGTGCAGCGTCAGCGTTCGGCGCGCGATGAACGTGAAGTGCACCTGAGCCTGTCGCCAGCCGGCACGGCCTTGCGCGAACAGGTTGGGCCACTCAAGGCGCGCCTGTTGTGCGACAGCGGGGTCGATCTGAATCGTCTCAACGAATTGCGCGATGGCCTCGATCACCTGTTGGGGCAGATCAAGGCGCTGTCATAGCGGGGATCCACAGGTCCAGCAGGGCGGCCAGTTCTTCGCGCCGGAAGGGTTTGGCCAGGTAGTCGCTCATGCCCGCGGCACGACAGCGTTCACGCTCCTCCGACATGGCGTTGGCCGTCAGGGCAACGATGGGCAGTTGGGGCCAGCGTCCGCTGCGGCGGATTTGCCGGCTGGCTTCATAGCCGTCCATTACCGGCATGTTGCAGTCCATCAGCACCAGGTCGAAATCCCGTTGCTCGAGTTGATCCAGTGCCTCGCCACCATGAGCGGCGGTGGTGACCTCGCAGCCGAGTTTGCCGAGCATGCCCTTGGCCACCAACTGGTTGACCGGGTTGTCTTCCACTAACAGCACGCGCCCGCGGCGTTGCGGGCATTGTGTGTCGAGTCGAGCCTCGTTGACCGGTTGGGTTTGCGGTTGCAGGATCCTGCGCAACGTTTGAAGTAGCATACTGCGGGCCAAAGGGCGGGCCTGCTGTTGCAAGGGGGCGAGTGCGTTGACCTCTTCGCTGGGCATGAAGTTGCCATACGCGGTGATCAGCAGGATTGGCGCGCTGAGGGTGGGGCGCAAACTGAACAGGCATTCGGGGCAGTCGGTGATGAGCACGTCGGCTGCCAGGCCAAGCAATGGGTCATCCATGGAACGCCGTTCATAGTCCAGCCCCCAGACAGGCAACAGGCTGTTCAACAGTTCCCCCAGTCCGCTGCTGGCGGCCGTGATGGCAATGACTTTGCCCCTGAGCGAAACAGCTGGCATTGCACGGGTATGGCTGGGCAATGGCAACTCCGCGCAGAACTGGCTGCCAAAACCCGCCTCGGAGCTGATGGTCAGACGCCCCTGCATGGCTTCGCAAAGGTTATAGGTCAGGGCCAGGCCCAGCCCGGTGCCGCCAAATTGACGGGTAATGCCGGCACCAGCCTGGGTGAAAGGCTGGAGGATCTTGACCTGCGCCTCCTGAGGGATGCCGATGCCGGTGTCGCAGACTTCGATTCTGACGCCGTCGCCAAACGTCGACAGACGTACGTCGACCCGCCCGAAACGGGTGAACTTGAGGGCGTTGGACAGCAGGTTACTGACGATCTGCCGCACCCGGGTCGGATCGCCGAGCACCAGTACCGGGAAATACGGATCGATCAGGCAGGTCAGTTCGACGCTGGGGGCGGCGTTCTGCGACAACAGGTTGGCGGTGTCCTCGATCAGCGAGCCCAGGTCGAAGGGGATGTGTTCGAGTTCGAGTTGGCCGGCATCGAACTTCGACAAATCGAGAATATCGTTGAGCAATTCCACCAGCACTTTGCCCGAGTCATGGGCGATCGACAGTTGCTGCTGTTGTTCGGCATTGAGCGGTCCGTCGAGGGATAGCGCGATCATCCCGAGCAAGCCATTGAGGGGCGTGCGGATTTCATGGCTCATGTTGGCCAGGAACACCGAGCGGGCTTCGGCCATATCGAGGGCGGTACTGCGGGCGACTTCCAGTTCCTCGTTGGATTGGCTCAGCCGGTCGTTGATCGCCTTGAGTTCGGCAGTGCGGGCCGAGACGATGTTTTCCAGTTGGCCAAGATATTCGGTCAGGCGGTTTTCCGCATTGCGCCGCTGTTGGATTTCGGTGGCGATGTTCCTGAATTGCTGGTTGGCAACCTTGACCAACACGCCGATCTCATCGTTGACGTGCCCGGCGGGACACTCCAGCGAGGTCGGCTCGGTGCTGCTCGGGTCGCGACCGCTGAGTTCACGGATGACCCGCACCAGGGGTTTGGTCAGCATCACATAGAACAGCGCCAACAGGATGCCGGACAGCAGCAGGCTGCGGGCGAAGCCATTGAGCAGGGTCACTTCGGCCCGGCGCAGGAACCGGTTGCCGAAGGCGTAAGTATCGACTTTCAGGCGCAGCGTACCCAGGGATTCGTTGGGTAAATTATCCAGGTAAAGCCGGTCTTCGAACTGTCGGCTGGCGCCGAACAGGAAGTCACTGAGCATCCTGTAACCGTTTTCCACACCGGGTCGCTTGACATTGGCCAGCACGGTGCCGTTGTTGTCGATCAGTTTTGCGCTAATGATCGCTGGCGAGCGCAGCAGGCCCAGGGTCAGTTCCTTGGCGAGTTCGGCGTCGATGTTGTAGGCGATTCGCGAGGCCGGGTTGTGGCTGATTTCCAGCAATGAAAGGATTTCACGATTGATGGAGGCGTCTTCACTGGCATAATCGATGCCTATTTGCAGCAGGCTGAGCAGCGTGCCCAGAATGAAACCGACCAGCACGGTAAGCCGGGCTTGCTTGAATGACAGCCGGTTGGTGAATTTGATGTCCATGGGGGGGTGAACCACTTCCGTTTCCTTTCGCTGCTCAAGCATAGTCGATCATGCCTGCCTGCTGATGTTCTCGCGAGGGCTGTACCGCGAGGGTAGCCGCTTGTGTGACGCTGAGTTTCGTCGCTGTATCACCATCATTACTGTGAACGTGCCCGAGGAGAAGTCGTGGATTCCCGATTGAATGCTTTTCTTGAACGCGCCGATGCCGTTCTGGCCCGTATCGAGCCGTTGCTGCCGGCACCACGGCCAGCCATCGACTGGACGCAATGCCTGGCCGCGCGCTGGCAGCGTGAGTCGCGCGGCGGTTATCTGATGCCGCTGGAGGTCAGCCTCGACATGCGTTTGTCGGACCTGATCGGCGTCGACCGGCAAGTCGAGCAGCTTGGGCGCAATACCCGGCAATTCCTTGACGGCATGCCAGCCAACCATGCCTTGCTCTGGGGCTCGCGCGGCACCGGCAAGTCGTCGCTGGTGCGCGCCTTGTTGGCCGAACACGCTCACGCCGGTTTGCGCTTGATCGAGATTGAACGTGATCACCTGGCAGACCTGCCGCGGGTGGTCGAACAGATCGGCAAACTGCCCCAGCGTTTCGTGCTGTTTTGCGATGATCTCTCGTTCGAGTCGGGCGAGGGGGATTACCGAGTGCTCAAGAGCGTCCTTGATGGCTCCCTGGAACAGGCGCCGGACAACGTTTTATTGTACGCCACGTCCAACCGTCGCCACCTGGTGCCGGAAAAGGAAAGTGACAACGAAAACTGGAAACGGGTCGACGGCGAACTGCATCCGAGCGAGGCGGTGGAAGACAAGATCGCACTGTCGGACCGCTTCGGCCTGTGGCTGTCGTTCTATCCGTTTACCCAGGAACACTTCCTCGACGTCGTCGAGCACTGGATCGGCCAGTTGGCCGGCAAGGCCGGACTGGCGTGGCGGCGCACCGAAGAGCTGGACATTCTGGCGGTACGCTGGGCCACCGGCCGAGGCAACCGCAATGGGCGTTGCGCCTATCAATTTGCCCGTTACTGGGTCGGGCTGAAACTGTTGGAGCACAAGGCATGATCGATTTACAAAAGAGCGGCCAGGGCCTCGAAGGCTACGGCATGCTACACGCGCAGCTGGAATCATTGCTGGCGGACGAGCGGGACTTCATCGCCAATGCCGCACAGTTCTCGGCGTTTCTGTTCAATCAACTCGATGATTTGAACTGGGCCGGTTTCTACCTCAACCGTAATGAAGAACTGGTGCTGGGCCCGTTTCAGGGGCAGATCGCTTGCGTGCGGATTCCGTTCGGTCGTGGCGTTTGCGGGGCGGCGGCAGCCACCCTGCAGACTCAACGAGTCGAAGATGTGCACGCGTTTCCCGGTCATATTGCCTGCGACAGCGCCTCGAACAGCGAACTGGTGGTGCCGTTGGTCAAGGACGGCCGATTGATCGGTGTGCTCGACCTCGACAGTCCGAAACTCGCGCGTTTCACCGCGCAGGACCAGGCTGGAATCGAACAGCTGGCGGCGATTTTCCTGCGCCTGACCGACTGCTGATCAAGACGCCAGGCCGGCCTTGGTCAGCAGGCCCGACGCGTCCACCGCATCGATCTGCCCGGGGTCGAGGAAGCGCCTGGCGTACTGCAAATAGATCTGTGCCTTGATGAACAGCCCGAACAGTTCCGGGTCGATGTGGGCATCACGGCACATGAGCGCCATGATGCCCAGCGCCTCGCTCAAGGTCTTGGCTTTTTTGTAGGGGCGGTCGGCGGCCGTCAACGCTTCGAAAATATCGGCAATCGCCATCATCCGCGCCGGCAGGCTCATTTCTTTTCGCTTCAAGCGTTTCGGATACCCGGTGCCGTCCATTTTTTCGTGGTGCCCGCCGGCTATTTCCGCGACGCTGCGCAAGTGCTCGGGGAACGGCAGATGGTTGAGCATCAGAATCGTCTGAACGATGTGGTTATTGATGACATAACGCTCCTCGCTCGTCAGGGTGCCCCGGACAATGCTCAGGTTGTACAACTCGCCCCGGTTGTATTTGTGGGGCGGAACGTCGAGCTTGAAGCCCTGGGGATTGTCTTGTGGTATCGCTTCGTTTTCGCTGCGTTCGAACAGGTGCTCGGGTTTGTCCGCCAGTAACGGTTCGCTGACGGGCAGGTTGGGGGCGGGCGTTCGGGCCTGACGCCGGTTTTCTTCCCAGGACACGCCCAGCCGGTCATCCAGGGTCCGGGTCCAGGTTCGTTCAGCCAGGCGGCGCAGGCGTTGCAGGTCAGCGTCGGCCATGGCTTCGCCGCCGAGGTTGCAGCGGGCAACGAAGGCGAAATCATCATCGAGCCCGGCCAGGCTGGCATTGCGCAGTTCCGCCAACGGTTGCTCATCACCGCCCAGGGCAATGCCCCGCCAGTAGCTGATCCAGGCATCGCACTTGAGTACCTCGAAGCGGGTACGGATTTCGTGGATACGATCGGTCAGGGTTTCCAGCTTCGTGGCTTTGTCGACGACATATTCCGGGGTGGTGATCTTGCCGCAATCGTGCAGCCAGGCGGCGATGTGCAGTGCCTCCCATTCATCTTCGGTCGGCTGATAGGCGCTGAAGGCGGGCTCCTGGCTCGCTGCCGCCGCTTGGGCGAGCATCAGGGTCAGTTCCGGCACGCGCTGGCAATGGCCGCCGGTGTAGGGGCTTTTGGCGTCGATGGCGCCGGCCAGCAGTTGAATGAAGGCGTCCAGCAGCTGTTTTTGCCGGGCTTGCAGGCGCTGGCTTTCGATGCACACGGCAGCCGCGCCGGACACCGCCTGGAGAAACGCAATGCGGTCCGGCCGCAGCTTGTCCAGATCGCTCTGCTCGCCGCTGTCGGCCAAGAGCAACACCAGCAGACCCACGGTTTCGTTGTGGCGATTGTGCAGGCGGATCCCGATCAGATGGACCCGAGGACTTTCCAGCGCGAGCAGGATTTTCTGCAGATCACCCGCCTGCTCGAACCCCAGGTTGCTGACGACATTGTCGACGTTGGCCAACTGGTGCAGCCATGGGGGGCTTTGCGGGTTCTCGAGCGAGTGTCCGCGGATGTCGAAGTCTTGCAGGTTTTCGGCGGTGTTATTGATGACCAGTCCGTGGGGTTTCATGTGCTCGCCATCACCTTCGCGCAGATAGATCAGGCCGGCCTGGGCCTGGCCGATTTTCACGGTTTCAAACAACACCCGTTCCAGCAGCGGGGCGAAACGGGTTTCGGCGCTGAGGCTGTCAGTGATCTGGAAGAAGCTCGCCAGGGTGTCTTTCATTCGTGCCATCGACACACTCAACTGGTCGACTTCGAGCACCGGCGAGCGGCGGGAAAGCGGAAAATTGAAATCGAAACTGCGAATCGCATCGGCCTCCTGCACCAGGGCGCGCAACGGTTTGACCAGGATTCTTGATGTCAGCCAACCCAGCGGCACGCAAAACAGCAAGGTTGCCAGGGTAATCAGCGCACCCTGCCAGCGCATCCGGTAAGCGTCGACGAGCAACTCGTCTTCCGGTACCAGCAGCGCCAATTGCAGGCCTTGGGGGCCGCCTTCCTGCATGCGGCTGCGGGCCACGATCCACTGCCGGCCGTTGGCGTTCAGGCGACTGCCCTGAGGGGGACTATTGAGCAACGCGTCCAGGCCGGGGCTCAGGTCCGCCGCCTTGACCAGGCGGGACGTCTGATCATCGATGATCAGCTTGCGGCTGTCGGGGTAGGCAATGGCATTGCCTTCGGCATCGAACAGCACGATTTCGGTACTGGGGGTCACGACGTGCTTGGCCAGGGTCGCGCTGAGTTCGGCCAGAGTCAGGTCGGCGGCCAGGATTGCCTTGTCGCCGCTGCGTCGTGCCAGCGTCGTGCCGATGTTGTGGGTGGAAAAGAAGATATAGGGTTCGGTCGTGATCTGGTCGTTGTCGCCGCGGGCGCTGGTAAACCAGGCGCGGTTGCGTGGGTCGTACGTGTCGTTCAGGTTGTCCTGACGGCTGACAAGTGCCAGGCTCCGGTCGAAAAACAACGACTGGGAGTGGGGCTGGCCGTTGCTGTCGTGCTCGATGCTCCAGACTTGGAAAACCGCCGTGTCCGGAGCCTTGACCAGGGCTTTGACCTCCTGGGTGCGCAGCGGGCGGACCATGAAAAAGTCACCATTGTCGTAGCCCAGGTACAGTGAAGCCAGGTTGGGGTTGTCCTCGAGTGACTGGCTGAACGGTTCGAGCAGTGCCAGGCGCTGTTCCAGATCAGGGGACTGGCCCGCCGGATTGAGTGCCAGCAGGCTCAACAGATGACGAATGGGGTCATAGGTCGCGTGCAGGTCCAGGCGGACATCCTGCTCAATGCGGTTGAAGAGTTTTTCGCTGCTGGACAAGATGATCTGTGTGGTTTGCCGGTAGTTGAAAAGCCCCAGCACCGCCCCGGTCAGCAACAGCAAAAAGGTGAACATCACGCTGATATGGACATGCAGCGGAAACCGACGTGGATCCGTGCGCAGTGGGTCAGGCATTGCGGGTTTCTCCATGATGGTCAACACACCGCTGAGGGACCAAGCATAGTTAAGGCTCTGGCAGTTTGCCTTCGTCGTAATGCTCGATCTGACGTAGCAACGCGTCCTCCAGTTCGAGCATGGTGCGCTCCATGGATTTGCAGCATCCGGCCACTTTTTCGCGATCGGAATCCTCATGACAGGCGGCTTCGAGTGCCTCGCAGCGGTCGATCAGTCGGGAGGCTTGTACTATCCGGGCTGCGCCTTTGATTTTGTGGGCAATGTCCTGCAGCGCTTGCGTATCCCCAGAGCTGGATAGCGACAGCAGCGTTGGCCGATCCTGGCGGTTGCTGTTCACCAACTCGTTCAGCAATCGTCGGTTCAATTTCGGGTTGCCCCCGGTCAGCAGTTTCAACCCGTGAAGGCTGAACGCCGGGGCTACATGGGTTGGTTCAATGCCTTGCACCCATTGACTCAAGGCTCCGAGGCTGAGGGGTTTGAACAGGCAGTCGTCCATTCCGGCCTGTTTGCAGCGTTGTATTTCTTCCGGTTGGGCGTTGGCGGTAAAACCGAGAACGGTGCAGGGAGGACGATGGAGTTGTCGCTCATGCTGGCGAATGGCACGGGCAAGCTCATATCCGTTCATGACCGGCATGTTGCAATCGGCGATCACCAGATCAAAAGGCTGGTCCTTCCATGCCTCCAATCCCTCCTGTCCATCGGCCGCGACGGTAAATCGATGCCCAAGAAACTCCAGTTGCTGGCACGTGAGCAATCGATTGGCCGAGTGATCGTCGACTACCAGAACATTCAATGGGGTTGTGGCGACGACGACTTGGGTTTCGACCGCACGGGCCGACTGTTGCAGCGGCAACGTTTCCAGCTGCAGCAACACCTCCACTTGGGTACCGATGCCCGGCTCGCTGCGCAATTGCAGACTGCCGCCCATCATTTCGCAGAGATTTCGGCTGATCACCAGCCCCAGCCCTGCGCCTCCCCTGGCCGATTGCATGGCATGGTCGGCCTGAGCGAAGGGTTCGAACAGGCGTTGTTGATCCTGTTCGCTGATCCCGATACCACTGTCGTGAACCTGCACCCGCATCTGCACATGCTCAGGTTGCGTTGCCGGGTGCAGGTCGACAATGACCCGGACCTGGCCTTGCTCGGTAAACTTGATGGCATTGCTGATCAGGTTGGACAGCACCTGTTTGAAGCGCAATGGGTCCAGCAACACATCGAAGGTCGGGTTCGCCGATGAAAACTCCAGCACCAGCTCGAGTTCCTTCTGTCGGGCCAGACCTTCGAAAATCCGCACGACCGAGGTCACAAGTTCACCAAGGTCAACCCGCTCCGGAGTCAGGCTCAAGCGTCCTGATTCGATTCTGGCGATGTCGAGAATGTCGCCGATCAATTCCAGCAACCCTTTCGCCGAGTTGTACGCGACATCGATGGCCGGACGCTCCGGATGCTGATGATCAAGACGCTTGAGTGTCAGTTCAAGCATGCCGATGATTGCATTCATCGGCGTGCGGATCTCATGGCTCATCGTGGCCAGAAACGTGCTTTTGGCCCGGTTGGCGTTATCGGCGCGTTCTTTCGCGCAACGCAGATCGTCGAGCAGTTGCCGCCGTTCGCTGATGTCGATCCAGCCACCGATAATGCCTTGCACTTTTGCGCTGGAATCCCGATAGGGAAGAATCCAGTGATAGATCGTCAGCCGCCGGCCACCAATGTGCAGCTCGCGATCGACGATCAACGGTCTGCCCTCGGCCACTACGCGCTGGTAGTCGGCCTGGTACTCCCGGGCTTCGAACACATTGCTCATCGATCCCTGCATGACGCTTTTGCCAATGACATCTTCACGCCGGGCGCAGAACGCTTGCAGGTAACTGTCGTTGCAACTTTGCAGCAGCCCCTGGCGATCACGTACGTAGATCGGATGGGGCGTGCCATTGACCAGCGATCGCATGAACTCGAACTGGTCGTTCAGCGCACGCTCGGCGGCCTTGCGCTGCTTGATCTGGCGTCGCATGTAGTCGTTCCACGCAATGGAAATCAGCAATAGCACGCCGGCACCGATGACGATTTGGTAGAACAGTCTTTGATAGTTGCGCCAGGTGCTTTGCGAGGACGCCGAATAGCCGCGCCAGCGACTGTTGATGATGCCCAGTTCTTCCGGCGAGATGCTCAGCAATGCCTTGTCGAGAATGGCGTTCAGCTCTTTGGCGCCCCGAGCGGTGGCAAGGGAAAACGCTGCCTGCTCGGTGCCGATGGTGGTGCTGATTTGCAATGTGTGCTCGAACAGCCGCGAGGAAATAAAGTAATTGGCAATGACCAGTGAGTTCACCGCGCCCTCTGCCTGGCCTTCGGCGAGCAACTCCACGGCGCTGAAGGTGTCCGGGGTTTCGATCAAATTGATTCGGGGAAACTCTCTGCGCAGGTAATCGATGATTGGATTGCCGCGGGCAATGGCCAGGCGCTTGTCCTGTAGCTGCGCGAGGTTGGTCGAGCTGTCGGCGGCCTTGCGGGTCAGCAGGACGTAGGAATTTTCCAGAAAGGGGCGGGTAAAGTTCAGCTGGGTTTGACGTTCGGCACTGGGGAGCAACGCGGCGATCACATCTACCTTGTTGTCCTTGATTTGTTTGATCATCTCGTCATCGCTTCGACTGCTCCGGATATCGAAGCGCAAGCCGGTACGCAGCCTGATAAGCTCAAGCAAATCTGCGGTGACCCCGCGAAAATTGCCATTGCTATCGAAAAATGTCAGTGGCGCAAAGGCTTCGTTGACGACAACGCGCACAATCGGGTGGTGGCTCAGCCAGCGTTCTTCGCGGTCAGTGAGTTGCAGCTTTTGATCGGTCAGCAGAATGTCGCTACCGGCGCTCCAGCGTTTGGCGATGTTTTCTCGTTCACTGGAGGGGATGGCCGTGATCATGGAGTTGATGATGCCGAGCAGCTCAGGGTTGTTCCGGTTGACGGCGAAGCTGAAACCAAAGGCTTCATGTTTGCCGAAGTTGGCCATGCGGATGTTGTTCAGATACCCCTTGTTGATCATGTAGTGAGTTGAAATGGTGTCACCGAGAAACACGTCCGCCTGATCGAAAGCAACGGCATTGATCGCATTCTGATAGGACGGATAAGACGTGATGATCGCCTTCGGATACAACGCCTTGACTTCCGCCAGTGGCAAGTAGTGATACACCATGCTCAGGCGCAATCCGGCCAGGCCATCGGTGAGCGATCGTGTTTCCCCTTCGCGGGTGACCAATACGGGTTGGTCGACGGCATAAGGTATGGACAGTGCAATGTCGGCGTTGCCAGCTTCGAATCCATTGGCGGTGCCGAGCAGATCGACTTCGCCATTTTCCAGCGCAGTGATCGCGGCCCCTCGGGAATCGAAACGCTGAACCGTGACGGGCAGACCGGTTACTTTTTCCAGGAGACCGGCGTAATCGGCGGTAAAACCTTCATAGTCCTGACCACTGGTGGTCAGGTCGAATGGTGGATAGTCCGGGGCTGACGTACCGAGCGTCAGTTGGTTTTTTTGTTTTATCCATTGTCGCTGGGATTCATCCAGCCGAACCTCCAGCGCTCCGACCTTCGAGCGGCTGAGCAGCGTGTAGTTTTCATTGCCCGGTGCCCCGAACAACGAGGTGCTCACGCATAGACCTGCGGTCAATTGAATCAGATAGACCTTCAAACGTCTGGGCATCCAGGTTCTCACACGAGTGCGTTACGTTTTGCCATCTCGATCAGTTCAACCAGGGATTTGGCTTTGAGTTTCTGCATGAGGCGCTTTTTGTAGGTGCTCACGGTCTTGTTGCTCAGAAACATGCCCTTGGCGATTTCCTTGTTTGTGCGGCCTTGGGCAAAAAGTTGCAGGACCATCAGTTCCCGGTCGTTTACGGATTTGAACAGTTCCAGTTCCATGCAGCGTGTTTCATCTCCGCGGATGGGGTTCAATGCCTCGCTCGGAAAATAGTTGTAACCTGCAAATACCGCTTTTATGGCGCTGACCAGTTCACTGATGTCCTCTTGTTTGCAGACATAGCCCGATGCACCCGATTGCATGCAGCGAATACCGAAAAGTGTCGGGCACTGTGCTGTCAGTACAAGGGTTTTAAGAGGGGTGCTCATTGCATTGAATCGGGATAGCACTTCCAGGCCATCCAGTTTTGGAATGCTGATGTCGAGAATGACCAGGTCGGGCATGCATTCGCGAACCATCTGCATGGCATCGACCCCATTGTCAGTTTCGCCGACGACTTTGTAACCTTCATGTTCCAGTAACATTCGAACGGCAAGGCGGATAACCGGGTGATCGTCGACAATAAAAACGGAGTTCATAATCAAGTCCCATGCGAGCTCAAATAAAGCGCGCACCATAGCTCAGATACTTGGAGGGACGCATGAACTGACCAGTCTGTAGCAGCAATATAGGAAAAATCCTACAGATGAAAAAGAATGGGACTACGTATTAACTAGGTTTCTTATTAGGAAGGCTGAAAGAAGTCCAACATGCGGGTGTGCTTTAAATGGAAGTTGTTTGTAAGCTTTTCAATGTATGTTTGTCGGTTTTTATATGTTTTTTTCTATAGTGGTGCTGAGGTCAACAAGTCTCTAAATTCAGATTGTTTCAGTGGTTTTATCAAATAACCCAATAATGGCAGCCCCTGTTCAGAGGCCGTTTTTTCAAGCTCATCCAGTTCAGATGTCGTCAGGCTACTGAGAATGATCGCCTGCCTGATCAACCCTCGCTGGCTGGCGAACCGGACCAGATCGAGTCCCGTCAGGTCGGGCAGGCATTGATCGCATAAAAGGATGTCGAACGGTTGGTCGGCCCCGAGCAGTTTCAGCAGGGCGCCTTTGGCGCTGTCGGTGGTCGTCAGCCGGGTGAAGCCATAACTTTCCAGCAGGCATTGAGTGGCTATCAGTTGGAAGGGATGGTCTTCCACCACGAGGATGCGTAGATCGTCTTCGGCCATGGCGCGCACTTCATCTGTCGAACGGAAGGGAGGGCGATTGTTTCGCGAGAGTACCGGGCAAGCGATCAGTTTGCTCGCCATGTGCTGTAGGGCAATTCGACGAAACTTGAGTGCAGTTGGATGCTGAAGGGGGTATCAGCCATAACGAATGCCGTAATGGCTGATCAATCGATACACCTCAGTGGCTGGCGCGGCCGGTCATTTCCAAGGCCATGTCACTGGCATAGCTGTCGGTCATGCCGGCGATGAAATCAATCATGCGCAAAAACGAAGTGTGCAACGGGCCGTGAGGATCGGGTGCATTGTTGCCCAGCAGGTCAAGGATGCGGCGGCTCTTGAACGACGGTGTACGCCCATTGTGCTGTTCCAGCGCGGCACCGCAAAAGGCGTTGAGCAGGATTTCCAGCGTGGTGTAGGCGCCGATCTCATGCAGGGTCTTGCGCTTGTCCTGGAAGATTTTCTTGCGGGCCATGTCCTTGGCATTGAGCACGCAACGCTTGGCGGGACCGTGCATGTGTTCCACCAGATCGCCGGGCAGTGTACCGGCCAGCAGCGCATCCTGTTGCTCGACGAAGGCGCGGGCCGCAGCATTGGTCAGGTGCTCGATGGCTTTACCGCGCAGGATAGCCAGTTTGCGTCGGCGCGAATCGTCGGGACCGAGCTGGCGATAGGTCTCCGGTAAGTCATCGCCCACCAGGCCCAACAGCAGGGATTCGACTTCGGCGTATTCCAGCAACTCCATTTCCAGGCCGTCTTCCAGGTCGATCAGCGCATAGCAGATGTCGTCGGCGGCCTCCATCAGGTACACCAGCGGGTGCCGCGCCCAGCGTTGCTCCTCCAGTTGTGGCAGGCCGAGTTTTTGGGCGATCTGCTCCAGCAGTGGCAGCTCGCTCTGATAACAGCCGAACTTGTGTTTCTTGTAGCCCAGCGAGTCGGCGTGCCTGGCTGTCCATGGATACTTCAGGTACGTGCCCAGCGTTGCATAGGTCAGGCGGGTGCCGCCTTCGAACTGGTGATACTCAAGTTGGGTGAGTACCCGAAAGCCTTGGGCATTGCCTTCGAAATTCAGGAAGTCATTGCGCTCGGCTTCACTCATTGCATCCAGCCAGCCACGGCCGGCGGCTTGCTGGAACCAATGGCGGATCGCGTCTTCACCGGAATGGCCGAACGGCGGGTTGCCGATGTCGTGTGCCAGGCAGGCCGATTGCACCACCATCCCCAGGTCGCTGGGTTCGCACCATTCGGGCAGGGTCCTGCGGATGGTTTCGCCGACGCGCATGCCCAGTGAGCGCCCCACACAACTGACTTCCAGCGAGTGGGTCAGGCGCGTATGAATGTGATCGTTGCTGGACACCGGATGGACCTGGGTCTTGCGCCCGAGACGGCGGAAAGCTCCCGAGAAAATGATGCGGTCGTGGTCTTTGTGAAAAGGGCTGCGGCCGAGTTCTTCCGGGCTGTGCAAAGGTTTTCCGAGGCGTTCGCGGGTAAGCAGGGTATGCCAATCCAAGGCGGGTCACTCCGTCAGGTGTCTGATGGCCTAGCTTCCCGTTTCGCGCCATGACCTGCAAGCGGAACTACAACCCGGCGGCGTTGATATCGAGGCCTCCTTGCAAGATCATTTTCTGGAGGGTGCCTGTTGACCGGGTAGGCGCACAGGATTGCACCCCTCGATAGAGGAGCGCATCCCGTCGACTTTGCAAGCATGCAGCCAGAAAGAAACTGATCAGTCTTTGCGCGAAGAGCCCTGCATGATCAGTTTGATCAGCGGTCCCAGTGTGGTGCCGAGGCGGATCAGCCGGGTCAGACTGCTGAGGCCACCCCCGTTTTTCGCACCCTTGCCGGTCAGAAAGCCCAGCAAGGTGACGGCGGCCACGCCCCAGAGTGGCGCGTGCTTGATGCCGAAGCCGTCCTGCAGGTTTTGCGTCATCCCGCGCACCCGTTGCAAGGGCTGCAGCAGTTGCGAGGATTCGTGGCGGATTTCCTGGCGGTGCATTTCCATGCGCAGGCGGATCAGGGCCTTGCGCATTTCCGTGCGTGAGCTGTTTTGTGGCAATTCAGGCAGGTTCATGGCAGCAGGCGCTCCCGATCGTTGGCCAGCTCTTCCAGGGTGCCATGGAAGGGCGAGGACTCATCGAAAATCGCCGCTCTCAAGCGCATTCCACAGAATATGGCGGCGAGGGAGTAGAACACACAGAGCCCGATGATGGCGGTCAGGCGATACGTGTCCCAGAACACGATAAGCACCAGCGTCGACAGCCCCACCAACAGCAGCAACGCAAACACCAGCGCCAGGCCCGCAAACAGCAAGAGGCTGACGGTGCGGGCTTTTTGTTCCTGCAGTTCGATGCCGAACAGCTCGACATGGCTGTGCAGCAACCCAAGGAAGGCAGCACCCAGGCGCCGCGATGAGGAGCTGGTTCCCGTCACGGACGGGCCGGATTCGCCGATCGACATATCAGCGCCGGCTGGCCAGCAGGCCGATCAGGAAACCCACGCCGGCCGCGATCCCCACAGATTGCCAAGGGTTGGCCTGGACATAGTCTTCCGTGGCGGTGACAGCAGCCTTGCCGCGTTCGCGCAGGGAGTCTTCGGTCAGCTTCAGGGTTTCACGGGCACGCAAGAGACTTTCGTGGATCTGCTCGCGCAACTCGTCGGCCTGATCGCCGGCCAGGGTCGCGGTGTGCTCCAGCAAGCGTTCGGTGTCACTGACCAGTGTCTGAAAGTCGTTCATCAGGATTTCTTGAGCAGTCTTTGCCTGGGGGCGGGCCATGGTGGATCTCCTTAAGTGGCTTTCTGATGCGTTCGAGTATGAGCCTTCGGCGAAGGTTCAGTACAAATGACTGGTACAACTTTTGCTGAGTCGTGGTGCGCCGGTCTGCACCATTGCGCTATTGCCGGGCATGATTTCAGTAAAACCGTAGGACCAACAATCAAAAACTCGCGTAAACGTCCGGGGGCGCGTTTTTCCTGGACGGCGTCCGTGCGCCAAAGTGGTTCAACGAGATCAGTGCGCTGATGTCTTGAAGCTGCAACTTGGTGCATGGCCAGTCATCGCGAACTGCTTTGGTGCTTTTTTCTGCCATAAGGTCTGCCCATCCCATGGAAAACCTGCAAAGCGCTGTGGACACCCTGGTCCATAGCTCCAACACGCTGTTCATTCTGATCGGTGCGGTCATGGTTCTGGCCATGCACGCCGGTTTCGCCTTTCTCGAAGTCGGAACCGTGCGACAGAAAAACCAGGTCAATGCGTTGTCGAAAATCCTCAGCGACTTCGCCGTTTCGACACTGGCCTACTTCTTTATAGGCTATTGGATTTCCTATGGCGTGACGTTCATGCAACCAGCGGCGGTGCTCAATGCCGACCATGGTTATGGCCTGGTGAAGTTTTTCTTCCTGCTGACCTTTGCCGCGGCGATCCCGGCGATCATTTCCGGAGGCATCGCCGAGCGCGCCCGGTTTGTTCCCCAGTTGTGTGCAACCGCATTAATCGTCGCGTTCATCTATCCGTTCTTCGAAGGCATTGTCTGGAACGGCAACCTGGGTCTGCAAGCCTGGTTGCTGGAGCGCTTTGGTGCCGGTTTCCATGACTTCGCAGGATCGGTGGTGGTGCATGCCATGGGCGGTTGGCTGGCACTGGCGGCGGTGTTGTTGCTCGGACCGCGTAATGGCCGCTATCGCGACGGTCGGCTGGTCGCGTTCGCGCCATCGAGCATCCCGTTTCTGGCACTGGGCTCGTGGATCCTGATTGTTGGCTGGTTCGGCTTCAACGTCATGAGCGCGCAAACACTGCAAGGTGTCAGCGGACTGGTGGCGGTGAATTCGTTGATGGCCATGGTTGGCGGTACGGTGGCGGCGCTGATTGTCGGGCGCAATGACCCCGGCTTTCTGCACAACGGCCCGTTGGCGGGGCTCGTGGCAATCTGTGCCGGTTCCGACCTGATGCATCCTGTGGGGGCGCTGGTCACTGGTGCCATCGCGGGGGCGCTGTTTGTCTGGTGCTTTACTGCGGCCCAAGGCAAATGGCGCATCGACGATGTGTTGGGTGTGTGGCCATTGCATGGTTTGTGCGGCGTGTGGGGCGGCATCGCCTGCGGCATTTTCGGCCAGACCGCTTTGGGCGGGTTGGGCGGGGTCAGCCTGATCAGCCAGTTGATCGGCACTGCGCTGGGCATCACTGTGGCACTGGCCGGCGGGTTTGCGGTGTATGGCGTGATCAAGGCGCTGCATGGATTGCGCCTGAGTCAGGAAGAAGAGTATTACGGCGCGGACCTGTCGATCCACAAGATCGGCGCCGTGAGCCAGGACTGACTCAGGTCTTTTCATGGTCGGCGGCATCATGGCAGGGGCCGCAATGGCTCGACGGTTTTTCGGGGTAGGCCTAGAATGATCACTTCATTTTCTGGTTGAGCGCTCATGCTTCCCGAATGTCAGCTGTTCGGCACCCTTGGATGCCATCTCTGTGAAGTAGCCGAAGCCATGTTGATGGAATTCGTCGAGCGCGGCCTGCTGGTGGAACTGGTGGATATCGCTGACGATGAAAGCTGGTTCGCAGCTTACAGCCTGCGTATTCCGGTGCTGCGGCGCGTCGATACCGGTGCTGAACTGGGCTGGCCGTTCAGTGCCGATCAGGTGGTGGCGTTCCTGGGTTGAGCGGTTTTTGCGTTGGTGGCGTATCCCGCCTGTCGAACTTTACGATTGATCCCCTTGGCTTATTCGGTGTTGATCGGATACTGTATGCGTATACAGTTATTCGAAGTGCCTGTCTTGCCGTTCCTGATTTTCGGGAGTGAGCAGGCAAGCCCGGGCGTGAGAGGGATGAATCGTGGTCAATGTCGAACAGTTGAAGAATAGCGTGAACCGGATGTCCGCGGACGTCGTGCGCGAGGCTGTCCTTGAGTTGCGCCTGGATGGTCTGGTGACCGAGGGGAAAACGCCCTTCAACAAAACGCATTTCAATACCTGTTTCGCAGAAATCGAAGCCTTGTTTCAACGCGCGGGTTATCACCGGCAACTCGATGTCGTGGGTTATCAGGGATTGTTGTACGCCCTGTATGATCCCGCCCGCTGGGAGGCGGTCGATGTACTGCGCTGGCTCAAGGAGTACACCGAAGCGGCGGCGCGCGCGCGGATCCCGGCTTGAGGAATCTTAGGGGGCGTTCCCCTTGCTGTTGGATAATGCCGCTCTGCACTGAGGTTAGAGCTTTCGTATGTCCACTTCTTCTTTTTCCGCGGCACACAGTCAGGCCAGTACGCTCTACTTGCCACCTGGCCCGTGGCAGACCGTTGTCGATTGCCTGTGCGAGCATTTCAGCGCCATCGGTCGTGAACAATGGCTGGACAGAATTGCCCGTGGCCGGGTCCTCGATGGGCAGGGCATGCCGATTGCCCTCGACCTGGCCTACAGGGAAGGTTTGCGGATTCATTATTTTCGCGAAGTGCCGGATGAAAAACCGATCCCGGTGACCGAGTCGATTCTGTACGCGGATGAGCATCTGGTGGTCGCCGACAAGCCGCATTTCCTGCCGGTGACCCCGGCTGGCGAATACGTCGAACAAACGCTGCTCCGGCGCTTGATCCGTCGCCTGGACAATCCGCACCTGGTGCCATTGCATCGCATCGACCGGCACACCGCGGGGCTGGTGCTGTTTTCCGCCAATCCGCAGACCCGTTCGGCTTATCAGTCGTTGTTTCCAACCCGGCAGATCGAAAAGCGCTACGAGGCCATTGCAAAGGCGCTGCCCGGCCTGGCTTTTCCATTGGTGCATAAAAGCCGACTGGTCGATGGCGAACCGTTCTTCCGCATGCAGGAAGGCCCAGGGGCCAGCAATACCGAGACGGCGGTCGAAGTCAGGGAGAAACAGGGGGAGCTCTGGCGTTATGGTCTTTACCCGGTGACGGGCAAGAAACATCAACTACGGGTACATATGGCGGCGTTGGGAGCCGCTATCTGCAACGACCCGTTTTACCCCGAGGTGCTCAAGGATGCGCAGGATGACTACGCCAATCCTTTGAAGTTGCTGGCGCAGGGGCTGAAGTTTATCGATCCGGTCACGGGCCAGGCGCGTGAGTTCGAGAGTGAAATCACCCTGCAATGGTGATCGGGAAGCGATCCTGAAGCGCTGTTCTCCAGGCATGAAAAAGCCCGCATCAAGCGGGCTTTTCTGTATCCGGCGGCGTCGGGATTACAGCTCCTTGACGGTTCGAACCTGATCTTTGTTGATGCGGGTCTGCTTGCCGTCGAGCTGTTCGAATTCGTAGAAACCGGAATCCTTGTCGAATTGCGGCGTGTCGACGGCCTGGATTTCGCGACCGTCATTCAAGGTGATCACTGTAGGCGATGCACAACCGGCGAGGGTGGCAAGGCCCAGTGCGAGCATGAAAGTGGCGAGGGTCCGTTGAGTCATGAGTTGTGTCTCCGAATAAGAATTCTGTGGTTGCTGAACTTGAGACGTACACCGTCCGCGCAAGTTCCTGATCGATATCAGTCTGACACAGTGTCATGACCGCTTAAAAGTTCCGGCGTGTTGAGATTTGCCAGCCGAGGGTCGTTGTCGGGGCATTGCAGCGCGGTCGCACCGAGATTGCGCATCAACCGGCCAGGGCTGCGCTCACCCTCGTTCCAGGCATTTTCGAATGCTGCCCTGTGTAGCACGGGAATCACACACAACAACGGCTCCCAGTGGTGATCATGCCGCACCATCAGCGGCTTGTCCGGATGCAGGTTGGCGGCCTCGCGCATATTGCCGATCAGCGCCGCATCAATGCCCGGAACGTCACAGGGCATGACCAGCAGATGGGTATGGCGAGCAGCTTTCAGGCCTGCGCGAATACCGGCCAGCGGCCCGGGGAAGTCACCTTCATCATCGTGGACCAACTGGTCGGCGTAGGGGGCGTACTTCTCAGGGTTACGATTGCAGGAGATGATCAGGTCATCGGTCAGCGGGCGGGTCTTGCGATGCAGATGCACAATCAGCGGTTCGCCGTGCCAGTCCAGCAACCCTTTATCCCGCCCACCCATACGTTGGCCGCGGCCGCCCGCCAGGAGCAGAATGGAGCAGGGTGGCAATTGTGAATTCGTGGTCATGGCGAGCCTCCATGGGGGCGGCGAAAAAACGGAGCGCTGTGATATAACACCGGGCTGTTTCTCCTACAACTGGACGAGCCTATGAAAGCCAAGGCTGATGTACCTTTCGCACCGCTGAATATTGCAGTGCTGACTGTCAGCGATACCCGCACGCTGGAAACCGACACCTCAGGTCAGGTCTTTGTCGATGGCTTGACCGCTGCCGGTCATTACCTGGCCGCCCGGGTGTTGCTCAAAGATGACCTCTACAAAATTCGCGCGCAAGTCGCCAACTGGATTGCCGACGATGTCGTGCAGGTGGTACTGATCACCGGCGGCACCGGTTTTACCGGACGTGACAGCACGCCGGAAGCCGTCGCGTGCCTGCTGGACAAACAGGTCGATGGATTTGGCGAGCTGTTCCGTCAGATCTCGGTTGCCGATATCGGTACCTCGACCGTTCAGTCCCGGGCGTTGGCCGGTCTGGCCAACGGCACGCTGGTTTGCTGCTTGCCGGGCTCGACCAATGCCGTGCGCACCGCTTGGGACGGCATTTTGGCCGAGCAGCTGGATGCGCGGCATCGGCCGTGCAATTTCGTGCCTCATTTGAAACAGGCCGCGCCTTGTGAATCCCGTGGGTAAGCCTGGCAAGTCTGGCAGCCTGATGCCTGTCGAGCAGGCGTTGGCGCGCTTGCTGGAAATGGCCGAGGCCTCAAGGATTGTCGAGCGTGAACGCTTGCCGTTGGCGCAGGTACAGGGGCGTGTACTGGCGCAAGATCTGGTATCGACGCTTGATCTGCCGCCCTGGCCCAACAGTGCCATGGATGGTTATGCCTTGCGCATGGTCGACTGGACGGGAGAGCCGTTACCGGTTAGTCAGAAGGTGTTTGCCGGCCAGGCCCCCGATCCGTTGCAGCCAGGAACCTGTGCGCGCATTTTCACCGGGGCACCAGTTCCCGCCGGTGCCGATTGCGTCGAGATGCAGGAGAACGCCGAGGTTCAGGCCGATGAGCGAGTACGTTTCACTCAAGCCTTGACCCAAGGCCAGAACATCCGTCCGCAAGGCCAGGAAACCACTGTCGGCGAGTTGATTCTGCCAGCAGGTACGCAGATGGGGCCGATCGAGCAAGGATTGGCTGCCTCCCTGGGATGCGCTGAGCTGGAGGTGGTTCGAAAGGTGCGCGTGGCGGTGCTGTCTACCGGCGACGAGTTGATTGAGCCGGGGCAGACCCTGGGGCCAGGACAGATCTACAACAGCAACCGGGTGTTGTTGTGCAGCTGGTTGCAGCGTTTGGGGTGTGAGGTCGTCGACGCGGGAATTCTGCCGGACAATCTGGAAACCACTCGCACCCGATTAGGTGAGTTGAAAGATGTCGACCTGATCCTCTCGACCGGTGGCGTATCGGTGGGGGAAGCCGATTTTCTGGGCATCGCCTTGCGCGAGGAGGGCGAACTGACGCTTTGGAAACTCGCCATCAAGCCCGGTAAACCGCTGACGTTCGGGCATTTTCGCGGTGTGCCGGTGATTGGCTTGCCGGGCAATCCCGCATCGACCCTCGTGACCTTTGCCTTGTTGACCAGGCCCTATCTCTTGCGCCGTCAGGGGGTAATCGACGTTGAGCCGCTGAAGGTGCAGGTGCCGGCAGGGTTTGACTGGCTCCAGCCAGGCAATCGGCGTGAGTATTTGCGCGGACGGCTGGAAAGCGGCAGGGCGACGATCTACAAAAACCAGAGTTCCGGTGTTCTGCGCAGCGCTGCCTGGGCTGATGGACTGGTAGAGGTCCTGGAAGGTCGCACGCTGGTTCAGGGCGATAGCGTTTTCTTCATTCCGCTGAGCGAAGTCCTGAGCTGATAGCTTTAGCGGCGTTGTCACACAAGACCCGGTTGATTGAGTCGGGTCTTGTGTGGGAGGGCACTCAATGGGCCAGAAGCAATGAAATGACCTGCTCGAAACGGCTATTGGCGATCCAGCCAAGGAGACAGAGGATCACGGCTGTTCCGCAGGCGGAATAGACAAGCCGGTGCCTGATGGATTTGACGTCATCCCGGGCTTCTTCAATGTCCCGGCGTATGCACTTGAGGTGTGTCTCCAGCTCGGTGACGCGAGGTTCCATATCAATTTCTCCCGTGGCTTTTGTGCTGTTGCGGCATTCAGCTCGATGGCCTGTATTTTTGTTATCTGCGAGCGGCAAGACCAGGATGGCCGGTGATGCGAGGTTTTGGTGTTGCATGGCACGTCCTTGTGATGTCCAGCTGGATCCTCAAAGTCTACCAATTCAGATTTTCGGTCAATTGAGCCGATTCCTAACGTTTTGTAAGAAAAGTCCTGCCGTGTGGGGGCCAAGGCTTTCCGACTGGAAATAATTCGATTTCTGGCGACTTTTACCGGAGCCTTCGCGGTCAACATCTCCCAGATGCCATTCAAACCGGGAGTGAGTAATGAGCGATCGCAAGGCGCTATTGATTCTGCATGGCAAGCAAGCGCTCAACGAGGCGGTTCGCACCGCCGTCGAAAGCCAGCGTGAGCGAGGTCGGGAGCTGGCTGTTCGATTGACCTGGGAAGCCGGCGATGCGCAAAGGCTGGTGGGCGAAGCGTTGGCGGCCGGGTATCGATACATCATTGCCGGCGGTGGCGATGGCACCTTGCGCGATATTGCCGAGGCTATGGCGCAGCATTCGATAAAAGCCAGCCTGGTATTGATGCCGCTAGGTACCGCCAATGATTTTGCGCGTGCGGCGGGTGTGTCCCTGGAACCCGATCAGGCGCTGGAGCTGCTCGATAGCGTGCCGACTGCCATTGATCTGGGGGAGGTTGATGGGCAGATATTCCTGAACATGGCGACCGGTGGGTTCGGCAGTCATGTCACAGCGAACACCCCGGAGGATCTGAAGAAAATCCTCGGCGGTGCGGCGTATCTGTTCACCGGCTTGTCACGCTTCAATGAGCTGCATACCGCGTACGGTGAATTGCAGGGGCCGGACTTTCACTGGCGAGGCGATCTGCTGGCACTGGGCATCGGCAATGGTCGGCAGGCCGGAGGCGGGCGGGAATTGTGCCCGCAGGCACTGGTTGATGACGGTTTGCTGGATATCAGCATCCTGCCGGCACCGCAGGAGGTGGTCAGTACTTTGAAAAACCTGCTGACCGAAGGCTTTGGCATCGACAGCATGTTTGTTCGGGCGCGCCTGCCCTGGGTCGAGATCAAGGTTTCGGAAGGGTTGTACATCAACCTTGACGGTGAACCGCTGGAAGGGGACAGCCTGCGTTTCTCGGTTCGCCCGGCGGCGTTACTCGTGCATCTGCCTGAGAATTCGCCGTTGTTACGCGACAGTGAAGTGCCTAGTCATCGAGGCTGATGATTTGTTCACGTACGGCAAACAACACCAGGCCGGCCACATCGTAGATCTGCAAGCGCTTCATGATCTGCGAGCGGTGGGTTTCGACGGTCTTGACGCTCAACCCCAGGCCGTTGGCGATCTCTCGGGTGGATTTTCCGCGAACGATCAACCGCAGGATTTCCAGCTGACGTGCCGTCAGGTTGTGCGAGTCGGCAGGTTCGGGTCGGTGCTTCTGGTTTCGGGTCAGTGCCTGAGTGATCACCGTGTGGGCAATGGCCGGGCTCAGATAGCGCTCGTTGTTGCGCAAGGCTTCCAGCGCGTGCTCGAGTTCGGTAGCCGTGGTGTCCTTGAGCAGGTAGCCATGGGCTCCGGACTCCAGCGCCTGCATGATCAGGGCAGGGTCGGTGTGCATCGAGAGGATCAGGACCTTGCTCTGCGGGCGCACCCGCTTGAGTTGCTGCAAGGCTTCGAGGCCGCCGGTCTGGCGCATCGAAATATCCAGCAGGATAATATCCGGGGACAGACGCCCAACCATTTCGAGCAGCTGCGAGCCGTCACTGGCCTCACCGATGACGGCATAGCCGGGCAGATCCATTACCAGGGCGCGCACGCCAGCCCTGATCAGCGAGTGGTCATCCACCAGTAGTAAGTTACAAGTCAATGCATAACCTTATTCGAACTGGCCCGTTCGAGCGCACGGGGCGCCCAGGGAAAAAGAGCTTCGATTTGAGTGCCTTTGCCCGGCTCGCTGGTAACGGTCAGTGTGCCGCCCAGTTGATCGATCCGTTCCGACATCCCGGCCATACCGCGCTGCCCTTCACGACCAGGGTCTGTTGCGGGCGCGAAACCCTGACCATCATCGCTGATCTGCAACTTCAGGCCTTGGGGCAGGCGCTGCAGGCATACCAGCAGGTTCTTGGCCTGGGCATGTCGCAGGATGTTGGTGACCGCTTCCTGGGTAATACGGAAAGCCGCCACGGCCATTTCCTCCGGTATGCCGGTCAGGCGCTGCTGGCATTCCAGGCTCCAGTGCACCGGGGTGTTGGCCAGGGTCTTGAGCAGGTGTGCCCGCAGACTGGCTTCCAGCCCAAGGCTGGTCAACTGCCGGGGATTAAGAATGGCGGATACGTCACGAACTTTGGCCAGGGTTTCTTCCAGCGTGTCGCAGAGGACCGCGCATTGTCCCTGGAGCTCTTCGGGCATCCGGCGTTTGAGCCAGTCGCTTTGCAGTTTGGCAGCGGTCAGCAATTGACCGATGTCGTCATGCAGTTCGCGGCTCAGCCGGTGACGCTCGTTTTCCTGGACCTGCAACAGCCGGTCCGCCAGTTCCTGAGGCTGGAATTTGATCGATTTGCGCGAGAGGCAGTACTGCACGGCAACACTGGTCAGCGCCGCAACGTTGAGCACCAGCAATGACAGGGGCAACGGAATGGACAAGCCATGGACCAGCAAGCTGCCGAGGGTCGAGCAGGCACATAGCAACAGCGTGAATAGGCGTGCATTTGCTCGGGAGGGTGGCCACGTGGCGATTGACTTGAGGCTGGCGTGCATAGCGGATGGAGCCAATGGATGTTCGCTGCGGGCTGACCGGTCATGCTGGCTGACAGGCCCCTGTTTTTTTAATGTGGAGCGCCGAGGAGTTCAGCTGCGAACTGCAGCGAGCTGTATTCGGCTGCGATCACACTGCCATTAATTGGCGTCAACTAACAGGCGGCATAGTAGCACTTAAGATACCGTTGGTCGCGTCCGTATGTATGTCCGAAAAGTCAGGAATCCAGTCGTTTTGACGATGCTTCCATAATGGAACAAGTGGGTTGTTACCGTCGAAAAATGCCGGTTGTTTAAATGCGTCGCTTATAGCTACGAAATATTCATTTGCGACATGTGCGCACTCAAGTTACAGCGCGGTATTGATAACCAAAACACGCCATGCGGCATGGTTTGGCAAGTTCAGGCCTGTCGCTCTGAATAGGATACGAGGGTGAAGGGCCTGGAGTTGACAGGTGGTTGAAACCGGCTTTGCCCGACCTGAAAGGCAAAGGCTTCGATCAGGGTGACCTGCTCGCTGTCGTCGAGACTGAGCTGTCCGGTGGTCTGGTCGATGAGCTCGAGTTGCCAGGCAACCAGGGTCAGGCAGTCTTTCAGGGCACTCAGCGCCTCGTCGTGCAGACACATGGTGTTCTGTGCGTGGTTCAGCAGGCCATGAATATGCAGAGAAAATTCAGACACGGCCGCCAACGCCAGGGCATCAGCCTTGTTGGCCAGCTTGAGCAGTGTGCTGAGCAAACAGTCGATGGCGTCCTTGTCATTGCTGATCAACTGCAGATGACTCAGGCATTCCTCGGTTTTAGCCAGGAGTGTTTCAGCCTCGACAAGAAACCCCGTGAGACGCTGGGCCCACTCTTTACGGTCGTTCGGCATACTTATCTCCACAACGTCATGTCAAATGAGGGGATATCGTGTGTGTCGACGAGGGCGGTCGGAACTCCGGCATTACCGAGTCGTCGGATGAACGAGTAGCGGCTGGCCCGGAAGCAGGCTGGGGAACACGAGAGGGTGGTTGGCCACTGACTTGCGATCGCACACAAAAGCCTGACTCCGTTCATGCAATGAGAATGGCGTCACATTAATGGCTATCGGATATTGCGAATATCAGGTTGCGCCTGATTATTGATAGGGGAATCCCTTACGCAGTGGAACTTTTCGCTCGAACAATGGTCGCGGGGCGCAGAAGTGCAGCAGATGTAATCACCGCGCCAGTAAAGCATGATGTTAATGTGACATCAATGGCCGGGCGTGGCATTTTAGAGAGGGTCAAGCTTCGGCAAAAACAGCCGATAACCTTCCTTGAGTGAATTCATCCGAACAAGACCTGGAGTCATTGATGGCCGGCATTCTCGACACGGTAGACCAACGCACGCAACTGGTGGGTGAGAATCGCCTGGAAATTCTCATGTTCCGGCTCGCCGGACGGCAATTGTTCGCGATCAACGTCTTTAAAGTACAGGAAGTCCTGCAGCTGCCAAAGTTGACGCTGATGCCGCAGCGGCATCCTTTTGTGTGCGGCGTGGTCAACCTGCGTGGCCAGACCCTGCCGGTGATCGACCTTTCCCAGGCCATTGGCATGCGCCCGCTGGTGCCGGGGCCTGGCAGCACGATTATCGTCACCGAATACAACCGTTCGGTTCAGGCCTTCCTGGTCGGTGGCGTGGACCGGATCGTCAACATGAACTGGGAAGCCATCCTGCCGCCCCCGAGCAGCGCCGGCCGCCAGCACTACCTGACGGCCATCAGCAAGGTCGATGATCAACTGGTGGAAATCATCGACGTCGAAAAGGTTCTGGCCGAAATCGTCCCGTACAACGCCAAAGTCTCCCGCGACAAGCTCGAAGATCCGGTGCTGGAACGTGCCCGTGGCCGTGAGGTGCTGCTGGTGGATGACTCGAACGTGGCCCTGGCGCAATTGCGCGATACCCTGGGACAGCTGGGCGTGAAGATGCATATTGCCAGCGACGGGTTGAAGGCCTTGAACATGCTCAAGGCCTGGGCTGATACCGGCGTGGACATGACCGAAAAACTGCTGATGGTCTTCACCGATGCGGAAATGCCGGAAATGGATGGCTATCGCCTGACCACCGAGATCCGTAACGACCCGCGCCTGCGCGGCTTGTACGTGGTGCTGCACACCTCGCTGTCCGGCAGCTTCAACGACTCGATGGTGAAGAAGGTCGGCTGCGACAATTTCCTCTCCAAATTCCAGCCGGACAAACTCGTCGACGTGGTGCGCCAGCGTTTGATGCTCGACGAAGTACCGGCCTGATCAGGCCATGGTCAACCTGTAGGATGTAGGAGCGAGCTCGCTCGCGATGGTCTTGAACGATAACGCGTAAACCGGAGCCCAGCGGCGTCCTTGGGTTTTTCGCGAGCGAGCTCGCTCCTGCAGGGTTTTTGCACTTTGATTCGCTGACCAAGCTCGTATAGGGTGGCGTTTTTACCTACCAGGGAGCTGGCCATGTTGCGTCTGAGCGCGCTGTATCGTTATCCGTTGAAATCCGGCAAAGGCGAGGTCTTGCAGCAAGTCGGCCTCGACAAGCTGGGGCTGGACGGCGATCGACGCTGGATGCTGGTGGATGAGGCCAGCGGGCGTTTCCTGACCCAGCGTGCGGTGGCGCAGATGAGCCAGTTGTCGGCGCTGTGGAATGCCGAAGGTGGCTTGACCCTCAGCGCGCCCGGCCAATCGCCGATCGACATTGCTGTGCCCGGTAACGATGCAGAACTGCGTGGCGTAACCATCTGGCGCGATACCTTGCGCGTCCCCGATGCAGGCGATGAAGCAGGGGCCTGGGTCAGCCAGTTCATCGGCAAACCGACACGCCTGGTGCAAGTGCCACTGGATCGGGCGCGGATGACGGAAGCTGGCTACGGCAAGGATGACGACCAGGTGGCGTTCGCCGACGGCTATCCGCTGTTGCTGATTGGTCAGGCCTCCCTCGAGGACTTGTCGCAACGGGTCGGGCGTCCGTTGGAGATGCTGCGTTTCCGGCCAAATCTGGTGATCGAAGGCAGTGCAGCCTTCGCCGAGGACGGCTGGAAGCGTATCCGTATCGGCGAGGTCGAGTTCCGCGTGGTCAAGTCCTGTTCACGCTGCATCCTGACCACCATTGACCCGCAAACCGGGGAGCGCAGCGACGATCGCGAACCCTTGGCCACCTTGCAGAAGTATCGCTCGCAGGCAGACGGTGCAATGTTCGGCCAGAACCTGGTCAACGACGGCAACGGACGACTCGAAGTCGGCATGCCGGTGGAGATCCTCGAGTAATTTTGCGCAGAATAAAAAATGCCCGTGTCGAAAAACACGGGCATTTTTTATTGCAGTGAAGCCTGCGGGTTTTAGCCGCGGTATTCGCACAGGTAGGCGGTGTCGACGGCGACTTTCAGCTGGAACTTGCTGTTGGCCGGCACGTTGAACTGGCTGCCGGCGGCGAAGGTTTCCCAGTCGCTGCTGTCGGGCAGTTTGACGGTCAATGCGCCGCTGACCACGTGCATGATTTCACGCTGGCTGGTGCCGAATTCGTACTCGCCCGGAGCCATGACGCCGATGGTCGCTGGACCTTCTGCGGTGCCAAAGGCGATCGACTTGACGGTGCCGTCGAAGTACTCGTTGACTTTAAACATGGGCGATTCCTCGAAAAGGGCTAAAAAGGGCCGGCCAGTATGCACAAGGCCCTTGGCGTCGTCACCTGTCTAAAGCGGCAGAACCAGCGGCAGCAGGCGTGCGGTATTGCGCGCATCTTCCAGCGCCCGGTGTTGTTGGCCGTTGAACTGCAAGCCGGCCAGTTGCAACGCGCCGTTTAATCCCAACGGACGTTCCAGGCGCCTGGCCTTGGCAAAACGCTGTTTGAGGTTCATGTGCGGTACGTTGGCCAGCATGCTGGCGAGTCCCAGTTGCTGCCAATCCTGAAGCAGTTGCTTGCGATCGTAATCGCCCCAACTGGCCCAGCCCTCAAGTCGCGTGTGGTGTTGGCCGAGCCAACGTTCGAACGCCGGCCAGACTTCGCCCAGCGGTTGCGCGGCATCGATGTTGGCTTGGGTGATGTGCGTCAGCTCGCGGCAAAACGGCGTCAGCAACGGCCGCCGAACAGGGCGGACGAAGCGCTGGAACTGGTCCAGTTCACGCCCCTTGCGGTCCACCAGAGTGGCGCCGATTTCAATGATTTCCATATCTGTTACGGGCCATCCACCCTCATCGGTGGTGGCCTCCAGATCAATGACCAGCCAATGAGGCATTGCAGGGTTCCTGGTATCCGCATCCTGATAGCTTTGAGCGTAGCCAAACCCGGCGGTTCCGCCTAGCGCCTTATTCGACCTCCAATAGAATCTGCCGGTTTTTCACCTGATCCCCGACTTTCACTTGCAAGCGCTTGAGAACACCGTCGATGCCCGATTTCAATGGGTGCTCCATTTTCATCGCCTCCAGTACCACCAGCAGTTGGCCCTTGGTCACCTGGCTGCCTTCGTTGACCAGGACGTCGACAATCGCCCCGTCCATCGGTGCCTTGAGGGTGCCGGAGCTGACACTGGCCTGGCCGGTAACCTGCGCCTGGGTGCGATCCACGAACTGCAGACTGCCCGGTCGGGTGAACAGCCAAAGACGCCCGGCCTCCAGGCGATAAGCGTGGCGTTGGCGAACGCCTTCGATATCCAGGGTGGCCCAGCGTCCGTCGCTGTGGATGATCTTCAGTTCGAGGCTGCGCTCGGCGACCTGAATGCGTAACGGCTCGCCCGGGATCGCCTGCAACGCTACCGGCCAGTCCTGATCCTCAAGGCCGATGCGATAGTGCAGCGGCACGCTGGCGTTGTTGCGCCAACCGCCAAGCGGGGACAGGTGAGCCTGCGCCGCAGCCTGATAGAACAGGGCGGCGGCGATGGCCAAGTGGTGCGCGCCAGGGGTTTCGGGATGCAGGCAGGTGTGATCGGTGAAGTGCTGCGCGATGAACCCGGTACTGAAATCACCGCTGGCGAACTGCGGATGTTCCAGCAGGCTGGCAAGCAGGCGTTGATTGCTTTGCAGGCCCAGCAGCACGCTGTCCTGGACCGTCCGCAGCAATTTGCGACGGGCTTCTTCACGGGTGGCACCGTGGGCGATGAGCTTGCCGAGCATCGGGTCGTAGAAAGGGCTGATGACCTGGCCTTCGATCAGGCCGTGGTCGATCCGCACGCCGTCCTGCAATGCCGGTTCCCAGGCCACGATGCGCCCGGTTTGCGGCAGGAAACCCTGGGCCGGGTCTTCGGCATACAGGCGCACTTCCATGGCGTGGCCCGTGAGTTGCACCTGTTCCTGACGCAAAGGCAGCGGTTGCCCTTCGGCGATGCTCAACTGCCAGGCCACCAGATCCAGCCCGGTGATCAGTTCGGTCACCGGGTGCTCCACTTGCAGCCGGGTGTTCATCTCCAGGAAGTAGAACTGCCCGCGCGCATCCAGCAGAAACTCCACGGTGCCCGCGCCGACGTACTTTACCGCTCGCCCGGCCTTGAGCGCCGCTTCGCCCATGGCCTGGCGCAGCTCGGCGGTCATCACCGGGCAGGGCGCTTCCTCGATGACTTTCTGATGCCGGCGCTGCACTGAACAATCGCGCTCGCCGAGGTAAATCAGGTTGCCATGCCGGTCACCGAACAGCTGGACCTCGACGTGACGGGGTTCGACCAGTGCCTGTTCGAGGATCAGTTCACCGCTGCCAAAACCGTTCAGGGCTTCGGAGCGCGCGGTGCGAATCTGTTCCAGCAAGTCGCTGGCGTCGTGCACCAGGCGCATACCGCGTCCCCCGCCGCCGGCGCTGGCCTTGATCATCAACGGATAGCCGATGCGCTCGGCTTCACGGCCCAGGGTGGCATCATCCTGCCCGGCGCCTTGATAGCCGTTGATGCACGGCACACCGGCTTCGATCATGGCGATTTTCGACAGGCGCTTGCTGCCCATCAGCTCAATAGCCTCGGGGCTGGGGCCGATGAAGGTGATGCCAGCGTCCCTGCACGCGAGGGCAAAACCGGCGTTTTCCGAGAGGAAACCGTAGCCCGGATGGATTGCATCCGCGCCCGTGCGCCGGGCTGCGTCGAGGATGGCCTGGATGTTCAGGTAAGACTGTTGCACCGGGGCCGGACCGATGTTGACCGCCTCGTCGGCTATCCGCACATGCAGTGCATCGGCGTCCGCGTCGCTGAACACGGCGACCGTGCGATAGCCCAGCGCCTGGGCCGTGCGCTGGATGCGGCAGGCGATTTCACCGCGGTTGGCGATGAGGATTTTTTTGAGTCCGGGCATGGGTAGGCTCTCTGATTTTTAGCGGTGTCTGGTCGGGCCTCATCGCGAGCAAGCTCGCTCCCACAGGGTTTATAAACGACATAAATCCAAGGTGGGAGCGAGCTTGCTCGCGATGCTTTTCAGGAGGCCCACCCCGGTTTGCGTTTTTGCACGAAGGCCATCGTTCCCTCGATGCCTTCGGCTCCGGTCACCGCTTCGCTGAACCATTCGGCAGCCTGATCCAGTAGGGCATCGGAGGGCTGACCCGCACTTGCGAGCAAGAGTTTCTTGGTCGCCGCATTCGCCCCCGGCGCGCAACACAACACATGGGCCAACACCTCATCGAGACGCTCGGCCAGGGCCTGCGGATCATGTTCGACAAAATGCACCAGGCCCATGCGCCGTGCCTGGTGGCCATCAAAACGCGCCGCCGTCAGGGCCAGGCGCCGGGTCTGGGTCAAGCCGATGCGTTGCACCACGAACGGTACGATCTGGGCCGGCAACAGGCCGAGACTGGTTTCCGGCAGGCCGAATTGCGCCTGGTGATCGGCCAGGGCGATATCGCTGACACAGGCCAGGCCGAGACCGCCGCCGAGCACCGCGCCCTGCAGCACGGTAATCACCACTTGCGGAGCGTGTTGCACTTCTTGCAATAGCGTGCCGAACACCCGGTTCAGATCCCGGTGCGCAGTTGGGCCTTGAGCGCGGGCGTTGGCCATGTCCTTAATGTCACCGCCGGCACAGAAGTGCCCGCCGACGCCGCCGATCACCAGTGCGCGAACCCCTGGTTTATCGCGTACCGCGGCCAGCACCGAGCGCAACTCGGCGACCATTTGCAAGCTCATCGCATTGCGGCTTTCGGGGCGGTTGAGGGTGATGTGCAACACGCCGTTGTGCAGCTCCAGCAGCAAAGTCTGGCAAACCGGCAGGCTGTTCATTTCTTTTTCCCCGGCAGAATGCCCATGAGTTTGCAGATGATTCCCAGCATGATTTCGTCGGCGCCGCCGCCGATCGACACCAGCCGTACATCGCGGTAAGCCCGGGCTACCGGGTTGTCCCACATGAAGCCCATGCCGCCCCAGTATTGCAGGCAACTGTCACTGACTTCGCGGCCCAGCCGCCCGGCCTTGAGCTTGGCCATGGAGGCCAGGCGCGTGACGTCCTGGCCTTTGATGTATTGCTCGGTGGCTTGATAGACCAGCGCCCGCAGGCATTCGATTTCGGTTTGCAGTTCCGCCAGGCGGAAGTGGATCACCTGATTGTCGATCAGCGCGTTGCCGAAGGTTTTGCGCTCCTTGCAGTATTCGATGGTGCTGTCGACGCAGTACTCCAGGCCCTTGATCATGTTGGCCGCGCCGAACAGGCGTTCCTCCTGGAACTGCAGCATCTGCATCATGAACCCCGCACCTTCATGGCCGATGCGGTTGCGCTGCGGTACGCGCACGTTGTCGAAAAAAACCTGGGCGGTTTCCGAGCTGCGCATGCCGAGCTTGTCCAGGTGCGAACTCAAGCTGATGCCCGGTGTGTTCATCGGCACCATGATCAGCGACTTGTTGATGTGCGGTTTGTCGTCCGAGGTGTTGGCCAGCAGGCAGATGAAGTCGGCGCTCGGCGAGTTGGTGATCCACATCTTGCTGCCGTTGATCACGTAATCGTCGCCGTCTTTGCGCGCGGTGGTTTTCAGCCCGGCGACGTCAGAGCCGGCGCCGACTTCGGAGACGCCGATGCAGCCGACCTGCTCACCGCTGATGGCCGGGCGCAGGAATTCCTCGCGCAGTTCATCGGAACCGAACCGGGCCAGCGCAGGCGTGCACATGTCGGTCTGCACGCCGATGGACATCGGAATGCCGCCGCAATGGATGGTGCCGAACTCTTCGGCGGCGACGATCGAATAGCTGTAGTCGAGCCCCATGCCGCCGAACTTTTCCGGTTTCGAAATACCCAGCAATCCGAGGTCGCCGGCCTTGCGGAAGATATCGTGGATGGGGAAGCGCCCGGCTTTTTCCCATTCCTCGACATGCGGGTTGATCTCGTGCTCGACGAACTGGCGAACGGTGCGGCGCAGTGCTTCGTGTTCCTGGGTGAAGATCATTTTTATTGTTCTCCTGATAGTCGGCTTAGAACCGCGCCACACCGAAACTGTTGGCTTGCAATGGCCGCACCTCGGCCTCGTGACAGATATCCAGCAAGTAACCCAGCAAGGTCCGGGTATCGCGCGGGTCGATCAAACCATCGTCCCAGAGGTTGGCGCTGCCATAGAGCGCCGTGGACTGGCTGTCGAGTTTCTGCGCGGTGACCTGTTCGAGCATGTCGAGCATTTTCGGATCGGGCACCAGGCCGTCCTTGGCCTGTTTGGCCTCGGTGACGATGCGCAGCACCTTGCCCGCTTGCGCGCCGCCCATCACGGCGGTACGGCTGTTGGGCCAGGCGAAGATGAAACGCGGGTCAAGACCGCGACCGCACATCGCATAGTTGCCCGCGCCGTAGGAGCCGCCAACCACGATGGTCAGCTTCGGCACCCGGGCGTTGGCCACCGCCTGAATCATCTTCGCTCCGTGCTTGATCACGCCTTGCTGTTCCGATTCGGTGCCGACCATGAACCCGGTGGTGTTGTGGAAAAACAGTAGCGGCGTCTGGCTCTGGTCGCACAGCTGGATGAACTGGGCGGCCTTGCTCGCGCCTTTTGGCGTGATCGGGCCGTTGTTGCCGATGAAGCCACAGGCGCGGCCCTGAATTTTCAGATGACCGCACAGAGTCTGCTGATCGAATTCGCCCTTGAATTCAAGAAAGTTCGAAGCGTCGGCGAGGCGGGCGATGATTTCGCGCGCGTCGTAGGGTTTTTTCGGATCATCCGGGATCAGGCCCAGCAGTTCGTCGATGGGGTAGAGCGGCTCCTCCCAGCGACGTTCGGGGAGTGGAGGCAACTGCTCGTTCCACGGCAGCAGGCTGATAATCTCGCGTACCTGTCGCACGCCATCGGCGTCGTTTTCAGCCAGGTATTCGGCGGTGCCGGCGGTTTGTGCGTGCATCTCGGCACCGCCCAATTCTTCATCGGTGGCGACTTCGCCGGTCGCGGCTTTGAGCAGTGGGGGACCTGCGAGAAACAGCTTGGCCTTGCCGCGCACCACCACCACGTAATCCGACAGCCCCGGCTGATAGGCGCCACCCGCCGTGGCGGAGCCGTGCACCACGGTGACCTGGGGCAACCCCATGGCCGACATCCGCGCCTGATTGGCAAAGCTGCGCGCGCCTTCGACGAAAATTTCCGCCGCGTAATTGAGGTTGGCGCCGCCGCTTTCAGCGAGGGTGATCACTGGCAGTTTGTTTTCCATGGCGATCTGTTGCAGGCGCAGGGATTTCTTCAAGCCGCTGGGGGAGATGGTCCCGCCCCTGATCGCGCTGTTGTTCGCCACCACCAGCACGCGCACGCCGGACACGTAGCCGATACCGGCGATCAAGCCGCCACCGGCGGAGCTGCCATCCTTGTCGTCGTGCAGCTTGTAGCCGGCCAGGCTGGCCAGTTCGAGAAACGGTGCGCCGGGGTCCAGCAGCAGATTGAGGCGCTCGCGAGGCAGCAACTGGCCGCGTTTTTCGAACTTCGGCCTGGCTTCGGCAGCCTTGTTCAGCAGGTTCTGTTCGAGCACGCGAACTTGCTCGATGGCGCTCAGCATCGCCGCACGGTTCTGGGCGAACGACTCGCTGTGGGGGTCGAGTTGCGACTGAATCACCGGCATGGGTTATTCCTTGTTCTTCAATACGTCTGGTATGTAGGCGCGGTGGAAACCGTTGTACGACTCGCTGTTGGTCGCCTTGTGGATCGGCCAGGCGCGGCCGCCGAGGCTGGCGGCGCCGTCGATGCGCAAGGTGCTGCCGCTGACAAACGCCGCTGCCGGGCTGAGCAGGAAAACTATCGCCGCGCTGACTTCCGATTCGGTGCCGATGCGCTTGAGCGGCACGTGTTCGCGCAGGGTCGGGATCACCGCCTTGAAGGCGCCTTCGTAGGTGTCCATGCCGCTGGAGGCAATCCAGCCCGGCGCCACGGCATTGACCCGCACCCCGGCATGACCCCATTCGTACGCGGCGGTCTTGGTCAGGTTGTCCATGCCCGAACGTGCCGCGCCGGAGTGGCCCATACCGGGCATGCCGCCCCACATGTCGGCGAGCATGTTGACGATGGCCCCGCCGTGCTTGCTCATGGACTGGTTGAACACTTCCCGGGCCATCAGGAAGCCGCCCACCAGATTGGTACGCATCACGGTTTCGAAACCCTTCTGATTGATCGAGGCCAGGGGCGAGGGGTATTGCCCGCCAGCATTGTTGACCAGGCCGTGGATCGGACCGTGCTTGCGGATAAGCTCGCTGACCAGATGCGTCACCGCTTCTTCCTCGCGGATATCACAGGTGCTCCAGTCGGCCTTGCCGCCGTCGTCGGCGATCTCCGCCGCAACGGTTTTCAGCTTGTCGGCATTGCGCCCGACCAGCAGCACATGGGCGCCGAGGGCCGCCAGTTCGTGGGCAGTACAGCGGCCGATGCCACTGCCGCCACCGGTGACGATGATGTTTTGGCCAGCAAACAAATCGGCTTTGAAAATCGAATCGTAGGCCATGGCGGCAATCCTCTAATTGAACTGGTCGGCGATGCGCTGCGGCACCGGGATCTGGATTTCCAGCAGCTGCTGGGCGAAGGCCTTGCCTTGCGGATCGATTCGCAGGCTGGCGACACCGCCGCCGCCGAGGGCGTTTTCCAGCAGGAAATTCAGGCTGTGGCTGGCGGGCAAGTACCAGCGCTCGACCCGTCCGTGGATTGGATCGAGGACGTGGCCCATCCAGTCGACGATCACTTCCGGGGTCAAGGCTTCTGCAATCCATGGCAGGAATTCCGGCTCGCGGGCCATGACGCCGATGTTGCTGTGGTTGCCCTTGTCGCCCGAGCGGGCGACCGCCAGTTTGACCAGGGCCACGCTGGCGTCGGCGAGGCCAAGCGGTTTCGGCGGGGCGAGCGGGGCTGGCAGGTCCAGCGGGTCGAGTACATCGAGGGCGGGCAGGGCACACGGGTGGCGCTGGCCCATGAAATCAATGTCCAGCGTGCAGGCGGTTTTGTCGATCAGGAACGAGAACAGCCGGATCAGCGGGTACACCGTTGGCCGGCCACCGACAATGCCGGTCAGCCCCGGCGCCATGCCGGTGGCGGCCTGAGCGATTTCCCGGGAGAACACGATCAATGCCTGCTTGTCCGGATGGCGCACCGCGAGTTTGATCACCACTTCGCGGCTGTCCTGACGCTGGCCATGGGGGCCGTAGGTGGCCTCGCTGCCCAGCAACTCGATACTCACGTCGCTGTACGGCGCCCAGCCGCGCTGGCGGAACATTTCCGAGGTCTTGTTGATGATCGCTTCGCCGACACGCCGCGCCTTGTCGACGGCATCGATGCCGGCGATCAGGCAACTGGCGGTGCAGCGAAAACCATCAGGGTACGTGGCGCTGACTTTGTATTGAGCGGTCGGCGGCAGGCCTTTGGCGCCGTGCACCTGCACCGCGTTCTTGCCTTGTTGCAGCAGTTTGACCTGAGTGAAATCGCACACCACGTCGGGCAGCAGATACGCGCGCGGGTCACCGATTTCGTACAGCATCTGTTCGCCCACCGTCAGCGGCGTGACCAGCCCGCCTGTACCTTCGGGTTTGCTGACGATGAACTGGCTGTCGGCGCTGACTTCGACGATGGGAAAACCGATGTGTTCGTAGTCGGGCACGTCGCGCCAGTCGGTGAAATTGCCGCCCGTGCACTGGGCGCCGCATTCGATGATGTGCCCGGCCAATGCCGCCTGGGCGAGCTTGTCATAGTCGTGCCACGACCAGCCGAACTCATGCACCAGCGCGGCGCTGACCACCGCACTGTCGACCACGCGCCCGGTGATCACGATGTCCGCCCCCAGGCGCAGGGCTTCGACAATGCCGGGTGCGCCGAGGTAGGCGTTGATCGAGACGCACATCGATGGCAGGGGCGCGCCGCTGAACATTTCATGAATGCCCAGGTTGCCCGGCTTTTTGAATTGCGGCTGCAGGTCATCACCCAGCAGTACGGCGATCTTCAGCGCTACCCCAGCCTTGTCGCAGGCCGCTTGCAGGGCGGCGGCGCAGGCTTGGGGGTTGACCCCGCCGGCATTACTGATGACCCGGATGTTTTGCTGCGCGAGTTGCCCCAGCAAGGGCGCGAGCACTTCGATGAAGTCGCCCGCATAGCCGGCCTGGGGATCTTTCATCCGCGCGCCGGCCATGATCGACAGGGTGATTTCGGCCAGGTAATCGAAGACCAGATAGTCCAGATGCCCGTGTTCCACCAGTTGCGCGGCAGCGGTCGAGGTATCGCCCCAGAAGGCGCTGGCACAACCGATGCGAATTGTTTCAGGCGCAGTCCATTCCATAGCCACCTCCAACCGAAGTGTGTCGACATTACCAAGCAAGCGCTTGGTTTGTAAATGACTTGATTATCTTCTGCCCAAGCGCTTGCTTGGTTGCATCCATGCGCTTAAATTGCCCGCGCAACCCCGTTGTTTTCGGGGGGATCGGCGTTATTGATTGAACGACTGTAGGAGAGAACGGGTGGACGAGCAAAAAGCCCTGAGGGTGATGCGCCAATTGGTGGACGACGGCCAATTGACCGACCCGGACAGCGCCCGTGGCAAATTGCTGCAAGTGGCGGCCCACCTGTTCCGCAATAAAGGCTATGAGCGCACGACCGTGCGCGACCTGGCCGGCGCCGTGGGCATTCAGTCCGGGAGCATTTTCCATCACTTCAAGAGCAAGGACGAAATCCTGCGCGCCGTGATGGAAGAAACCATACGCTACAACACTGCGTTGATGCGTGCGGCCATCGCCGAGGCCGGAAATGTGCGTGAGCAGGTTCTGGCGCTGATCCGGTGTGAATTGCAGTCGATCATGGGCGGAAGCGGCGAGGCCATGGCCGTGCTGGTCTACGAATGGCGCTCGCTGTCCGAAGAGGGCCAGGCCAAGGTCCTGGCGCTGCGGGACATCTACGAAGACATCTGGCTGCAAGTACTGGGCGAAGCCAAGACCGCCGGGTTTATCCGCGGCGATGTGTTCATCACCCGACGCTTCCTGACTGGCGCATTGTCCTGGACCACCACCTGGTTTCGCGCCGATGGCAGCATGAGTCTCGATCAGTTGGCCGATGAGGCGTTGATTCTGGTGCTGGAAGACCGGCAATAAGCTTGTGTTGGCCAGCATTAAACTGGCTAACTGGACAAAACCGCCTAGCTTGAATGCATTGGTACCGTTTTATTAGGGGAGTGGGGACGTTTTGATGGGTTCGCCAATTCGGTCAGCCTCGCGGCTTTTGCTGACGATGCTTGCGGCGTCAACGATGATGCCGTCCCAGGCTGCGCAACTGGTGCGCATCGGTGCCGCGCACTTTCCGCCCTATACCGTGCGCCCGGAATCCGGGGCCGATACCGGGTTGCTGCCGCAACTGGTCGAGGCCCTGAACGCATCGCAAACTGACTACCAGTTTGTCCTGGTGCCCACTTCCATTCCCCGGCGCTTCGGTGATTTCAAGCAGGGCCGGGTCGACATGGCCATCTTCGAAAATCCCGCCTGGGGTTGGGAAGAGATCCCCCACACAGCCGTCGACATGGGGCTGGAGGACGCCGAAATTTTTGTCGCGCAACGCCTGCCCGATCGACAGCAAAGCTATTTCGCCGACCTGAACGGCAAGCGCCTGGCGCTGTTCAGCGGCTATCACTACGAGTTCGCCAATTTCAATGCCGACCCCCTGTACCTCGCGAAAAACTACAACGCCACGCTGACCTATTCCCATGACAGCAATCTGCTGATGGTATTGCGCGGCCGGGCCGACATCGCCCTGGTCACGCGTTCGTACCTGAGCGACTACTTCCTGCGCAATGAAAAAGTCGCCGGCGAGTTGCTGGCGTCCCAACGCATCGATCAGGTCTATCACCATTACGCCATCCTGCGCCCGACGGCTCCCATCAGCGGCGAGGCATTCGCCAAGGTGCTGCAAGGCTTGCGGGACAATGGCCAGATGCTGAGGATTTTCGATCCGTACAAGATTGCCCTGGTGCCGGTCCAGCGCAACGCAGCGGCGCCACAAGTTGCCAATTGACGGTCTTTGGCTAAATTTCCCGCCCTGGCTCACGTCACTTCGTTGAACTGTCGACGACTATCGTGAGCCCGACCCATGCCCAATCTCAATGACCTGACTGCCCTGTGTCTGCCGACAGGCAGTCGTCTTGCCGCTGATGAAACCGATTGCCGCCTGAGCTTCAGCCTGGAAGGGCAACCGTTGCTTGCCCTGCGGCTGAATCGTGGCCCCGAGTTGCACGTGCAACTGGAGGAGCGTTTCAGTCGCCCTGAAGGACAGGCATTGTGGGCGGCCTGTTACTGGCTGTTCGCTCGCAACCCCGACTGTCAGCGCCTGGTCTGGCAACTGCAGGAGGTGCCGGACGAAGCCGTGTTCAGCGGTCTGCTGATTCCGACTCCCGTCAACGGCCAGTATCACTGCGAGCGCACCTTGTTCTGGCAGTTGCCGCAGCCTTGGCTGGGGCATTCCCTGACCGGCAGCTACCCGCAGCAAATGCTCATCACCGACGGCAAGCGTCATCCACGGCGGCCGGTCAAACCCCGTGGTGAAGTGTATCAACGCTTCGATGCACGGCTGGGTGCCCGGGTTTCCCTGCGCACGCTGGACATCGAGCAAGACCTGGTACGCTTCAACCGCTGGCAGAACAGCCCGCGTGTCGCGAGTTTCTGGCAGGAGGAGGGCAGTCTCGAACAGCATCGCCAATACCTGAGCAAACTCGAAGCCGACCCGCACACGCTGACGCTGATCGGTTGTTTCGACGATCAGCCCTTCGCTTATTTCGAGGCCTACTGGGCCAGGGAAGATCGCATCGCGCCGTTCTACGAGACCGGCGATTACGACCGTGGCATTCACATGCTGGTGGGCGAAGAAAATCACCGCGGTCCGCACAAGGTGGCGAGTTGGTTATCGGCGCTGGTGCATTATCTGTTTCTCGATGACCCGCGCACGCAGCGCGTGGTTGCCGAGCCGCGTGCCGATAACGCGAAGATGATCGGATACATGCAAGAGCAGCGCTTTCACTGCGAGAAAGAGTTCGACTTTCCGCACAAGCGCGCGGCCCTGATGGTGTTGGGGCGGGAGCGGTTTTTTGATCGGTGCGCACTGGCCTGAGGCTTGAGGCTAAATATCTTCGGCGCTCTTGAGTGCCCCATCGCGAGCAGGCTCGCTCCTACATTTTCCTGTGTGCGCTGAACCTGTGGGAGCGAGCTTGCTCGCGATGGGCGCGATGCAGATTTCAGAACTTAGTGGCGAGCAGCCATATCGCCACGCTGGCCCGACACCTTGCGGCAGTGCACCAGCGCATCACGGATCATGAAGTTCACCAGGGTCGGCGAGACGCCAAGTTCCTTGGCAATATCTTTTTGCGGTACGCCGTGCAGGCGGTACATCTCGAAGGCGTAGCGGGTGCGGCTCGGCAACTCGGTCAACGCATCGGCGATGTGCTCCAGCGTCGAGAAATTGATGTGCGACGTTTCCGGTGACGCACCCTGGATCACCACATTCAGCCCTTCCTCTTCAGGGCCGGAATACTTCTGCTCCAGCGCCTGTTTGCGGTAGTGGTCGATCGCCAGGTTGCGCACGATCTGGAACAGGTAGCTGAGCTGAGCCTTGATCGAACTGGTGATGGGCGGGGCCGATTGCAGCCGGAAGAATGCATCCTGCACAACATCTTCGGCACGTGAGCGGCAACCGGTAATTCGGGCTGCGATCTTCACCAGAATCAATCGATTGTCGACGAATGCCTGAAGTAGCGGTGTATCGCACCTGCTTGTGGATACTGGTTCCATCATGGAAATCACCTTGCTGCCAAAAGGTTAGTGGGACGGCGAATGAGCCGGGGGGGCCGTCCTACACATCGAGCGACAAATTAGGCTTAATGATAATGATTGTCAAATGAGAAAAAGAACTAATGCGTTACAAAGGTAAAGAGTGAGAACTGCGACACGCTGACTCACTTCAGTCCGCTTTGCGTTCCAGCCTGGCGACTAATTATTTCCAGACGTCATCCGTTCTCATTGGTGAATTGCACAGCGCAACCCTCATCACCCTGTAGGAGCGAGCTCGCTCGCGATGGTCGTCAACGATGGGCGCCTGACACCCCGCGGCGTTCTTCGGATTTTCGCGAGCAGGCTCGCTCCTACCAAGCCGAATTCAGGCAGGAAACCTCATGACCGACGCGTTCGAACTCCCCAGCACAATGGTCCAAGCCCTTCAGCGCCGAGCGGCGCTGACGCCGGATCGGGTGGCCCTGCGCTTTCTCGCCGAGACCCCGGACCAGGCTGTGGTGCTCAGCTATCGCGAACTGGATCTGCGGGCACGGACGATTGCCGGCGCGTTGCAGGCCCGGACGGATGTTGGCGACCGCGCGGTGTTGCTGTTCCCCAGTGGCCCGGATTACGTCGCGGCGTTCTTCGGTTGCCTGTACGCCGGGGTGATCGCGGTGCCGGCCTACCCGCCGGAGTCGACACGCCGTCATCACCAGGAGCGCCTGTTGTCGATCATCAGCGACGCCCAGCCTCGCTTGCTGTTGACCAGCGCCGGGCTGCGCGATGGGTTGCAGCAGATCGACGGCGCGCCGCCGCTGTTGTGTGTCGATACCCTCGACGGTGCACTGGCCGAGCGCTGGGTCGCGGTGGACTTGCAGGACGATCACATCGCCTTCCTGCAATACACCTCTGGCTCCACCGCGCTGCCCAAAGGCGTGCAAGTCAGCCACGGCAATCTGGTGGCCAACGAATTGCTGATTCGCCACGGTTTCGGCATTGACCTGAACCCCGACGACGTCATCGTCAGCTGGCTGCCGCTGTATCACGACATGGGCCTGATCGGCGGCTTGCTGCAGCCGATTTTCAGCGGCGTGCCTTGCGTGTTGATGTCCCCGGCGTATTTTCTCGGTCGGCCATTGCGCTGGCTGGAGGCGATCAGCGAATACGGCGGCACCATCAGCGGCGGGCCGGATTTTGCCTATCGCTTGTGCAGTGAGCGGGTCAGTGAGTCGGCCCTGGAACGGCTCGACCTGAGTGGCTGGCGCGTGGCGTATTCCGGTTCCGAACCGATTCGCCTCGACACCCTGGAGCGCTTCGCCGGGAAGTTCGCGACCTGCGGCTTCACCGCGGACAGTTTCATGGCCTCCTACGGTCTGGCCGAAGCCACCTTGTTCGTGGCCGGCACAGCGCGTGGCCAGGGCATCGGCAACCTGCGGGTTGACGATCAGGCCCTGGCGCAGAACCGCGTCGAAGCGGGCGAGGGCAGCCCGATCATGAGTTGCGGTATCAGCCAGCCGGCGCACGCGGTGTTGATCTTCGATCCTGTCTCGCTCAGCGAACAGGCCGACAACGTCGTCGGCGAAGTCTGGGCCAGCGGGCCGAGCATCGCCTCAGGCTACTGGCGCAACCCCGAGGCGTCCGCCAAGACCTTCGTCCAGTACGCCGGGCAGACCTGGCTGCGCACCGGTGACCTGGGTTTTCTGCGCAACGGCGAACTGTTTATCACCGGGCGCCTGAAGGACATGCTGATCGTGCGCGGGCACAACCTGTACCCGCAGGACATCGAACAGACTGTCGAGCGCGAAGTGGAAGTGGTGCGCAAAGGACGCGTCGCCGCCTTCGCCGTCACGGTTGACGGTCATGAAGGGATCGGCATCGCCGCTGAAATCAGCCGCAGCGTGCAGAAAATCCTGCCGCCTGAATCCTTGATCAAAGCCATACGCCAGACCGTCGCCGAGGCGTATCAGGAGGCACCGAGCGTGGTGGTGCTGCTCCATCCGGGCGCGCTGCCCAAAACGTCCAGCGGTAAATTGCAGCGCTCGGCGTGTCGCAATCGCCTGGCGGACGGCAGCCTCGACAGCTACGCGGTGTTCCCGTCGGCCAGCAACGAAAGCACGGCCAATAGCGAGTCGGGATCGACGCTGCAAAGCTTGATCGCACGTATCTGGTGTGAGCAGTTGCAAGTGGCGCAGGTGGGCGCCGACGATCATTTCTTCCTGCTTGGCGGCAACTCCATTGCAGCGACGCAAGTGGTGGCGCGTCTGCGGGAAGAGTTGGGTCTGGAGTTGAGCCTGCGCCTGCTGTTCGAAGCGCCGACCCTCGGCGCATTCGCCGATGTCGTGACCCGTCTGCAACAGGACGGTGGTCTGGCCCAGGGCGCGATTACGGCACTGTCGCGCCAGCAACCGATGCCGCAATCCCTGGCACAAAACCGCCTGTGGATCACTTGGCAACTCGACCCACACAGCAGCGCCTACAACATTCCTGGCGGCTTGCGCCTGCGCGGCGAGCTGGATGAGGACGCCTTGCGCGCCAGTTTCCAGCAGTTGATCGAGCGCCACGAATCCCTGCGCACGCGATTCTTCGAGCGTGATGGCGTGGCGCTGCAACAGGTCGATCCGACCGGTGAGTTCAACCTGCAACTGATCGATATCAGCGACCTGCCGGCCGCCGAGCGTGAGGCCCGGGCGCAGCAGATCCGCGAGGACGAAGCACGGACCCGGTTCGATCTGGAGAAAGGCCCGCTGCTGTGGGTGACGCTGGTGCGCCTCGACGACGAAGACCATCAATTGTTGGTGACCCTGCACCACATCATCGCTGACGGCTGGTCGCTGAATGTGCTGATCGACGAGTTCTCGCGCCTGTATGCGACCGCCTCCCAGGGCCTGCAAGCGGTGCTGGCGCCATTGCCGACGCAGTACGCCGACTACGGCAGTTGGCAACGGCAATGGCTGGCGCAAGGGGAAGGCGAGCGGCAACTGGCTTATTGGAAAGACCGCTTGGGTGATGAACATCCAACCCTGAGCCTGGCCACCGACCATCCACGCTCAGCACAACATCTGCACAGCGCCGCTCGCCACACCGTGCGTCTGGGCGCTCCCCTGAGCGATGCGATTCGTCAGACCGCCCAGGCCCATGAATCGACCGTCTTCATGTTGTTGCTGGCTGCGTTCCAGACCTTGTTGCACCGCTACAGCGGCCAACGAGATATCCGCATCGGCGTGCCCAATGCCAACCGTCCACGCCTGGAAACCCAGGGTCTGATCGGCTTCTTCATCAATACCCAGGTGCTGCGTGCCGAAGTGGACTCAAGTCTGCCATTCGTTGAGTTGCTGGCGCAGACCCGTCAGGCGGCGTTGGGTGCGCAAGCGCATCAGGACTTGCCGTTCGAGCAACTGCTCGAGGCCTTCCCGCAGGCCCGTGAACAGGGCCTGTTCCAGGTCATGTTCAACCATCAGCAACGGGACCTTGGCGCCTTGAAGCGCCTGCCGGGGCTGTTGGCCGAAGAGTTGCCGTGGCATAGCCGCGAAGCCAAGTTCGATGTGCAGCTGCACAGCGAAGAAGACCGCAACGGTCGCCTGACCTTGTCCTTCGACTACGCCAACGAACTGTTTGACGCCGCGACCATCGAGCGCCTGGCCGACCATTTCAGCAACCTGCTGCGGGCTGTCTGCGAGCAAACGGACATCGCCATCGGTGACCTGCCGCTGTTGACGGCCGCCGAGCAGCATCAGCAATCGGACTGGGCCAGCGCACCCTGCGCAGCGGCCAGTCAATGGCTGCCCGAATCGCTCAACCAACAAGCCCGGCTGACACCTGGGCGCCCGGCGTTGATCTGGGAGGGCGGCCAGATGGACTTCGCCGAACTCCACATCCAGGCCAACCGTCTGGCCCATTACCTGCGCGACAAAGGCGTCGGCCCGGACGTCTGCGTGGCCATCGCCTGCGAGCGTTCGCCGCAACTGCTGATCGGCCTGCTGGCGATCATCAAGGCCGGTGGCGCCTACGTGCCGCTGGACCCGGATTACCCCGCCGAACGCCTGGCCTACATGCTCAGCGACAGCGGTGTTCAATTGCTGCTGACGCATACCCGACTGCTCGAGCACTTGCCGGCCAGCGAGGGTGTCAGTGTGATCGCCATGGACACCCTGCACCTGGACAGTTGGCCAAGCCATGCGCCGGGGCTGCATCTGCACGGCGACAATCTTGCCTATGTGATTTACACCTCCGGTTCCACCGGCCAGCCCAAAGGCGTCGGCAACACCCACGCGGCGCTGGCCGAGCGCCTGCAATGGATGCAGGACACTTATCGCCTGAACGAAACCGACGTGCTGATGCAAAAGGCGCCGATCAGTTTCGACGTGTCAGTGTGGGAGTGCTTCTGGCCGCTGATCACAGGCGCACGTCTGTTGATCGCCGGTCCCGGCGAACACCGCGATCCACATCGCATCGCGCAGCTGGTGCAAGCGTACGGCGTGACCACGTTGCACTTCGTGCCGCCGCTGCTTTCGCTGTTCATCGACGAACCGCTCAGTGCTGAATGCACCAGCCTGCGCCGGCTGTTCTCCGGGGGCGAAGCCTTGCCCGCGGAGCTGCGCAACCGGGTGCTGGCGCAGCTGCCGGCGGTGCAACTGCACAACCGTTACGGACCGACCGAAACCGCGATCAACGTCACCCACTGGCAATGCTCCAGCACCGATGGCGAACGCTCGCCGATTGGCCGGCCGCTGGGCAATGTGATCTGCCGCGTGCTCGACAGCGATCTGCATCCCGTTCCGGTCGGTGTGCCGGGTGAGTTGTGCATCGGCGGCGTTGGCTTGGCCCGTGGTTACCTCGGTCGCCCGGCGTTGACCGCCGAACGATTCGTGGTCGATCCGTTGGGCGAGCCGGGTGCACGCCTGTATCGCACCGGCGACCGGGCACGCTGGACGGCGGATGGCGTGATCGAATACCTCGGCCGTCTCGATCAACAGGTCAAGTTGCGCGGGTTCCGGGTCGAGCCGGAGGAAATCCAGGCACGGCTGCTGGCCCAGGATGGCATTGCGCAAGCCGTGGTGCTGGTGCGCGACACCGTGGCCGGGGCGCAGTTGATCGGTTACTACACCGCTGCGGACAATGCCGGGGACGAGGTCGAACAAACCGCGCGCCTGAAAAGCGCATTGGCCGCCGAACTGCCGGAATACATGGTGCCGGCGCAACTGATGCGCCTGGACCAAATGCCCCTCGGCCCGAGCGGCAAGCTCGACCGCCGCGCGTTGCCGGAACCGCAGTGGCAGGTTCGCGAGCACGTCGAGCCTGTGACAGAACTGGAACAACACATCGCCGGCATCTGGCGCGAAGTGCTGGGTTTGACGCAAGTCGGTTTGCGCGATGATTTTTTTGCCCTCGGCGGTCACTCGCTGCTGGCCACACAAATCATCTCCCGCACCCGCCAGGCCTGCGACGTCGAGTTGCCGCTGCGGGCGCTGTTCGAGCACAGCGAACTCGGTGCGTTTGCCGAACAGGTTCGCCTGATCCAGGCCAGTGGCAGCACCAACAAACAGCCGCCGATTGAAAAAGTCGACCGCGGGCAGCCGGTGCCGCTGTCCTATTCCCAGCAGCGCATGTGGTTCCTCTGGCAGATGGAGCCCGACAGCCCGGCCTACAACGTCGGCGGCATGGCGCGGCTGCGTGGCGTGCTTGACGTGGCGCGCTTCGAGGCCGCGCTGCAAGTCCTGATCCTGCGTCACGAAACCCTGCGCACCACGTTCCCGAGCATCGACGGCGTCGCCCGCCAGCAAGTACACGCGCAAACCGGCGTGCGCATGGCGTGGAAGGATTTCACCGCGCTGGATGCCGAGGTCCGCGAGTGGCAGGTCCAGCAACTGGCCGACGACGAAGCGCACCAGCCGTTCGATCTGGAGACCGGACCCTTGCTGCGCGCCTGTCTGGTCAAGACCGCCGAACAGGAACACTACTTCGTTCTGACCCTGCACCACATCGTCACCGAAGGCTGGGCGATGGACATTTTTGCCCGGGAGCTCAGCGCGCTGTACGAAGCGTTCGTCGATGACCGTGAATCACCGCTGGCGCCGTTGCCGGTGCAGTACCTGGATTACAGCGTGTGGCAGCGTCAGTGGCTGGAGTCCGGCGAGCGTCAGCGCCAGCTCGATTACTGGACAACGCAACTGGGCAGCGAACACCCGCTGCTGGAGTTGCCGGCCGACCGTCCGCGTCCGCCGGTGCAAAGCCATCAGGGTGAGTTGTATCGCTTTGACCTGAGCGACGACCTCGCGGCACGGGTCCGCGCCTTCAATGCGCGACACGGCCTGACCCTGTTCATGACCATGACCGCCGCCCTGGCTACGCTGCTGTACCGCTACAGCGGCCAGACCGATCTGCGCATCGGCGCGCCGGTGGCCAACCGCATTCGCCCGGAAAGCGAAGGGCTGATCGGCGCGTTCCTCAACACACAGGTGCTGCGCTGCCAGCTCGACGGGCAGATGTCCGTGGGCGAATTGTTCGAGCAGGTGCGCCACACGGTGATCGAAGGCCAGTCCCATCAGGACCTGCCGTTCGATCATCTGGTGGAAGCCTTGCAACCACCCCGCAGCGCGGCCTACAACCCATTGTTCCAGGTGATGTGCAACGTGCAGCGCTGGGAGTTCCAGCAAAGCCGCACCCTGGCCGGCATGACGGTCGAGTACCTGGCCAACGATGCCCGCGCGACCAAGTTCGACCTCAACCTGGAAGTCACCGACCTGGACCATCGCCTGGGTTGCTGCCTGACCTACAGCACCGATCTGTTCGACGAGCCGCGCATTGCGCGCATGGCCGAGCATTGGCGCAACCTGCTGGAGGCGCTGATTGCCGATCCGCAGCAGCGCTTGAGCGAACTGCCGCTGCTGGCGTGTGGCGAACAACAACATCTGCTCGACAGTCTCGGCGTCGAGCCGGGCGAGCATCGGCTGGACCAGTGCATCCATCACCTGTTCGCCGAGCAAGCCTTGATGCGCCAGGACGCTCCGGCCCTGACCTTCGCCGGGCAAACCCTGAGCTATGCCGAACTCGACGGCCGGGCCAATCGCCTGGCCTGGATGCTGCGCGAGCGAGGCGTCGGACCGCAGGTTCGTGTGGGGCTGGCACTGGAGCGCTCGCTGGAGATGGTCGTCGGCCTGCTGGCGATCCTCAAGGCTGGCGGCGCCTATGTGCCGCTGGATCCGGAATACCCGCTGGACCGCTTGCATTACATGATTAAAGACAGCGGTATCGGTTTGCTGCTCAGCGACGCGGCGATGTTCAAGGCCCTGGGCGAGTTGCCGGCGACCGTCGGCCGCTGGTGTCTTGAAGAAGACGCCGCTGCACTGGCCAACTACCCGGCCACCGAGTTGCCGTTGATCAGCCTGCCGCAGCATCAGGCCTACCTGATTTACACCTCGGGCTCGACCGGCAAACCGAAAGGCGTGGTGGTATCCCACGGCGAAATCGCCATGCACTGCCGCGCGGTGATCGAGCGTTTCACCATGCGCCCTGACGATTGCGAACTGCACTTCTATTCGATCAACTTCGACGCCGCCACCGAGCGTTTGCTGGTGCCGCTGCTCAGCGGTGCGCAAGTGGTGCTGCGGGCTCAAGGGCAGTGGGACGCGGAAGAAATCTGTGGCCTGATCCGTCGTCATCAGATCAACGTCCTCGGATTCACGCCGAGCTATGGCAGCCAGTTGGCGCAATGGCTGGCAACGCAAAATGAAACCCTGGCGGTGCGCATGATCATTACCGGCGGCGAAGCACTGACCGGTGAACACCTGGCGCGCATTCGCGCAGCCTTCAAGCCGAGCCTGTTCTTCAACGCCTACGGCCCGACCGAAACCGTGGTCATGCCGCTGGCCAGTCTCGCCCCTGAAGTGCTGGAAGAGGGCGCCGGCAGCGTGCCGATCGGCAGCATCATCGGCGACCGCGTGGCCTACATTCTCGACGCCGACCTGGCGTTGGTGCCGCAAGGCGCGACGGGCGAGTTGTACGTCGGTGGCGCGGGTCTGGCCCAGGGTTATCACCAGCGTCCGGGCATGACCGCGGAGCGCTTTGTGGCCGATCCGTTTGCCGCCAACGGCGGACGTATCTACCGCACCGGCGACCTGGTGCGCCAGCGCGCCGACGGCCTGGTGGAATACCTCGGACGCATCGACCATCAAGTGAAGATTCGTGGTTTTCGCATCGAACTGGGCGAGATCGAAACCCGTCTGCTGGAGCACGAATCGATTCGTGAAGCCGTTGTGCTGGCGCTCGATGCACCGAGTGGCAAGCAACTGGTCGGCTATCTGGTGACTGACGTCGCCGAACAGAACGAAGCACAGCAATCGGTTTTGCGCGAGGCCCTCAAGGCGCATCTGAAATCGCAACTGCCAGACTACATGGTGCCCACGCACCTGATCCTGCTGGGCCGCATGCCGCTAACCGCCAACGGCAAGCTCGACCGCCGCGCGCTGCCGGCGCCGGACCCGGAGCTGAATCGCCATCACTACGTAGCGCCGAGCAACGAGCTTGAAGTCAGCCTCGCGCAGATCTGGTGCGAAGTGCTGAACGTTGGACAGGTCGGCCTCAACGACAACTTCTTCGAGTTGGGCGGTGACTCGATCCTGTCGATCCAGGTGGTCAGCCGGGCACGGCAGCAGGGCATTCACTTCAGCCCTCGCGACCTGTTCCAGCACCAGACCGTGCAGACCCTCGCCGCCGTGGCCAGCCGCAGCGAGCAGGTCAGTGCCGAGCAGGGCTTGATCATGGGTGAGTCGCATCTGACGCCGATCCAGCACTGGTTCTTCGACACCGACATCCCGCAGCGCCAGCACTGGAACCAGGCGTTGTTGCTGCAACCGACCGCACCTCTGGAGCCCCATCGACTGGAGCAAGCGCTGCTGGCGGTAATCGAACAGCACGACGCCTTGCGTCTGCGCTTCAGCAAGGTCGCCGGTCAGTGGCAAGCACAGCATCAGCCGATTTCCGAGGCGCCGGTGCTGTGGCAGGTACGCGTTTCGTCGATGGACAAATGCGCGGCCTTGTTCGCCGATGCCCAGCGCAGCCTCGACCTCGAAGAGGGACCGCTAATACGCGTGTTGCTGGTCGATGGTCCCGAGGGCCAGCAACGACTGTTCATCGCGATTCACCACTTGGTCGTCGACGGTGTTTCATGGCGCGTATTGCTGGACGACCTGCAAACCGTGTACCGCCAACTGGACGCGCAGCAGTCGGTGAAACTGCCGGCGAAAACCAGCGCCTTCAAGGACTGGGCCGCACGGCTGCAAGCCTACGCCGGCAGTGAGTCCCTGCGCGAAGAACTGGGCTGGTGGCAGGCGCACCTGGCCGGGCCCACTGCCGATTTGCCCTGTGATCACCCCGCAGGCGGGCGGCAGAACCGACATGCGCAAACCGTCAGCGTGCGCCTCGACAGCGAGCGTACCCGGCAGTTGCTGCAACAGGCACCGAGTGCCTATCGCACCCAGGTCAACGACTTGCTGCTGACCGCATTGGCCCGCGTGCTGTGCCGCTGGAGCGGTCAGCCATCGGCGCTGATTCAACTGGAAGGCCACGGCCGCGAAGCGCTGTTCGACGAGATCGACCTGACCCGCACCGTCGGCTGGTTCACCAGCGCCTACCCACTGCGCCTGACGCCGCTGAACATCGAAGAAGCCGCCGGGCAGGGCGTGTCGATCAAGGCGATCAAGGAGCAATTGCGTGCCGTGCCGCACAAAGGCCTGGGCTATGGCGTGCTGCGTTACCTGGCCGATGACCTGAGCCGTCACAGCATGGCGCAGTTGCCGGTGGCGCCGATCACCTTCAACTACCTCGGCCAGTTCGACCAGAGCTTCGGGGCAGACGCGCTGTTCCATCCACTGGATGAAGCCATTGGTGCGGCCCACGATGCCAATGCCCCGTTGCCCAACGAGCTGAGCGTCGACGGTCAGGTGTATGGCGGTGAACTGGTACTGCGCTGGACTTTCAGCGCCGAACGCTTCGATGGGCAAACCATCGACGAGTTGGCCGATGCCTACCTCGGTGAGTTGAACAGCCTGATCGAGCATTGCCTGCGCGACGACGCGGGTGGCCTGACGCCGTCGGACTTCCCGCTGGCGAATCTCAGCCAGACTCAACTGGATGCGCTGCCGGTCCCGGCCGCCGTCATCGAAGACGTCTACCCGCTGACCCCGATGCAGGAAGGCATGCTGTTGCACACCTTGCTGGAACCGGGCACCGGCCTGTACTACATGCAGGACCGCTACCGCATCAACAGCGAACTCGACCCGCAGCGTTTCGCCCAGGCCTGGCAAGCGGTGATCGCCCGCCACGAAGCGTTGCGCGCGTCGTTCTGCTGGAACGTTGGCGAAGACATGCTGCAAGTGATCCACAAACCGGGCAGTACGCCGATCGAATACCTCGACTGGAGCGCTATCAGCGAAGCCGAGCAAGAGCCGAAGCTGCAAACCTTGCTCAAGACCGAACGCGAGGCGGGGTTCGATCTGCTCAACCAAGCGCCGTTCCACTTGCGTTTGATCCGTGTGGGCGCGGCGCGCTACTGGTTCATGATGAGCAACCACCACATCCTCATCGATGCCTGGTGCCGTTCGCTGCTGATGAATGATTTCTTCGAGATCTACAGCGCCCTCGGCGAAGGCCGGGAAGCGCAGCTGGAGGTACCACCACGTTATCGCGACTACATCGGTTGGCTGCAGCATCAGAGCCTGGCCGAAGCACGGCAGTGGTGGAAAACCAACCTGCAGGGGTTCGAACGGACCACGCCGATCCCGAGCGACCGGCCATTGCTGCGTGAACATGCCGGCGACAGCGGTGGCATGATCGTCGGCGACCGCTATGCAAGGCTCGATGCCCGTGACGGTGCGCAATTGCGCGAACTGGCCCAGGCCCATCAGTTGACCATCAACACCTTTGCCCAGGCGGCGTGGGCGCTGGTGCTGCGGCGCTTGAGCGGTGATCGCGACGTGCTGTTCGGCGTCACCGTGGCCGGGCGTCCGGTGGACATGCCGCAGATGCAGCGCACCGTCGGCCTGTTCATCAACAGCATCGCGCTGCGGGTGAAAATGCCTGAGGACGGCCAGCGATGCAGCGTGCGCCAGTGGCTCACCGGTCTGCTCGACAACAATATGCAACTGCGTGAATACGAATACCTGCCACTGGTGAACATCCAGGAGCAAAGCGAACTGCCCAAAGGCCAGCCGCTGTTCGACAGCCTGTTCGTGTTCGAAAACGCCCCGGTGGAAGTCTCGGTGCTCGACCGTGCGCAGAGCCTCAACGCGACCTCGGACTCGGGCCGAACCCATACCAACTTCCCGCTCACGGCCGTGTGCTATCCGGGCGATGACCTGGGTTTGCACCTGTCCTACGACCAACGCTACTTCGATGAGGCCACGGTCGAGCGCATGCTCGCTGAGTTCAAGCGTCTGCTGCTGGCATTGGTGGAAGGTTTCCATGGCGACATGGCCGACCTGCCGTTGCTGGGGACTGAGGAGCAGGACTTCCTCATCCATGGCTGCAACCAGAGCGAACACGATTACCCGCTGGAGCAGAGCTACGTTTCATTGTTCGAAACGCAGGTCGCCCGGCATCCACTGCGAATTGCCGCCAGTTGTCTGGACCGGCAATACAGTTATCTGGAGCTGAACCAGCGCAGCAACCGCCTCGGTCATGCATTGATCGCCGCCGGTGTCGGGCGCGATCAACCGGTGGCCTTGCTGGCCGAACGCAGCCTCGATTTGCTGGGCATGATCATCGGCAGCTTCAAGGCAGGGGCGGGTTACCTGCCGCTGGATCCGGGTTTGCCGGGTCAGCGTCTGAGCCGGATCATCGATCTGAGCCGCACGCCATTGCTGGTGTGCACGCAAGCCTGTCGTGAGCAGGCGCAAGCCTTGCTCGAGGAGTTCGGCTGCTCCAGCCGGCCACGGCTGCTGGTCTGGGAAGAAGTCCAGGCCCTTGCGCTGTCGGCGGACAATCCTGGTGTCTACAGTGGTCCGGACAACCTCGCCTATGTGATCTACACCTCTGGTTCCACCGGTTTGCCCAAAGGCGTGATGGTCGAACAGCGCGGCATGCTCAACAACCAGTTGAGCAAGGTGCCGTACCTGAACCTGAGCGACGCCGACGTGATCGCGCAAACCGCGTCGCAAAGCTTCGACATTTCCGTGTGGCAGTTCCTCGCCGCGCCGTTGTTCGGCGCCCGGGTGGACATCGTGCCGAACACCATTGCCCACGATCCCCAGGGTTTGCTGGCCCATGTGCAAAGCCAGGGCATCACCGTACTGGAAAGCGTGCCTTCGCTGATCCAGGGCATGCTCGCCCAGGAACGCATGAGCCTCGATGGCCTGCGCTGGATGTTGCCGACGGGGGAGGCGATGCCGCCGGAACTGGCGCATCAATGGTTGCTGCGCTATCCGCAGATCGGCCTGGTGAATGCCTATGGCCCGGCGGAGTGCTCGGATGACGTGGCGTTCTTCCGCGTCGATATGGCTTCGACTCGCGGCAGCTACCTGCCGATTGGTACGCCGACTGACAACAACAAATTGTACCTGCTCGACGGAGCGCTGGAACTGGTGCCGCTGGGCGCGGTGGGTGAACTGTGCGTGGCGGGGACCGGGGTCGGTCGCGGCTATGTCAGCGATCCGCTGCGCACGGCACCGGTGTTTGTGCCGAACCCGTTTGGCGCACCGGGTGAGCGCCTGTATCGCACCGGCGACCTGGCCCGCCGTCGTAGTGACGGCGTTCTGGAATATGTCGGCCGGGTCGACCATCAGGTGAAGATCCGCGGTTACCGCATCGAGCTCGGTGAAATCGAAGCTCACCTGCACGAACAACCGCAAGTCCGCGATGCGGCGGTGGGTGTGCAGGAAGGGGCGAACGGCAAGCACCTGGTGGGCTATCTGGTCGCGGCGGATGTTGCGCTCGATCCGGCTGAACGCCTGGAGCGCATCAAGCAACGCCTGCGCGCCGAACTGCCGGAATACATGGTGCCGCTGCACTGGTTATGGCTGGACAAGCTGCCGCTCAACGCCAACGGTAAACTGGACCGCAAGGCCCTGCCGACGCTGGAGATCGGTCAATTGCAATGCCAGGATTACCAGGCGCCGCGCAATGAGCTGGAGCAGACCCTGGCAGACATTTGGGCCGAGGTACTGAAGGTCGAGAGAGTGGGCGTTCGCGACAATTTCTTCGAGTTGGGCGGGCATTCGCTGCTGGCCACGCAAATCGCCTCGCGGGTGCAGAAATCCCTGCAACGGGATGTGCCGCTGCGGGCGATGTTCGAATGCAGCACGGTGGAAGAACTGGCCCGGTACATCGACGGGTTGGCGGCCAGCGAGCTCACCGAGGAGAAAGTGGATCGCTTGAATGACCTGATGGCGGAGCTGGAGGGGCTTTGATTCCCTGGCGTCAGTACTGGCCCCATCGCAAGCAAGCTCGCTCCTACAGTGGGTGGTGAACACATCATTTGTGATCAGCATGAATCCCTGTGGGAGCGGCGGTGCGGCGATCCGACTTGCCCGCGATGGCGGTTGTACAAACGCATACATTCTCGCGATTGACTGCGATCCGTCAGCCGCTCAGTCTTCGGGCTCCCTTTTTGCTCGTGGAGACAGCCGATGCCCTTCGTAACGATAGACGGACAAGCCCTCCACTACATCGATCAAGGTACCGGCCCGGCGGTACTGCTGGCCGGTAGTTACCTGTGGGACCAGGCCATGTGGGCGCCGCAGATTGCCGCGCTCTCGCAACAGTATCGTGTGATAGCCCTGGAGCTGTGGGGGCACGGCCAATCCGGGCCGTTGCCTGTCGGTACGACGTCGCTGGATGACCTGGCGCGTCAGGCATTGGTCCTGCTCGACCATCTGGACATCGAGCGGGTCACGCTGGTCGGCCTGTCGGTCGGCGGCATGTGGGGCGCGCGCCTGGCGTTGTCGGCAGCGCAGCGGATCAACGGACTGGTGCTGATGGACACCTACGCCGGCGCCGAACCGGAGCCGACTCGCCAGTATTACTTTTCACTGTTGAAGCAGATCGAAGAGGCGGGTGTCATCACGCCAGCGCTGCTGGATATCGTGGTGCCGATTTTCTTCCGGCCGGGCATTGATCCGCAATCGGCGCTCTACCGGGATTTTCGTGCTTCCCTCGCGGCTCTACCCGCGGATCGCCTGCGTGAAAGCATCGCGCCGATGGGGCGGATTACATTTGGGCGCGATGACCAGTTATCGCGTCTGGGCGAACTGGACGCAGCGACCACACTGGTGATGTGCGGCGATCAGGACAAGCCTCGGCCACCGGGTGAAGCCCGTGAAATGGCTGAGCTGATTGGCTGCCCGTGGGTGCTGGTGCCGGAGGCGGGGCATATTTCCAATCTGGAGAACCCTGGGTTTGTGACTGAAACCTTGTTGGCATTTTTGGCCGACAGAAATTAGTCGAATCTACCGACGCCATCGCAAGCAAGCTCGCTCCCACAGGTGATCACCTTTCCCTGTGGGAGCGAGCTTGCTCGCGATGGGGGCGCTGAACTCACTTCGGCCCGAGAATCTTCGCCAACTTATCCGGCGACGGAGCGCCTTGCTGCTGTTGCAGATTGCCCTTGTCATCCATGTAGAAAATCGCCGGCGTCGCCTGCAACTCCAGCTCTTCCATCAATTGCATGTTGGCCGCGAACTTTGCCTGAATCGCCGGCGGCACTTCCTTCAAGGCCTTGAGCGAACTCTCCTTGCCAGCGGCTTCGTGATCCTGCAGGGCTTTTTCCGGGTCTTTGGCGGCGAGCAGCGCGGCGGATTTTCCGGGGCTGTCTTCGCGGATGATGCCCACCATGATGTGGCGCAACTGCACTTTGCCGGCCTTGACCCATGGCCGGGCCTGTTCCCAGAACATGTTGCAGTACGGGCAGTTCGGGTCACTGAACAGGTACACCACGCGCGGCGCATCCTTCTTGCCGTCGCCGATCCAGTTGCTGGTTTCGAACTTGGCCCAGACTTCCTTGGCCATCGGTGCGTACACCAGTTTCTGCAAAGGTGCGCTGCTCAGGTCATTGCCCTCGGCGTCATACAGGTTGCCCAGCAACACGTGTTTGCCATCCGGGGTCAGGTACAGCGCCATGCCGCGGTTCTGGTATTGCGCGGCATAACCACGCAAGCCGTCGGGGGCGTCGAACTGGCCGACGATTTTCGCGCCTTTGGCCTCGATTTTCTTGATGGCATCGGGCAACTCTTCGGCCTGCACCGATGGCAGGTGCAGCAGGGCAGCACCGAGGCTCAGGGTCAGCAGGTGGCGGAGGCGGGGCATGGCAGTTTCCTTGAAGAGGTGGCGGGTACGGTGTCGAAGTTTTCCAGCGCGCGGGCCAGGCTGGCTTCCGACAACTCGCCCAGATGGCTGCCCAGCAGGCGACCCTCGGGGTTGTAGAACAGCGTAGTCGGCAATGCCATGGAACCGACGGCCTGGCTCAGACGCCCACTGCCGTCGAACAGCACGTTGGACAGGCTCAGGCCCTGGGTTTCCAGAAAGATCGCGACGCTTTGCATGCTTTCTGACTGATTGACGAACAGGAACGTCAGGTCCGGCCGTTGTTGCTGGGCGTTTTCCAGCACCGGCATTTCCCGGCGGCATGGCGGACACCAGGTGGCCCAGAGATTGATCACCAACGGGCCTCCCTTGTAGTCGGCCAGTTGCACGGTTTCGCCGGCGGCGTTGCGCAGGGTGATTTCCGGCAGGCGTGTGCCTTGTTCATAAATCGACAGGGAGAACGTCGCCAACAGCCAGAACGCCAGGCCACTGGCCACGCCAAAGCCCAATGGACGGCGCAGACCCGGGCGACGCCAGCCGCGATACAGCGTGGCGAGCAAAACGACCACTACCCCCGGCCAGGCGAGGAAACCGCCATCGCGCAGGTCAATGACCTGCCACGGATCGTTGCGATAGTGCACCCAATAGGCCGCCACGAAACTGATTCGGGCTGCCAGCATGCCCATCAGAAACAGGCTGAACAGCACCGACTCAGGATTTTCACCACCACGCTTGGCGACCCGCCAGCCGACAAAAGTGGCCAGCGCCAGCGCACTGATCAACAGCAGGTGATTGAGCGCGATGGCAAAGGTGCCGAGGGTGAAAGTCAGCATTAACGGGCGTCTCGGGTGGTGGTCCAGCGTTGCAGGAATGTATCGGCATCGACCTCGCCGGTGATGCGCTGGCTGCGCCGCTCTTCACCGTCCACGCCAATCCATAGCAGGCTCGGTGGCCCTGGCACTTGGTAACGGCCGAGCAGTTCACGGCTGGCGGCATTGTCGGCGGTGACGTCCAGTCGCAGCAAGCGCACATCGCTCAAGGCTTCGAGGACACGGGTTTTGCCGAAGACCTGTTTTTCCATGACCTTGCACGACACGCACCAGTCGGCGTAGTAGTCCAGCAGCACCCACTGGCCCTGAGCCTGTGCGGCGTCGAGTTCCCGTTGCAGTGCTTGCGGATCCTTGATGGTGATGAAGGCATCGTGGCCAACCGGCGCGGCGGCCACAGCCTGGTTCGAGGCGCGGTAGACCTGCAATGGCTTGAACGGATCATCGCCGCCACCGGCTGCACCGATCACCAACAGGCCACCCCATAAACCGAGCAGTAACGAACTGGCGCCAAACAGGTGCGCGATACGGCCAAAACCTTCCGACTGTTTCCAGGCGCTGTAGGCCGCGATCAACAGCAGCGCACCGCACAAGCCGACCCACAGGGATTCGTCGAGCACCGGACGCAGCATCAACAATGCGGTGGCGAGGAACAGGAAGCCGAAAATGCCTTTGACCAGGTTCATCCAGGCGCCTGGCTTGGGCATGAAACGATTGCCGACGGTCACCAGCAGCAACAGCGGCACACCGATGCCGATGCCCATGGCAAACAGAATCAATCCGCCATGCAGCGCGTTACCGCTTTGCGCGATGTAGAGCAGGGCGCCGGCCAGTGGCGCGGTCATGCAGGGACCAACCAGCAGACCGGACAGCGCCCCCAGCACCCCGGCGCCGATCAGACTGCCGCCGCGTTGATTGCGCGAGACGTTTTCCAGGCGATCACGCACGGCCACCGGCAGTTGCAGTTCGAAGAAACCGAACATCGGCAGCGCCAGCAACACGAAAATCGCCGCGAAACTGCCCAGCAGCCATGGGTTCTGCAACCAGGCTTGCAGGTTCGCCCCGAGGGAGGCGGCCAGGACACCCATCGCCGCATACACCAGCGCCATGCTGACCACATAACTACTGGCCAGGGCGAATCCGCGTCTGGGCGTGGCGCCACTGCCGACGATCAACCCGGCCAGAATCGGCAGCATCGGCAATGAACAAGGCGTGAAGGCCAGCAACAGGCCCAGGCCGAAGAACAGCACAAGGCTCCAGCCCAGCGCCCGTTGTTGCAGGCTGCTGGCCAGCGCCTGGTCCGGCGCTTCAGTGGCCGCATTCAATGCATTGGTATTGCCCAGGTCCACGACTCTGGTTTGTGGCGGATAACACAAACCGGCATCGGCGCAGCCCTGGTAACTGACCTTGACCTGACCGCTGGCACCCGCCGGAATTTTCAGTTCCAGGCCCTGACGGTAGACTTGCTGTTCACCGAAAAACTCGTCGCTGTGGGCTTCACCTTCCGGTAGCGGGGGATGTTGCCCGACAGGTAATCCATCGAACTTCAAGCGTTTCTGATACAGGTAATAGCCGTCGGTGATCTGCCAATAGAGCTGGGTTTCACCGGATTCCAGGCGTTCAGAGGTAAACGCGAAGGCTTTATCAACCGGGAGGAATTCAGGTTTGGTGTCGAACGGATTGGTTCCCGCCTGGGCCAGGCCCACGATCAAGAGAGTAAAAAGTAAAAACAGACGACGCATGGATAAGCCTTTGTCCTGTGCTAATGAGGTGCACAGTGGCGGGTGGCGATTAACCGATGATTAACCGCCCCGGCCTTGTGGCGGTGGCGCTTGCGGCATAATGTCGACTTAATCGGTCAACGGCTTAATAGGCTTTATTTCTACGAGGCTCCCCATGCACGTACTGGTTTGCGAAGACGATGAATTGATCGCCAGCGGTATCGTCGCCGGCCTGACCGCCCAGGGCCTGACCGTGGAACACGTCGCCACGGCGTCCGCCGCCCGGGCGATGCTCAAGGTGGCGGAGTTCGACGTGATGGTGCTCGACCTTGGGTTGCCGGACGAGGATGGCCTCAAGCTGCTGCAGCAGTTGCGCCATCAAGGCCTGGAGTTGCCGGTTTTGATCCTCACTGCCCGGGACTCGGTCACTGATCGCGTCGATGGCCTGCAAGCCGGTGCCGACGACTATCTGCTCAAACCGTTCGACTTGCGCGAACTCGCTGCACGCTTGCACACGCTGTTGCGGCGGGTGGCGGGGCGCAGCGTCAACCTGATCGAGCATGGTGCCCTGACCTACGACCCGAGCAGCCGCGAAACCACGCTCGCGGGGCAACCGGTGGACCTGTCGCGCCGTGAACAGTCATTGCTGCAAGCCTTGCTGCATAACCGTGGCCGTGTGTTGTCCACCGAGCAACTCAAGGACAGCGTCTACGGTTTCAACGACGAACTGGAAAGCAACGCCCTTAACGTCCATATCCATCACCTGCGGCGCAAGCTCGGCAACGGCATTGTCGAGACCGTGCGCGGCCTGGGCTATCGCCTGGGGCCGGCTGATGGCGGAGAAAAATCGAAGTGATGAGTTTGCGTTTGCGCCTGAGTCTGACGCTCGGCGCCGCATTTGCCTTGATCTGGGCCCTGGCCGCGGCCTGGATGCTCAGCGATCTGCGCAATCAAATGATGTTTTCCCTCGACCAGCGCCTGGTGGCCTCGGCACGCATGGTCGCCGGCCTGATGGAGCAACTGCCGCCCGTGCCGAGCAAGGGCGAGGGCACCCACTTCAGTGCCGAACAGCTGAACATTCCGGGTGGCATGGCTTGCCAGGTCAGCTCGTTGCGCGGCGAAATCCTTGCCCGCAGTCACACCGATCCGCAGCAGACCCTGGAGGCCGAGAAACTCGGGTTTCACGATCAGATGATCGACGGCGCGCCGTGGCGCAGTTTCACATTGGCCCGGGGCGATCTGCGCATCACCACCGCCGACCGGCAGATCGAGCGTGAGGCGTTGAACATGTCGATCCTGCTGGCCGCTTCGGTGCCGGTGGGCGTGGCGCTGCTCGGTTGCCTGTGTTTGCTCTGGCTGGGTATCGGCCAGGGGCTGGCGCCGCTCAACCGCATGCGCGATGCCTTGATGCGCCGTAGCGCCGACTCCCTCGAACCCTTGCAGATCCAGCCACTGCCCAGCGAGCTGCAACCCTTGCTGGAAACCCAGAACCAGTTGCTCCAGCGCATCGGCAAGACCATCGAGCGCGAACGTCGCCTGACCGGAGACGCGGCCCACGAACTGCGCAGCCCGTTGACCGCGATCAAGACCCACCTGCAAGTGGCGCGGATGACGCAAGGCAGCGCCCGGGACCAGTCCCTGGCCCGGGCCGAAGAGGGCGCCGACCGCATGCACCGGACCCTCGAACAATTACTGTTGTTGGCGCGCGTCGAGGGCAGCCTGTCATTCGACGACGGTGTGCAGTGCAACGCCGAACAAGTGGCGAAACTGGCGATCCAGGACGCGGCAAGCGGCGATCGCCAGCGCATCAGGTTTCAGGCGCCGGGCAAGGTTTCCGCCGCGCCGGTACAAATGCCCGCCGTGCTGTCGATTGCCGCGCTGCGCAACTTGCTCGACAACGCACTGCGCCATACTCCCGCCGACAAAGCGGTGGAGTTGAGCCTGGAAACCACCGGCAATCGTGTGCAGTTTGTGGTGCGCGACCATGGGCCGGGGATTGCCGAAGAAGATCTGCAACACCTGACCCAGCGCTTCTGGCGCAACGGTCAGAGCACCGGATGTGGTCTGGGGCTGGCGATTGTGCAGGCCATCGTTCAGCGTTGCGGTTGCACGCTGCATTTCGATAGCCGGCCGGACGGCTTGCGGGTTGAGCTGACGATGCCGCTGCAACCGGTCTGAAAAACACCACCTCCCCTGTAGCAGCGAGCTTGCTCGCGATGGTCGATAACGATAACGCGTGCTTTCTGAATGCACGCGCTGTTCTTGAGTCCATCGCGAGCAGAGCTCGCTCCTGCAAAGGTTTCCGGGTTACCGCCTAAATCCCTCAAGCGCTGATGCGTTTCCAGAACAGGAAAACCTTATTGAGGGGTCGAGAGATGTCAGTCGCTACCAACCTTATCGAAGAGCAGCCGGCGACGTCCGCCGAGACGCTTTATCAATTCAACGAATCGCCATTGCTCGCCCGTCAGAGCCGGCAGGAATCCAACGCCCGCAGCTATCCGCGACGCATTCCCCTGGCACTCAAGCGCGCCAAGGGCATCTACGTCGAAGATGTCGAAGGCCGCACCTTCATCGATTGCCTGGCCGGAGCCGGAACCCTGGCCCTGGGGCACAACCACCCGGTGGTGATCGAAGCCATCCAGCAAGTGCTGGCCGATGAGCTGCCGCTGCACACCCTGGACCTGACCACGCCGGTCAAGGACCGGTTCGTCCAGGATCTGTTCGGGCTGCTGCCGCCTGCCCTGGCCGCTGAAGCGAAGATCCAGTTTTGCGGCCCGACCGGCACCGACGCCGTGGAAGCGGCACTGAAACTGGTGCGTACCGCCACTGGTCGCAGCACCGTGATCTCGTTCCAGGGTGGCTATCACGGCATGAGTCAGGGCGCGTTGAGCCTGATGGGCAGTCTGGGGCCGAAAAAGCCCTTGGGCGCCTTGCTCGGCAGCGGCGTGCAGTTCATGCCGTACCCCTACGATTACCGCTGCCCGTTCGGGCTCGGCGGCGCGCAAGGGGTCAAAGCCAACCTGAGTTACCTGGAAAACCTGCTCAATGATCCCGAGGCTGGTGTGCAATTGCCGGCGGCGGTGATCGTGGAAGTGGTGCAGGGCGAGGGCGGGGTGATTCCGGCGGATCTGGACTGGTTGCGCGGTGTGCGGCGGATCACTGAACAGGCGGGTGTCGCGCTGATCGTCGATGAAATCCAGAGTGGCTTCGCCCGCACCGGCAAGATGTTCGCTTTCGAGCATGCCGGGATCATTCCCGATGTCGTGGTGATGTCCAAGGCCATCGGTGGCAGCCTGCCGCTGGCGGTGGTGGTCTATCGCGACTGGCTCGACACCTGGCTGCCGGGCGCCCATGCCGGGACGTTCCGTGGCAACCAGATGGCCATGGCCGCCGGTTGCGCGGTGATGCGTTATCTGGTCGAACACAAGGTCTGCGAGCATGCCGCCGCGATGGGCGAGCGTCTGGCCGAGCACCTGCGCATCCTGCAGAGGGACTTCCCGCAACTGGGGGACATTCGCGGACGTGGCTTGATGCTCGGCGTCGAACTGGTGGACCCGACGGGCGCGCTGGATGCCCAAGGCCATCCACCGGCTTTCGCCCGTCTGGCACCCCTGGTGCAGCGCGAATGCCTCAAGCGTGGCTTGATCCTGGAACTCGGTGGCCGTCACGGCGCGGTGGTGCGCTTCCTGCCGCCACTGGTGATTACCGCTGCGCAAATCGATCGCGTGGCCGAGATTTTCGGGCGAGCCCTGGCCGCCGCCACGGCCAATCCTTAAATTTTCCGCCCTGCGGATCGTTCCTTCTACATAACGGTTGCGTGCACAACGCAACTCGCCCGATAACGATGGAGAGACAGCATGACGTCAGTATTCGACCGCGAGGACATCCTCTTTCAGGTCGTGGTCAACCACGAAGAGCAATACTCGATCTGGCCCGACTACAAAGCCGTGCCACAAGGCTGGCGCACCGTGGGTAAAAGCGGGCTGAAAAAGGAATGCCTGGCCTACATCGAAGAAACCTGGACCGACATGCGTCCATTGAGCCTGCGGCAGAAAATGGACGAGCAGGCGGTTGTGGCGCACTGATCCGTCATGCAAAAAGAAGCCCGCTGGACTGGTGACAGTCAGCGGGCTTTTTCAGGTCTGGAGTCTTGTGTCGCCTATCAGGCCGCTATCGCGAGCAAGCTCGCTCCCACAGTGATCTGCGGCATGGCACAAATCCTGTGGGAGCGAGCTTGCTCGCGATGAACGATAACGCGGTCGTACTGACCTTAAACGCCGCTCAACCCCTTGATCAGCAAATCCACATTCCCCTCCAGTTCCGCGACCGGATCCTCGGCATCGGTACTCAGCACCAGTAACCGGCTCCCCGACCCGGCAATCACCGCTTTCAGCGCATCCGACGGCTGCCGGTGATGCAGCACCACCGTCACGTCATTATCCTTGAGCGTTGCGCCCAATTGCTTCAGCGCCTCCGGTGTCCACTCGGCATCGGCGCGTGCATCCTGGCCGATCAATTCCAGATTGAGACCGCCGATCAGGTAGCCGAAGTGATCGCTGAGACTCATCACACAGAGGTTGTCCACATTGGCCAACCGCGCTTCGCTGTCGGCACTGAGCTTGAGCAAACGCTGCTTGAGCGATGCCAGGTTGGCGTCGATCTTCGGCTTGGCCTTGGGGGCCAGACGCACCAGGTCCGCCGCCATCACATCGGCCATGCGCCCCATGTTATTGCTGGAGAACCACGGCTGACTGTTCAGCCCGTCGACCTTGTTGTCGGGCTGTACGGCTATGCCGGGCAGGGCGCCGTCCACGGGGCGAGCGGCGTCGACTTCGACGATGCGGATATTGCTGCGCCGGGCGATCGGGTACAGCGGGTCATCCGGCCACAGTGAGCGCAGGCCGATCACCGCATCGGCGTCGCTTGCCAGTTTGGCCAGCGCCGGGGCGCCACGGCCGGTGAAGTAGGCGGTCTGGCGGCTGCCGGGCAGGTTGGCCGGGGTCGCGCGTTCGAGGCTGACATCGGTGCCCTTGAGCAAGACCTCACCCAGGCCATAGGTAATCGGCAAGGAGGCCAGCACACGCAGCGGTTTGCCGTTGTCGGCGGCCATGGTCGTTGTCGCCAGCCCGCACAGGGCGACGGCGAGGGTCAGTTGGCGCAGTGAAAAAATCATTTATCCAAGGTTCCCTTTCAGGCTGGGGACGACGCCGCGCGCGATGGCGGCCAGGGCGAAGGCGATACCGGCCACGAGGATGATCGCGGCGCCGGACGGGATCGGCAGGTCGAAGACAATCGGTGCAAGAATCCCGCACAGTGTGCTGACTGTGGCGATCAGCACCGAACACCAGAAAAAGCCCTTCAGCGATTGGCTGAGCAGGCGTGCCGCGGCGGCCGGAATCACCAGCAGGGCGCCCACCAGAATCGCGCCGATGACCTTCACGGCGGCGACGGTGATCAGCGTCACCAGAATCACGAACAGATAATCCAGGGTTTTCACCGCCACCCCGCGCACCGCCGCCAACTGCGGGTTGAAACTGGCGAGCATGATGCGGTTGTACAAAGGCAAGGCCAGGGCCATGACCAGCGAACCGACGATGGCCAGCACCTGCAGGTCATTGCCATTGACCGTCAGCACCGAGCCGAACAGCACGTTTTCCAGAATGTGCACGTTGATCTTGCCCGCCAGAATCAGCAGCAGGCTCGCGCCCAAGGCGAGCGACACCGAGAGAAACACGCCGATCAGGGTATCTGGCGCCAGACCGGTGCGGTTGCGCAGGTAATTGAGCAGGATGCCGAACAGCAGGCAGTAGCCGAACAGGCTGCCGTAGGGGCCGGTGTAGGGTTCGCCGAGCAGGATGCCGATGGCCACGCCGGTCAGGGCGGCGTGACCGACCGCCTCGGAGAAAAACGCGAAGCGCTTGACCACCACCAACGTGCCCAGGCCTCCCAGTACCGGGCCGATCAACAGGCCGGCGAGCAGGGCGTTGACCACGAATCCATAGGCCAGCGCCTCGGGCAGATAACCCGACGACGCCCAGCCCTGGACCATCAGGCGAAAAGCTTCGTAACTCATCAGGCAAGGCTCCGTGGGTGGGTCGAGAACAGGTTCAACAGACGCTCCGGTGTCAGCGCCTGTTGCGGCGTGGCGTCGAACAGCACCCGGCGATTGAGCCCGGTGACGTGATCGGCCAGGCGCCCGACCGCTTCCAGGTCGTGCTCGATCCACAGTACGGTGATGCCCGCCGCTCGCCAGTCGCCGAGCAAGCGTTCGAACACCCGGATACCGGCCTCATCGAGGGCCGACATCGGTTCGTCGAGTACCAGCAATTGCGGAGGCGGAATCAGCCCCTGGGCGAGCAACACCCGTTGCCGTTCGCCGCCGGATAGCGCGCCCATGCGGCGCTTGCGTTTGTCCTGCATGCCGACCCGCTCCAGCGCCTCGCCAATCGCCGTCGCGTAGTGTTTGCTCAAGCCGAGAAAGGCCGGGCGACGCTGGCACATGGCGGCCATGAAATCGTCGACGGTCATTGGCAAGCCCCGGTCGAACTCCATTGCCTGTGGCACATAGCCGATGGTCCCCGGCTCGGCTGGCCAATGCAGGCTCAAGCGGCCCTGGTGAGGCATTTGCCCGAGCAGGGTCTTGATCAGCGAACTCTTGCCTCCACCGTTGGGGCCGACCAGTGCGTGCACGCTGCCGGGGCGGACTTGAAATGTCACGTTGTCGAGGATCGTCGTGCGCCCGAGGGTCAGGCTGACGCCTGCAAAATCCAATGTCGGCCCCGAAACCTGTGGGAGCGAGCTTGCTCGCGATGGCGGTGTATCAGGCAACATGGTGGTCGACTGACACGACGCTTTCGCGAGCAAGCCCGCTCCCACAGGGGATTCTGCATCGGCCAGGATGGTTTCTTTCGATGTCATTGGCCGGACTCCTGAATCGCCCGCACCACGGTGTCGAGGTTGCCGGTCATTTCCTTTTCGTACTTGTCGGCGGTGTATTCGCCGTAGGAAATATGCGACAGCGGATACAGCTTCACGCCGGATTCGCGCTGGATGGTGTCGACGTAAGTGGAAGGAAAGTCCATCTCCGAGAAGATCACCTTCACGTCCAGTTCACGCAGTTGATCGATGGTTTTTTTCAGCTGGCTCGGGCTTGGCTCGATACCGTGGGCCGGCTCGACCACGGCCGTCACTTCGAGGCCGAATTCGCGCAGCAGATAGTCGTAGGCCGCGTGTACCGTGGCCACCCGCAGTTCCGCGTTCGGTGCCTGGGTCAGTTTGGCCAGGGCGTCGGCGCGCATCTTGCGCAGGCGCTTGCCGTAGGCGCGGGCGTTCTCGGTGTAGGTTTTGGCATTGGCGGGATCGAACTTGCCTAGCTCCCGGGCAATGTTGTTGACCTGGGCAATCGAGGCGCTGATCGACAGGAAGGTGTGCGGGTTCACCACCTTGCCGGCACCGCGTGCGGCCACGCCGGTGGCGGCCAGTAGCGGTACGTTCTCGTTGGCTTCGATTACCGGCACGTTCGGGGTTTCGCTGGCGGCGATCATGCGGTCGGCGAAGTCGTCATGGCCGACACCGTTGAGCACAATCACGTCCAGCCCGCTGATGCGCTTGATGTCTTCGGCGCGGGGCTCGTAGGCATGTGGGTTGAACCCGGCCGGAATCAGCGGCACCACCTCGGCCTTGTCGCCGACGATGTTCGCCACGTAGCTGTAGTAGGGATGCAGGGTGATGCCGATACGCAGGCGCTTGGCTTCGTCGGCGCTGGCCAGGGATGGCAGCAGGCAGGCGAGCAAGCCGACCAGCAGCAGGCGCAAAAAAGAACATTGAGATGAATTGGGCATGGGAAAGCGGTCTTCTCTCGGAAAAAGGCGAGGGTTCAGTGCCGGTGCTGGCGGGTCACACCGGCATCGAATTGCGCGATGACCTGCTGCCAGCCGGCGCTTTCGAGCGCGACGTCGCTGAGGTCGGCCGGTGCCGTGAGCGTGCTGGCGCGGTTGAGCCAGATGTCCGGTGCAGCGTCGGCGGTTGCGCTCAGGCGCAGCAGAAACGAACCGGCGACCGTCGGCTTCTGGCTCTGGCCGAAATAGGCCTTGGCGTCGAGCATTTGCCAGGCATGGCCACCCCGGCTGACGGAGCTGGCGTCCCGGGCAAACGGGGCAAACCCTTCCTCGGCCAGCAACTCGGGTGTCGGCAGCGCTTGCTGTTCCTGGCGCAGCAAATGGATCTCGTCCAGCGTCACCCGCAAATCGGCGTAGATACCTTGCTCGGATGCACTGAGGTCACGGCGCGCATCCAGTTGATGGCTGCTGACGCTGCTCACCTCATGGGATTCACCGCGCCAGAGCACCACCGAGCCGGCCACCGCCAGGATCGTCAGGCACAGCAGCAGAACATAGAGGGTTTCGTGACCGGCCCCGGCCGGGCGCACGACTTGGGTCGTTGGAGTGCTCATGGTGCCTCGATGTCCGCTTGGTCGATTTCCACGACGTGACCGGGGCCGGCATCGAACAGCACATAGAACTCGGCGCCGGGCTTCTTGAAGGTCAGGGTCGAATCAGGCCCGAGCTTGCCCGGCACCAGGATGGTTTCGTCGTAGCCGATCACATCGAGGGTCACGCCAGGAGCGCCGCTGCCGTCGGAAAAACCGCCGGTGCACTTGATCTGCTCCGCGTCGATGGCCTTGCATTCGCACATCGGATTGTGGGCCAGGGCGGCGGCGCTGAAGCCGGCGCAGAGCACCAGCAACACGGCGTTGAGCGGGCGAAGAGGGGTGATCATGGTTTGCCTCCTTGTTTGTTCAGCCAGGCGATGGTGGCGGGGGAGGCCTGGGTCAAAGGAATGGATGCCTGATGCATGGCGCCGTCCCAGCCTTCCATGGTGATCCACAGTTCGGCGTCGGCCGTGGTCTTTTCCGGGACGGGCAGCGAGGCGCCCATGCGGTACGGGGTGCCGAAGAAAATCACCCCGGCGGCGCGCAGGCTGCGGGGCTTGCCGATACGCAGGTAAGTGGCCTTGACCTGGCCGATACAGGCCTCGCACAACGCGGCGTTGAAACCTTTCATGTAACCGGCCGGGCCGTCGAGCATGGGCGCGGCGTTGCGCAATTCCGCCAGGCGCAGGCTCCAGGGACCGACCCGGACTTCGCCGACCTCCCGTTCGCCAAGGCCACTGTCGCCGCGCATCAATGCCTCGTCGGCGAAGTACTTGGGCATGAAACCCAGGGGAATCAGCAGTAACAGGACGTTCAGATGAAAGCGCCATTTGTGCCAGAACACGTGCAGGCGCGAGGGTTGCGAGGCCGCAGTGACTTTGCTCACAGGTGGGCCTCCGAGGGTTCGTTGTTCGTGACCGGTTGCGCCGCGGTGCCACGCTGTTTTTTGTTGCTGCGCTTGAAGGCATTGGCCGTGGCCAGTGCCGTGCGTTTGGTCCAGATCAGCAGACCGCTGAGCACCATCATGCTCAGCAACAGGCCGAAGAACGCCCAGATCAGCTTGATCCACAGGCCGCCGAAATCGCCGGTGTGCAGCGGGCGCATGGACTCGGTGACGAACTCCAGGGTCGAACGGTCCGAGATCAGGCGCGAGGCGGCGATTTCGCCGTTGTACGGGTTTATCGTGGCGGTCTGGAACATCAACGGATACCAACCGCGTCCGCCGACATCCAGGTGGCTGTAGGCATTGCCCGGCAAGCTGACAAAGCTGGCCTCCAGCCCGGAGATTTTCTGCGTGGCGATTTCAATCGCGCGATCAAGGTCGATACGCGGCGGGGGCGAGCCATCGGCTGACAGCGGCACCGCTTCGCGGGACATCGCCGGGATGATCTTTTCCGTGGAAATGGAAATCTGGTTATCGAACAGCAATGCCTGGATCAGGAACCAGGTGCCGGTGATGGAAATCACCGCGATGAACCAGATCGACCAGATGCCGCTCAAGCGGTGAAAGTCGCCCCAGAAAATCCGCGCGCCGTGGCGAATACGCAGGGTTGGCCGAAAAAAGCCTTTCCAGAAGCGTTTGTAGACCACCAGCCCGGTGACCAGCGACGCCAGTAGCGGTAAGCCGAGAAACGACACCAGGTACCAGCCCCAGCTGTAACCGTTGGTGAACGGCACCAGCCACCAGCCGTGCAGCGCCCGGGTGAAGGCGCGGAAGTTGAACTCCGGCGCGACACCCTGGATCACGCCGCTGTACGGATTGACATAAATCACCACCGAGCGCCCGTCGGGGTAGCTGACTTCGACATCCAGGGCGAAATGCGACTCGTCGGGGCGGCTGATGCTCTGCACCACGGTCTGCGGTTCGGCCTTGTTGATGGCCTCGATGACCTGCTGATAACTGAGTAGCGGGGCGTCGTCCGAGGGCTGGCTGGCGCGCATTGGCGGGTTGGCCAGCCAGACGATCTCCTGACTGATGACGGCCAGGGTTCCGGTTACACAGACGATCAGCACGAAAAACCAGATCGGCAATGCCAGCCAGCTATGGACCAGGAACCAGATTTTTGAACGGGACTTCTTTGACATGTTGGAGGTCTTGCCTGGATGAGAGGCAGCTCGGCTGCGGGCTTCGCAGGGATGAGCGCCCAGAAGGTCCGGTCGTGGCTTTTGCCTACGCGAAAGGACTGCATCTAAGTAGGACGGATGAGCAGGGGAAATCCCGAAAGGGGAAATGAAAGAAAATGTTTCTCATTGTCGACAGGTCGCGGGCGGGCTTGCTTGCGCAAGTGATGGCATGTCGGCGGTGCTGCTGAAGACGGGACCCTTGTGGGAGCGAGCCTGCTCGCGAAGAGGCCCGCTCCATCACCAGGGATTTCAACCCTGGGCAAACATCTCCTTGGCCCGTTGCTCGATCTGTTCCTGAGTCAGGTCTTCCTTGTGCGTGGCCAGGAACCACAGGTGCCCGTAGGGATCCTTCAAGGTCCCTGAACGGTCGCCGTAAAACTGATCCTTGACCTCCGATACAACGGTTGCGCCGGCATCGATCGCCTGTTTGTAGGACTTGTCGACATCCGTCACGTACAAATGCAGACCCACGGACGGCGAATTGTCCGGGTTGCTCAGCGGTCCTTGATCGCATGGTGTGCCCAGCATGATCGGGCAATCGCCGATACGCAGTTCCGCGTGGCCGACACCACCATCGGGCATGTCCAGTCGCATGATTTCAATGGCGCCGAAGGCTTTTTTGTAGAAGGCGATGGCTTCGGCGGCTTTGTTGATGCCCAGATAGGGGGTGACGCTGTGATACCCCTCTGGAATGGGTTTGACGCTCATGATGGAACTCCCTGTTGTTGTTTTGTGAATGGAAAGTACTTGTGCCGTTGTACGACCGAATAAATATAGGCCAGCCTCTTTTGCCTCACCGAATGCCCGACGAGCAGCAGCGCCATTCAAGAGCCATCAAGTTGGCTCCAACCAGTGCGCTCCCGGCCCGCGCTCTCCCAGCACATCACCTGCGTTGCGCAATGGACAAGCCTCCATCGACAGGCAACCACACCCGATACAGCCGTTGAGGCGATCGCGCAGCAGGGTCAGTTGGTTGATGCGCTCATCCAGTTCCCGGCTCCATTGCGCCGACAGCATTTTCCAGTCCGCCGCCGTCGGGGCTCGGTTGTCGGGCAGCGACTTGAGGGCTTCGCCGATCTCCGCCAAAGGAATTCCCAGGCGCTGGGCAACCTTGATCAAGGCCACCCGTCGCAGCACTTCCCTGGGATAGCGGCGCTGGTTGCCTTGATTGCGGTTGCTCTTGATCAGCCCCCTGGACTCATAGAAGTGCAGCGCCGTGACTGCCACACCGCTGCGCGCCGCGACTTGGCCGACGGTAAGTTCCTTGTGCAGGTTTTCCGGGGTGATCATTTAAAAAATGCCTCTTGACCTCCAGTTAACTTGAGGTTTTACCCTGCACACCTTCGGATCGCAAGATTCGCCTTACATGTGAGTGGGGGACATTTCATGCAAGCCTCAGAGAAGAATCGCAGCTTTACCCAACTGATCGAATTCCAGATCGAGCCGCATCAACTACCCGCGCTGGTATTGGCATTGTCGGCACAGACCGAACATCTGGCCCGGCAGCACCGCGGCTTTCTCAGTGCCAGCATCCAGGCCAGCGATGATGGCCGGCGGGTACTCAATTATCTGCAATGGCAAACCCGCGAAGCCGGGGAGGCTGCGTTCCGGTCCTTTGAAAACGGCGAAGAGGATTTCTGGCAGTTGATCCGCGCCCATCAGGCGAAGGCCGTGACCTTCGGCTCGTTCCAGGTCCTGCACAGCCTGGAGCGCAGCCACGACAATGCATTGCACTGCAGCCTGGTGGGCTGGCGCTGACAAGGGCAATGATCGCCATTTCTTGATAGCCACTATTGAAAGCGTTGATTTCTGCTGCCCGGGAGGCGCGGGTAGCCTGTGTTCATTGCCTCGAACCCAGTCGCCAGGACGCCAGAAATGAAACCGATGATCGCCACTTTGCTGATGCTCGCCGTCTCCGTACTCGCCGGATGTGCCAGCCATGTTTCCCCTGAGCTTCGGCCTTACACGGCTGAAGAAAGCAAGGAACTGGCGCTGGAAGCGCTGAACCGCCGCGGATTGTCCTTCGACGAATACCACGCGAAAAAAGCCGAGCTGCTCGGTCAGCCGCAAAAGTCGTTCGGTTTCGACAACCAGGGTGAAATGAACGTCGGGCGATCTGTACAGCTTCACGGTCGTCCGAGCTGAGGCGAAACTGTACTGCTCCAAGTTTCGCATAACTGTCCATGGGTTTCGCCGAAGGTGTGCGATAGGGTCAACACCTGACCGACCCTGACGGACTGCCACCCATGACGCTCTCACTCGACCTGCTGCTGGGCTTCGCCCTGTTTGCCCTCGTCACCTCGATCACGCCCGGCCCGAACAACACCATGTTGCTGGCCTCCGGGGTGAACTTCGGCTTCAACCGCACGATTCCGCACATGCTCGGCATCACTTGTGGCTTCTTCATACTGGTGGTGGCGGTCGGCTTTGGCCTTGGCGCGGTGTTCCAGACCTACCCTTTGCTCTACACCGTGCTGCGTTATGTGGGGGCGGCGTATTTGCTGTATCTGGCGTGGAAAATCGCCCATTCCGGGCCAATGTCGGAGAGCCAGCAGGGCGAGGCGAAACCGATCAGCTATCTGGGTGCCGCCGCGTTCCAGTGGGTCAATCCCAAGGCCTGGATCATGGCCATCGGCGCTATCAGCACTTACACGCCGATGCAGGGATACTTCACGAATGTGATCGTGATCGCGGCCGTTTTTGCGATCATCAACCTGCCGAGCGTGGGTGTCTGGGCCGCTTGCGGCACGCTGTTGCGCAATGTTCTGAAGGATCGCCGCTGGCTGCGCCTGTTCAATTGGGGCATGGCCGCGCTGCTTGTGGGTTCGCTGTATCCGCTGATACTCGAAAGCTTTAGCTGACGCATTGCTTCAACCGGTTGCCCGATGCCTGTTAAGCTGACTTTTCAGGAGCGTTCCTACGCACTTTTAAATGAAGTAATTCTTCTTTAACGGCATCCGATCAGGTATTGGTAACGTTCTGAAAACCGCGCGCAGCTCACAAGGCTGCGCTTTGCCGTTTGCAGTCACGAGCTTCCTGATCCCGGAACACGCTCTGCGAGTCTTTTATGAATAAACGTCCGTTGTATTTCGATTACGCCGCCACCACGCCGGTGGATGAGCGGGTCATCAAGGTGATGATCGAGTGTCTGGGCTTTACCGGCAATTTCGGCAACCCTGCTTCCAGTTCCCACGTCTTCGGCCAGCAGGCCCGGCAATCAGTCGAACAGGCGCGACGCCAGGTCGCCGAACTGGTCGGCGCGACACCCGGGCAGATCGTCTGGACCTCCGGCGCCACCGAATCCAACAACCTGGCGCTCAAGGGTGTGGCCCAGGCCCGCGGCATTGGCGGGGGCCATATCATCACCAGCCAGATCGAACACAAGGCCATTCTCGATACCGCCAGGCAACTGGAGGATGCCGGTGTCGCGGTGACCTACCTGGTGCCGGACGCCGAGGGCCTGATCACGGCGCAAGCAGTCAGCGAAGCCATGCGCGAAGACACCTTCCTGGTGTCGCTGATGCTGGTCAACAACGAACTGGGCACCCTCAACGACATTCCCGCCATCGGTCAGATCGTGCGTGATCGCGGGGCGTTGTTCCATGTCGACGCCGCACAGGGCGCGGGCAAAGTGGCGATCGACCTCGCACTGTGGCCGGTGGACCTGATGTCGTTTTCCGCGCACAAGCTCTACGGCCCCAAGGGCATCGGCGCGTTGTACGTCGGTCCGCGTGCACAACAGCGTTTGCAGGCGCAGATCCATGGCGGCGGGCATGAGGGCGGTTTGCGTTCCGGCACGCTGGCGACCCATCAGATCGCGGCCATGGGCGCGGCCTTTGCACTGGCGGCGGCTGCGTTCGATGAAGAGAAAGCCACCATCGTGCGTTTGCGTGAACGCTTGCTCGAGCAATTGCAGAGCGTTCCCGGCGTGCGTCTCAACGGCAGCCCGACCCGGCGCATTCCCCATACCCTGAGCCTGACCTTCGACGAAGGGGAGTTCAACCCGGCGGCGTTGCTGGCTTCGATCGCGTTTTCCGCGACCTCGGCCTGCAATTCCGCGAGCAATACCCCATCCCATGTACTGCTGGCCCTGGGGCACGATGCCCGCTCGGCCGGTCGCACCATCCGCTTGAGCCTCGGGCGTTTCACCACCGAGCAGGACATCGACCAGGCGGTTCAACTGATCAAGGCAGCCTGCGCCAGTGCTCCGGCATTCTGGCAATAGGGCGACGAAGCGCCGACATTGATCGGCACTCAACAATAATGATGAAGTGGTTAGCAGGAGACACGATGAATACGCAGCTTTCGATCAATGGATCGGTGCCCCAGCGCCTGGCGCAAACCCGCGAACTGATGAGCCGGGAGGGCATTCACGCCTTGCTGGTGCCGTCGGCCGACCCGCACCTGTCCGAATACCTGCCGGGTTACTGGCAGGGGCGCCAGTGGTTGTCGGGTTTCCATGGTTCGGTCGGCACCCTGATCGTGACCCCGGATTTTGCAGGCGTCTGGGCCGACAGCCGTTACTGGGAGCAGGCGACCAAGGAACTCAACGGCAGCGGCATTGACCTGGTCAAGCTGCAACCGGGTCAACCCGGACCACTGGAATGGCTGGCCGAGCAAACCCCCGAGGGTGGTGTTGTCGCGGTCGATGGCGCGGTCATGGCCGTGGCTTCGGCACGGACCCTGGGCGGTAAACTGGAAGAGCGTGGCGCTCGCCTGCGCACCGACATCGACCTGCTGAGCGGCGTCTGGAGTGACCGCCCAGGCCTGCCGAACGAACCGATCTATCAGCACTTGCCACCACAGGCGACCGTCAGCCGTGGCGAAAAACTCGCCAAACTGCGTGAAACCCTGCAGGCGCGGGGTGCCGACTGGCATTTCATCGCCACCCTGGATGATATCGCCTGGCTGTTCAACCTGCGTGGCGGCGACGTTTCGTTCAACCCGGTGTTTGTTTCTTTCGCCTTGATCAATCAGCAACAGGCCACGCTGTTTGTCGCCTTGAGCAAAGTCAGCGCCGAACTGCGCGCCATCCTCGAACGGGACGGGGTGACCTTGCGCGATTACAGCGAAGTCGCTACTGCATTGCGTGCCGTACCGAGCGGCGCGAGCCTGCAAGTCGATCCGGCGCGGGTCACGGCAGGGTTGCTGGACAACCTCGACAGTGGGGTGAAACTGATCGAAGGCCTGAACCCGACCACCCTGGCCAAATCGCAAAAAAGCCTGGCCGATGCCGAACACATCCGTCAGGCCATGGAACAGGACGGCGCAGCACTGTGCGAATTCTTTGCCTGGCTGGATTCGGCGCTGGGGCGCGAGCGCATCACCGAACTGACCATCGACGAAAAACTCACCGCGGCCCGTGAACGCCGTCCGGATTATGTGTCTCTGAGTTTCAACACCATTGCCGCGTTCAACGCCAATGGCGCGATGCCGCACTACCATGCCACCGAAGAAGAACACGCGGTGATCGAAGGGGACGGCCTACTGCTGATCGACTCCGGCGGCCAGTATCTGGGCGGCACCACCGACATCACGCGCATGGTTGCTGTGGGCACACCGACCGATGAGCAAAAACGCGATTGCACCCGCGTGCTCAAGGGTGTGATTGCCTTGTCCCGCGCGCAGTTCCCGAAAGGCATTCTGTCGCCGCTGCTCGATTCCATCGCCCGTGCGCCCATCTGGGCGGAAAGTGTCGACTACGGTCACGGCACCGGTCATGGCGTCGGTTACTTCCTGAACGTCCACGAAGGTCCGCAAGTCATTGCTTATCAGGCCGCGCCAGCCCCGCAAACCGCGATGCAACCCGGCATGATCACCTCCATTGAACCGGGCACCTATCGTCCGGGTCGTTGGGGTGTGCGCATTGAAAACCTGGCGATGAACCGTGAGGCGGGCAAAAGCGAATTCGGCGAGTTCCTCAAGTTCGAAACACTGACCCTGTGCCCGATCGACACGCGCTGCCTGGAAACTTCGCTGTTGTCCGAGGACGAGAAGCAGTGGTTCAACGCTTACCACGCCGAAGTGCGCGAGCGCTTGAGTCCGTTGGTCGAAGGTGCCGCGCTGGAGTGGCTCAATACCCGCACGGCGGCTATCTGATCGGGAGCTGCTATTGGTTCCGGCGTAGCTGTTTGTTTATGTGCAGCTCAGGCGCTTTATCCAGCGCCTGAGCCATAGGGCGGCGAAGGGGCGGTTGGTGGTCGAGATTCAGCTCAAGGCTTCGAGCACGAAGTCCAGTCGATCCTGGCCGAAGTACAACTGATTGTCGACAAACATGCTTGGGGCTCCGAATACGCCTCGCTGTACGGCTTTTTCGGTGTTGTCCTTGAGCAGGGCTTTTACTTCTTCATCGGCGGTCAGGGCCAGCACCTCTTGCGGATCGAAAGCGTTTTCGCTGAGCACTGCCGCGACGGTTGCCGGTTCATCCAGGCTGCGCCCCTCGACCCATATGGCCTTGAACAGGCAATCGATGAAAGCTGCAAAGCGTTCAGGGTGGCGCAACTGCATGCCTGTTACGGCGCGCATGAGCATCAAGGTGTTGATCGGGAAGTGGGGATTGAATTTCAGAGGCACGCCGTAGCGTTTGGCGTAGCGGTCCAGATCCTCAAACATGTAGCGGCCTTTGGCCGGGACAGTCGCCGGAGAGGCGTTACCGGTGGCTTTGAACACTCCGCCCAACAAGAGCGGAATGTAGATCAACCGGGTGTCGGTTTGCGCGCAGATCTTCGGTAGCTGGGTGTAGGCCAGATAGGTGGCGGGGCTGCCGAGGTCGAAGTAGAACTCCACGGTTTTGCTCATGTTCAAGGCGCTCGTCTTATTGTTGTGTGTGGGGGGAATTACCAGCGTTCGCTCCAGGGGCGCAGGTCCAGTTCGAAAGTCCAGGCGTCGCGGGGCTGGCTGTGCAGGTACCAGTAATTCTCGGCAATGTGTTCGGGGTTAAGGATGCCGTCCTGATCCTTGGTCGCGTATTTCTCGGGGAAGCTGTCGCGGATGAAATCGGTATCGATGGCGCCGTCGACGACGACATGGGCAACGTGAATATTCATGGGGCCGAGCTCTCGGGCCATGCTTTGCGCCAGCGCACGAATGCCGTGCTTGGCACCGGCAAATGCGGCGAACCCGGCTGCGCCACGCAGGCCTGCAGTGGCGCCGGTGAACAGGATCGTGCCCCGTTGGCGCTTGGCCATGCGTTTGGCCACTTCACGCGCATTGAGAAAACCGGAAAAACAGGCCATTTCCCAGATCTTGAAATACTTGCGGGCGGTTTCTTCGAGAATGCTGCACGGCACGTTCGCGCCGATGTTGAACACGAATGCCTCGATAGGGCCGATCTCGCTTTCTATCTGCTCGACCAGTGCGACCACGTCGTCTTCCTTGCGGGCGTCGCAGGCGAAACCGTGGGCCTCGCCACCATCGGCCTTTATGGCATCCACCAATGGCTGGAGCTTGTCCGCACTGCGGCGGGTAACGCAGGTGACAAAACCTTCCCGGGCAAAACGCTTGGCAATGGCGCCACCCGTGGCATCACCTGCACCGACGATAAGAACGACCTTCTTGTTATTCATGGGTAGATCCCTTTTGGTAAACGATCGTTAACTAAACGAACGTTATGCTATGATTCGACAGACGTCAAGGCGAGCAAGCTAGGGAGAAAGGCAATGCGTTATTCGGCCAGTCACAAGCTGGAAACCAGGCAAAGGCTGCTGGAAAGCAGTGCGGTATCGGCCAAGAAGTCCGGATTTTCAACGGTGGGCGTGGACGGCCTGATGAAAGCGATTGGCTTGAGTGGCGGCGCCTTCTATAGCCATTTCTCGTCGAAAGACGAGTTGTTCGCCAGCATTGTCGAGCGTGAGTTGGGGCAAAGCCTGGCGCGACTGGGGGAGGGAAAGGACCGTGACAAGCTTGAACGCTGCTTGAAGCAGTACCTGAGTATGTCTCACGTCGAGAATCCGGAAACCGGTTGTGCATTGCCGGCATTGGGGGCGGAAATTGCCCGTTCCGACCTGACTGTCCGTCAACAGGCAGAGCACTGGATTTGTCGGCTTCAGGAAAGTTGGGCGGGTATTCTGCAAAGCGACAGCCTGGCGTGGGCGATTCTGTCGCAATGTATTGGCGCGCTGGTCGTAGCGCGCATGCTGGCTAGCCCGGATATCCAGCGCACAGTGCTGAACTCCAGCTACGAGGAAATTGGCCGTCAGATCGCAAGCCCGAGAACCTGACCCGACGGCCCTGCCTATTTGCAGATGACAATCATGCTGCGGCTGGTATAACCCGCAGGATTGAGGCCAAACGGGTAATCGCCGGGCTCTTCCACTGAATCTCCCGACTTGGCAATGACCTTGTATCCCTTGGGGGCGCAGGAATTGGCGGCGCTGGCGTAGCACTTGTCCCAGGACGAAGACAGTCCGGAACAGTTGATGTGCAGCCCTTTCTTACCGTGCTTGATCTGTGTTTCCGAAGTCGCTGCGCAGCCCGCAATTGCAAGTACGGCGATCAGCATCAAAAATCGTTTCATTACTGTCCTTATAGCGTCCCCGGATCTTGTGCCCGGGTTTGGCCGCTTTCACTTTCGCTTGACGCGTACCGATATCCCTATCTGAAATGGTCCATGTCATGACACTGGGGTGCGGGGCTAAACATGGCCTAATTGAGCGGCAAATACCAGAGCCGTTTCATATCTGCTTTCAATCCGCCGCTACGGCTGGTCTGGTGCTAGTGCTCATGGTCATGGTGGCACCGACGGATGCCAGAATGATGCACATGATTGCCATCCATTGTGACAGCGAGAGGTATTCATGAAGGAACAGCAAGCCAGATAGCGCGCCGAAGGCTGGCTCGATACTCATCAGTGTGCCGAAGGTTCTGGCTGGCATGCGGGTCAGCGCGACCATCTCCAGGGTGTAGGGGAGGGCTGTGGACAGGATGGCGACGCCAAGGGCTATAGGGATCAATGCCGGGCTCAGCAGAGCTGAGCCTGCATGGACAATACCGATGGGGGCTACGAAGAGCGCAGCGATCATTACCCCCAGTGCGGCGGTTTGCACGCCATTGTCGGCCCCGGCTTTTTGACCGAACAAAATGTACAGTGCCCAGCAGACCCCTGCGCCCAAGGCATAACCGGCGCCTACAAGATCGATGCCGGTGGTCGTTTCTCCCGTCGGTATCAGTAACAGTAAGCCTGCGGCAGCCAGGGCAATCCACAAAAAGTCGATTGCGCGACGCGAGGCGTAGATCGCCACCGCCAGTGGGCCGGTGAATTCAAGCGCCACCGCGATGCCCAGCGGGACGGTTTGCAACGACATATAGAAGAGGAAGTTCATGCCGCCCAGCGCCATTCCGTAGACGATGACGGTGCGCAGGGACTTTGCAGTGAATTTTGCCCGCCATGGACGCAGTATCAGCATCATGATCACACTGGCAAAAATCAGTCGTAATGTTGTCGTCCCCTGGGGGCCCACAACGGAGAACATGCTTTTGGCCAGGGAGGCTCCGGACTGGATCGATGCCATGGCTATGAGCAGCAGCCCAACCGAGAACAGGGTAGAGGCTAGGCTGCGAGGCTGGTCATTCATTACGTGGCATCGTCCGAAATATAGGAATCAGGGTGTTTCTATTTGTGTTGGGCAATATACTGCGCATTCCTTGCAGGCGCGTCTATATATAAGCCGTGTTTTTGCACATGTCGATAGAAAACCTAAATCAATGCTTGACGGCAGATTCCAGATGTCTATAATTCGCCCCACTTCCGGCGCAGTCGAAACGGAAAACTCCTTGCTAAACAAAGAGTTACGCAGTTTTCGGCAGCAGGTTGCTTCAGTTCATCGAAGCCGAAAGGGAGTTGAAAAAGAGGTGTTGACAGCAGCGTGTAACGCTGTAGAATTCGCCTCCCGCTGACGAGAGATCTGAAGCGCAAGTGGTTGAAGTTGAAAAGGAAACTTGGAAAACTTCTGAAAATAATCACTTGACAGCAAATGAGGCTGCTGTAGAATGCGCGCCTCGGTTGAGACGAAAGATCTTAACCAACCGCTCTTTAACAACTGAATCAAGCAATTCGTGTGGGTGCTTGTGGAGTCAGACTGCTAGTCAACAGATTATCAGCATCACAAGTTACTCCGCGAGAAATCAAAGATGTAACCAACGATTGCTG